>CAYOBQ010000254.1:0-10188 GCA_964402225.1 uncultured Nannocystaceae bacterium | reverse complement strand
TTTATTGTTGGATAGGCCTTTGGTGCAGCTTCTCCTCCACGTCCGCGAGCCGCAGCCGGACGCCGTAGCGGCGCATCCGCCCGAGGGCCCGCTTGTAGCGCCGGACCGCGCCGGCTTCGTCACCCGTCGCGCGGAGCCGGTCCCCCGCCACTTCGTAGGCCCGCGCCTCCCGCGCCGGCATCGGCATCTCGAGGTACATCGCGGCGGCCTCGTCGGCGAACGCCACTGGGCCCCCGTGCTCCGCGATATGGAGCAGGACGTTGGCGGTGATCCGCCCCGAGCCCGTCGCCGCGAAGGCCTCGCGCAGCTCCGCTTCGTCGCACGCCCCGGCCCGGAGCCGGAGCCCGCGGGCCCACGCCACCTCGCGGGGGATGTGGTGCTCGACGGACATCCCTTCGAGCAGCCCCAAGACCCCCAGGGCCTCGTCGCGGCGACCCAGATCGAGCAACGCGATGGCGTGAGGACGCGCGACGACTGGCGCCAGCTCCGGCCATTCCACGAGGGCGTGGCGGGTCGCTTGACGGAAGAGGGCCAGCGACGCTTCGCCGTCGGTGATCCGCGCGCGCAACGCCGGCATGAGCGAGCCGTACCAGGGCGGCCCGTCGGTCGTGAGCTCCAACAAGCGAGCCTCGGCCACCTCCAGGCTGGCCCGCGCCGCCTCCCGATCGACCGGCGCCGCCTCCGCGGTCTCCACGATCTGGAGGCAGGTGGCATAAAGCGCCGCGTCCAGCTCCGTCCCCGCCAACTCCGTGACCAGCTCCCGCAGCCGGGCGAGGGCGCCCGACCCACTCCCCCGGCCAAGGGCGACCCGTGCCCGCACCCGCCGAAGGCGGACTCGATCTCGGGGGGCTGTACCCGCCGTCTCCGCCCGCTCCAGGGCCCGGTCGACAGCGTCGAACTCGACCATCTCCGTCAGCAGCTCCGCGATGCGGGCCGTGCAGTGGACCACCGTGGAGGATGCAGCGGCCCTCCCGAACGCCGCCGCCGCCTTCCGCAGCGTGTCGGTCGCGCCGAGCAGAGTCCCACCCGCATCCAAGAGACGCGCCTGAGCCCGTGTCTCGAGAGCCGCGTCCCAATCAGCCGTTCCGCTCATCTCGGAGAGACGAGCGGCGGCGGCCAGGAGATCACCGCGGCCGATGGCGAGCACGGCCTCAGTCCCGGCGAGCTGGTAGTCGAGCCACCGCGGCACGTCGCTCGAGTCCATCTCGCGGCGCGCCGCCTCCGCGCGAGACCGGTCCCGGAAGAACGGCGGTGGCCCGAACGCCGCTGCATCGAGCCAGATTCGCTGCAGGTGCGCCTCATCGCCGAGCCTGCCCAGCGCCTTCGACGCGGTCCGAGCCTCCCGCCAACAGGCCGCCGGCCTTCCGCTCCCCGCCAACGCGCCGACGAGCGTCACCCGGGCTTGTGCGCGCCCGAGCTCGAGCTGGGCGTCCGTCGAGTCCCCCAAGCGGCTCAGCGCTTCCCGCGCCACGGCCGCAGCCTCATCGGGGCGGCCGATGGCGCGCAGAGCCTCCGCCAACTCGTGGGCCGCCCAGACACGCTCGACGGGGCTCTTCGCCCGGCTCAAACCGCCACGGGCGCTCACGACCCGCTCGGGCTCGGGAGCCACCTCGACCTCGGGCGGACCGAAGTCGCCACGCAACACGACCATCGCGTCCCGGAAGGACCATGCGTCGGGGGCGCTCACCCGGAACGTGCCGGCGGAGGCCTCGTCGAAGAAGAGCAGCGTCGTCCCATTCCCCCGCAGCTTCTCCCGGTGCAGGTTGATCGCCTCGAAGGTCGCCTCGACCGGGGCCAGGCATTGGAGGCCGTCCTCGGAGAGCGTGGTCGCGACCTGGTCTGGATCGGCGAGTTCGCGGAGCTGCGAGCAGTCAGCCCCATGCCCTCTGAGCCAAGCCAGCGCCGCCCGCCGGAGCCCCACCGGACACACCACGATCGCAGCCTTGCCCCCCGCCGCGAGCGCCCCGGTCAGCCGCTCGAGCTGCTCCACATCGCGCCGCAAGAGCGCCGGCTCATACCCCATCGCCGAGCAGGGACCAGAGCAACGGGCTGGCGTCGTACCACAGCTCGTGGTTGTGGCACTCCAGCACCCAGCCGATGTCGAGGTACCTGCGCTGGCCCTCGTCCACGAGCTGGTGGCTCGCGTGAATCGCCGCCAGCGCAGCCTTGTCCCCCGCCAGCAGCCCCATGCTCTCGTTACGCCGCGCGTCGACGAGCGCCTCCCGCATCGAGATCGCGTCGACGGTGTCCAGATCGTTGTATCGCGCCAGATCCCCCGCCTCGATCAGCAGGTGGAAGAAGGTGCGCAGCACCCCGCCCGAGTGCAGCGCGGCCTGCCTCACGGCGTCGTCGTCAAACAGCCTCGCCTCGACGCGCGAGTCGACCACCGCCCGGAAGAACGGCAGATGCTCCTCCCGGGCGGCATCCTCCACGACGTTCGAGTCGACCCGTCGGAGCACCTCCACCGGGTACAGATGAACGGTGCGCCGTCGCAGCTCCGGGCGCGTCCCCGTAAAGGCGACACCCGTCGGCAGCGTGTAGACCACCGCGAAGGGCAGCCCGAGCAAGGCGTTCAGATTGGTGTCGAAGACATCCGTCTGGCTCTCGGCTCCACGGACCTTGTCGAGGTCATCGACGACGAGCAGCAGCTTCGCCGGCTCTTCGGCTTTCGCCAGCGCCTCCTCGATCCCGTCGGCGAGCGCGGCGACGAGATCGCTCAAGACGCTGCGCTGACTCTCGCCGAACTCCCGGAATTGCTTGCGTCGTCTCTGGTCGAGCTTGAGCTCCTGCTTCACCTTCACGAAGAGCAGATCGAACTCGGCCCCCAGCTTCGCCTCCGGCACCACGACGCCGGTGGCCCCGTAGATCTCGGCGTCGAGGGCCCGCAGCTTGTCGACCCACCGCCCCGGCTTCAGCTCCAGCGTCACCGCGCGCTCAAAGAGGCACTCGGCGATCCGAAAGACCACCTGGGCGCTGTCGAGGTGTGCCCGCTCATGCTCCTCGAAGCGCAATGTGAGCACCTCGAACTCGGCGCGGACCTCGTCCCTCGCCGCGAGCCGATTGAGCTGGGTGCTCTTCCCGCTGCCGATGTGCCCGGAGAGGAAGACGGCTTCGCGGTGGCCACGCAGCCGCTTCATCACCTTCTCGACGACGCTCGGGCGCCGCCGCTCCCCGTCGTCGGAACGCGGCAGCTCTCGGTAGTAGGCCGGGCGCGACGCGACGTCGCCTCCGTCGCCCGAGAAGTCCAACGGCCGCGGATCCAGGACCCGTCGAGCCTCCTCGAGGGAGCTCGCCTTCTTCATACCGGGATTCTACCACCCGCGGCTCATCTTCGACTACGACGCGTAGCCAGGAGCGTGCCAAGCCCCGCGGAGAGTGACGCAGGGGGGGCGCCTCGAGATTGGCCGGGTCAGCCCGGCCACGTGACACATCACTGCGTTGGCGCGACACTGCCTTTTGCGTGAGCTGCGCCTGCGCGGGATCCCGGGCCTTCGAGGAACGCCGGTCGCTCCCCCCCGCCGTGGACCTCGATGGCGGCGCCGCTCACATACGCCGCGAGGGGGGAGGCGAGGTAGAGGCAGGCATCACCGATGTCACTCGGCGTCCCCAGCCGCCCGAGCGGGATCGTCTCCGCGACCCGCGCGACGCCCGCCTCGTCTCCGTAGTGGAGGTGGGCGCGCTCGGTTTGGACCAACCCCGCCGTCACCGCGCAGACGCGCACCTTCGGGGCCCACTCCACGGCCAGACTGCGGGTCAAAGAGAGCAAGCCGGCCTTCGCGGCGCCGTAGGCGGCGGTCCCCGGCGAGGGCCGCGTCCCGCTGACGCTGGCGATGTTGATGATCGTGCCGCCGTCGTCCTGGGCCTGCATCACGGCGTTGGCGCGCTGGGCGCAGACCATCGGCGCCGTCAGGTTGAGATCGATGATCGCTGCGAAGAACCGCGGCGACGCGGTGGCGGCCTCGGCCCCAGGGGACCCTCCGGCGTTGTTGATCAGCACGTCGAGGCGCCCGTAGCGCTCGACCACCGACGCGACCGCGGTAGCCGTCTGGTCGGGCTGGCGCACGTTCGCCGCCACGAAGACCGCCTCGCGCCCTCCTACGGCCGGCACCGAGTCGGGCTCGTTGCGGCCGACGACGACGACGTCTGCCCCGGCGCCGAGAAACCGCGTCGCGATGCCGCGCCCGATGCCGCGCGTCCCGCCGGTGACGAGGACGACGCGCCCACCGAAGTCGAGCGGGTCCCTCACCGTGGTCGCACCTCGACGCCCGCCGTGACGGTTGGCGTCGCGGCGTTGGAGGCGGCGTAGAAGACCCCCTCGAGTCCGGCGTTGAGCGCGAAGGCGTCCGTCAGCCACCAGCTCGCGCCCACGCCGTAGCCGAAGTAGCGGGTCTGACCCGCCCCCGCGACGTTGACGATCTCGATCTCACCCAGCGCCTCCAGGACATTGAGGTGCAGGTCGAGGACCACCGCGGGGCTGGCGTTCCAGCCGAGCTGCGCGAAGCCGTAGAGGGCGGGATCCAGCCCCTCGCGGCTGTGCCAGCGATAGCCAACGGAGGCCGCCGTCCAGCCGAAGGACAGGGGGTGGCCGAGCTGGAGCTCCCCCTCGACGCGCCGCGTGCCCACGGTGGGGATGTAGACGTGGGCGAGCCCTTCCTGCGCCGAAGGCGCGAGGTCCTCCTCCCCGAGGTCTGGGGCATAGCCGTAGTGGCCCTCCACCGCCAGCCGCGTCTCACCGAGGGCCACGCCGTAGCGGAGGCCACCCGAGAGGAGCCCGACGTAGCTCGTGGACGCGTCGCCGTAGCGGGCGTAGCCGTAGGGGTTGGCGAAGGCGACCAGGGTCAGCGACTCCGCCAACCCGTACTCGGCGTACAGGTTCAGCGCCTGGTCGAGGTAGGTGTCGGGGAGCTCGACGATCTCGCCGTCGGTGTCGAAGGCGCCGACCCCCACCAGGCTGCGCCACCACGCCTTGGCGTAGTACTCACCGCTCGGCTGCGTCCAGCCACCCGCATGAGCCGAGCCCGCCACGAAGAACAAAGACGCGGCCAGAGCCGCCACACGAAGATCGAGTCCCATGCGTCGCAGCGTGCCATCCCAGCGCACCACTCCACCACCCGAACGCCGACCCGCACTGCATCTCGACCTCGACGCTTCACAGAGGATTGGGGTAAACCCTGCCCCCGGTGAAAACGTACCTCGTCCTCTTCGTCGTCGGCTGCGCCGTCTTCTCCGCCTTCAGCGGGAAGCGCATCGTCATCCACAGCGCCGACAACCACTTCGTCTACCTCGCGGATGCGTTCCTGCACGGCTCCGTCGAGCTCCAGCGCCCGCCCCACCACCAAAACGACTGGGCGAGCTACGAGATCTGGAAGACCAAGGGCGCCACCGCCGACGCCCACGGCGACGAGGTCCGCGGCTACTTCACGCGCCGCAAGGGCAAGCGCAACGAGTTCCGCCTCTTGTCCGGCGAGGACATCGAGCTGCCCCGCCGCGACCGCGTCGGAGACGCCGAGAAGCGAAGCTACGTCTCGTTCCCCCCGATGCCCGGCGTGCTGATGATGCCCTTCGTCGCCGCCGTCGGCTACGGCACCAACGACGTCGTCTTCACCATCCTCTTCGCCGCCCTCAACGTCTTGCTGGCCTTCGTCCTCCTGCGCCACCTGGCCCGGTCCGGCTACAGCGAGCGCTCCCACCGCGAGGACCTCTGGCTGGTCGTCCTCTTCGCCTTCGGCAGCGCACACCTCTGGTGCTCCGTCCGGGGTCAGGTGTGGTTCACAGCCCTCGTGGTGGGCGCCACCTTCCACCTCCTCTACCTCCTGTGGGCCATCGACGCCCGCCGCCCCTTCCTGGCTGGCCTCGCCCTGGCCTTCGGCTTCGCGACCCGCGCCACCCTCGTCTTCGCCGCCCTCTTCTTCTACTGGCAACTCCTGCGCCCGGCGTCCGGCGAGACCTACGACACCCGTGAGAAGCTCCGCCGGTTCGCGCTCTTCTCCGCCCCATGCCTCGTCGTCGGCATCGCGCTGCTCTGGTACAACCACGCCCGCTTCGCCAACCCCTTCGAGTTCGGCCACACCTACCTCGCCGGCGGCAACCTGCCCCGCATCCGCGACTTCGGCCTCTTCCACCCGGAGTTCATCAACCGCAACCTCACGGCGGCCTTCACCCTGACGCCCCGTCTGCGGGCCGAGGCGCCCTACATCCAATTCAGCCAGCACGGTATGTCGATGCTGCTCACGACGCCTGCGCTGCTCTACCTCCTGTGGCCCAGGAGACGACCCGCCTTGATGACCCCCCTGCTGGTCACCTTCCTGGTCCTCTTCGTCCCCATCCTGCTCTACCAGAACACGGGCTGGCAGCAGTTCGGCTACCGCTTCGCCCTCGACTTCCTCCCCCTGCTCCTGTGCGCCCTCGCCATCGGCGCGCGGCCCATCACGCGCACCTTCAAGGCGCTGATCGTGGCTGGCGTTCTGGTCAACGCCTTCGGCGCCGCAACCTGGCACGCGTCCCCGATCAAGAACCTCTACGTCGACTTCGAATGCGAGGAGCCCCGGAAGTAAGCGCGCGCGCCGGGGAATTGATAGGCTCCTGCGCGTGTCGTCCGCACGCATCCTGGTCATCGAGGACAACGCTCGCATCGGCGAGAAGCTGATCGAGATCCTCGACCGCTCCGGCTTCATCGCCACCCTCGCCGCGAACGGCCGCGTGGGCCTCGACCGCTTCGCCGAGCAGCGACCCGACATGGTCCTCGTCGAACACCTCGTCCCCGGCGTCGAGGGCGGCCGCGCGGTGGACAAGCTCCGCGCCGTCGACGACGAGGTGCCGATCGTCGTGATGGCCACCTCGCCCCGGGCCCAGACCCGCCTCATCCAGCGTGGCCGCGACTTCATCCAGGGCTTCCTGCTCAAGCCGTTCCGCGTCCCCGACCTGTTGATGGCCGTCGAGCAGGCGCTCTCGGCCCGCGAGCCGCCCCCCCTCGACGGCGGCGGCCCCCCCCGCCGCGAAGGCACGCTCCCCGCCGCCGGCCTCACGCCGCTGCTCTTCGAGTTGGTCCGCGAAGGCGCCGCCGGCGTCCTGCGCATGCAACGTGACGGCGTCAAGCGCGCCCTCTACCTGCTCAACGGGCTGCCCGTCTTCGCCGAGAGCAACCTCCTGACGGAGACCTTCGGCCGCTACCTCCTCCAGCGCGGGACCATCCACAAGGCGCAGTACCGCGCGGTCCAACAGCACATGGTCGACCACGGCGTGCGCCAGGGCGAGGCCCTCGTCGCCCTCGGCATCCTCGACGACCACGAGCTGTACGCCCTGCTCCGCGGCCAGGTGCGCGAGCGCGTCGTGCGCTGCCTCGACTGGACCGACGCGAGCTACGCCTTCTACCCGGACAACGGGTTCATCGACGACAAGCTCATGTTCCCGATGAACCCCCTCGGGCTGGTGGTCGAGGGCGTCAGTCGCCGCCTCGAGGCCACCGCGCTGCGGAGCTGGTTCGACGCCCACCGCGCCACGACCGTCGAGCCCACCGCGCTGTGTGACGAGCTGGGTGCCTACATCGATCGCCTTCAACGTGACCCGGTCATCTCCGAGGTCCTCGCCGAGCGCCCGACCTGCGCGGCGCTCGCCTCGCGGCTCCGGGTCACGGAGGTGCGCGCCGTCGCGATCATCCGCGCCCTCGCCGAGGTCGGCGCGGTCCGAGTCGGAGCAGTGGCGCTGGGCCCGGAGGACACCGGCGGCCCTCTCACGGGCCAGCCGACGGCCCCCGAGGGGCGCGCCGAGCGCGTGGCCCTCGAAGATCCGCGGTACCTCGATGGCGATGTGGAGCCCGCCAGCGACGAGGTGGCGCGCCTGGTCTTTGCGCGCTATCTGGCCACCCGCGGCGGCGACCACTTCGCCGCGCTCGGGCTCGACGCAGAGGCGACGACCCAGGCCATCGAGGACGCGTGGCTCGCCGTCAGCCGGGACTTCCACCCGGATCGCTTCGCGCAGCACCCCGACGCCGAGGTCCGAGAGCGAGCCAAGGAGGTCTTCATGCGCGCCGGCCTCGCCTTCGGCGTGCTCGGTGACACCGACCGCCGCGAGGCCTACCGCGCCGAGGTCGCCAACCGTCACGCCGCCGCCGCCGCGAAGGCGCGCCTCGAGGCGGAGTCGGAGTTCGCCCGCGGCGAGAAGCTGCTCGTGCGCTCCGACACCGACGGCGCACGCCGAGCCTTCGAGCGGGCCCATACCCTCGCGCCGGACGAGCCCCTCTACGAGGTTCACCTCGGCTGGGCGACCTTCCTCTCGGCGGAGGACGACGAGGACCGCGACTGTGGCGAGCGCATCCTCCGGCGGGGGATCGATCGCGACCCATCCCAGGCCGTGGGCTACGATCTCCTCTCTCAGCTTTGCGCGCGGACCGGCCGCGGCGCCGACTCCGCCGAGATGGCCAGCCGGGCCAACCACATCGCCGCGCAGACCTCCGGCGAGGGCGAGGTGCGGTGAGCGGCGGCGCCGACGACGACGACGCGCTCCAGCTCGTCGAGCGCACGGGCGCACACGACCCAGTATCGACGGACTCCGCGTTCGGTGACGCCGACCTGCTCGATGTCACGGAGGCCCGCGACGCCTCCGGGACCCATGTCGAGCACGTCGAGAACCTCGACGCGGTGCTGGCCGAGCTCGAGGCGCAGACGTTGCTCGACTCGGGTGACCTCGACGAGAACGACCGCACCCTCGCCAACGACTCGCCCATCGATCTCTTCGCCGCCATCCCCGATCCGGAGGAGGCGCCGGTCCCCCAGCCCCTGCTCGTAGGGCCCATCGAGCGGCGCAAGTTCCAGCAAGCCCCCACCGCGTTTCTGCCCGCCGTCAAGGTCGACCAGGTCGCCAAGAAGAAGAGCGCCAAGCCGAAGCCCGCCAGGCCAACGCCGGTAGCGCTCCCGGTGGCGAAGCCTGCGCCCCCCGAGAGGCCGAAGCCGCGCCGCACCCTCCCACCGCCGATCCCCGAGCCCGAGGGGGTCGGTCCGCCGCTGCCAGCGATCCCATCGGTCATCTACACCGACGAGTTCGATGAGGAGCACACCAACGTCTTCCACGCCGCGCGGAGCCCCCGGGCCGTGGATCTCCCGCGGGGCCGACTGGCGGTGGTGGAGGGAGAGCAGCGGGGCAAGACCTGGTACCTCAACCGCAACCGGACCCTCATCGGGCGCGGAACGGACAACGACGTGGTGCTGCTCGACATCGCCGTGAGCCGAAGCCACCTCGTCATCGACCGACACGCCGACGGTTTCCGCGTCACCGACCAGACCAGCGGGAACGGGACGCTGCTCAACGGCCAGCGCATCACCGAGGCAGAGCTCTACGACGGCGACCGGTTGGAGGTCGGCAACCTGCTGCTGGAGTACACCACCGTCGGCGCCGAGCGCGCGCGGGCGTCCTCCGAGCCTTCGAGGGTCACCGATCCCAGCGTCGCGCTGCCGGCCTCGCCTGCACCGGATCGACTGCGTCCCGCGGCGTACATGGCGATGTGGCTCGCGTTGACCTTCTTCGCGGTGGTCGCCGGGATGTGGGTCACCAACGTCATCACCGGCTCCGGGCGGGGCGCGTCGAAGCCGCGCCCCGCCGAGCAGGCGTTGAGCTACGTCGCCCGAGCCCAGGCGGCGATGGCGAAGGGGGAATGGGAGCTCGCCGTCCACGACTTCCAGGTCGCCGAGAAGTTGAGCGAGCCGCCCTTCGCCCACGCTGAAGCCTTCGCCCGAGCGAGGCGGGAGGTCGGCAACCAGCAGGCTATCGGCCGCGCGCGGGCTCGGATCGAGGAGGCGCCGCTCGAAGAGGTGGAGGCGATCCTGGCCGGCGTCGGGGCCAGCAGCGTGTTCTCCCTCGACAAGCAGAAGCTGCTCGCCCGCGCGCGGGCCCGCGGCCTCGACCGGCAGGTCGAGCGCGCCGAGGCGGCCCTCGCGCGCGGGCGCCTGGAGGTAGCGCGGGTCCTCGCGGAGGCGGTTCTGCGCCAGGACGCCGGCCACGCACGCGCTCGCCGGGTGGTGGACGCCGTGCGCGACGAGCCGGGGGGGGGCGGGTCCGAGCGCGCCGCGACCCGGCCTCGTCCCGACCCCGCCGGGAGTCAACGCGCCCAGCGCGACCTCGAGGACGGCGCTCGACACTACGGGCCCGCGCAAGAATAACACCAGCATTTCCGGTGTAGCTCTCGCGCATAGTCGA
>CAYOBQ010000253.1:0-10308 GCA_964402225.1 uncultured Nannocystaceae bacterium | reverse complement strand
CGGCCGGCGGGCACGCACATCACTTGGTCGCTTTGTCTGCCGCAGCGTCCTAGACGAGCCGACCGAGCTCTCGCGACTCCGCGATGGCGGCCTTCTCCAGGAGGGCGTGGTCGATGGGGGCGTCCGCCTCGGCGGCGTAGAAGGCTGCGCGTAGGACGGCGTTTTTGATGTGCCCCCCCGCCAGCTTGTAGCGCTTGCCGAGGACCGCGAAGCGCACGCCGTCGGCGACCGACGCCTCCGCCGGGATCATGCGCCGCCACATGCTGGCGCGGTCGTCGGCGTCGGGCATTGGGAAGTCCACCTTGAACTTGAGGCGGCGCTTGAACGCTTCGTCGATGGACTGCTCGAAGTTGGTCGTGAGCAGCGACATGCCGTCGTACTGCTCCATCCGTTGCAGGAGGTAGTTGATCTCCATGTTCGCGAACCGGTCGTTGCTGCCGCGCACCTCCGTGCGCGTCGCGAACAGGCTGTCAGCCTCGTCGAAGAGCAGGATGACCTGGGCGCGCTCTGCTTCGTCGAAGACCCGCGCGAGGTTCTTCTCGGTCTCCCCGACCCACTTCGAGACCACCCGTGAGAGGTCGACGCGGTAGATCTCGCGCCCCAGGCTCTGGGCGATGAGGCCGGCGACCATCGTCTTGCCGGTCCCCGGCGGCCCACAGAAGAGGCAGGCGAGCCCGCGCCCGTAGGACATCGTGCGCCGAAAGCCCCACTCGTCATAGACCTTCTCGCGGTGCCGGGCGTGGGCGGTGATCTCGTCGAGCGTCTCTTTGACCTCCGCCGGCAGGACGACGTCGTCCCAGGTCAGCGAGGTGGCGAAGGGCTCGGCGACCTGGCTGAGGGCGTGGTCCAGGCGACGCCGCACGGCGCCGGCGAAGTCCTGCTCGTCCGGTGGGCCGCTCTGCCCCGCCAGCGCGCGCCGGCCCCGGGCCTCTCGGACCGCGTCGTGGATGGTCCCCGGAGCGATCGTGAAGCGACGCCCCAGCGCGTCGGCGAGGTCCGAATCCTCCCCGAGCGCGCGGGCCCAGAGCGTACGTTGCTCGGCGGCGCTCGGCAGGGTGAAGGCGATGTCGTAGAGGCCCGTCACCGAGCGGTGAAGCGAGGCGACGGGGCCCGCGGAGGTGATGGCCAGCGGGCCGTCGTAGGCGTCGATGAGCGGGCCGAGCCGCGGCGCAAGCGCGTCCCAGGTCTCGACGTCGTCGAAGAGCTCGTCGCCCCGCAGTACCAGGACGCTGCGGGACAGAAGCGCGCTGCGCATCTGCTCGGCGAGGGCGGTGGCCGGATCCTCTCCGAGTCGGTGCAGCTCCACGGCGTGGACGCCCCAGCCTCGCTCCGAGGCGACCGCCGCCACGGCGCTGCGCCGCCCAACGCCCCGGGGGCCGATGAGGAAGAGCCGCGGCTGTCCGCCCTCGACGGCCCGCTCGGTCGCGCCACGCACCTGCGGCCCCGGCCCGAGCAGGAGCTCGTCGAAGGGCCGCTCGGTGGGCTCGGCGCTGGGCAGATCCCCCATGAGCGCGGCCACCACCGGGTCGGGGACCACCACGCCGCGGTGCAGAAGCGGCGTCGGCTCTCCCCACGCGGCGGCGTCGCGGAGGGTCACGAGGCGATAGCGGACGAGGCGCGCGTGGGGCAGGAGCTCGACGCGCAGCCCGTCGTCGCCGAGCAGCTCGCAGAGGAAGCCGACGGAGGGCCGCTTGACGGCGAAGTCAGCCCAGGCGAAGGCGTAGAGCCGCGCCAGATCGATGGAGATCGCCGGGCCGGCGGCGGCGAGAAGGAGCTGGGTCTGGGCAGCGTCGAGCCCCATCCGCTCGGCGACGGCGCGTACGCCTGCGCCGGGATCGGTCCTGGCGGGGTGGCCCTCGATGGCCTCGTCGAGGGCGTCGAGCGTGGGCAGCCCCAGCGCGTCCCCGGGACCCGAGCCCTCGGGCCCGAGCACGCCGCGGGCCTCGTCGATGCCGACGAAGAGCTGGCTCAGGGTCCCGCTCGCCTGCACCATCCGGCGCCCGTAGCGGCGCACGTAGCGCTTCACCCGCAAGAGCAGGAGGTCGATCCACAGCGGGCTCATGAGTCCGGTATCGCCATTCGTCGTCCACCGATCAATGCTCGTCTTCGATGCCCGAGACGATCCCCCGTCTGATGCGCGCCGCCGCCCAACGGTTTGGAGACGCGCCGGCCATCGAGGACGCGGACGTCACGTTGAGCTTCACGGGCCTCGCCGCCGCCGCCGACGCCGCGGCTCGAGCCTTCATCTCGAGCGGGATCACGCCGGGCGATCGCGTCGCCATCTGGGCGCCCAACATGTGGGAGTGGGTCGTCGCCGCGCTGGGCCTGCAATCCGCGGGGGCGGCGCTGGTCCCGCTCAACACGCGCTACAAGGGGCGAGAGGCCGCGCACATCTTGCAGCGCAGTGGCGCCGTCGCGCTGGTCACGGTGAACGGCTTTCTGGGCCACGACTACGTCTCGATGCTGCGCGCGACCGGGGAGGCGCTGCCGGCGCTTCGCGACATCGTGGTGCTCCGGGGAGAGGCGCCGCGGGGCGCCGTCGGTTGGTATCCGTTCCTCGCCCGCGCGGCGGAGGTCACCCGCGCGGACTCCGCCACGCGTGCCCTCGCGGTGGGACCCGACGATCTCTCCGATGTGCTCTTCACCTCCGGCACGACCGGTCACCCCAAGGGCGTGATGTGCGGTCACGGGCAGACGATGCGGGCGTTTCGGGCATGGAGCGAGGTCGTCGGGCTGCGCGCCGGGGACCGCTATCTCATCGTGAACCCGTTCTTCCACGCCTTCGGATACAAGGCGGGCTGGCTCGCCGCCCTGATGATGGGCGCCACCGTGCTGCCCCATCCGGTCTTCGACGCCGCCAGCGTCCTGGCGCGGATCCCGCGCGACCGGGTCACGATGCTGCCCGGCCCACCGGCGCTGTTTCAGGCCTTCCTCGCTCACCCCGAGCTCGACGCCCACGACCTGTCGAGCCTGCGGCTGGCCGTCACCGGCGCCGCCGTCATCCCGGTGCAGCTCATCGTCGACATGCGGGCGCGCCTCGGCTTCGACACGGTGATCACCGGCTACGGCCTGACGGAGGCCTCCGGTGTCGTCTCGATGTGTCGCCACGACGACGATCCAGAGACCATCGCCCGGTCCTGCGGGCGGGCGCTGCCCGAGACCGAGGTCCGAGTCGTCGGTGCGGGCGGCGGCGCCCTCCCGCCGGGGGCGCCGGGGGAGGTCGTCGTGCGCGGCTACAACGTCATGCAGGGCTATCTGGGCGATCCCGAGGCGACGACGGAGGCCATCGACGCGGAGGGGTGGCTGCACACCGGTGACATCGGGGTGCTCGACGCCCGCGGCTACCTCCGCATCACCGATCGCAAGAAGGACCTCTTCATCGTCGGTGGGTTCAACGCCTACCCGGCGGAGATCGAAGCCACGATGCTGCGCCACCCCGGCGTGGTGGAGGTCGCGGTGGTCGGCGCGCCCGACGAGCGGTTGGGTGAGGTGGGCGTCGCCTTCGTGGTGCGCCGTGGTGAGCTGAGCCGGGATGCGCTCTTGGGCTGGTGCCGGGAGGAGATGGCCAACTTCAAGGTGCCGCGCCGCGTCGTTTGGCTCGACGCGCTGCCGCGAAACGCCCTCGGGAAGGTGACGAAGTTCAGGCTGCGCGAAGCGGCTGAAGCGAGTTCGTGAAGCGCTCGATGGCGAGGCGCGGGAGCCGCTCGAGCTCGATGAACTCGAGGCCGTACCGGGTCGTGTGAGGTCCATCCTCGCGCCGGTGTCGAACCACCACGATCGTGCCGAAGGGCTTGCGCCCCGCGAGGGAGATCTCGAGCTGCGTGAGGGCCGAATCGGGCCACACGTAGCCGTTGTCGAGCACCACCGAGAGCCCGCCCGTCGAGATGTCCGGGACGACGTTGGCGGTGATCCATTCGCCTGACTCCAGCGGGAGCCGCACCTCGATGTGGGCGCCGAGGCCGCAGAAGCGCGGGCCGGCCCGCCGGCTGTAGCGGACCAGCGTGGCGGGGCGCTCGAAGCGCCAGAGCCGGGTCGATAACGTCCGCGACTGGAACCCGTAGATCCCGGCGTCGTCGGTGAACCACAGGGCGGCGCAGCCGTTGGTGATCCGCGGGGGCGGGTCCAGCGTGGGCCGGGCCATCAGCGCCCAGCCGGGGCGCCCGCCCTCGGTGACGGTGATGGTGCCCAGGGAGACGGGCACCTGTGCCCGACGCTGGTCGCAGACCATGCGTCCCCGGGCGACGGCCCGCATCAGCTCGAGGATGCGCTTCTCGTTGGTGATCCGCGTGAAGCGCTTGACGCCCCGCGTCGGCAGCTCCCCGGGGGAGACCTCGATCGCTTCGATTCGGTTGGTGTTGTTGACGACGATCATGCCCTTGGCCCCGCTCCTCCACTCCTTGCCTAAAGCAACGGAGAAGGCGACGCTTGATCTGAGTCAGCCGGGTCATCCGTTCCGTATGAGCTGGGCGCAAAAACGCACCATCTCGAGGTAGTTCTCCTCGGCGATCCGCTCGTCGACGCCATGGATGCGCTCGAGCCCCGGGCCGTCGAGGCGGAGCGGGAAGTAGCGGTATACGCGATCGTGCGATGCAAGCGGGCGAAGGCGGGGTTGTGCGGGTCGCTCACCGGCGACGGGGGCGACTCGAAGGGGCCCTTCTTCACGACGACCTGTGGGTCATCGACACCAGCGGCGCGAAGAGCCAGCGGTTGCTCAGCACCATCCGTTGGACGAGGGGCAGCTCGGGGGCGAGCCAGTCCATGCATGCCCGCCGCGGGCCTTGGCGGTGAGCTCGACGGTGACGTAGCCCGCCGACCTCCTCGTCGTGGCCGAAGGCGAGCACGACCGTGCGCTCGGGGGTGAAGCCGGCGCGCAGGAGGGCCCCGAGGGCCTCCAGAATCGCCATCAGCGAACCCTTGTCGTCCAGCGTGCCACGCCCCCAGACGAAGCCCCCCGCGCGGCGCCCCTCGAAGGGCCCGTGCTTCCAGCGAAGGCCGAGGCGTCGAAGCCCTCGTAGGTGGTGATCGTGCGGTGCCGAACCGCCTGGGCGAGCCGGTCGAGGGTGGCCTCCCCTTCGAGATCGAGCGGGGCGGGGGGATCAGCCTCGATCTGATGCGATTGGAGCGTGAACGTGCGCAGGAGCAGGACCGCCGAGAGCGCCGCCACGATGGACAGGCACGCGAGCCCGAGCCGCTTGATGAGTCCCATGGTCGAGCATCGTAGCGCTCTCTTTCGGGCGGGCGGAAGATCGGACAGGCTGGACGGACGTTAGGTAGACCAGCCCAACGAAGACGACATCGGTGGAGGGACGCATGCGGACGTTCGTGTGGATTGCGCTCGTGGCCGGCTTCGCGCTCCCGGCGCACGCGGCGGACGACACGCCGGAGGAGCAGGTTCGGATGTCGCTGAGCCGCTACGCGCGCCTGATGGCGGTCGCGGCGCGGCAGGCGGGGGGGACCGTCACCTGGGCGCGCGGGCGGGTCAGCGTGGAGATCGGCGCCGCGGGGCAACCCGCGCAGGTCTCGGTGAGCGGCAAGGTCCGGGTCGTCGGCGACGGGCCGACGCAGGTGGTGCTCCTGCCCGCCGACGCGGTCCTCGCGAGCGCCCAGATCGACGGCTCTGACGCGGCGTTGGTGCGCGCGGCGGGGGCCCACGCCGCCATCGTCGACGGCGGCAGCGAGCACGCGGTCTCCTTGAGATACCTCGTCTCACCAGGGACGGGCGCGGACGGATCGCCCTTCGCGATGGTGCCCTTGCCGCCGTTGCCCGGCGCGGAGCTGAGCGTGAGCGGCGCCAGTGATCTGTCGGCCTGGCCCGGCGTGGGCGGCACCGTCGGCGGTGACACCCTCGAGACCTCGCTGCCGGCGACCCCGGCCGTCCTCGTGCGCTGGGGCGGCGCCGGCGCGGGGCACCTCGTGCGGCGCATTGACTACGTGCTGGCCCCCGGCGGAGACGGCGTCGACGTCAAGGCCACCTACGAGGTCCGCGCCAGCGGCCGCCGCGCGACGGTGCGGCTGGTCGGCGCCCACGCCGCGTTGGTGGACGTGCGCGAGGGCAACAACCCGCTCCCCAGCCGCGTCGACGACGCGTGGCACACGGCCACCGTCTCCGGGAAGGGGCGCCACGTGGTGGTCGCCCGCTACCGGCTGGCGATCGACCGCTCGCAGGGTCAGCCGCAGGTCTCCCTGAACCCGAACCGCGCGCCCATCGCCCGCGTCGAGATGACCGTGCCGGGTAAGCGGGAGGTCCAGTTCGACCCGCCGGTGCCGGTGGACACCGTGATCCGCGGGGACACGACGCGCACCATCGCGCACCTGCCGCCGACGGACTCGGTGGCGATCCGCTGGACGGAGGCGCGCGGGCAGACCGAGAGCACGGTCAAGTTCAACACCGAGACCACGCAGCTCCTCACCCTCGAGGAGGGGGGGCTGAACTCGAAGGTGGTCGTCGACTACGACGTGATCCAGGGCAAGCTCAAGGTGCTGCGCATCGCGCTGCCCACCGACGTCGTGCTCTACAAGGTCGAGGCGGACGGCATCGAGGACTGGCATGTCGTCAAGCCCGACGAGACGCACCCGCGCCACGCGCGCGTCGTGCTCGGGCGTGAGCTCGAGGGGGGCTTGCGCCTCGAGTTGCAGCTCGAGACCAAGGTCAAGACCGCCGACGGGACGGACCTCGATCTGCCGGTCGTGCGTCCGCTGGGGGCGTTTCGCGAGCGTGGCGTCGTGGCGCTCTTCGACGGCGACAAGGTCGGCTTCGCCCCCGCCGACGCGGCGGGCTACGCGCGGGTCGGCCAGGACGCCCTCTCGGCGGAGATCCGGCAGGGGCTGCGCGACACGGTGAACCAGGCCTACAAGCACGTGAACGCGCCGGGGACGATGCGCTCGAAGGTGGCCACCGCCCGGACCCGCGAGGTCCACTTCGACGCCCGGGTCGACACCCTCTACCTGATCCGCGAGACGGCGCTGACGGTGCAGGCCTCGGTGCTCGTCGAGGTGAAGAGCGGGCGGACGGACAAGGTGCTCGTGCTCCTGCCCAAGGGCGAGAAGGAGCCGCGGATCAACGCGCCCTCGCTCAACAAGAAGGAGAAGGTCGCCGGCTTCGACGCGGTCCCCGACCGGGACGCCTACGAGGTGCGGTTCACGCAGCCGCTCGAGGGGGCGGTGCAGCTCGACATCGAGTTCGAGCGCATCTTGAAGAAGGACGATGACCGGCTGGAGCTGCCGGAGATCCTGATCCACGAGGCGGACGTGCAGGCGGGCAGCTTCGGGGTGGCGCGGGAGACGGGGATGGAGGTCCAGGCCGACGAGGACGACGATCTGCGCAAGGTGCAGCCCTCGGAGTTGCCGAAGGCGATCCGGCTGCGCAGCGATCTGGAGGTGGTGCTCGGCTACCAGTTTGCCCACGTGCCTTGGAAGCTGGGGCTGACGATCAAGCGGCATCGGACGGTGGAGACGCTCGACGCGGTGGCGAGCCACGTGTGGTTGGAGACCAACGTGCTCGAGAGCGGGCACGTGGTCAGTCGCGCGCTCTACGAGATCGACAACGACGCCCACGACTACGTGCGGCTGCACCTGCCGGAGGAGGCCAAGGTGCTGGGCGTGGCGGTGGACGGCAAGAAGGTGAAGGCGGTCCAGGACGAGAAGGGCGACATCGCGATCCAGCTCCCGAACAGCCGGACGTCGAAGGTCGAGGTAGTGTTCGAGACGACGCGGGAGAAGCTGGGCTTCTTCGGATCGGTCGATCTGGTCGCGCCCAAGGCGGATCTGCGGACGGCGGACGTGCAGTGGATGGTGCGGGTGCCCTGGGAGACCGAGATCTTCAGCTTCGACAGCGAGCTGAAGAACCCGCCGCGCTACTCGTGGCGTGAGGCGCCGGGGACGGGCGGGACGGTGGAGCTGCCGAAGCACGCCTCGATGCGGGAGATCCTGTTCACACGGGCGGTGGACGACGCTGGCGATGCGCCGCTGCGGGTCGGGCTGAGCTTCAGTCGGGCGCCCGGGGAGGGGTCGGGCTGGGTGGTGCTGGTGTTGGCGTTGCTGGCGCTGGCGAAGACGACCCGACACCGGGCTCGGCGGGGGATGGACCAGCGGGCCTGGATGCTGTTGGCGGTGGCGGTGGGGTTGTTGGCGATCAAGGCCCTCGGCTGGGGCCTCGACGGGGGGGAGGCGGCGCTGTGCGCGGTGGTGATCATCGGCGTCGGCTGGATGAGCCGGGAGAAGCCGTCGGAGGCGGCGGCGTGATCCGGTGGCTGCTGCCGGGGCTGCTGCTCCTGGCCTGCGCCGATGGAGGCGCGCCGATGCCGCAAGAGCCCGTGACGGCGAAGGCGTCGCCACCGCCGCCTCCGGTGGACGCGCCCGTCGTGGTCGCGACGCCGTCGCCGAAGCCGGCCTCGGCGGCGCGGGTGGCGAAGAAGAAGCCCAAGGGGCGCAAGCGCGGAAAGAAGATCCTGACCCTCGACGAGGTGACCATCGAGGGCATCGAGGACAAGCAGGACAAGGAGAAGAGGGAGGATCATGGAGTGGATGAGGTTGAGGATGAGGAGGAGCGGGCGGCGGGGCCGCTCGCCAAGGACGGCGACCTTCGCACCGAAGGTGAGGTCAGCCGGCCCGACGACGGCCTGCTCTTCGGGTTCGGCGAAGAGGACGCGGGTCGCGCGGCGCCCCCGGCGCGGTTTCTCCCTCGGGTCTGCTACTTCGAGAACACCTATCTCGGCGGCAACGCCGCCCACGCTGAGCACCTGCGCCGCCTCGACGCCGACTTCGGCGCGGCGGATCGGCCCTATCGCGAGGCGACGCTCTCGCCCCAGCCCTTCGACGCGCCGGGGGACAGCGGGCTGGCGCTGAGCGCGTCGTTGGATCGACGTTGGATCGACAAGCCGGGGCGGGTGGTGCTCCAGATCGGGCTCCAGGGGAGCGAGCGCTTCGGGTGGCGACGGCCGCCGATCGACGTGGCGCTGGTGGTCGACCAGCCGGTGCTGGCCAACGACGAGGCGGTGCTGGTGGAGGCGGTGACGGGGTTGGTCCGCCGGCTGGGTCCCCAGGACCGGTTGGCGGTGGTCCTCGTCGGTCCGCGGCCGGTGCTTCTCGCGCCCCTCGGTCCAGTCCGCGACGTCAGGAAGCACCTCGCGAAGGCCCTCGAGCACCTCACGACGCCGCCCGCCGTGGGGCCCGCCGCCCTCGCGGGCGCGATGGCCCACGCCGGCGATCTCCTGGCGACGGGATCCGAGAACAGCGCGCGGGTGCCCGGCGCCCAGACCGTGCTGCTGCTCACCCACGGTGGCGGCGGTCGGGAGCAGGCGGCGCAGCAGGCGGCCCACGACAACAACCTGCGCGGGCTCCAGAACTCGGTGATCGATCTGTCGCGGGAGTCCGGCAACGATTGGTGGTCGGTGGCCAACGCCGGCTACGGGAACTTCCACCAGGCCGATCCCGAGGACGTGCTGACAGCGATCGACGCCGAGCTCGAGAGCCTGTCACGCGTCATCGCCCGGTTGCTCCGGCTCAACGTGCGCCTGTCGCCGAACGTAGAGGCCATTCGGGTCCTCGGCAGCCGGGTCCTCGGCCAACGGGAGGTGGTGCAGGTCAAGGCGCGGGAGGAGACGACCGACCGGCAGCTCTCCAGGGCCCTCGGCGTGAAGGCCGATCGGGGGGACGACGACGACGGGATCCAGACCGTCATCCCCTACTTCTACGGGGGCGACGCCCACGTGGTGCTCATCGAGCTGTGGGTCACGAAGCCGGGGCCCGTCGCCGACGTGACGCTGAAGTTCAAGGACATGGTGCGGCTGGCGAACGGGACGGCGCGAGCGAGCGCTGCCCTTGGCCGGCTGCCGCGGCCGGAGACGCCCGCCGAGCGGGCGGTGAAGAAGAACGTGAGCGGCTTCGCCTTCGCCGCGGCGCTCGACGAGGCGGCGGGTCACTCGCGCGCGGGGCGCTTCGACGCGGCCCGGCGGGCGCTGCGCGCGGCGGCGCCGTCGTCGGCGCAGGACCGGCGGATCGCGTCGCGCTTCCAGGCGCTGCTCGAGCAGCGACCGAGCAGGCGGGTCGGTGACGCGCTGGCCCTCGCGAGCCAGCGAAGGGTCGGGCACCCACCGTGAGGCGGGGATCACCTGCCTCGCGCTGTCCTCCGTGTGGCTCTCAGCCGGCCCCAAGCGGGGCTCTGATGACTCCGGGGCGGCGGCGATCCAGAAGCGAGACCGGGCGGCGTTCGCGGTGGAGTCGGAGACGGTGCGGCAGACCAGGCGACCAAGTGACGTGCGTGCCCGCCGGCCGAGTTCAAGGCGCGAAGCCGTAGCGATATCCGAAGAT
>CAYOBQ010000252.1:0-10437 GCA_964402225.1 uncultured Nannocystaceae bacterium | reverse complement strand
AGACGACGACTGCGACGGCCACACCGACGAGGGCGTCGCCAACGCCTGCGGCGAGTGCGGCGCGGTCCCGAGCGAGGTGTGCAACGGAGAGGACGACGACTGCGACGGCACCACCGACGAGGGCGTGGTCAACGCCTGCGGTGAGTGCGGTGTGGTCCCCGCGGAGCTGTGCAACGGCGCAGACGACGACTGCGACGGCCACACCGACGAGGGCGTCATCAACGCCTGCGGTGAGTGCGGCGCGGTCCCGAGCGAGGTGTGCAACGGCGAAGACGACGACTGCGATGGTCACTCCGACGAGGGCGTCACCAACGCCTGCGGTGGATGCGGCGCGGTGCCCGCGGAGGTGTGCAACGCCGCCGACGACGACTGTGACGGGACGGTCGACGAGGGCGTGCGCAACGCCTGCGGCGCCTGTGGCGCGGTGCCCGGCGAGGTCTGCAACGAGATCGACGACGACTGTGATGGCCGCACCGACGAGGGCGTCGCCAACGCCTGCGGGATGTGCGGGCCGCTGCCGGTGGAGGTCTGCGACGGCGAGGACGACGACTGCGACAACCGGATCGACGAGGGCGTCGCCAACCGCTGCGGCGGCTGTGGGTCGGAGCCCATCGAAGAGTGCAACGGGGTCGACGACGACTGCGACGGCAACACCGACGAGGGCGTGCCCGGGTGCCGCGGCTGCGTCGAGCCGATGCCGGAGGCCTGCAACAACGCCGACGACGACTGCGACTTCCGAATCGACGAGGGGCTCGAGGGCTGCGTGTGCGTCGACGAGGTCTGTGACGGCGCGGACAACGACTGCGACGGCACCGCCGACGAGGGCGTGCACAACGCCTGCGGTGGGTGCGGCGTCGTGCCGGCGGAGATCTGCAACGGCGAGGACGACGACTGCGATGGAGACACCGACGAGCAGGTGGCCAACGCATGTGGCGGCTGCGGGCCGGTGCCCGGCGAGGTCTGCAACGGTGAAGACGACGACTGTGACGGGGCCAGCGACGAGGGCGTGAGCAACGCTTGCGGCGGCTGCGGCGCGGTCCCCGGCGAGGTCTGCAACGGGGTGGACGACGACTGCGACGGCACCAGCGACGAGGGCGTACGCAACGTCTGCGGTGGCTGCGGGGCGGTCCCGGCGGAGGTCTGCAACGACCTGGACGACGACTGCGATGGCACCAGCGACGAAGGTGTACGCAACGACTGCGGTGGTTGCGGGGCGGTGCCCGGCGAGGTCTGCAACGGGATGGACGACGACTGCGATGGCACCGCCGATGAGGGGGTGCGAAACGCCTGCGGGGCCTGCGGGGCGGTGCCCGGCGAGGTCTGCAACGGCGCTGACGACGACTGTGACGGCAGCGCCGATGAGGGCGTCACCAACGCCTGCGGCGGTTGCGGTCCATTGCCGAACGAGATCTGTGATGGCGAGGACAACGACTGCGATGGCGCCAGCGACGAAGGCGTCCGCAACGCCTGCGGCGAGTGCGGCGCGCTGGCCGAGGAGATCTGCAACGAGCGGGACGACGACTGCGACGGCGAGGTCGATGAGAACGCGATCAACTGCGGGTGTGAGAACCCGTCGCCGGAGACCTGCAACGGCGGGGACGACGACTGTGATGGCGAGACCGACGAGGGCGCCCAGCGCATGTGCGGCAACGCGGTCATCGTGGCCGTGGCTCAAGGGCTCGACGCCGGCGGGCAGATCATCGATCCGCTCAACTCGGTGGCGGAGGAGGGGCTGACCTTCAAGCCGGGACTGCCGCCACGGCCGGCGTGGTTCTCGATGGGCTTCGGGGGCACCATCGAGGTGGCCTTCCCCGAGCCGCTCGCCGCGCTTCGCGTGTGGGAGAAGACGGCGCAGCCCCACGGGCCGGAGTCGGCGAGGGTGGAGGGCCTGGTCGGGGCCGAGTGGATTCACCTGGGCGACGCGCGCAACGCGCACAACGAGGCGGAGCGGCCCGACTACGCGTCGGTGGTGCGGGTGCCGATGGGCGCCAACATCACGCGGATTCGGTTGACGGACACCACCGACGCCGCCGAGCACCGGGCCGACGCCGACGGCTTCGACCTCAACGGCCTGATCGCCGTCTACCGCGCGTGCGACGCGCCGGACGAGGTGTGTGACGGCTTCGACAACAACTGCGACGGCCACATCGACGAGGGCTTCCCGCGCGGCTGCGACGACTGCCCCGACGGCCCGCGGCCCGAGGAGTGCAACGGCGAGGACGACGACTGCGACGGCACGACCGACGAGGGCGTGCGAAACGCCTGTGGTCAGTGCGGCGGGGTGCCCGTCGAGGTCTGCAACGGGCTCGACGACGACTGCGATGGGGAGATCGACGACGGCGTGCGCAACCGCTGTGGCGAGTGCGGGGACGAGCCGGCGGAGGTCTGCAACCGACGCGACGACGACTGCGACGGCATCGCCGACGAGGGCGTGAGCAACGCCTGCGGTGGCTGCGGGCCGATCCCGGGGGAGCTCTGCAACGGGCTCGACGACGACTGCGACGGCGAGGCGGACGAGGATCTGCGCAACGCCTGTGGGGGCTGCGGCCCGATCTCAGACGAGCTGTGCAACCGGCTCGACGATGACTGCGACGGGATGGCCGACGAGGGGCTGCGCAACGCCTGCGGGGGCTGCGGGCCGGTGCCGGGCGAGGTCTGCAACGGCCTCGACGACGACTGCGACCGGGTGGCCGACGAGGGTGTGGCCAACGCGTGCGGTGGCTGTGGTCCGCTGGGCGCCGAGGTCTGCAACGGCATCGACGACGACTGCGACCGCATCGTCGACGAGGGAGTGGGCAGCGCGTGAGGCGGCTGCGGCGCGGTCCCGGGCGAGGTCTGCAACGGCGTCGACGAGGACTGCGACGGGACCGCTGACGAGGGCGTGAGCAACGCCTGCGGCGGATGCGGAGCGCTGCCCGTCGAGATCTGCAACGGCATGGACGACAACTGCGACGGCAACATCGACGAGGGCCTGCTCAACGCCTGTGGTCGGTGTGGCGCGCTGCCGCCGGAGCAGTGCAACGGCGTGGACGACGACTGCGATGGGGAGGTCGACGAGGCCGACTGTCGGGAGTGTGTGCCGGAGCGCTGCGGCAACAGCGAGGACGACGACTGCGATGGCGTGGTCGATGAGGGATGTGGTCCGTGCGTCTCGGTCTTCGGCCAGTGCCGCGACGAGTGCCCGCGGGGCGCGGTCTGCGACCAGAACTGCGGCTTCTGCGTCGACATGGGGTGCGACGTGGGCGCCGACGGCGAGTGCGTCGACAACTGTCCCGAAGGCGCCATCTGTGACCAGGACTGCGGGTCGTGCGTGGCCGAGTGCGAAGGCGAGGCTGGGGCGTGCGTCGACAACTGCCCCGAGGGCGCCATCTGTGACCAGGACTGCGGGCGCTGCGTGCCGGAGTGCAACGACGTGGACGGACAGTGCGTCGACAACTGCCCCGACGGCGCCGTCTGCGACCCGGACTGCGGCGGCTGCGTGCCCGAGTGCTCACCGGGGGCCGACGGCCAGTGCCTCGACAACTGCCCCGAGAGCTCGGTCTGCGACGAGGACTGCGGGGCGTGCCGCCCGGCGTGCACGCTCGACGAGGACAAGTGCGTCGACGAGTGTCCCGAGGGCAGCGTCTGCGACCAGAACTGCGGCGGCTGCGTGCCGCCGTGCCAGGGCGACGAGGGCGGCGCCTGCGTAGACAACTGTCCGGGGGCGATGGTCTGCGATCAGCAGTGCGGCGGCTGCGTCGACGCGTGCAACCTGGGCGGAGACGGCGAGTGCGTCGACAACTGCCCCGAGAACACCATCTGTGACGAGCAGTGCGGGGCGTGCGTGCCCCAGTGCAACATGGGCGCCGACGGCGTGTGCCAGGACAACTGCCCGGACGGAAGCGTCTGCGATCCGGACTGCGGCGGCTGCGTCGAGAGCGGGTGCGAGCGCGACGGCAACCGGTGCGTCGAGCGGTGTCCCGAGGGGAGCATCTGCGACGAGGACTGCTCGCGCTGTGTCCCCAACCCCTGTGACGCGAGGGAGGCCGGCGAGTGCATCGACGGGTGCCCCTCGCAGACGACCTGTGACGAGGCGTGTGGGGAGTGCGTCCCGGAGTGCTTCGACGAGGACGGGGTGTGCATCGACGAGTGCGCCGAGGGCAGCGTCTGCGACGAGGCCTGCGAGCGCTGCGTGAACCCCTGCAACCTCGACGGGGACGTGTGCCAGGACAACTGCCCCAACGGCTCGGTCTGCGACCGGGGTTGTCAGGGCTGCGTGCCGGTCCAGGACCCGTGCCGCGTCGATGGCGTGAGCGGGATGTGCCTCGATAACTGCCCCGAGGGCCAGCAGTGCAACGAGGCGTGCGAGACCTGCGAGCCCACCCGGCCGTGCAGCCTGCGGGGCAACGAGTGCGTGGACCAGTGCGGAGCCGGCGAGACCTGCGACGACGAGTGTCAGACGTGCGTGCCGCGCTGCGGGCTGGAAGGCAACGCCTGCGTCGACCGCTGCCCGGACAACGCGCAGTGCAACGACGACTGCACGCGCTGCCTCCCGCAGTGCATGCGTCGCGGTGACCAGTGCGTGGACCGGTGCCCCGAGGGCTCCCACTGCGCCGAGGATTGTGGAGCGTGCATGCCCGACGCGGCCTGCAGCCGAGCCGAGGATGGCCGCTGCGTCGACGGTTGCCCCGGCGGCCAGAGCTGCAACGAGGCGTGCGACCAGTGCGTGTGCGCGAACGCGACCGACGAGGTCTGCGACGGCGCGGACAATGACTGTGACGGCGAGGTCGACGAGGATGTGATCGTCGCCGACGAGTGTGGCGCGCGCGCCAACGACGGCCTCGACAACGACTGCGACGGCCTGATCGACGAGCCGGAGCCCTGCGGGCTGAGCCCCGATGGCGGCGCCGGTGAGAGCGACGCCGGACCGCTCCTGACGGGGGCGGGGGCCGGAGATGGGTGCGCGTGTGACGTGGGCTCGGGAACTAGCGCTCCGTGGTGGTTGATGCTACTTCTGGTGCCGATTCCTCTGTTGCGACGCCGACGCCAATAGGAGCGAGAAACGATGCGGATCGTCCGCGCGATACTCGGGGTGTTGTGCGTCCTGGGTACGACCCAGGCGCACGCCCAGGACGTGCAGCTCTTCAAGCCCTCCGCGGGCTTCTACGGCTACCTGATGACCGAGAGCACCAAGACCGTCGAGAGCGGTCAATTCGTGCCCTCGGTCTGGCTCAACACGGCGCGCAAACCCCTGGCCTTCCGCACCCAGAGGGACGAGTTCATCGAGGGGCGCGACTACGTCAGCCAGCTCACGACCCTGAACGTGATGCTGGCCTTCGGGTTGGCCGACTTCCTTGATCTCGCCGTCGACATCCCGGTGCACCACGTCACGGGCACCTGGTTGCGTGACAACAACGAGGATGGCTTCGCCCTGGGTGACATCCGACTGGTGCCGCGGTTGACGCTGATCCGCCCCGACAAGGACTCGCCGGTGGGCCTCGGCATCGTGGTGCCGGTCTCGATGCCGACGGGGAACGAGACGCGGTTCGTGGGTGAGGGCTTCGTCGGCACCAACCCGAAGGTGGTGCTCGAGGCGGTCTACGACACGTTTCGGCTTGGGCTCAACGGCGGCGTGAACTTCCGGGAGGAGGAGTCGATCGAGACCCTCGACCTGGGTCACGAGTTCACCTACGCCGCCGCGGTGGGCATCTCGCTCAGCGACCCCGTCGAGCTGCTGCTCGAGTTGAATGGCGCAGCCCCGCTGGAGGAGATCCGCACCCTCAGCAAGAGCGCGCCGCTCCAGACGCAGGCGGGCGTGCGATGGTTCACGTCACCGGCGACCTCGATCACGGCGGGCGTGGGCACTGGGCTCAACCCTGACTACGGCGCCCCGGCGTGGCGGCTCTTCGCGGGCTTCACCTACAGCCGCGACCCTTGCGGTGAGGACGGGGATGGCGACGGCGTCGGCGATCTGTGCGACGTGTGCGTGGGCGCCAGCGACGCCGACCAGCGGGACACCGACGGCGACGGGGTGGGCGACGCCTGCGACAATTGCCCCAACGCGGCCAACCCGGAGCAGGAGGACGCCGACGGCGATGGCGTGGGCGATGTGTGCGACAACTGCTCCAGCACGCCGAACCCCGACCAGGCCGACACGGATGGGGACGGGCGCGGCGACGCCTGCGACAACTGCCCCAACGCGCCCGTCGACGACCAGACGGACAGCGACGGTGACGGCGTGGGCGACGCCTGCGACAACTGCCCGAGCGCGCCGAACCCGGGGCAGGAGGACACCGACGGGGACGGGGTGGGCGACGCCTGCGACAACTGCAAGGAGAAGGGCAACCCGGGGCAAGCCGACGCCGACGCCGACGGGCTCGGCGACGCCTGCGACCTGTGCGCCTCCCAGGCCGGCGGCGACACCGACAGCGACGGCGATGGGCTCGGCGACGCCTGCGACAACTGCCCCAACCTCCCCAACCCGACCCAGGGCGACGTCGATAAAGACGGCAGGGGCGACGCGTGCGACTGCACCATCGAGCTCGGTCGGATCGAGTTCGGGTTCGACAAAGCGACCATCATCGGGGAGCACCGAAGCGAGGAGCGCCGAGTGAGTCGGGTGGAGCTTCGACGGAAGCGCAAGGAGTCACTCGAGACGCTTCGCAACATGGCCAGGATCATGGAGGCGTACCCGGAGTTCGCTCGGGTGGAAGTCCAGGGGCACACCGACACGATGGGCGGGCACGACTACAACCTGCGCCTCTCGAGGGCCCGCGCCCGCACAGTTCGCAGGTGGCTGCGCCGAAACGGGAAGGTCCGCGGCGGGCGACTGATGGCCTGCGGCTACGGCGAGTGGCAGCCACGGGTCTGGACAAAGGACGAGGTCAGAAACCAGAAGAACCGGCGCGTTCAGTTCGTGATCATCGAGCTCGACGCGTCGGCGGCCAGCGGTCGCAAGGCGTGCAACTACCCCGTCCAGCCTGGCGTCTGCCCCGATCCGAAGGCCGACTTCATCCCCGGCGTGCAACGCATCGCCCCCCCACCCGCGCCCGCCCCCCAGGAGCGCCCGAAAGCAAAGCCCTGACCGCCGCGCTATCCTGAAAGGTGGCCCACACACCGGGTGGCCGAGGAGGGTAAGATGGCACCGTCAGAGCAAGTCCGTGACTGGATGCGCGAGCCAGCGCTCGTGCTACACCCGACAGACGAGATGCCCGACGCGATGCAGCGACTCCTGCGGGTCCGCACCTCGGGCGCGCCGGTGGTGCACGCCGACGGCACGTTGGTCGGCATCCTCTCCGACAAGGACTGCATCCGCACCGCCGCCAACTGGGCGATGGAGAACGTCCAGGGGGGGACTGTCGGAGACTACATGTCACCGGTGAAGACGGTGCTCAGCCCCGAGAACGACATCTTCGCCGCCGCCTCGATCTTCCTCGGCAACCACTTCGTGGTACTCCCGGTCATCGAGGGGGACCGCCTCGTCGGCGAGCTCCACCGTCGCGAGCTGCTGCGGGGCATCCTGGGCTGGATGCGCGCCAACGATCGGGCGCACACGCCGGCGCCCAGCGACTCGATGGACCGCGCGACCTCCATCGCCGGGATGCAACGGCAGTTCGCCAACCAGAGCCGGGAACAGCTCGCCTCGGTCTACGGCCACAGACGGAAGTAGTGTCCTAGGACACTGCGGCAGTGTCCTAGGACGGGCGATACCAGATGGCCGAGGTCCAGGCGCGCTCCTGGATCGTGGACGGGACGATCCCGTCGGTGCAGGTCGCGGGCCGGTCGGCCTCGTGGAGGGAGAGGCACTCCCACTGGCTCCACCGACACGTGGGGTTCTCCACCACGCGCGCGTAGTAGAACGCTGCGACCTCGGGGTCGAAGTCGGGATCGGAGAAGAACCCGCAGAGGGTGTCTGCCCCCTCGCCCCGGGGCGCGCAGGTCGTGGGATCTACGCCGGCCCCGTTGTCGGGCGTGCCCGCGACCTCGAAGACGCGCTCGGCGAGTTGGTCAGCGCCGTCGATCCAGCCCTTGACGATCTGGACTCTCTGGAGCGGTGCGCCCTCGGGGTCGCGAAGCGCCATGACCACGAAGCGCGGGGCCCCTTCTGGTCGGTCCGGGAGCTCGCCGCCCATGGGGACGCCGCCCTCGTAGGCCGTCGCGACCAGCTCAGGATCGTCACACAGCGTGTCCGCGTAGCCCCAGCCGCCGAAGAAGCGCACCGCGATCCGGGGTCCACTGGTGCCGTACGTCTCCCGGCGCCGCATCGCCTCGAAGAGCGCGTCGCGGCTGTTCTCCACCGCCCACACGGCGGCCAACCCGCCGGGGTTGTTCAAGATGCCCCCGGGCGTGACGGAGCCGGTCTGGAGTCGCTCCGCCGTCTCGTCCTCGTTGTTGCCCCAGTGCCCCTTCCAGCCGCGCTCCGCGACGTCGCCGGCGGTGGCGCTGTGGGTGTCAGTGCTGGCGATGAACCCCATCGCGAACGGGTCGACGCCGATCCTGGCCCAGACCCGCAGCCCGCGCTTGAGGACGTTGCGAACGAAGTCGTAGGGCGAGACGCACCCGAGGCCCGCCATCGCGCCGAAGCCGGTGCCTTCGCCGCAGTCCTCGCCGAGCGTCCGCAGCTTCTCGAATCCGCACAGCTCGTCGGGCTCGCCGACCACCGAGCCGAAGCCGCCCAGACACTCCGAGTCGCCCTTGTGCTGGAGCACCTCGACCAGCGGCTCCAGCCGGGCACGGCGCTCCGCCCAGGCGCGCAGCGCATCGTCCGAGAGGCCGCCCTCCGGCAACGCGAAGAGGTTGCCATTCGACCAGTTCGAGTTGTGCGGGATCGCGAGCACATCACAGCCGGTGCCCGCGTCGATGCAGGCGGCGTCGAGCCAGTCCCACAGCATCGAGACCCTCGGCGCGTCGAAGTAGCTCAGCGGCATGTCGGGGACCGTCGCGTTCCGAAAGACCACGTTTCGGTGCAGGTTGCTGATGTTCGTAGCGGCCGTGTACTCGTAGGCCACGAAGCTCGTGAAGGCGCAGGCCGGGCTACGGTCGTAGGCGGCCTCGGCGGCCTCCCGCACACGACGCCAGACGCCGGGGATCACCGCATCACAGTCCACCGCGTCGCCGCAGAGCTCCGCGAGCCGCGACGGCGATTGCGAGGTGAGCCGCGAGCCAAAGCGGTAGATCGAGCTCGCGTCGCCGGCGCGGTAGTCGATGCAGGTCCGGGTGTCGTAGCCGTCGGTGCCCGGCGTGGTGCAGGCGTCGATCTCGGCGAGGTACTCCGCGTGATCGGTGACGGCGGCGAAGTCGAGGGGTCGCGAGAGCTGGACCCGCTGGGTCCCCATCCCGTCCGCGTCGAGGGGCGGGAGCTGAAGTGGCTCGCCCTGGGCGAAGCGGTAGCTCCCTTCGGGGCGGGTGCGGATGTCGAAGACGTAGGCGTCAAAGGAGAGCGCGGTGTGGACGTGCAGATCACCCCAGTAGAGGTTCCGCTGCGGGTCGCGGTCCGCGCACGGCGCGCGTCGCTCCGTGTACTTTAATCGTGCCGAGGCGTCGATGCCGGAGTCGGGCGGCGACACGTCCGCCTCCACGGGCGCCGACTCACAGCCGAGCAGCAAGACCAACGAGAGCCAGCGCATCGGCACAGCCTACAGGGGAAACGCGGCGACGCGCTCCAGGAGCCAGAACGTCGCCAGCGTCCCCATGGAGTACACCGCCAGCGGTCGCAACGAGGCGATCCACGGCACGAGCCGCGCCCCCACCAGGACCAGGGCGACAAACGCGAGTTGGCCCAACTCCACGCCAACGTTGAACGCCAGCAGCGCGCCGACGCGCCCGGACGCCGGCAACCCTAGCGAGGCGAGGGCCCCCGCGAAGCCGAAGCCGTGCAACAACCCAAAGGCGCCCGCCACCGCCCAGGGCCGGCGCCGCGCGAGCCCGCCATCGCGGGTCAACTCCACCGCCAGCAGAAGGATGCTCGCGGCGATCGCCGCCTCCACGGGTGCCTGCGGCAAGCTCAGCGCCCCCAACGACGCCGCCGCCAAGGTCAGGCTGTGCCCCACCGTGAAGCCAGTCACCGCGCCGGCCAGGCGACGCGGATCCGCCACCAGCAAGACGAAGCCGAAGACGAAGAGCAGGTGGTCGGCCCCGAACCAGATATGCTCCACCCCCAACCACAGATAGCCACCGCCCGCCGCCGGCCCCACCCACTCGAAGACATCTCGCCCCACCCCCAGAAGCGCCGTCGAGACCGTCCCATCGAGGCGGGCCACCCGGACGAAGACGTCCACCGAAGCCAGCGCCGCCCCCTCCACTCGAACCCTCGCCCCCTCCCCACAACGCAGCGTCCACCGCCGCACCGTCCGCGCCCCGGCCATCCCCTCCCCCTCCACCCCGTCGCACCCCTCCCAGACCGGCTCCAGCCCCCCCACCACCGCGTCCGTCTCCACCGTCCAAGTCGCCAGGAACCGC
>CAYOBQ010000251.1:3511-10492 GCA_964402225.1 uncultured Nannocystaceae bacterium | reverse complement strand
ACCCGACGGCGTTCAAGCTGCCCAAATGAGGCGACAACAACCCTGCCACAGGGGGAGGAGCGCATCGCGGTTTCTCGGTTCATTCGGCCGGGGCCGCTTTGGTGGGCCTTCGACGCGGTGAGCGCTGGGGCGCATGGGGCTTCGCCGCCGAACCCCGATGGCGTGTGTGAGAACGGGTGGGTGGTGCTGGTCGACGAGATCGACAAGGCCGACAGCACGGTGCCCAACGGGCTGCTGGATGCCTTGGGGCATGGGCGCTTCGAGGTGGACGGCTTGGAGGCGCCGGTGGAGATGAAGCGGGCGCCGCTGGTGCTGATCACGACCAACGAGGAGCGGGCCCTGCCCGACGCCTTCCTGCGGCGGTGCGTGGTCCTGCACTTGAGCTTGCCGGAGAAGCGCGACTTGCTGGTGGCGCGGCTCGAGAGCCGGGGGCGGGCGCACTTCCCGAAGGCCTCGGACTGCTCGGACTCGGTGCTGAAACGGGCGGCGGAGATGGTGGCGGATGACCGGGCCGAGATGCGGGAGCGGGACCTCGCGCCGCCGGGGCTCGCGGAGTATGTGGACCTCCTTCGGGCGGTGACGGCGCAGCGCCCCGGTGACGCGGGCGCCCAGCTCTCTTTGCTGGAGCGGGTGCGGCAATTCGCGCTGCGGAAGCATCCGCCGCCGCGGGACATGAGCCCGGCGGCGGTTGAGCGGAATACATGAGTCCCGCCCGGGGACGCGCGGATCTGGTTCGGCTCCTGGGCGCGATGCCGCCGGGCTCGGTGGCGCGGGCGGCGGAGCTTCTGGGGTACGACGCGCCGGTCTTGGAGGCGCCGGCTTCGGTCGTGTCGGCGTCGGCTGTGGCGCCGGTTGCGCGGCGGGAGGCGGAGGGGGTGCCGGCGCCTCCGGTTCCGTTTTGGCGGTTGGAGTCGGTGGAGTGGGACGACACGCCCCGCGATACGCCGGCGCCTCGGGTGGCGCAGGCGGGTCTGACGGAGGCGGATCGTACGAGCCCTGGCCACGACTTTGCGCTGGTGCCGGCCACGCCGCCGTTGACGCCTTGGGCGCGGCTCTGGCCGGCCGTGCGGGGGCTGTTGATGACCGACCAGCCGAGCCGCGAGCCGGATGTGGAGGCGCTGGTGCGGGCGCTGGGTCGGGGGGCGTGGGTGCGCCGCATCCCGCGGCGGGCTCGGCGGGCGTGGACGCCGCGGGTGACGGTGTGGATCGACCGGAGCCGGCGGCTGGCGCCGTTTTGGGCGGACCAGGACTGGCTGGTGGAGCAGCTCGTGCGGGTCTGCGGGCGCGAGGCGGTGTGCGTCTACGAGCTCTCGGCGCGGGGGCAGGACCGGGCCTTGCGCGGGCGGGGGCACTTCGCGCAGCCGGTGGAGGCGGGGGAGGTGGTGCTGCTTCTGGGGGATGTGGGGGCCTACGCGCGGGGGGTGGCTCGGGCGTGGGCGCGGACGGCCGCTCGGCTGCGGCGGGGCGGGGCGCGCATCGGCGCGTTGGTGCCGGCGCCCGTGGAGCGGTTCAGCTCGGCGGCGGCCGCTTGGGGGGCGCAGCCCTGGGCGCCTCGGCGCTCGCCGGCGGAGCCCGACGCGGTCCGGCGGCTGCTGCGGCTGGCCTCGCCGTGCTTGCTGGTGCAGCTCGGACTGCTGCGGCGATTGCGCCAGATCCTGCCGGCCCGGGTCACAGACGCCGCCACCGAGGTCGACGCGCTGGCCCACGACGCGGTGAAGGCCGCCGACTCGACGGGGATGGTGCTCCACCCCGACCAGGCGAAGGTGCTGCAGGAGGAGCTGGTCTCGCTGGTACCGGAGGAGATCCAGGCCGCCGTGAGCGCGGCCATCGCGGCGTGGCACGCGGACATCCCGAGGGAGGTGCTGCTGGTCGAGACGGTGCTTTGGGACGCGCTTCTGGGCCCCTCGATGGTGCCCGGTGACCTGGAGGCAGCCCGCGAGCTCGTCTGGCGGACGGAGGCGAGCACGGTGCCCGGCGAGGGCGGGGAGGCGTCGCTGGAGGATCTCCGGTTCGGGCGGCTGGCCACGGCGTGTCTACCCGCCGCGGCGTACCGCGGGGGTCGGTTGGGGGCGGCCCTCGAGCGCATCGCGGTGGCGAGCCGGCGGGGCGTCCCCGGGGCGACGCTGCCCGAGGGGGTCTCGGCCATGGCCCTCGCGGAGGTGGAGGGGAAGGCGCCGGAGATCACCCGCTGGGGGTTGGGGCAGCGCGGCGGGCGGCTGCGCTGGGCGCCCTCGGATGGACGTTGGGGGGTGGCCTCGAGCCCCGTCGCGGCCGTGACGGCGGGGGCGACGACGGCGTTGTGGGACGGCGAGCGGCTGGCCCTGGGCGAAGACGTGCCGCTGGAGGGGGCGCGGGCGGTGCGGCTCGACGTGGGCGGCGCGATCCTGCGCGTCGCCCAGTGGTGGCGCCCCGACTGGGCGGTGGCCGCCGGTCGCGACCGCTTCGGGCTGTGGGCCGACGTGGCGCTGTCGGGGGTGCGCCAGCGGATGCGGTGGATCCCCCCGGGGCGGTTCCTGATGGGCTCGCCGAGGGGCGAGGCTGGGCGAGACGACGACGAGGGGCCGCGCCACGAGGTGACGCTGACAGCCGGCTTCTGGCTGGGGGATACGCCGGTCACGCAGGCGCTCTGGGGGGCGGTGATGGGGGAGAATCCGAGCCGCTTCCCGAGCCCGGACCGGCCGGTGGAACAGGTGAGCTGGGACGATTGCCGGCGCTTCTTTGCGGCGGCCGCGGGCGAGCTGCCGGGGGCGCGCTTTCCGAGTGAGGCGGAGTGGGAGTACGCCTGCCGCGCGGGGACGGAGACGGCGAGCTGGCGGGGGCCGGTGGAGATCCTTGGCATCAACAACGCCCCGGCCCTCAATGACATCGCCTGGTACGGCGGCAACAGCGGACGGGACTACGATCTGGAGGAAGGGATGAAGATGAGCTGGGACGAGAAGCAGTACGACGACCCGAAGGGGGGGACGCGGCGGGTGAAGGGGAAGGACCCGAACCCGTACGGCCTCTACGACATGCTGGGCAACGTCTGGGAGTGGTGCGGGGACTTCAACCGAACGTACGGGGCCGAGCCCGTACGTGATCCGTACGGCACAGCGGGCTCCTACCGCGTGTATCGCGGTGGTTCCTGGAACTCGAGCGCGCGGAGCTGCCGCGCCGCGTACCGGAGCTGGGACTCGCCTGGCGACCGGTACTGGCTCTTGGGGTTCCGGTTGGCCCGAGGTCAGGGGCGGACGCCGGAGGCGGAGCCATGGGAACCGGACCGGCCCGCGGAGCGGGGCGGGCATCGACGCCGGAGGCGGCGATGAGGTTGCACTTCGTGGGCGTGCCGGTGTTGGGTGGCGAGGCCGCCGAGGCGGAGCTGAATCGCTTCCTGGCGACGCACCGCGTGTTGTCGGTGGAGCGGCATCTCGTCGCCGACGGTGGCTCCAGTGTCTGGGCGGTCTGCGTGCAATACACGCCGGGGGTCGCCAAGGGGGCTGCTTCCCCCTCGAAGGGCAAGGAGGCGATCGACTATCGCGAGGTGCTGCCGAAGGCGCAGTTCGAGGTGTACGCGCAGATCCGCAGCCTGCGCAACGTGACCGCGAAGGGGCAGGGGGTGCCTCCCTTCGCGTTGTTCAACAACGCCCAACTCGCGGAGATGGTCACGCGGCCGGTGCGCTCCCTGGAGGAGATGCGCGAGATCGAGGGCGTGGGACCCGGCAAGATCGCGAAGTACGGCTCGCTCTTCCTGACGAACCTCGAGCCGTTGCTGCCGGAAGGGGGCTGGTGATGCCCCGCCGCTCGCCCGTCGGCCCGCGGGAGGTGGCCTGCACAGACACCCTCGCGGCCGCGTTTTGGCGGGCGGCGCGGGGCAAGCGCCACCGGCCCGAGGTGCGCCGCTTCGAGGCGGATCTCGACGGGGCGCTCGGGGGGCTCCGGGCGGATCTAGAGGCCGAGCGCGCGCCCGCGGGCGAGTACCGCAGCTTCGTGATCCACGACCCGAAGCGGCGCCGGATCCTCGCCCCCTGCTTCCGGGACCGGGTGGTACACCACGCGCTGATGGCCCACATGGGGCCGGTGCTGGACCGGGCGCTGGTGGCCGACACCTTCGCCTGCCGCGAGGGGAAAGGCACGCCAGGAGCGTGTAGCGCATTCGCGACACTTCGCCGCGCACCGCCCCGAACGACGATTTCTGCGTCGGTCGGGGCTCGGAATACCTCTGGTATTCCTTCACCCGCCCTCCTTGAACTCGACGCCCGGGCCGGCACGCGACTCGGTCGCTCTATGCGCCACACGCTCCTCGCCGCCGTCCATCGGGCGCAACACCACCTCCGCCGCTTCCCGTGGTTCGTGAAGGCGGATATGCGCGCCTACTTTGCGAGCATCGACCACGCGCCGCTGCGGGCGCTCCTGCGCCGTCGCTTTTCGAATCCGTGGCTGCTGCGGCTCTGCGACCGCGTGCTCGCGCGCACGCCCGACGGGCCGGGGCGGGGCCTGCCCATCGGCGCGCTGACCTCCCAGCACTTCGCCAACGCCTACCTCGACGCCCTCGACCGCCACCTGCTCGAGACCCTCGGCGTATGCGGGATGGTCCGCTACATGGACGACGCGCTGTGGTGGTGCAACTCCCGGCAAGAGGCGCGTGAGAGCCTGCGATCCGCCCGCCGTTTCGTGCTCGAGGCGCGGGGGCTGGAGCTGAAGGCGTGCGCGCAGATCGGGCGCAGCGTCGATGGGGTGGGCTTCCTCGGCTTCCGCGTTCGGCGGGGGACGTTGGGTCTCTCGCGGCGGCGCCGCGTTCGCTACGCGCGGGCGCGGGCTCGGGCGGAGGCGGCGTTTCGGGCGGGGACGATCGACGCCGTCGGGCTCCAACGGGCGTATGCCGCGGCGCTGGCCATCACCGCCCACGCGGAGAGTACCGCCTGGCGCCGCGGTGAGCTGCGAGCGCGGCCACCGGTGGACGCGTGATGCCGCCCTGCGATAGACCTGTCGGTGGCGTCCGTCGAGCGGGCTCCAACCGCGTGTGTCGCGGTGGTTCCTGGAACTCGAACGCGCGGAGCTGCCGCGCCGCGTACCGGAACTGGAACTCGCCTGGCAACCGGAACTGGAACTTGGGGTTCCGGTTGGCCCGAGCGCACGGACTGGCCGGAGCGCCTGCCCCTGACCAGACGGGCGTCGCGTCCGGCCCGCCTCGGCGGGTCGGCAAAAACCAAGCGGGCCCCGGCGTGGGAGTAGCGGTCAGCAGACCGGCGAAACCTCGCCGGTGGCCTCCTCTTTGGGGGGCGCCGTGAAGCTGGACCTCAGCGGCCACCCGATGCGCACGGGGAGTCCGCCGGAGTGGGCCGACGAGTGGGGCGAAGACGCTCACGGCCCCTTCGCGAGCTTCGTGGTCGAGGGCGTCGTGCAGCGCATGCGCTGGGTGCCGCCGGGGACGTCTCTGATGGGCTCCCCGGACGATGAGAAGGGGCGGTTTGGCAGGGAAGGGCCCCGCCACGAGGTCACGCTGACCCGTGGCTACTGGCTGGGCGACACGCCCGTGACGCAGGCGCTCTGGGTGGCCGTGATGGGCGACAACCCGAGCCACCACGAGGGCGATGAGCGCCCCGTCGAGCGGGTGAGCTGGGACGACGTCCAGTCGTTTCTGGGGGCGCTCGAGGCCCCGGGCCTGGGGCTCCCCACCGAGGCCGAGTGGGAGCGCGCGTGCCGGGCGGGCCACGACGGGCCCAACTGGCTGGAGGTTGGGGTGAGCCTGGAGGAGATCGCCCGCTTCGGCGGCGGCGATGGCACGGCGGTCGTGGCCTCGAAGGCGGCCAACCCCCTGGGCCTCTACGACATGCTTGGCAACGTGTACGAGTGGTGCGCGGATGCCTACGCCCCGTACCACAACGCGCCCGTACGCGACCCGTACGTAGATGCGGGCTCCAGCCGCGTGTATCGCGGTGGTTCCTGGTACTCGGGCGCGCGGCGCTGCCGCGCCGCGTACCGGCGCTGGCGCTCGCCTGGCGACCGGAGCTGGTCCTTGGGGTTCCGGTTGGGCCGAGGTCAGGGGCACGGGGCGGAGCCCCGGGTCGGGGGGCCGCCCGCGGAGCGGGTGGGCTGACCGGCGCCGCGGAGCGGTGCCGGTTCGGCTCAGAGCCAGCGGCGGGCGTGCTCGGGGAGGTCGACGTCTCGGGCGAGGCCGGGGCGGCGCAGCGGGGTGGCGCCGAGCTCGAGGTGCCGGCTGAAGCTGTCGGCGTGGCCGAAGGCGGTGGGCTGTGGTGGGTGCAGGCGGAGGCGCAGGGCGTTGGTGCCGGCGTCGGACTCGTCGGGGGCGGCGACGGTGGCGGTCTCGGGGCTGAGGATGGCCTCGAGGTCCGCCCGCGTGAGTTGGGGCAGGTCGGCCATGAGCACGAGGGCGTGGGTGACGCCTCGCCGGTGGAGGTGGGCGAGGCCGGCGTCGACGACGTGGCCCAGGCGCTGGGCGTCGGGGGGATCGGCGAGGACCTCGGCGCCGAGCCCGCGGGCGAGGGCGGCGGGGGCGTCGCCGTCGGTGAGCACGAGCATCGGCAGGCCCGCCGCTTTGACGATGGAGAGGACGTGGAGGCACATCCGCCGCGCCGCCTGGGCGCGCTGGGTCGGGTCGAGGACCGGGGCGAGCCTGGACTTGGCTCGGGCGAAGTCCTTGACCGGGAGCACGGCCCAGGGCGTCGTCGTTCGACCCGGCGCCGTCATCTGGGCGCGCGCGCTCAGGCGTCGAAGAGGGCTTCGGCTGAGGCGACCGTGGTCACGCGACGCTTCCACTCCGCCAGCAGGTCGAGGTCGCTGGTCTCCCGAATACGCGCCGCCAGCGGCTCACTGATCGACAAGCCGCGGAAGGCGAGGAAGCCGAGAGTATCTTCGGCTCGCTCCTCGGCGCGGCCCTCATCTCGCTCCTTCTTCATGGCTCGGGCGAGGACGGCGTTCTTCTTTGCGAGCAGCGCGGCTCCGGGGAGGGGGGCGGCGAGGGTGGGGTCAAAGAGGACGAAG
>CAYOBQ010000251.1:0-3411 GCA_964402225.1 uncultured Nannocystaceae bacterium | reverse complement strand
TGGATCGGGGTGGCTCATGTCGGTCAGTCTAGTGAGCCCTTCGCCGGCCTGTCCACTGGCGCCGAGGGTCTTGGATGGGGGCGAGCCTGGACTTGGCTCGGGCGAAGTCCTTGACCGGGAGCACGGCCCAGGGCGTCGTCGTTCGACCCGGCGCCGTCATCTGGGCGCGCGCGCTCAGGCGTCGAAGAGGGCTTCGGCTGAGGCGACCGTGGTCACGCGACGCTTCCACTCCGCCAGCAGGTCGAGGTCCCTGGTCTGCCGAATACGCGCCTCGAGCGGCTCACTGATCGGCAAGCCGCGGAAGGCGAGGAAATCCAGAATGGTCTCGGCTCGCTCCTCGGCGCGGCCCGCATCTCGCCCCTCGGCGCGGCCCCGGTCCGCCCCCGTCTGGGCGGCTTTGTCGATGGTTCGGGCGAGGACGGCGTTCTTCTTTGCGAGCAGCGCCTCGGCGACCAGGTCGTCGGAGGCGGCGGCGGTGAGCAGCGCGGCTCCGGGGAGGGGGGCGGCGAGGGTGGGGTCAAAGAGGACGAAGTCCGGACCCAGGATCTCCCAGGCGTCGGTGGCGCGGGACCACTCGAGGAGGCGCTCGCGCTCGATGTCGACCCCAAAGACCCTCCGCACGCCTCGGGCGCAGAGCTTGGCGGCCTTCTTGCCGGCGTGGCCGAGGGTCTCCTTGCTGACGACCTCGAAGACCATCTCTTCGAGCTGTCGCCCGCCGGAGTCAGGGTCGCGGGCGTGGGGATAGATGCTGACGTCGGGCGCGAAGTCGTCGAATTCCTGGGTTCGGGTGAGCATGTCCGCGGCGACGGTGTAGTCGGCGGCGGCGTGGGCTTCGACCAGCCCCGCGATCTTCGCGTGTCGGCGTCCGTGGGGCTCGTGGGCGGGGGCTGTGTGAATGACCCTTCCATCGATGATCTCGTAGCGCCCCTCGCCGGCGACGAGGCGCTCATCGACCGCCCACTCTCTGACGCTTGGATCGGGGTGGCTCATGTCGGTCAGTCTAGTGAGCCCTTCGCCGGCCTGTCCAATGGCGACGAGGGGCGTCGGGCCGTGGCTCGGGCGCCGAAGTCGAGGACCTCCTGGGCGAGGCGGCGGCGGTCGGAGGCGCTGCGCATGACGGTGGCGGTGGCGTGGTGGGGGATGTCGCAGGTGTCGCCCGTCTCCAGTACGAGGCCGTCCAGGAGGTCGCCGTAGTGGCGGGCGATGGCGGCGGCGCTCGGCGGCTCGCCCGCGAGGCTGGGGATCATCTCGGCGAGGGGGCCCTTGACGGCGCGGCCACAGACGATGGGGCTGATGCCGACGACGGGGCGGCGGGAGACGGCCTCGCGGACGCCTTCGAGGTTGAGGATGGGGTCGATGGAGACGTAGGGATTCGACGGGGCGAGGACGATGAGGTCGGCGGCCTCGATGGCCGGGAGGACGCGGGGGGCGGGGGTCTTGGATCCCTCTGAGCGTACGGCGCGAACGAGGGGCGCGCCGCGGCGGCGGACGAGCCAGGTCTGGAAGTCGAGGGTGCCCTCGTCGGTGTCGAGGACCGTGGGGTGCGGGGCGTCGGACATCGGGAGCAGGGTGGGGCCGACGCCGAGACCTTCGCAGAGGCGCGTCGTGACGTGGGTGAGCGGGTGACCCTCGCCCAACCACTGGGTGCGCATGAGGTGGGTGCCCAGATCCCGGTCGCCGAGGGCGAACCAGCCGGAGCCGCCGTAGCGCTCGACCATCTGGTGGGCCTCGAAGGTCTCCCGCTCGAGGCCCCAACCACGGGCCTCGTGGGCGAGGCCGGCGAGCCAGTACATGCAGGTGTCGAGGTCCGGTGAGATGCTGAGGCCCCAGTGGCGGAAGTCGTCGCCCGTGTTGACGATGGCCGTGAGGTCCTCGGGGGGCAGCGCCTGGGCGAGGCCCTCGAGCATCCGGGCGCCGCCGACGCCTCCGCACAGCGCCGTGACCCTCATGCGTAGAGGTCCCGGGCCGGATCGCGCAGGAGGTCCGTTGCGCGGCTGTCGGTGGGCTCGAAGCGGAGGCCGCGGACGTGGACGAAGGCGCGGCCCTCGGCGGCCTGGCCGGCGAGGAGGTCGGCGGCGGCGGCGAGCTGGTCGGCGAGCGCGGTCTCGGTGTGCTCGAGGGGGCGGTCGTCGAGGTCGCGGGCGCCGCGCTGGTCGAGCAGGGCCGGGAGGCCGGCGGCGCCGATGGCCGCGCCGACGGTGCCGCGGCGGAAGGGCCGGCCCAGGGAGTCGCTGATGACCACGCCGATGCCCGGGTGCAGCGCGCAGAGGGCGCGGGCGGTGGCGTCGGGATCGGTGGGGAGCAACAGGACGGCGTCTTCGGCGCCGACGTTGGAGCGGTCGATGCCGGCGTTGGCGGAGACGAAGCCCAGGCGGTGGCGCACGATGAGGACGCCGGGGGCCGCGCGGGAGACGGCGACGCTCTCGCCGAGGATGAGCTCCACCAGGCGCGGATCCTTGTCCGTCCGTCGGGCGAGGGAGACGGCGCGGGGGCTGGGCTCGACGGCGCCGAGGGCGACGACGCGGCCCTCGGCGCGGGAGAGGGCCTTGGAGGCGCAGACCAGGACGTCGCCGGCGCGCAGCTCGATCTCGGCGCGGGCGAGGGCGGCGCGGAGGAGGGCGGCGAGGTCGTCGCCGGCCTGGATCCGGGGGACGCCGGGGAGGGCCGTGAGGTGGAGCTGGTCGGCGCAGCGCACGCGGCTCGGTACCACCGGGGCCCGGCTGCTGTACAGTGCGCTCCATGCGAATCGGAATCATCGGTGGAACGGGCAAGGAGGGGCGTGGCCTCGCCGCCCGTTGGAAGCGGGCGGGCTACGAGGTCCGCATCGGGTCGCGCGACGCCGCTCGCGGGGCGGCGAAGGGCGCCGAGCTGGGGGTCGCCGGCGGCGGAAACGTCGAGGCCTGCGACGCCGACGTGGTGGTGCTGGCGGTGCCCTACGGGGCCCACGCCGCGACCCTCGGGGCCCTGAAGCCCCACCTGGAGGGGCGCGTGCTGGTGGACATCACGGTCCCGCTGCGGCCGCCGAAGGTGCGGCAGGTGCACCTGCCGAAAGGGGTCTCGGCGGCCCAGGAGGCGGCGGCGATTCTGGGCGAGGGGGTGCGGGTGGTGGCGGCGCTGCACCACGTGAGCTCGGTGAAGCTGGGCGATCCCGAGGCCGCCATCGAGTGCGATGTGCTGGTCTGCGGCGACGACGCGGCGGCGAAGGAGACGGTGGTGTCGGTGGTGGAGGCGCTGGGGGTGCGGGCCTTCGACGCCGGGCCGCTGCGAAACGCCGTGGCCCTGGAGTCGCTGACGCCGGTGCTGCTGCACCTCAACCGTCGCTACGGCGCGAAGGGCGCGGCGCTGCGAATCACCGGCCTTAGGGCCCGCGCAAGAATAACACCAGCATTTCCGGTGTAGCTCTCGCGCATA
>CAYOBQ010000250.1:0-10523 GCA_964402225.1 uncultured Nannocystaceae bacterium | reverse complement strand
GATCTGTGAGGGGCCTGGGGGGCGTTAGCTCCCCAGGCCTACTCGACAGTGCTGAAAGCCCTCCACACTCCCTCCGTCAGAATCGGGATATGCACCCGAATCCAGTGCTGGCTCCCGTCGACCCCGGGGAGGGGGTCGCGGTGGATGATCGCGCGCAGGAGCTCGCGATAGTGAGCCGCGTCGCCGATTCGCCGGGCGAGGCGGAGCGTGAGCGATTGGAGGCGCCGACAATCTGGATGGGCACGGAGCAGGTCGTGGCAGATGTCGAGGGCCTCGCGGGATCGCCCGGCAGCGTCTCTGGAGACCGCGTCCAGAAACCGGGCGTGGACGCCATCATCGGACACGCGCGTCGCGGCGTCGGTCGCCATGGCCCGGTCACCCACGTCGTACGCCTGGGATTGCTCGATGTCGGCGAGGGCGAAGGCCTCCCCGGGCAAGGGGATGGCGGCGAGGGTCTCGGCGTGGCTCGGCGGCACGACTACGAGTCCCTTGGGTCCCAGCGGGGCGTAGCCGCCGCCGATGTGATCGAGGAGCATCTCCGACGGCGCCGGGCTGCCGGGGTCGTGGAGCACCAGCGTGCCCAGATCCGGATCCCGCCCGATCGCGGCGACGGCGTGGGAGCCCGCGAGGCCCCCGACGGTGACCACGAAGGGCAGGCCCGCGTCGATCAGGGCGGCGCTGCTCTCCGGGTCGACGATGAACGGGCGCGCCGTCCATCCGTTGGCGCGCGCCCAGCGGACGACCTTCCAGCTCGGTGTGCCGTCGGTGGTCATCTCCCGAACCAGCGCGTCGTGGTCCAGATCGACGCCGAGGGCGCTGGCACAGCAGACGAGGCTCGCCGGCAGGCAGGTCAGGTGCGTCTGGCGGATGGGCGTGTGGGGCAGGATCCGTCGGGGGCCCGTCGAGGGCGCCTCGAGGTTCTCGGCGAGGCGCGCGTAGAACGGGGTGCCGGCCTCGCGGGCGTGGCGCCGGAGCGCCTCGCGGCGATCCTCCAGCCGCGCGGCTCCGCAGCGTAGGCGCGCGAAGTACCGTCGCGCGCCCCGATCGGCCAGCGGCGCGAGCCGGTCGAGCTCGAGGGTGGCGGCGTAGAGGCCGTCGGGGAGCACGTCGGGCGGGAGCTCCGCGCCGCGCTCGAGGGTGGCGAGGGCGTGCATCAGGCCCAGCTCGAGGACCTCGTAGGACTGCGGGCGTTGGCGGGCGGCGCGGACGAGGCGCGCCGCCCCCTCGGCGCCGCGGCCGAGGGCGGAGAGCGCGTCGCCCATCACGTAGGCGCAGTACGGCATGCCGGGGCTCGCCGCCCAGGCCCGCTCGGCCAGCTCGAGGGCCCGGGACCAGTCCATCGATATCGCCGCGATCCCCGCCGCGCACACGGTCAACCAATCCTCGTGTGCGTCCAGGGCCCGCGCCGCCTCGATCGCCGTCCGGGCCGCCTCGAAGTCGCGCACGGTGGCCAGGCGGAGGGCGTGGGTGCCGAGGTGGAACGCGTGAAGCCGAGGGGGGAGCTCCGCCTGCACGGCGTCGAAGTCGCGCAGGTCCTCGAAGGGGCTGGTCCGCGGGCGGACGTGGGCTCGCAGATAGTAGGCGACCTCGGCGTCGTCGGGCGCCAGGACCCGCAACCGACGCAGCGCCAAGCGGCCGCGGGCGGTGGAGCCTAGGCGTCGCGCGAGGCGCGCGGCCATGAGGAGCTCGTCGCGGTCGAGGCTGTCCAGCGGCGCCTCGAACCAGTCGGCTCGCACGCGCGCCCACGCGTCCAAGAAGCGGCTCTCATCGTAGAGCGCCTGGATGGCACCGACTCTTTGACTCGGCATCTATGCCCCGTTTGACCCAGGCGGAGCCTAGCACACGATCAGGGCAGGGGAGGAGCGAGCCCGGCCGGACCTCCTGGAGATGTGGCCCATCGCTCACTCCCGGTAGCGGACCTCCGCCCAGAGGATGCTAGGCATAGCAAGGCATCCTTCGCGCAGCGCAGGGCTTGCTTCTCGGTGCCAGACGATGATTGATCCGAGGCGCCCGGAGGTTACCGGAGGGAGGCTCGAATCCGACTCCTCTGCCCTCGTTGCCACGCGGAGGCCGAAGGCGAGCGGTGCGCTGCCTGCGGCGGCTCGTTGGTGGTGGCCGACCGGTACCGCTTGCGACGGCTCATCGGGTCGGGAGGCGCGGGCCGGGTCTACGAGGCCACGGACCCCGAGGGGCGGACGGTCGCGGTGAAGCTGCTCCGAGCGGACGCCGACCTCGAGTGGAGCGTGCGCGACCTCTTCTCCCGGGGCGCCGAGGTCCTGCGTCAGCTAGAGCACCCTCTGCTCCCTCGGGTCGAGCGCTTCGTGCAGGACGAGATCGGGTCGCTGGTGCTGGTGCGAGAGTACTTCTCCGGCGGCAGCCTGCACGAGCGGATCACGGAGGGCGGCTGGCGACTGTCGGTGGCCGACCTGGAGGCGCTCGCCGAGCGTCTCCTCGAGCTGCTCGCCTATCTCCACGGGCGCGTTCCACCCGTGATCCATCGCGACATCAAGCCGCGCAACCTGCTCTTCAGGCGGACCGATCCGCGACCCGGGCCGGACGAGCCCGTGCTGGTCGACTTCGACACGGTGGCCGCGGCCGCGGACGCGACGGGAGAGACCATCGTGGTCTCGGCGGGCTACACCGCGCCGGAGCAGCTCGCGGGGGCGGCGACGCCGGCCTCGGACCTGTTCAGTCTGGGCGGCACGCTGCTCTTCGTGGCCACCCACACGGAGCCCGAGGACTTCCCACGAGACGCGGATGGCCGCCTGCGCGTCGGAGACCGGTTGGACCATCTGCCGGACCCTCTCCGCTCGGTGCTGCTGCGCCTGGTCGAGCCCGAAAGGCGTGAACGTTTCGGACGGGCGGAGGATGCCCTCGCCGCCCTGCGCGCCGCGCCTGCGCCGTCATTGGGGGAGCGGCTGCGGCCCTTCCGATCGCGTTGGCGCGCGCTGGCCGCTGGCGGAGTCGCCCTCCTGGCCGTCGCCACGCTGCTGGTGACCTGGACCGACGCCCCGGAGCCGGACTCCACACCGGTGGTCCCATCGGCCAGCTCGACGCCGACCGCGACCGTGAGCGCGACCCCGACCCCCATCGCCTCGGTGCCTGCTCCGCCGCCTGTCGAGGCGTCGACGCTCGAAGCGACTCCGCCGCCGCGCGGCCCGGCCGCGGTCTCTGTCGCAGGCCGGGGCCGGAACGTGTGCGCGGCGTTCGCCGACGGGACGGTGCGCTGTGGCGAGCGACGCGAGAGCGTCTCGAGCTGGGAGCCCGTGGACGGCGTCGACGACGTGGTCCAAGTGGCCGCGTCGGAGCACCGCTGCGCCGTCTCCCTCGATGGGCGTCTGTGGTGCTGGGGCCGGAACCGGTTGGGCGAGACGGGGTCCGGGAGCGGGCGCATCGACGAGCCCTCGCCGGTCCTCGTGCCGCTCGAGGGCGCAAAGCAGGTCGTCGTTGGCCGCAACAGCACGTGCGCGTTGGTCGAAGGAGGCGCGGTCCGTTGCTGGGGCCGAGGCACCTTCGGGGTCCTCGGCGACCCGGAGCGCAGCTCGTCGGGCACCCCTCTGCCCGTCGTCGGACTCCCCCCGGTCCGCCACCTCGCCCACGGGGGCAGCCACGTGTGCGCCGCGACTGTCTCCGGTGAGGTGTGGTGCTGGGGATCGGGCCGGGCGGGGGCCCTCGGCCACGGCGCGCGAACCCACGGGTCGGGACCGGTCCGCGCGGCGGACATCTCCGATGCGGTCGCGGTGGCCGCCGGGCGGCATCATAGCTGCGCGCTGCACCGACGCGGCGGCGTGAGCTGCTGGGGCACAAACGCCCGCCGTGAGCTCGGCGATGGGACGACGGAAGACAGGCTGACACCCACCCGCCTGCCCCTCGAAGGCGTACGTGAGATCGCGGCGGGCTGGGTGCGGACCTGCGCCCGACTGGAGTCGGGCGACCTCCTGTGCTGGGGCCCGACGCGTGGCCGCCGAGCCTCGCCGGGCCCGGAACGCCCCGAGCCGGCGTCGACGCCCGGCCCCGTGCGGACCTTCACGATGCGCGGCAACCGGCCCTGCGCGGGGCTCGTCGACGGGCGCGTCTTCTGCCCCTGAGCCTCGAGGCGACGGCGCATCAGGGCGGCGCGCGACCTTCGAGTTCACCCTCCCGCCGGCGCTCACCGCATCCGGCGCCGCCACCTCCGCCTGAACCTCACCAGTCGGATGGTCGCGGGCCTCTGCGCCCCCAGCGGCTCGCGAACGAGGCCGTAGAGGAAGCCCATGTGGAGCACCTCGTCGGCGGCGTCGAAGACGCCGGGGCGACCGCGGTCGTCGGCGAGGACGGCGATGTGGTCCCAGGTGCGCCCCGTGAAGTCGACGCCGTACTTGATGAGCACGAGATCCCCCGCTCGTACATCCTCTCCCCAGCGCAGCACGACCTCGGCATCGTCGGTGTCCCGGGTGCCGCCGTCGACGATCCGCAGCACGCCCGAGCGCGGGCGCGTGTGGCGTCCGAGGCCGGAGACGCTCGTGTAGGGCACCCGGGCGCCGGCCTTGCGCGCGGCGCCGACGATCACGTCCGCGCAGTCGGCCCCCTGGTGTCGATCTGTCTGATGCCTTCGGCCGGTCCCAGCGCTCCCAAAGACGTTGGGCACGTTGAAAAAGGAGGTGAGATGGCCGACCAGGCCGTCCCCGGACCGGAAGCTCACGCGGCGGACGGTGCCGCGGATGCCCCCGCGGCTCGTGGCGGCCGCGCCGGGGCTCTCCCACCGCCGGCCGTCGGCGGCCGTGACGTCTACCTTGAAGCGCATCGTCCCGAGGCCGCCGTTTCGCGCGAGGACGGGGTCCGTCGGCGACACGCGCGTGAGGGTCAGCGCCGGGCGGGTGTGGGGCAGCGCGTGCTCGGCGTACTCAAGCGTGTCGTAGCCCAGCCAGCGACCATGGCGTCGACCGAAGAGGACGCTGTTGGAGTAGGCGGGGTTGCCGAGGTTCGGCGGCGCCGTCTCGGTGTGGAACATCCGGGGCTCTACCTGCGACCACCGCACCTCGACGTCCCCCAACGCCGCCAGCGGTCTGACCCGCCGTGGCGGGACCCGGGCTACGCGGGGCGCGTCGGTGTACCAATGGCCACCCAGCCGAACGGCGGCGTAGAGCTGGACCGGCTCGCCCAACCGCGCCTCGGCGTGGCGGGCGGAGGCGGGCCGGTCTCCGGTGGCCGCGAGGACGACGGCGGAGGCGAGCAGGAGGGGACCCATATGCCCCTCAACCTGTGCTACCCCTCCGAACATTCGCGGGATCGGTGAGTCGAGGTGGAGTTCGCTGCGCGCTACGTGAATCGGAGGGTCGCGCGCCGCCGCTACGGCGGGCTTGCGGACACCTACGCCCGGTTTCAACTAGTGGGTGATCCCACCGCCGACGAGGCCGCCGCCGCCCTCGGCGAGGAGGGGTACGCTGTGCTGGGGCGCGCCCTCGAGGGCGACACGCGGCGCGTGCCCGAGGCCCTCTCGCGGCTGCTCGCGGACGCGCGACGCGTGCCGGAGTGGGTCGACTTCGCGCGCATCGATGAAGGGGCGCTGGCGTATCAGCGGTTGGGGAGCGTGGGCTTTCTGGTGCTGAGCGCGTGGTCGTTGATGAACGGCTACCACTGCGGACCGGCCGTCAAGCCGCTGGTGCACACCGGGCAGCTCGACCGGATGGCGGGGCGTCGGCTCGCGGAGACCGGCCGCTTCGTCTCGGAGGTCGTGCAGCGCGGGGCGCTGCGGCCTGGCGGCGCGGGGCTCGCGCTGACCGCGCGCGTTCGGATGATGCACGCGATGGTGCGCAGGATGCTGGTGGGCGACCCCGGGTGGGACACCGCCGCGTGGGGGGTGCCCATCAACCAGGCGGACATGGTGGGGACGGTCATCGAATTCTCGCTCCTCGTGCAGCGCGGGGCCGAGCAGCTCGGCTTCGTCTTCAGCGACGAGGAGGCTGAGGCCATGCTGCACCTCTGGCGCTACGTGGGGCACGTCAGCGGGGTCGACGCGCGTTTGCTGGCGGAGCTCGATTCGGTGGCGCGGGGGGTGCGCTTTGCCCAACTCGTTCACGATGTGCAGCCGGGCCCGGACGCCGATTCGGTGGCGCTGGCCCGCGCGCTGCGCGGGACGCTGCTCACCGATGGCGGGGGGCTCCTCACGCGGGCCGCCGGGCGGTTGCTACAGCGCTATCACGACGGCCTGACCTGGGCGTTCAACGGCGACGAGGTGGCCGGAGGGCTGCAAATCCCGAATCGGCGCTGGCGGCACGCGGTGGTGCCCACGCGGGTCGTGGTGGGCGGGTTCGAGGCCGCGCGGCGGAGGCTCCCAGGCGCGACGCGCGTCGCGGCCTTTGTCGGGAACCGGACGGTGCGGCGTGACGTGAGGAAGATGCTCGCGGGGCGCGAGCCGGACTTCCGCGCGCGCCGCGTCTGAAGGAGGTAGCGACCTCGATGGATGCGCACCCGCGGCACGACGCGGGTACGCTCGAAGGCGAGGTAGGCGGGGAGGAGCTGCTCACCCCAGAAGTTACCCAGCGCCGGGTTCGTGAGCGTGGCGTTGGCCATCGCGAGGTGGCAGCTCACGGCGTCCATCCGGCAGGGGAAGGCGTGCACCGGGATCCGGCGTTGGCCGTTGTCGCGCGCGGCGATGGCGGCGAGGTAGAGGGCCTCCATCGGCGTGTCTCGCAGGGGGAGGCAGCCGATGGTGACGCAGCTCCCGTGGACGAAGATGTCGCCACCGGGTGAGGCCCCCGGCGGGGTGCGCGCGCGGTCGACGGCGTTGGGGTAGCTGAGCCCGAGGGAGAGGTGGAAGCTGCTGCGGGGGTTGAAGCGGTCGATGGTGTAGAAGCCCTCCGGCACCTGGCCGTCGCCTTGGCGCACCTTGGGGCCGAGCTCGCCGCTGCGCATGCAGACCGGGAAGTCGCGCACGTGGACCAGGGCGCGGCCCTTGGGGGCAGCACTCCACAGCTCGACGACGCCCTCCTGTTTGAAGGCGCGGACGAAGAGGCGCCTCGGAGGCCAGGCGGCGCCGGCCTCCTGGAAGGCCGCTCGGACGGCCGTGCCTTGGGCGGCCTGGGCGTCGCGGACGCGTGGGTAGCGTCTCTGGCGATCCAGGAACGGGCCGGCCTGGGCGTGGGGGATGAGCACGAGGAAGGACGACAGCAGCAGCAGGGTTCTCATTCCGGTGAGAACGCACCGGCGCGTCGAAAGTTCTCAAGAGGTTCAGCGCGCGCCGTAGTTGTGGGCGCTGGACTCCTCGTTGCGATCCGTGGCGGGGGGTGGGGTGGGGGAGAGCGCCGAGATCTCTGCGCGCTGCGCCGCCGTCAGCGTGAGCTCGGCGGCGGCGAGCAGGGGGTCGAGTTGTTCGAGGTTTCGGGCGCCGACGAGGGGCGCCGTCACGGCCGGGTGGGCGGCCACCCAGGCGATCGCGAGGGTGGCGGGGTGGTGTCCGCGGTCCTGCGCGTAGGCCACGAAGCGGGCCGCCAGCTCGTAGTTGCTCGCGGCGCCGTAGCGCACGCCGTACATCTGGTTGTCGACGAGACGGCCCGCGGGGGGTCTCAGATCCACGCCGTACTTCCCCGAGAGCAGGCCGCCGCCGAGGGGGCTGTAGGGCAGCACGCCGACGCCCTCCGCCGCGGCCAACGGGAGGATCTCCACCTCGGCTTGGCGTTTGGCGAGGTTGTACATCGGCTGGGCGCAGACGACGGGGGCCCAGCCGTGATGTCGGGCGAGGCCGAGGGCCTTCATCGTTTGCCAGGCCGAGAAGTTGCTCACGGCGGGGTAGAGGATCTTCCCGTCGCGCACCAGGTCCTCGACGGCCCGCAGCGTCTCTTCGAGGGGCGTGTGCTCGTCGAAGCGGTGGAGGAAGAAGAGGTCGACCCGGTCCGTCTTCAGGCGGCGGAGGCTCGCCTCCACGGCGCGCACGAGGTGGTACCGGGAGCTGCCGCGGTCGTTGGGACCCGCGCCGGTGGGAAAGTAGGCCTTCGTGGCCACCACGATCTCGTCGCGATGGCCATCGCACAGCGCGCCGAGGATCGTCTCGCTGCGACCGCCCGCGTAGACGTCGGCGCAGTCGAAGAAGTTGATGCCGGCGTCACGCGCTGCGCTGTAGATCGCCGCCGAGGTCGCCTCGTCTGCGTCGCCGCCGAAGGCCATCGTGCCCAGGCAGAGCCGGGACACGCGCACACCGGTATCGCCCAGGAAGTTCGTCTTCATATGTCCAGCTTGCCCGACCGGCGCCTCCAGTCGCCACCCCGCCGGTCCTCCCCGCCCCCGGCGGGGCACGTTCCGCGGCCGTGGGGGGGTGGCGCGGTGCGTGCATACAGGCGAGCAAGCAGTCACGCCGTCCGTTCGCCTTGAGGGATTCATGCGTTACCTCTGCTCGCTCATCGCCCTCGCCGCCTGCACCGACGCGACGGAGGTCTCGACGCCGACCGCGCAGGCCGGTCCGCCGCCGCCCACCGTCGGGGCCCCTGCCGACGACGATCCCGGGCGGCCCGCTCTCGGCGCGCGCGAGCTGGTGTTGGTGGGTGACGCTCGGATCGTGGTCCGCCCCGGCGACGTGGTCGAGCTGGCCGTCGACTACATCGATGACGAGCGCGCGCCCATCGCCGACGCCGCGGTCACCGGACAGGTCCTCTCGGGGGAGGCCACGATGGGCGCTCGCCGGGTGCAGACCGGGATCGACGGTCGCGCCTTCCTCCGCGTCGCGGTGGGTGGCGCGGGCCGCGTGCGCGTCGAGGCCGCCGCGGCGGACGCGGCTTCCGTGTACTGGGAGCTCGTCGTCGCTCGGGGCGGGACGGGTGATCTGGTCATCGAGGTGGACGGCGTCGCCGCCGAGCGCGGCACCGCGCAGCTCTATCCGAGCCCGATGTGCGAGGCCGTCGGAGCCGGGCGCGCCGGGGCTCCACATCTCGAGGCGGGGATCTTCGACGGCCGCGGCCGAATCCCCGAGCTCGCCGACGGGGCCCTGCTCACAGTCGCCGTGCGGGTCCACGGTCCGAGCGGCGCCACGGTGGCCGCGGGCTGCGTGGACGGGATCGAGGTCGTCGGCGGGGCGACGGCCCGGGCCGTGGTCCCGGTGGCCGAGCTCCTGCTCCAGGCCAAGGGCCGCTACCTCGTGGATCACGCCTTCGAGCTGGGACACCTCGTCGGCGCCGACCGTGACGGCGTGGTCGACACCGTCGCGCGGATCGGTGGGGGCATCGATGGCTCGCGTGGGCGGGCCATCGTGTCGTTGGTCTGCGACCACGCCGAGATCAACGCCTTCATCTGCTCGGGCCTGCGCGCCATGGGCGGGCCGGTCATCGACGAGATCATCGATCGCCAGGTCGACCCTCGCGTCCTGCGGGCGTTGACCGCGTTGGGAGACGTCTACCGCATCATCCGATCACCCCTCGTGGAGGCGGAGATCGAGGTCACGGCGCAGACGGTCGACGCCGACGGCGTGCTGGCCAACAACGTGCACCGCTTCACCGGCGTGCGCTTCGTGTGGCGCGACGGCTGCGAGGCCCGACGTCCGGCGGACTGCGAGCGCGGCTTCGAGCTGCGCGATCTGGGCCTGCGCGGCGAGCCCCCGCGGGCCGTCTTCGACATGCGGCTCGACGGCGACGCCCTCGAGCTCGCGCCGCACACCATCGAGTTGCCGCTCTCCCAGGTCGCGCTGGCGGTCGCCGAGCAGTGGGTCCTCCCGGCGACGCTCGGGCGCGCGGGCCCCGTCGACTTGGAGTCGCTGATGCGCGAGCTGCTCCCCTGCCGCGACATCGCGGCCAACATCGCCGGCGGGCTGCTCAGCGAGGCGCTGTGTGACGAGGTGCTCCCGGGCGCCCTCGCGGAGCTCGTGGGTGAGCGCCTGGGCGACACCGGGGGCGTCGAGCTGCTCTCGCTCTCAGGCCACGCCCAGGTGTGGGACGACGACGGCGACCGCCGGGTGGACGCGATCACCCGTGGTGAGTGGACGGGCGCGGTCCGCGGAAGCTTCGAGGGTTGTCGCGATGGGGTCGACTGCCGATAGGAGAGGCGGCAGACTGTCACCGCGCACGCGGGAGGGGATCACGATGTCCGAGGTGCTCGACAAGGTCCATGGCATCGCGACGGACGCGGGCTTCGAGCCGGAGCGTCACCGCGACTCGATCGTCATCAAGTTCGGCCTCGGCGGTGGTCGCGAGCAGTCGGTCTTCGTCGCCGAGAGCGGTCGGAGCCCAGGCGGGATGACGGTGATCTCCTTCGTCTCGCCGTGCCAGCGGCTCAAGGCCGGTTTCCTGGGTGGGATGTCAAAGGCGCAGGCCCTCGATCTGCTTCGACGAAACGCGGCGCTACCCTTCGCGGCCTTCTCGCTGCTGTCGACGGAGGGTGGTGAGATGGTGTGCGTTCGCGGGACGCAGCTCCTCGAGACCATGGATCTCGCCGAGTTCGCCGCGAGCTGCGAGTGCGTCGCGACCTTCGCCGACAGGTACGAGGCCGAGCAAGGTCGCGACGAATTTTAGGACGGTGCGGCAGACCAAGCGACCAAGTGATGTGCGTGCCCGCCGGCCGAG
>CAYOBQ010000249.1:0-10685 GCA_964402225.1 uncultured Nannocystaceae bacterium | reverse complement strand
AAGGTGAAGGTGAAGGTGAGGGCGAAGGTGAAGGTGAGGGCGAGGGCGAAGGTGAAGGTGAAGGTGAGGGCGAGGGCGAATGCATGGTCGACGACGACTGTGAGCCTGGCCACGCGTGCATGAATGGGGCCTGCGTAGTCGCCGGTCAGTGCGTCGACGCGGGCGACTGCGGTGGGGACGAGGTCTGCGTGGACGGGCTCTGCGCGCCTGGCGGTTGCCTCGGCGACGACGACTGCGGTCTCGACCAGGTGTGCCAGGACGGGGAGTGCGTGATCCCCCTCGAATGCCTTGGCAACGACGACTGCGAACCGGGCGAGGAGTGCGTCAACAGCGAGTGCGTCGTCCTCGAGCTCGGCTGCCTCGACGACCTCGACTGCGAAGCGAACGAGATCTGCCGCGACCAGGCATGCATCCTCGCGACCCCCTGCGGGGACGACCTGGGCTGCGCCGCAAACGAGCGCTGCATCGAAGGCTTTTGTCGGATCGCCGACTGCCTCAACGACGCGGAGTGCGGCGACGGAATGTCCTGCATGGAGGGCCACTGCGTCCCGGATGGTGCCTGCCTGGCGGACGACGACTGCGGCGGCGGCGAGGTCTGCGACGGCGGCCACTGCATCCCGGGCCCGTGCTTGGGCGACGACGACTGCCCGGGAGGGCAGGCCTGCGTCGGCGGGGACTGCGTCCCGGCGCCCTGCGAAGACGCCGGGGATTGCGCCCCCGGCCACGCATGCCTCGAGGGCCAGTGCTCACCCCTCGCGCTGTGCGAGATCGACCACGACTGCGTCCCCGGCGAGGTGTGCGTGGAGGGCTTCTGCACCCCCGAGGCCGCCCTCGACGCGTGTCAGCAGGCGCTCCTCGTCGAAGATCTGGGCCCGCAGGTGGGTGACTCCGCGGAGGCGCCCGCGTCCGCGGAGGCGAGCTGCGGCGATGGGGCCTTGGGCCGGGAGGTCGTCTACCGACTCGTCGCCGCCGAGGCGGGCGCGTTGTGCCTGGACACCGCCGGCAGCGACGTCGACACCGTGCTCCACGTGCGCCGCGCCGACTGCGGCGACCCCCAAGCGGAGGTGGCGTGCAACGACGACGCCGAGGAGGAGCGCGAAGACTTGAGCTCGCAGATCGATCTCCAGGTCGAGGCGGGCGTCGAGTACTTCATCTTCGTCGACACCTTCGACGAGGGAGAGGGCGGGGCCTTCGTGGTCGATATCCGCCCGGGGCCGTGCGATCAGGGTCCGCCTCCGGGCCTCTGCGACGGACCGGATGACTGCCCCGGCGGCGTGTGCCTCAACGGCATCTGCACCTACGACGGGGGGGCCGACGCGTGCGAGACGCCGCCGCGCGAGATCCTCCAGTTCGGCGCCTACCTGGGCGACACCGTCGAGGCGGCGGCGGTCCAGGGGGCGGCTTGTGGCGCGGGCGCTCGCGGCCGGGAGGCCGTCTTCGGGCTGGAGTTCGAGGAGGACACGCAGGTCTGCCTGACGACCGTGACGAGCGCCATCGACACGGTGCTGCACGTGCGGACGGACTGCGACGATCCAGAGACCGAGGTCGCCTGCAACGACGACCACGCGGACGGCGACACCAGCTCGGGGCTGACCCTCGACGCCGCCGCGGCGCAGCACTACTCGATCTTCGTCGACGCCTTCGGGATCGACGAGGGCGGCGACTACGCCTTGACGGTGATCCCCGGCGCCTGCCCGGCGTGCTTCGTCGATGCGCAGTGTGACGACGGCGCGGCTTGCGTCTTCGGCGAGTGCGTCTTCCCTCCGCAGTGCGCCGCTGACGCGGATTGCCCGCAACCCGGGATCTGCACCGAGGACGGCGCCTGTGAGATCGCCGCGGACGCCTTCGAGGAGAACGACATCGAGGCCGACGCCGCGGATCTCGCGCCCGGGCTCTACGACGTCTCCTCCGAGGTCGGCGACGACGATTGGTACGAGGTCTCGGTCTGCCCCGGCGGCACGCTCACGGTGACCATCGAGTTCGACGGCGACACCAGCGATCTGGATCTCGCGCTCCTCGACCAGGACGGCGAGGAGGTCGACAGCTCAGCGCTCTTCGGTGACGTCGAGGAGGTCGTCGGCGACGGAGAGGCCGACGGCCGCGACCTGCTGGTCGTGGTGAACAACTTCGGCGACGCCGACAACCTCTACTCGATCAATGTGGATCTGGAGTGTCCGCTGCCGGTCCTGGTGATCAACGAGATCGACTACGACCAGCCGGGGGATGACCTCAACGACTTCGTCGAGATCTATAACGCGGGGGACTTCGCCGCCGATCTGACGGAGGTTCGGTTGGAGCTCGTCAACGGGGCCAACGGCTCGGTCTACGGGGACTACCCGCTCGTCGCCGCGCTCCCCGTGCTGCCGGTGGGCGGCTACCTGCTCGCCACCAACGCGCCGATCGGCGGCATCCTGGTTCCGGTCCTGCCCATCGACACGGTCCAAAACGGCGCCAACGACGGCGTGCGGATCGTGATCGGCGCCGCCGAGGACGCGGTGACGCTGGACGGCGTGAGCTACGAGGGGGTCCTGGCGGGCGTGACGGAGGGCAACATCGGCGCCGGCGAGGACGACGCCGATCCCGGGAGCCTGGCGCGTTGTCCCAACGGCGTCGACACCGGCGACAACGACGCGGACTTCGCCAACGTGGATCAGCCGACCCCGGGGGTCGCCAACGTCTGTCCCGACGATCCCGAGCCGGCGCTCATCATCGAGGTCGAGATCATGAACTTTGACTTCGATCCCGCGGAGCTCCTGGTCCCGCTGGGGGCGACCGTTCGTTGGACCAACCAGGACGCCGTGATGCACACCGTCACCAGCGGCGCTCCCGGAGACGCCGACGCGGGCTCGGTCTTCGACAGCCCGCTTCTGGGCAACGGCGACACCTTCGAGCACACCTTCGACGAGCTCGCCGAGTACACCTACTTCTGTCGGCCGCACTCCGGCTTCATGTCCGGCTACACGATCGAGGTCATCGACTTCGGCCTCGAGTGATCAAGCCGATGAGGGCATCGAGCGCCGTGTCAGGGACGGCGTTGTAGATCGACGCGCGCAGCCCGCCCACGCTGCGGTGCCCCTTCAGCCCGATGCAGCCGGCGGCGGTCGCGGTCTCCAGGAAGGCCGCCTCCGCCTCGGGGCTCTCCATTCGGAAGGTGACGTTCATCCGGGAGCGGGCGTCGGTCTCGGCGTGGCCGTGGAAGCCGGGCGTCTCGTCGATGGCCGCATAGAGGCGTGCGGCGCGGTCGGCGGTGCGCTCGGCCATGTCGGCGAGGCCGCCCTGCCCGCGCACCCACTCGGCGACGAGGCCGAGCACGTAGATGCCGAAGCTGTTGGGCGTGTTGTAGAGCGAGCCCTTCTCGGCCTGCGTGCGGTAGCGGAGGATGATCGGCGTGCGCGGATCGCCGTCGAAGGCCCGGCTGATCGACTTGCGGATCAACAGCACCGTGACCCCCGAGGGGCCGGCGTTCTTCTGGGCACCCGCGTAGATGAGGTCGTAGCGCGAGACGTCCACGGGACGGGACAGAAAGTCGCTCGACATGTCGCAGACGAGCGGGACCTCCGCCCCCGGCAGGTGATGCCACTGGGTGCCGTAGATCGTGTTGTTGCTCGTGTAGTGCAGGTAGCGCGTCCCCTTGGGGACATCGAAGCGCGCCCCGGGGTCGGGTAGCCCGCGGAAGCCATCCTCAGCGCCGCTCCAGACCTCGTGGGCACAGCCGATCGTGCGCGCTTCGTTCACCGCCCGGGTCGACCAGGTGCCGGTGTTGACGTACGCGCCGACGCCCAGGTTGAGGGGGACCATCGCGAACTGGAGGCTCGCCCCCCCTTGGAGGAACATCACCTCGTGGGTGTCGGGCAGGTCGTAGAGCGTCGCGAGGCTGCGCTTCGCGTGGTCGCAGATCTCGCCGAACTCCGGGGATCGGTGGCTCATCTCCATCACGCTCAGCCCGAGGCCACGATGGTCGACGAGGTGGCGCTGCACCTGCTCCAGCACGGGGAGCGGGAGCGCGGCGGGGCCGGCGTTGAAGTTGTGCTTGCGCTCGGACATCATCCGCTCCCTTGGAAAACAGCCGCGTACCCTAGCTCTGGAGCTGCCCGATGTCGACCGAGCCTCTCTTCCTGCGCGCCTGCGCCGGCGAGTACACCGAGCGCACCCCCGTCTGGCTGATGCGCCAGGCCGGTCGCTACATGGCCGAGTACATGGCCGTGCGCGAGAAGGTCGACTTCTGGACGCTATGCCAGACGCCCGAGCTCGCCTGTGAGGTCACGCTGCAACCGATTCGAGCCTTCGACCTCGACGCCTCGATCGTGTTCAGTGATCTGCTCACGCCGCTGCCCCCGATGGGGGCGCCGGTGCGCTTTGCGACGGGCCATGGGCCGGTCATCGACGATCCGGTCCGCACCGTCGCCGACGTTGATCGGCTGGTGCACCCCGACGTCGGCGGCGCCCTGGGCTACGTCGCCGACGCCATCCGCCTCATCGTCGCGGAGCTCCCGTCGCACGTCCCGCTCATCGGCTTCGGTGGCGCGCCCTTCACCCTCGCCAGCTACCTCATCGAGGGCGGATCGACGCGCACCTTCGCCCGCACCAAGGCCTTCCTCCACCAGGAGCCCGACGCCGCCGAGCGCCTCTTCTCCAAGCTCACGGAGGTGGTCATCGAGCTGCTCAACCTCCAGGTCGAGGCCGGCGCCCGCGCGATCCAGGTCTTCGACTCGTGGGCCGGCGCCCTCGACCCGGACGACTACGCGCGGTGGGGGCTGCGCTTCACCAAGCGCATCGTCGAGGCCGTCCGCCGCCCGGGCGTGCCCGTGATCGTCTTCGCCAAGGGCACCGGCGGCTACTTCGATCGCGTCGCCGAGTGTGGCGCAGACGTCCTCGGCGTCGACTGGACCCTCACGCTCGACCGCGCCCGCGAGCTCGCCGGGCCAGACGTCACCCTCCAGGGCAACCTCGACCCCTACCGGCTCCTGGCGCCGTGGGAGGCCGTGAAGCCGGCCATCGACCGGGTCCTCGACCAGGCCGGCGACGGGCAGCGCCACGTCTTCAACCTGGGCCATGGCATCTTCAAGGAGACCGATCCAGACCAGGTCAAGCGCCTCGTCGATTACGTCCACGAAGCCAGCGCAGCCCGAAGGGCGCCACGGTGAAGGTGGTCGTCGTCGGCGGCGGCATCTCCGGCCTCGCCGCCGCGTGGCGCCTGCGGGAGAGGGGGCTGGACGTCGTGGTGCTGGAGGCCAGCGACCGCGCGGGGGGCAAGATCAAGACCGAGCGCGCGGGCGAGTGGTTGGTCGAGCACGGACCCAACGGCTTCCTGGACTCGCGCCGCCCGGTCCTCGAGCTCGCCCGAGACGTCGGCCTCGGGGCCGAGCTCGTGCCCGCCGACGATCGCGCCGAGCACCGCTACCTCTTCCTCCGCGGCGAGCTGCGAGCGGTCCCCCACAGCCCTCCGGCCTTCCTGCGCTCCAATCTGCTCAGCCGACGCGGCCGCTTGCGGATGCTCGCCGAGCCGTTGGTCCCGCCGAGGAGGAGCGAGACCGACGAGTCGGTCTACGACTTCGCGGCCCGGCGAATCGGCCCCGAGGCCGCCTCCTCCCTCGTCGATCCGATGGTCACCGGGGTCTACGCCGGCGACGTCCGCCAGCTCAGCCTACGAGCCGCCTTCCCCCGCCTGCACGCCCTCGAGATGGATCACGGAGGCCTGGTCCGCGGCATGCTCGCGCGCCGCAAGCAGTCGACCGGCGGCCCGTCGGGCCCCGGTGGTCGGCTGACGAGCTTCGACGGTGGCATGAGCGCCTTCATCGACGCCCTCGCAGGCGGCCTGGGCGAAGCGGTCCAGACCGGCCGGCCCGCCACCGCCATCGAGCGGAGCGATGGCGGCTGGCGGGTCTCGGCGGCCGGCGGAGACCCGATCGCCTGCGAGGCGGTCGCGCTCTGCACCCCGACCGACGTCAGCGCGCGCCTGCTCGGACCCCTCGCCCCGGCCGCGACGGCCCCGCTCGACGCCGTGCCCTACGCCCCCGCCGCGGTCGTCGCCGTCGGCTACCGCACAATCGACCTCCCCCGGCCCCTCGACGGCTTCGGGTACCTGGTCCCCAGCGGCGAAGGGCGCCGTGTGCTCGGCGTGGTCTGGAGCAGCACGCTCTTCTCCCACCGCGCGCCCAACGATCACGCGTTGCTCCGCGTCATCGTCGGCGGCGCCCATCACCCCGAGCTGCTCGGACTCGACGACGCCGCGCTGCTCGGTGTCGTCCGCGAGGAGCTGCGCGCCACGCTGGGCCCCCTGCCCGACCCGGCGTTCTCACGCATCGTCCGCTGGCCCCGCGCGATCCCCCAGTACACGCTGGGTCACACCGACCGCCTCCGCGCCGCCGAGGCCGCCATCGCCTCCCATGGCGGCTTGTTTCTTGGCGGGAATGGCCTCTACGGAGTCTCCCTCGCCGACTGCGTCGCCCGCGCCGACGCCCTCCCCGACCTGGTCCTGAAGAGGTTTCCGTAGAGAGTCGACGCGGCGCGCGCCGATTCTGTCAGTCGGTCAGGGCGAGTCGGCGACGTACCACGCGAAATGGCCCCAGAGGCCAGCCGTGGCGCGGACCTCGAACCCCGCCTGGACGAGCCCACGGGCGAAGCCCCCTTCGTCGAAGCGATCCTCCTGCGGGTGCTCGAGGACTCGGCGCCAGACCGGGTGCCGGATGAATCGCTCCAGGACCTCCTCGGCGTAGAGCCGCCCGCCGGGCCTCAATACGCGCCGAATCTCGCGCAACGCAGCGCGCCAGTTCGGGATGTGGTGCACGATTCCGAAGTCGAAGACCGCGTCGTAGGTCTCCCCCGGGGCGTTGATGTGCGTCGCGTCGCCGGTCCAGAGCCGCACCCGGTCGCCGCGTCCGGCCAGCCTGCGCCGCGCGCGGTCGACCATGTCTGGATCGAGGTCGAAGGCGTCGACCCGGTCGGCGCCGAAGCGCTCGAGCACGATCTCGGCGCCCACCCCGCGGCCACAACCGATCTCGAGGGCCAGGCCACCATCCATGCGCCCGCCCATCGCGAGCAGCCGACGGGCCTCGTAGTGCCGCTGAATGGACGCCCGCACGGGGTTGTTCATCAGCAGCTTCTCGACCCGATTGAGCAGCACGGCGCGGCCTCCTTCGGGGCTTCATGGTCCAGCCGCGATCGGCGGAAGCGTCAGCATACACCCTGGGCTGTCGGGTGGACGGGCGTCTTCGGTTTGCCTCGCGAGGTTGGGAGGCGGACACTGGACGTGTGGAGCCTCTGTCGAGCCAGAAGCGCGCGGCCGCGCTGGCGGATTACGCGCGCACATGGGACGAGGTGCTGCGCGAGCAGCTCCCCCTGGGTCTGGTGGTCCTCGTCGGGCTCGTGCTGCTGGTCTGGCTCGCCTATCGTTGGCAGGTCGCGCGGCGCCGTAGGCCCCCCGCCGATCTCGACATCGACCTGCCGCTAGAGCCGCCGTACCGCCGCTGAATCTCTTCAGTCGCGCAGAAGCCGGAAGCCGACCTCGCGCCCGTAGCCACCCTTGATCGCCAGGTGGATCCGGAGGACCGCGAGGTTCTCAAGGAGCGCGGCGTTGCGGAGGGGGCCCGCGTCGACCGGGTCGACACCCATACCGCGCGCGAGGGCGGCGACCGTCTCCCTCGCATCCGGGTCGTCGCCGGCGAGTTGCAAGCCGGTGCCCCGACCGTCGTGGGTCGGTCCGGTCGCGTCGAAGCCGAGCGGGTCCCTCGCGGCGACGACCACCGTCTCGGCCAGCGGCCCCGTCCGGGAGACCACGTCGTCCCAGGCGCCCCCAGAGACCGCGAAGATGACCACCTGGTCGTGCTCGGCCGCCGTGGGCACGCGACTCGGTCGCTCTATGCGCTACAGCCTCCCAGCTCGGAGGCGAGCTGCGTGTGGCGGGCGGGGTCGCGGACGCGGAGGCGAACCGTGTGTCCGGCCCGCGCGAGCGCGGTCCCAATGCTCGAGCCGACGGCCCCGGCGCCGATGATCCCAACCCTCACGGGGCCCCCTCCTCGGCGCGCCAGGCGCTCGCGTGCTCCTCGGCGAACGCCGCGAAGTCGACGGGCGGGCGGCCGGTGATGCGCTCGACGTTGTCCGTCGTGGCCGCCGCCCAGCCGCTCTTCACGACCACCGAGTACAGGTGCGTGAAGCCTTCGATGATCGCCTCCGGCATCCCGGCCCCGCGCAGCGCGCTTCGGTACCCCTCCGGCCCCGGATCGACGTAGACGATGGGGCGCCCCGCCGCGGCCGAAAGCCGCTCCGCCACCTGGTGGTGATCGAGGGGCTCCGGGCCCGTCAGGTCGTAGGTCTGGCCGCGGTGCGCCGTCGGGTTGGTCAACACCGCTGCCGCTACCGCCGCGATGTCGCGGGCATCGATGTAGCCGATCCGCCCGTCGCCAGCGGGGTAGTAGAAGGCGTCCTCCGTGAGGATCGAATCGCGCACGTAGGTGACGAAGTTCTGCGCGAAGAAGCTGGGGCGCAGGATCGTCCAGTCGAGCCCGGACCCCTTCACGGCCGCTTCACTCTGCCCGTGCGGGGAGTCGTCCGGGACGCCCATCGCCGACAGGAGCACGACGTGGCGGGCGCCCGCGCCCTGGGCGATGTCGAGCAGCGCCCGCTGTCGGCTCGCCTGCTCGTCCATCATCGGCGGGGAGAGCAGGAAGAGGTGGTCGATGCCCTCTGTGGCCGGGCCGACGGTGGCCGCGTCGCTGTAGTCGAAGCGGACGGCCTCCACCCCCTCGGGGAAGGTGTGAGCCTCCGGGTCGCGGGACGCCGCGCGGACCGCCTGTCCAGCCGCCGCGAGCTCGGCGACCAGCGCCCGGCCGATGGTGCCGGTCGCTCCAATGACGAGTGTCTTTCCCATGATGTGCTCCTGACGCCTACCAGGCGTGCTCCGTGCCGTCCCACTGCAGAAAGCGGCCGGCGTCCGAGGGGGTGAGGTGGTCGGTCACGGTCAGCATCCCGCGGACGGACCGCTCAGGGGTGAGCTTGGCGTTGGGCCCGCCCATGTCGGTGCTGACCCAGCCGGGGTTGAACACCACGCTGGTGATGCCCAGAGGGGACAGGTCGAACGCCATCGCGCGGGCCAGCATGTTCAAGGTCGCCTTGCTGGCGCAGTAACCGTAGTTGCCGCCGCTCGTTTTGCCAGAGATCGAGCCGAGCCAGGAGCTGATGGACACGACGCGCGGCTCGGACCCTCGCTGGAGCAGGCCGACAAGGGACTGCGTGACGAGGATCGGCCCCACGGCGTTCACCGCGACCATGCGCGAGATCCCCGTCGGCTCGAGGGCCCCGAAGCGGACATTGCCCTGACCATCGGGGACCCCGCGGCTGTTGATGCCCGCGTTGTTGACCAGCAGGTCGAGGTGGTCGGTTTGCGCCTCGACGGCCTCCCGCGCGGCGTCGATCGATCCCGGGTCCGAGACGTCGAGCCGCACCAGCGTGAGGCGCCCCGGACTCGACTCGACCAGCGCCTGTAGCGCGTCGGTCTTTGCTGGGTTGCGCACGGCGGCGAAGACGGCGCCTCCGCGCTCCAGCAGTTGGCGGGTGAACGCCAACCCCATCCCGCGGCCTGCTCCAGTGACAAGGGACGTCTTCATCGAGCACCTCCGATGCACCCAACGTAGGGCGGTGTCAGGTTGAGGAGAAGTGAATGTTCTGCACGTGTTAGTTGAATGACATGCACATGAACCGCCGCCGCCGGAGTCGCGATGCAGCTCGCGGCCCTTGATCTCAACCTCGTCGTGGCCCTCGACGCCCTCCTCGACACCGGCAGCGTCAGTCGGGCGGCGCGGAGAGTGGGAGTGAGCACGTCGGCGATGAGCCACACGCTGGCGCGCCTACGCGCTCAGCTCGGGGACCCGCTCTTCGTCCGGGCCGGACGCGGCTTGTCGCCCACCCCGCGGGCGGAGGAGCTGCGCGGGCCTGTTCGGATCGCGATGCACGCGCTGCACGATGTCTTCCAACCGCCCGAGGCGGTCGAGCCGGCGACGCTGAGGCGCAGCTTCCGGCTGCAGATGACCGACCACGTCGCGTTGCTGCTCGGACCGCCCCTCGACCGCCTCGTCTCCGCGGAAGCCCCCGGAGTGGATCTGCTCTTTCTGCCCGTCGAGGCGGAGATCGCGTCGCCGTTGCGTTCAGGCGAGCTCGACCTCGCCATCGGGGTGTGGAGCGCCCTGCCCGGTGGCGTCCGGCGCGAGACGCTCTACGAGGAAGGCTTCGTCTGCGTGGTGCGCGCCGACCACCCCACCGTGGGCGCCGAGCTGGAGCTCTCGCGGTACGCGGCGCTCCCACACGTGCTCGTCTCGCCGCGAGGGCGGCCCGGCGGCTACGTCGACCAGGTCCTGGAGCGGCTCGGGCTGAAGCGCCGAGTCGCGCGGGTCGTGCCCTACTTCGTGCCGGCGGTGCAGCTCGTCGCGACCTCCGACATGGTACTGACGGTGTCGGAGCGCGTGGCCCACGCCTTCGCGGAGGTGTGGCCGATTCGCGTCTTGCGTCCCCCGCTGCCGCTGCAGCGGTACGCGCTCGAGATGGCGTGGCATGAGCGGACCGGTCACGACCCGGAGAGCCGCTGGCTTCGGAGGGCCGTTCGCGCTGCGACCGCGCAGCTCCCTGCGCTCGAGGGCCCCCAGCGATGATTGGCGTCTGAACCGCTCTCGGAGCGCGCAGCCGCTCAGGGCGGG
>CAYOBQ010000248.1:0-10761 GCA_964402225.1 uncultured Nannocystaceae bacterium | reverse complement strand
AAGGCGAAGGCGAAGGCGAAGGCGAAGGCGAAGGCGAAGGCGAAGGCGAAGGCGAAGGCGAAGGTGAAGGTGAAGGTGAAGGTGAAGGTGAAGGTGAAGGGCAGGTCGGCGCGGATTGCGAGGTCGACGCTGACTGCGCTGGCGACCACTGCCTTCCGCTCGGCGGTCGCATGGCGTGTACCCGCGTGTGCGATGGGGACGATCCGTGCCCGCTCGGACCCTGGAGTTGCTTGCCGTGGGACGACGCCGTCCGGTTGTGTCTGCCCGCGCCTCAGCTCGTGTGCGCTCCCTGCGAGTCCGACGACGACTGCGACCCGGGGGGGCATTGCCTCGACCTCGGCGCCGCCCCGGTGTGCGGCTCGCGTTGCGAAGGCGGGGCGGACTGCTCGGGTGAGCAGATCTGCGCGGCGGTCCAGGGAGCCGATGGGCGGCCGGCCGGCCGCCAATGCCTGCCGAACTTCGACGAGGACCCGGCCCATTGTGGCGCCTGTGGCGTGCGCTGCGAGGCACCCCACGCCGTGGTGGGCTGCCAAGCGGGGGCGTGCGCCCTGGCCGGTTGCGAGGACGGCTGGCACGACCTCGACGGATCAGCCGACAACGGCTGCGAGTACGCGTGCGTGCCGGAGTTGCCCGAGCCGGACCTGCCCGACGGCGTCGACCAGGACTGCGACGGCGTCGATGGAGTCGAGCCGGAGGCGGTCTACGCGGCGCCGAGCGGCGACGACGACGGAGCGGGGACGCGGGACGATCCCGTCCGGGAGATCCACCGCGCGATTCAGCTCGCGATGCTCTTCGAGCCACCCCGGCCGGTCTACGCCGCTGTAGGCGACTACGAAGGACCGCTCGAGGTCGCCGAGGGGGTCGACCTCGTCGGCGGCTTCGACCCGGCGAGCTGGGTCCCCGACGCGGGTCGGTCGGTGGTGAGCGGCGGCAACCCCGCGCTGCGCGCCGCCGAGATTGAGGCCGCGACCCGCGTCGTTCGTCTGCAGCTCGTCGCCGACGACGCGGTGGCCCCCGGCACGGCGTCGATCGCCGCCTTCATCGATCGCTCGCCGGGCCTCGAGGTCACGGCCTGTCGCCTCATCGCCGGCGACGGCGCCGACGGTGACCCCGGTGCCCACGGCGTGCGTGGCGACGCGGGCGGCGTGGGCGGCGCGGGGACGCGGGGCTGCGAGGACGGGGGTTTTGCTTGCAGCGACTGCCGCCGTCCCGCCCCGGGGATGGGCTTCGGGGGGGAAGGAGCGGGTGGGACGCCGGGTCGAGCCCTGACAACGGGTGAGCGAGGCGAGGGCGGCACGAACTCCCGATTCAACTGCGGCCGGGGAGGGCTCGGCGGGCTGCAGCAGGTGGTGCGGGACGGGCGGGACGGGGTTGAAGGCTGTGAGGGCGAGGACGGGGCGCCGGGCGCGGGGGGCGACGGTCTCGGCGCTCTGGACGCCCTCGGCTGGCGGGCCACGACCGGCGAGCCCGGGGAAGCCGGAGGCGTCGGCGGCGGGGGCGGCGGTGGCGGCGGTGGCGCTGGCAACGGCGAAGACGGCTGCTCGACCTACGGTGGCTCCGGTGGTGGCGGCGGCGCCCCCGGTGAGGGCGGGAGGCCGGGTTCCCCCGGCGGAGGCGGCGGCGCCTCGATCGCCGTCCTGGTCTTCGGGGGGGGCGGCGTCGGTCCACGACAACGCCCTCATCGTCGGGATCGGCGGCGGCGGTGGCGACGGTGGTGTCGGCGGAGACGGTGGCCGCGGCGGCCGCGGCGGCTCTGGCGGCGACGGTCGAAACGGGTCGGGTGCTGGTGGCGACGGGGGCCTCGGCGGGACCGGCGGCCGCGGGGGAGCGGGGGGAGGTGGCGGTGGAGGGCCCGCGGTGGGCGCCTACCTCGACGCCGACCTCGCGAGCGTCCACGACAACGCCTTCGAGCCCGGCGAAGGAGGAGCAGGCGGCGCGACCCCCAACGGCGTCGCAGGCGACGTCGGCTTCGTCGGACCCCGCCTACCGCTTCCTTGAGAACACCCCCTGTGAGGTGAGCACCCACACGCCTCCGTCGCGATCGACGGCGATGTCTCGCACGTCGCCGATGCGACGCTCCTCACCGACCTGGACGCGGTCGAAGCCAGCCCCCTCGCCCCGCCAGACCCCGGACTCCGTCCCGACCCAGAGCCGCCCACCGAACTCGGCCGTGATGGGCGCGACCTTGCGCTCGAGCCCGGGATGGCGGACCGACTTCCATTCGTCGGATTCGATGTAGCCGAGCCCCTCCAGCGTCCCCGCCCAGACGCGACCCTGGGGATCGATGGCCACGTCGAGGATGACCTCGGAGTCGATGAAGGCGTTCTCGTCGAAGACGCGCACCTTGCCGGGGCGGACCTGCACGAGGCCGGAGTTGGTCGCGACGTAGATCGTGCCGTCGGGCGCTCGGGTGACGGCGTTGACCCACGCGTCGGGCAGCAGCGGTGGACCGGAGCCGTCGCTCTCCTCGAAACCAAAGCGAGCGCGCCACACATCGATGGCCGTCAGCCCCGCCCGAAGGTGCGCCAGCCCCGCGGCGCGTGGGACGGCGCCGTCGTCCAGCGTGAAGAGCGGGACGTAGACCTCGCCACCGGGCTCGATGAGCATCCGACCGAACCGGGGCGGCCCGTCGAGCCCGAGCATCGGAAGCTGGGCGACCTCGAAGAACTCATCGGACTGCGGCCCCGTGGTGCGGAGCACGCGCAGGTCGTGCCGGGATGGTGGGGGCTTCGCGTCCGTCGCGGGTACCGACTGGGCCGGCCTCGCCGCGGCTGGCTTCGACGCCGGCAGGACCAACGCCCAGAGCCTGCCCTTCGGGCCCGCCGCCGCCGCCAGGACCTGCGCCTTCGGATCGTTGCCGACCCGCACGCGACGCCAGGCGCCCTCGCTCCAGCGTAGGATGTAGGCGCGCCCGACCGCCAGGAGGGGTCGCCCGAGGCTGTCCAGCGTCAGGCGGGTGGCCTCGTCGCGCGGGACCAGGGAGAGCGACGCGTAGCGGCGCCGCTCGACGCCACGCACCGCCATCAGCCCTCGGTGCGCCAGCGCGTACCACCAGGTGGCGTCGGCGCCCAGCGCCAAGGCCGTGACCTCGACCCCCGCCGGCACGACGAAGGCCTGCGCCGACGCGCGCAAGCCCGGCGCCCCTCCCGTCCCTCCCGCGGCGCTGGCGGGCGCGCGCGTGCTCGGAAGGATCGCGCGGACGAGCGGCTCGACCGGGGGTGCTCCAATCGGCGGCGGCATGGGCACGGGCGGCGGACGCTCGACCACCAGCGGGACCTTCGGCTGCACCGGCTTCACCATCGCCGCGAGCTCCTTCGAGAGATCGGAGCGCGGGGCGGTGGGCGGGTTGCTGGTCTTGGGCTGGGGCTCGGCGGCCTGCGCCTCGGCGGGCGCGGGGAGTCCGATGGGTCTGGCCGCGGGCGCTGGCGCCGCCTCGGGGACAGGCGCTGCCTGCGCGGGCGCCTCGACCGGCGCCTTGGCCTCGATGGGCGCCTTGGCCTCGATGGGCGGCGGGGGCGGCGGCGCGGATCCGCCGACGGGCGGGATCGCCTGGGCGCTCGGAGCGCCAGGGCCCGCCGCGAGCCCCGCTTCTGCGGTCCGCAGCCACCACCGGCGGTCGCCCGCGTCGACGAAGAGGCGCTCGCCAACGGGATGGACCGAGCGGAGGACGCCCATCCCCTTGGTCTGATAGGTGAACCAGCGACCACCGGACCACAGCGAGAAGCGCATCCGCGTGCCGGGGCCCGCGCACGTCACCACGACGCTGCCACCACCGGCGGCGATGGTCGCGACCTGATTGCCGCACACGCCCTGAGCCGTCGTGTACTCGACGAGGCGATCACCCTGGACGGCCACGACCCCGTAGCGGGCCGTCGCCAGCCAGACCGCTCCCCCCTCGGCGGCGAGGGCGCGCACGCGGTAGCGCTCCGAGAGCAACGTGAGCTGGCCCGCGTCGACGTACCCGAAGGCGCCCGCCGTGCCGATCCAGACGCCCCCCTTCCCGCGCGGCGCCAGCGCCGTGACGCCGCTGGCCAGCGGCCCCTCGGCGAAGTGGACCCACTCCCCCCCGGCGTCCCGCCAGGCGAGCCCCGTCGCCCGACCGACGTAGATTCGCCCTCCGCGCGCGACGGCGATGGCGCTCGCGCCGCTGGGGGCCGTCTCACCGGATTCGGCGCGGAACGTGCTGCGCTCGCGGTCCCAGGAGAGCACCTCGCCAGCGTCCGTGAGCCCCCAGACGCGCTTGGGCGTGGGGAGCACCCGCACGATCCGCTCGACGTCCGAAGAGAACGACCAGCTCGCGGCCGCGGGCGCGGCCTTCGGCTCCGGCACCTTGGCCGTCACCTCCGGCCTCGCCCCACCACATCCCCACCCGATCACCACCGCGATCCACAGCACCCGGTTCATCGAAGGACCTCCGATCACCCCGCTCAATCGCTGCCGGGCTCTTCTCCGGTGCTACCACATGGACCGATCTGGAAAAACCACAGACAGAAGGTGGCGCTTCGTACGTCTCTTGTATCGGTATGAAATGCCGTTTCGTGCAATCGAGTCGGCTCGACCGTACTCTGATGAGGTTGGATGAAGTCGTCGTCGCACATCACCGCCGCGCTCCTGCTCTCGATCGGGGCGGGGTGGGCGCACGACGGGGCTGGCGTCCCTTCCCGCGACGAGCTGGTCGATGAGCTCCGCGGCATCAACCAACAGCTCAGGAACGCTCAGCTCCGCCTCGGCGACGATCAGGCCCTCGATCGCTCCTCGACGGCCCGCGAGATCAGCCGCGCTCAGGTCGCCTTCTTCGAGGAGGACTACCCCACCGCCGCCCTGCGCCTCTTCAAGCTCGTGTCTCGACCCGGGATCGATCGTCACCCCGGGTACCCGGAGGCCCTGAGCTGGCTCGGTGAGTCCCTCTGGGCCCTAGGCCTCCACAAATCCGCGCTCCGGCACCTCCGGGAGGCGCTCTCGCAGCCCCGGCAGCTCCCGACGGCCTACCGGCGGATGCTCGCTCGTTATCTCTCCGTCGCCGGCGAGGTCGAGTCTCTCGACGACGTGCGCGCCTTCTGGCGGCGCTACCTCGGGCTGCGTGGCAACGCAAAGCTCGAGGCCCCGGACCGCGAGGCCCGCTACCACTATGCGAAGGCGCTCTACCGCGGCGGCGCCCTCGCGGAGTCCGAGGCGCTCTTCGGCGCCGTCGACGAGGAGGACCCCTTCTACCTCAAGGCCCGCTACTTCCTGGGGGTCATCCGCCTCGCGCGCGAAGACCTGAAGGGCGCGCGTCTCGAGTTCAACAACGCCCTCGAGGCCTATCAGCGCAGACACCGGCCGCAGCGCGCCGAGGAAGCGCCGGAGTACCTCCCCGACGACTTCGACCACGGCGGCCCGCCCCGCGAGCGGGTCCAGCTCGAGCTCGAAGAGGAGGAGATCCTGCCGGACGAGGCGGTGGTCGCGCGGCAACGCATGGGCTCGGTCATCCACCTGGCCCTGGCGCGACTCGCGGCGTCGGAGGGCAATTCCCACCTCGCCTGGGAGCACTACCGACAGATCCCCCGCGGGAGCGCGGACTTCACCGACGCCCTCTGGGAGGCCTCCCAGGCGTTGTTCCGCCACGCCCAGACGCTGCCCACCGAGGTCGACATCGACACCGACGGCGATCGGTACCCCGACGCGAGTGAGCGCTCCGTCGCCTACCGTTGGGCGGCGCGCCTCGTCGACCAGCTCCTCGCGGGCCGCGGCGATGACAGCTTTGGCGCGAGGCTCGAGCTGTGGAAGGCTCAGATCTTCGCCAAGGCGGCGGACTACGAGCGCGCTCGGGTGACCTACCGCCGGCTCGACAACGCCCTGAAGCGGCGCTCGGAGCAGCTCGAGGCGCAGATCGCCCAGGACAAGCGGCTCTTTCCCCAGGCCGTGCTCGCCTGGACGGCCCCCGCCGACGCGAGCCGGGCGCGAATGCTCGAGGCGGATCTGGTGACCCAACAGGAGGCCCTGGCCGAGACCCAAGAGCTCGTGGTTGCCCTGGAGGCGGCCCTCGAGAGCCCGGACCTTCTCCCCGCGGTGGCGGGCGCCCGGGAGCTGAAGTCGATGCTGGTCGGGCGGCTGGTCACCTTCGACGGGCGGCTGAAGAAGGCCGCCGCGGCGGCCGCAGCCCACGAGCGACAGCGCGACGAGCGCGGGCTCCACAACGGGGGCCCCGCCGCCAGCACCGCCGACGTCCGGCGCCTCGAGGAGAGCGGACGGCGGCTCTACGCCCGCGTCGAGGGCTTCGGCGCCCACCTCGACGTCTATGAGCGTCGCTTCCGCGCGCGGCTGCGAACGACGCTGCGGGACGAGTCGCCCATCGTGCGCCGGCTGGTCAGCCAGCTCGACCACGAGCAGCGCGCCGCCGACCGGCTCGCCACGGCCATGCGCAACGGCGCCCGAGGGAAGCTCGAACAGGTCGCCGCCGAGGCCTTCTTTGGCGAGGTCGACATCGCCTTTTGGCGCAAACAGGAGCTGAGCGAGCGCATCCTCGACGTCCTGCAACGCCAGAAGGCGACGGAGCGCGCCAGCCAGAAGGTAGAGGTGAAGATGGAGGCCCCGCCGCCGCGCGTCCCCACCGCCCCCGCCGAGGAAGAGGAGCCCGTCGCGGCGCGATGACCGGCGCGGTCAGGGCGCCGTGCGGACCACCCGGAAGCCCACGACCTCCGCGACGCGCCCCGGGCGATCGTCGAAACGGTAGGCCAGCCGGCACTCGTCGGCGCGCGCGAAGACGCTGCACGAGCGCTGGACTCGACCGCGCCCGTCACCGTTGTCCACGACCGGGTCGTCGATCGGCACCTCCGCCGGCCCGAACCCACCGTAGCCGCTGTCGAAGCGGTCCCAGACCCACTCGATCAGGTTCCCCTGTACGTCGTGGAGGCCCCAGGCGTTGGGCACCCGCGTGGCCACGGCGTGGAGCGCGTCCCCCGAGTTGCAGGTGTACCAGGCGATCGGATCGAGGGCGTCGGCGCAGGCGTCGCGGAGGACCCAGGGCGAGGCGCCGTGGGTCGCCCCGTCACTCCCGGCGCGCGCCGCGTAGGCCCACTCGGCCTCGGTCGGGAGCCGGTACCCGAGACAGTCGAGGCCCCCGCGCCAGACGGGCTCCACCTCGAGGGCTGCGTCGAGCGCCACATAGTCCCGGTCGTCCCCGGGCGTCCCGTAGCACAGCGGAAGCCGCTCCGCCTCCGAGCGCGCGTTGGCGTAGGCCACCGCCCCGAACCAGGTCACGCCCTCTACCGGGAGCGCGGGATCGAAGTCGCGGAACGACGGGTCCTCGGCCATCACGGCCCGCCACTCCGCCCGGGTCACTTCCGTCACGGCGACCAGCAGGGGCCGCGTAATCCGCACCCGGTGCGGCGCCTCGACAGCCGGATCTCTACCCACCTCCTCGAAGGCGCTCCCCATCACGAAGACGCCGGGGGACACGCAGGCGAAGCCCTCCGGCACCTCGCCGCACGGCGGGGGAGGCGCCGCGTCAGGACCCAGATCGGCCACCAGCGCGCCATCGACGGCCTGGTCTGGCCGGGCGTCCGGCGGACCGTCCAGGCCCACGTCGACGGGACCGTCCGGGCTCACGTCGGTTGGACCATCCGAGGGCCCGTCGAGGGCGACGTCCACCGATCCGTCGGGCGCCACATCCACCGGCCCGTCCCCCGGCACGTCGACCGCCGCGTCTCGCGCGGCGTCGCGCGCCGCGTCCACCGCGGCGTCCCGCACAGCGTCTCGCGCGGTGTCGGCGGCGGCGTCCGCCGGAGGCGCCGCGTCGACCTCCAGATCGGGGGCCCGGAGGTCGGCCTGATGGGCATCGACGTCGCCGGTCGTGGCGTCGTCGCATGCGAAGATCAGCAACAGGGGGAGACAGCGGATCATGGGAGGCGCTCTCCAGCAGCGCGGACGGCGGCCCAGTAGGCGTCGACCGGGTCGTGGCGCTGTGCGGGGTCGGTGTCAGGGGCGAAGTCTCGGTATTGGAAGAGCCAGAATCCGTCGGAGCCGGCCCCGGCGGTGTGCAGCGCGGTCTCGAGGTCCCGGGCCGTGAGACGAACACCCAGGACGCCGCCCAGGGTGCGAACATGGATGCCCTCACGGGCGAGGGCGTCGCGGACCGGCGCGGGGGCCGCGTCGTAGCTGAGCACCAGGACCGGCCGCTCCGGTGTCCCCCAGCCGCGCATCAGACCGCGGTAGAACCAGCTCGTCTGGAGGGAGGGGACGTAGAGCGCCAGCTCGAGATCCGGGGCTAGGGCGCGGGCCTCCTCCCGGACACCGCGGGCGAGGTCGGCGACCGCGCCCTCCAGGGCGCGCCAGGCGAAGGGCGCGAGGCCGTGGCCCACGAGCCAGGGCAGGCGGCTCGTCACCGACAGGGCGCGGGCCTTCTCCGCCAGGCCAGCGTCGTGCTCCGCGATGGCCTCGGTGACGACGGCCCAGGCGCTCGACTCGTAGCCGTGCCCCGCCGCGTACATCGAGTTCGCCGCTCCGTGAAGCTCGGTGTCGAGGCTGATCCCGCCGACGTGGGGATGGCTGGCGGCGATTCGCGCGGCCCCGAGGACGACGGGCGCGACCCCTTCGGCCCACCACCTCGGGTCGAGCGGGGGCGGGGCGCCCGTCGGACGACCTGTGGCGTCGGTGGCCGTCTCGAAGTCACCGCCCGCAAAGGCGTCGTTGCGGTAGACGCTCCCGAGGAACCATCGGAGGCCGGCGACGTCCGCGGCGCCGACGGAGGCGGGTGGCTCGTCGCCAGCGGTGTAGTCGCGGAGCGCGGCGGCGCCGGTGCTCGACACGACGAGATCCACCCCCGCCTCCCGGGCGCGCTCGAGGTGGCCCCGCGTCGCCTCGACCAGGTCGCCATAGACCGCTCGGACCCTGCCCCGACGGAACCACGACGGGACCTGCGTCCTCGTCTGCTCGGACGCCTCCGGGACAGACGCCCAATCGGCGGCGTTCGGGGGGCGCTCCGGGAGAGGCGGCCCCGGGGGCTCGACGACGGGCTCGGCGTCTACCTGCGCCAACGTGCGACCCCCGCGGCAGCCAACGGGGATGTAGAGATCGGTCCGGCGTCGGAGCGCGTCGAGGCGGCCGAGGGCGGCCGCGACGAAGGCCTCCGTGCCGTCGAGGAGCGCCGGCAGAAGCGACGGCCGGGCGCCTCCGTCGCTGGGCAGCGTCGAGAGCTCCAGGAGCGCGCGCGGGAGCACCGCGACCCACCCGTCTCCCGCCGGGGCCACCGCCGCCAGCGGTTGCGCCGACCCCGGCCGCTCGACCCGATCCGCCTCGGCGCCGCCGAGCTGCCACCAGACGACGGCCTCGGCGTGGCTCCGCGCGAGGGGCGTGACCTGGTCGTCCTCGCAGGCGAGCCCCGGCGACCACCCCGCGGCGAAAGGGGCCTGCGTGCCAAGGGCCGCCTCGCCCACGGGGAAGGCGACGGGAAGAAGCAGGGTCCTCTCGCGGGGCCCGACGTAGCCCCACGGCACGGTCTGATGCAATGGTGGCAGCGGCGGGGCCGGCGGAACCACGGCCCCCACCAAGGTGTTGGCGTCGACGCGAAGGCCGACGCCGAGGGCGCGCAACACGGCGTTGAAGCTCGCGCCATCGAAGGCCGACTCGAGCCCATCCCGCCAACGATTGCGCGCGGCCAGGACGAGAGCCCCACCGCCTCGAACATAGCCCGCCAGGCGGTCGACCTCCGGCGCCCGAAGCCAATCTGTCGCCCCGCCGGGGGCCGCGCCCGCGGCCAGGACGACGAGGTCGAAGCGACCTGCGTCAGGCTCCGTGAAGTGCGCAAATGCACGCCGATAGGTGACCTCGTAGCCGAGGGCGGTGAGCGCTTCGACCGTTCGCGTCCACGCGATGGGGTCCCGCATCTCGAGGTCGAGCAGCAGCGCGCTTGCGGCGGGTGAACCGGCGTCGCCCGGCCCGGCCCCCTCGCCGGGTGCGGCGTCTCGGACCTCCACGTCTGCCGGCCCGTCATCCCGCTCCCCGGAGGCCGCCGGGCCGACCTCACACGCCAGCGTCAGCGCGAGGGACGAGGCCACCAGGAGGGACCCGGTCCGGATCACGGCGTTGGTCGCGCGTAGACAGTGACCTGGTGGCTGCGCGGCGCCATGGTGACGACGAAGCGCCTCCCCTCCCCGTCGAAGCGAAGCCCGGGCGTCGCGCTCATCGTCCGCGGCACCACGCCCAGGGCGCGGCGTGCGCCGTCGGCCACGCGAACGAGCAGCGCCTCGAGCCCGTCGCGATGGAGGAGCAGGAACCGGCCATCGGGGGAGAGATCCAGCGTAGACGGCACCGTCGGCGACCAGACGGCCCCGCGCGTGTCGAAGCGCAGGAGGCGGGTTCCAATTCCCACGACACAGGCCTCCGGGCCGCAGTCTTCGGTGATCGGCGGCGCGTCGGGCGCCTCGACCGCGCAGTCCACCGCGCCTGGACGGTGATCCGCCCCGAAACGACGCCTCTTCCCGCCATACACACGCGCGAGGTAACCACCGCCGGCGCACGCCGAGAGCCCCACCACGTCCTTGCCGAGCCGAGGGCCGCGGGCGAGGCGCGCCCCCGAGGCGAGGTCGAAGACCCGGACGCGGTCGTCGTTGCCCGCGGCAGCGAGACGTCCGCCCGGGAGGAAGGCGACGGCGCCCACCGTCCCCTCGGACGCCGCGGCAGACAAAGCGACCAAGCGATGTGCGTGCCCGCCGGCCGAGTTCAAGGCGCGAATCCGTGGCGATATCCGAAGATATCGGCAGGCTTCGCAACGCCGAAATCGGT
>CAYOBQ010000247.1:0-10808 GCA_964402225.1 uncultured Nannocystaceae bacterium | reverse complement strand
GCCATGTCGGGCTCGGCCATGTCGGGCTCGGCCATGTCGGGCTCGGCCATGTCGGGCTCGGGCGTCGCCGCGTCCCCCGGCTCGCCGCCGTCCTCAGCCGAGACCTCCGCGTCCATCAACGCATCGGTCTCGTTCGTCTCGTCGTCGTCGCACCCCGCAACCAGGGCCGCGCAGATCGCCATCGTGAATACGTGTCGCCGCATGAGCTCTCCAATCTCCACCCCGGCAGAGTCACAGGGCCCTCCGATGGGTTCGCGCGCCAGCATTTTCGGCCCCCGGCGAGGACGCGTGCTACTTGGGCTGCGCCACGGGGCCGGCGCTGTCGACGAGCGCCTCGTCCAGGTTCTTCTGGGCCTTCTCGTAGCTGGGGGCGGCCTTCAACGCCGCCTCGAAGTATTCGATGGCCTTCGCGAGGTCGCCTCGCTGCTTGTAGACCATCCCCATATTGTTGAGCGCCCGCGCGTGTTTGGGCGCGATGGCGAGGGCCGCGTCCAGCGCCTTCTTTGCCCCCTTCAAGTCTCCGCCGATGCCCCGCACCTCCCCGTAGGTCGACCAGATGTCCGCGTCCTGCCGGTCGAGCTTCACCGCCTTCTCCACCAGGACCCGCGCGCGGTCGACCTGGCTGAGCCGCAGGTAGAGCTGGGCCAGCTCGTTGAGCAAGTACGGGTCGCCGTCCGCCTCCTCGAGGCGCTGCGAGAGCAGCATCCGCGCGTCCTCGTGGCGCCCGCTGTGCAGGTAGTAGGCCGCCAGGTAGCGCAGGTCCTCGATGGGTGGCGCGTCGTCGTAGGGCTCGAGCAGCTTCAGGATGTCTGCGCTCTTCACCTCCCGGTAGAAGGTGCGCAGCAGGCGCCCGTTGGGCGCGAAGACGAAGGTCGTCGGGAGCGCGACCTTGCCCTCCGCGCCGAAGAAGGACTTCACGATCTCGTCGCTCGCCAGCCGCACGAGCGGCTCGATGCCGTGCTTCTTGGCGAAGGCGCTGACCTTGTCGAGCTCATCGGTCTCTACCGCCACCGCCGACACATCGACCTTCCCCTTCAGCTCGCCCGCGAGCTTCGCCAGGGCTGGCAGCTCCCGTTGACAGGGCACACACCACGTCGCCCAGAAGTTCACCACCGCCGCGCGCCCCGGCCACCCGAGCCGTCGCATCCGACCGCTCAAGTCGAGGGCCCGCAGCTTCGTCGAGTAGGCCCCGATAGCCCGCGGCTTGCGCGCCTCGGGCCACGCCGGCAGCGCCCGCTTCTTCGCCTCGGTCTCCCCCTCCGTGAGCACGTAGCGCGCGTCCGCCGCGAGCCCCCCGAAGCGCTGCTTTGCCCCCGACGGCCACTCCACTGTCACGTCCGCGCTCGTCTGGTCCCCCAGCCCGAAGTGCAGCTCGTGGCTCGGCTGGGTGTGGAAGCCCACCGTGAGCCGGACCCGGTCGACCTGCTCACGCCCCCCCGAGTGGACGCGCACGACCGCCCCCAGCGCGTGCCGCTCGGTCTTGGTGGCGCGCGCATCGAGCCGCACCCAATGGCGCCCGGCCGCGGCGTCGTTCTGCATCATCTTCACGCCCTGCAAGGCCAGGATCGCGAGGTCGAGATCGCCGTCGCCGTCCATGTCTATCGGCACCGCCGCGCGCCCGTCGTGCTCGAAGTCGACCCCCATGCCGAAGCCGCACTCGACGTAGGGTGTCCCCGATCCCACGTTCATGAAGAACCGGTTGCGCTCGTAGCCACTGAAGCTGCCCCGGAAGTTGCGTAGCTTCCGCAGGTTCCGAGGGTCTTCCAGGTCGCGCGGGTCCCGCTTGGACTCGTGCGCCTGAGCGTGGGCGGCCAACTGCCGCCAGAGGAACGTTCAGAAGTCGTGCTCCCGGTCGCTGCTGTGGCTGTTGAGGCCGTTGACCACGTAGAGCTCGCGATCCCCGTCGTTGTCGACGTCAAAGTGCGCCTGCCCCCAGGCCCACTTGGCGTTGGCGATGCCGAGCTCGTGGGCCCGCTTGTCGAAGACCGACTTCCCCTTGCGCGAGTACAGCTCGTTGCCCTCCGCGAGCCGCATCAACGCCTTGTAGGTCTCGGGCTTCAGCCGCCCCTCGTAGAGCGGCACGATGCGGGTCCCCGCCGTGGACGACATGTTCGACACGTAGATGTCGAGGGCCTGGTCACCGTCGAAGTCGGAGATCGTGATCCCCATCGACTGGCCGTTCTCGCTGAGCGGATGCGACCGGTCGAGCAGCGTGAACCTCGCGTCGCCGTCGTTGACGTAGACCACGTTCGGCCCGAAGTCGTTGATCGCCAGCAAGTCCTGGTCGCCGTCCTGATCGAAGTCGTAGATCGCCGAGGTGTAGGTGAGCCGCGTATCCTCGATGCCGCGCTCGCGACCCACCTCCTCGAACTTCAGCCCGCCGCGCCCGAGGAACAGCGCGTTTCGCAGCCCGGCGGTGCTGTCGAACTTGTTGAAGACCTCATCGGCGTCACCCACGAGCTCGCCGTAGCCGCTGTAGAAGAGGTCCAGGTGCCCGTCGCCGTTCACGTCGCCGACGGAGACGTGCTCGATGTCGAGGCGCCGGTAACCGCTGCACTTGTCGACCCCGAAATCCAGCCAACCGACGCGCTTCAGCGGGCCGTCGGCCCGGAACCGCCAGATCGGGAAGCTGGCCTTGCCCCGGGCGCAGCGCAGCACCTCCGTGGACACCATCTCGCGCAGCCCGTCGCCGTCGAGATCCACCACGAGCTGGAAGACCCCGACGCGCCCCGGCGGCAGCAGATCGGCGCGCCGCTCGAAGCCCCCCTCGCCGTCGTTGGTGAACAGCGCCAGCGTGCGCCGACGGTTCCAGGCGAGCAGGTCGTCGTCACCGTCGTCATCGGCGTCGAGGACCGCCAGCCCGCCGATGGTCTCGATCGTTCGCTCGTCGTTGATGCGCCGAATGGCGCGCTCGCTGGCGGCGTTGCGACCCAGATCGAAGCCGACCTGGGCGGTCACGTCTCCGAAGGCGGGCCCCATCGTGACCACCTCTTCGAGGGGGCCGGCGTCGACCATGTGGAAGCGCCAGCCGTCCTCGCCGTGGTTGACCACCACCGCCGTCCACTTGCCCTTCAGCGTGCGGGGGTGACCGTCGGTGTCGGTCCCCGCGAGCACGAAGACGAGCCGCACCCACGCCGAGTGCAGATCGGTGGCGAGCTTGAACTCCACCGGCTTGAGCTTGCACCGGGCGCGGTCCGCGAAGTCAGCGCCGAGCTCGCTCCACCGCTTCGTGAAGGCCGCACCGTCGAGGACCTCCGGCGCGAGCGCGCGCCTGGCGACCCGCACCGTCTCGTTCGGCGGGATCGCCCGGGCGACCGCGGGGCCGACGACCCGGCCGCGGAAGGCCGGCGTGAGCTTCGCGAGCAGCTTGTCCGGGTCCCCCGCGCGCAACGCCCCGCACACGTCGTGGCCGAGGTGGGCCTTGATCTGACCCAGCGCGATGGGCTCGGTCTGCACCGGGTCGCGGACGAACTCGGGCGGGCTGGGGATGGTGAAGGGCGGCGGGGCGGGGGCCGCGTCCACGGGCTTCGAGGCGGGGGGCTTCGGCGGCGGATCGACGCACGCCGTGAGCACCAGCGCCCAGGGGATGAGCTTGCGCACCAGGGTCCTCCTCAGGTTCACCGCATTCTAGCCCGAAAAAAATGTTTCGGATCCCTGGCAACCCGGGTGTCGATGTGGACGAGAACGGAAGATGGAGCTGACGCTGACCCTCGAGACGCTCTACGAACGGTACGGGCACCACGTCTACCGGCGTTGCCTCTACCTGTTGGCGGACGAGGCCGCGGCCTGGGACGCGACGCAGGACGTATTCCTCAAGGCCGATCGTGGGCTGCGGAAGTTCGAGGGGCGGTCGTCGCACCTCACCTGGTTGAGCCGCATCGCGACGCACCACTGTCTCAACGTCATCCGGTCGCGCAAGGTGCGGCGGGGCAAGGGGCTGGTGGACGCGGCGACGCTGGAGAGCCACGCGAGCGACCAGGACTCGGAGCGGGCGGTGTTGGTGCGCAAGCTCCTCGACCGCTTCGATTTGAAGACGCAGGCGGTCGCGGTCCACTACTACGTGGACGAGATGAGCCAGGAGGAGGTGGCCGCCGCCGTTGGAATGTCGGTGCCGACGGTGCGCAAGCGCCTGCGGCACTTCGTTGACCGGGCGCGTCGCGAGCTGTCGCGGGGCGCCATTGCGATAGGACGAGCCGCGTGACCGAGGAGGAGAAGGCGATGATGGCGCTGTTGCAGGAGCCGGTGGCCAACGGTCGACCGACGCGGCACACGCTGGCTCGGATGGAGGCCGGTGAGATCCCGGAGGAGATCGACACCGCGGCAGCCGAGGGCCTCGTCCGCGAGCTTCGCGCCGATCGAGAGGCGTTCCTGGCGACCCGGCCCACGGCGACCTTCCTGGCGGGTATCGAGGCGCGGCGCCGACGCAAGCGCCCGCTCCGATGGCTCGTACCGACCTCCGCCTTCGCCGCCGCCGCCGCCGCCGCGCTGCTCACCTGGGTCCCCGCCGAGCAGGTCGCCGAGTCGGTCGCGCCGCCGGTGACGCGCCTCAAGGCGGCGCCCGGTCTGAGCTTCCACGTCCAGCGCGACGGCGCGGTCGCGGACGGCACGCCGGGGGGCGTCTACCACCCGGGGGATCGGATCCAGCTCCGCTACAGCACCGGCGCTCATCGCCACCTGGTGGTGGTCTCCCTCGACTCGAGTGGCGCGGTGACGCCCTTCTACGACGCGGGCGGCCGCTCCCTCGGCATCGAACCCGGGGTGGCGCAGCTCCTCGACGGCAGCGTCGAGCTCGACGGTGCCCTGGGGCCCGAGCGGATCGTCGGCTGCTTCTCCGAAGAACCGCTCTCCACCGCGCGAATCGTGAAGTCCGGCGAGGCCGCGCTGGCGGCAGCCGGGGGAGATCCCGCCCGGGTGGATCGACTCGACGCCGCCTGTGCGCAAGCCACGTTCCTCATCGACAAACGCCGAAGGGGACCGTGACGAATCCAGTCACCAGCATGGCGGCCAGGGCGCGGGGACCCACGCGACAACATTGGCCCTCTCAACCAAGCGTGGCCCGTGTCCTGGCCGCCGTGCTCAGCTCTCTGCTCGCATGCGCCGCCCACGCCGACGTGCGCCGCGTCGCGTTGCTGGTCTCCCACTCCGACGGCGGGGTGGACACCGAGCCGCTGCGGTACGTCGAGCGCGACGCCCGGAAGCTGCGGGACGTGCTCGTCGAGCTCGGTGGCTTCGAGGCCGAGGACACGACGCTGCTCGTCGGGCCCACGGCGGACCAGGTCGTCGAGGCCGTCGAGGCCGTCGAGGCCACGGTGGCCGCGGCCCGCGCGGCGGGCGAGCGCACGTTGCTGCTCTTCTACTACTCGGGTCACGCGGCCAGCGGTGAGATCCGCCTCGGGGACTCGCGCCTCGATCTGCGGTCACTGCGGCGGATGCTGTCGGCGTCCCAGGCCGACGTGCGCATCGGCTTGCTCGACGCCTGCCAGTCGGGGGCGATCACCCGGCTCAAGGGCGGCACGCGCGGCCCCTCCTTCGTGGTCGACCTCGAACCCGACCGCGCGTCGAGCGGCTACGTGCTCATCACCTCTTCGAGCGACGACGAGGCCTCCCAGGAGAGCGAGGACTTGCGCGGTTCGTTCTTCACGCACTACCTCGTCAGCGGCCTCCGTGGCGCCGCCGACCGCTCCGGCGACGCCCAGGTCACCCTCGACGAGGCCTACGTCTACGCCTACGACCGCACCGTCGCCCACACCGCGGGCACCCGCGGCGGCACCCAGCACCCGACCTACACCTACGACCTCCAGGGCAACGGCGCGGTGGTCCTGACCCGCCTCGAGCACCAGGGCGCGCTGGTCTTCCCCACCGGCGCCGCCGGGCGCTACCTCGTCTACGATTTGGGGCGCGACGCCGTGGTCGGCGAGGTCGAGAAGCCCGCCGGTCGGCCCAGCGCCCTCGCCGTGCCCCCGGGTCGCTATGCGATCAAGAAGCGCGGCCGCGACCACCTGCTGCTGGCGGAAGTGACGGTTTCACCCCGCCAGCGGGCGGCGGTCGAGGAGGCGTCCTTCCGTGCGGTGGCCTTCGAGGACGACGTCACGAAGGGGCCGACCTATCTACGACGCCGCCGCGAGCTGAGCCGGCGCTTCGGGCTCTCGCTGCGCGGCGGCTACCAGGCCTTCTTCGACGAGTCGACGCGCGACACGCTCTTCCACCCCAGCGCGATGGTCGGCCTGCGCGCCGACGCGACCAACCTCGTGGCGCCCAACGTGAGCCTTCACGCCGACGCCGCCTTCGGGCAGGCCTCGGAGGCGCTGGTCGCGGGGCCATACGAGGAGCTGCACCCGGTCGAGTTCACCCTCGTCGTCGCCGGCACCTCGCTGACCTACGACTGGTGGCTCGGCGACGCGCTTGTCCAGGCGGGCCCACGGTTCAGCGGGTTATACGCCCGCCGGCGCTTCGAGGATGGGGTCCTCCCTTTCCAGGACCTCTTCACCTTCAGCCCCGGCTTCGAGCTGGGCGCGTGGTTCTTCTTCGGACCGGTCTCCGTGGGCCTCAGCGGCCGCGTCCACTATCTTCGCTACGCCACCGAGTTGGAGGACCGCTCCCTGGGCTTCGGCGAAGGCTATCTATCGGTCGGAGTGACCCCATGAGCCGACCCGCGCTCCTTGCCCTCACGCTCGCCCTCGTCGTCGGCTGCGGCGACGAGTTCACGAACGCGGTCTTCGAGACCGATCAGGCGTTCCTCGACGCGGTCCCGCGCGCCCGCGACCTCCGTCTCAACGGCACCACGCTCACCGACGGTGTCTTGCAACAGGCGCTGGTCGGTCAGCGGGCTGAGCTCTACTCCATCACGCGGGCCACGACGCTCCAGATCGACCGGGTGGTCTTCCACCAGCTCCGCGACATCGAACGCCTCGTGGACGAGCCGCCCAGCGAGCGGGCCGACGACCGCCGCGCCTGGGGTCCCTTCCGCCATCCGCTCGACGACTTCGAGTCCCGCTTCGTGATGACCCGTGATGACCTGGGCTTCGCCTACGCCTACGAGGCGCGAATCGACGACGGCGAGTTCACGGCGGTCATCGACGGCCGCTTCCAGCCCGAGGGCCCGCGGGCGGGGACCGGCGAGATGACGTTCGATGTCGCCGACGGCGCCTTCAGCGTCAGCTACGCCCTCGACGAGACGGGCGGCGTCGACATCGCGATGGCGTCCGTGGACGGGAACTTCGCCTACCGGCGCGAGGCCGACACCTCCGGCGAGTTCGAGATGGCGGTCCGCGGCGAGGAGGGGGAGACCTTCGAGATGCGGACCCGCTGGGTGGCGGGCGGCTCCGGGCGCGCCGACGCGAGGAGCTCCAAGAACGAGGCGGTGGTCGTCTCCGAGTGCTGGGACGACGCCTTCGGCCGCACCTGGTACGACGTGGGCCTGCTCTCGGAGGGGGACGTCGAGACGTGCGCCTTCCAAGATGCGGCGTTGCCGGAGCGGGTCACGCTTCCGTAACGTGCGCCCATGATCGACTTCGTCGTTCTCAAGTTCGGCGGCACCAGCGTCGCGTCCCCCGACGGATGGGCGACCATCGCCGAGCGGATACGAGGGATCACCGTCGAGGGGGCCCGTCCGGTCGTCGTGTGCTCCGCCCTCGCTGGCGTGTCTGACTTGCTGGAGGGGCTGCTCCCGGCGGCGGTCCGCGTCGAGCACGAGCCGGTTCTCGGGGAGATCGAGGCGCGGCACCGGGCGCTGGCCTCACAGCTTGGGATCCCCTTCGATGTCGAGGCGGCCATGGCGACGGCGCGGCGCCTCGCGGCGGGGGTGGCGCTGACGGGTGAGCACACACCTCGGATGCGGGCGCGGGTGATGTCGGCGGGAGAGCTCGCCTCGACCCGACTCGGGGCGATCTGGCTGCGCGCACAAGGCCTGGAGGTCCATTGGCTCGACGCCCGCGATGCTCTGTGTTCCGTCGAGCCCGCCACCGACGAGCGCACCTACCTCAGCGCCGACTGTGACGACGCCCCCGATCCGGCCCTCTCCGCGCGCCTCGCGGAGCGCGACTGTGCTCTGCTCACGCAGGGCTTCATCGCGCGGGATCCTGGGGAGGAGACGGTGCTGCTCGGTCGCGGGGGCTCTGACACCTCGGCGGCGCTCTTCGCCGCGCGGCTGCAGGCGGTGCGCTGTGAGATCTGGACCGACGTGCCGGGGGTCTACACCACCAACCCGCGGGAGGTCCCCGAGGCGCGCTTGTTGCGGCGTCTCGACTACGACGAAGCCCAGGAGGTCGCCACCGCTGGCGCCAAGGTGCTGCACCCGCGCTGCCTGGCGCCGGTCCGCCGCCACGGGATCCCGCTGCACGTCCGCTGCACCCATCGCCCCGCGCTGCCGGGGACGGTGGTGGGCCCCCGCGGTGACGGCCCCGCGGAGGTGAAGGCCATCGCCGCCCGGCGCGGGCTCACGCTGGTTTCGATGGACACGCTGGGAATGTGGCAGCAGGTCGGCTTCCTCGCGAACGTCTTCGGTTGCTTCGCGCGCCGCGGCGTGAGCGTCGATCTGGTGTCGACCTCGGAGACCAACGTCACCGCCTCCGCCGACGCCGTCGATCCGGAGACGCTGGAGGCGCTGCTCGACGACCTGGCGTCCCATTGCGCCGCCCGAGCCATCGGCCCCTGCGCCGCGGTGAGCCTCGTCGGCCGCGACATCCGGGCGATCCTCCATCAGCTCGGGCCTGCGCTGACGGTCTTCGAGGACCGGCGCATCCACCTCGTCTCCCAGGCCGCCAGCGACCTCAACCTCACCTTCGTCGTGGACGAGGACGAGGCGGACCGGCTGGTGGCGCGCCTGCACGCGCTGCTCTTCGCCGGGCGGGGCGCGGGTGATCGGCTGGGGCCCACGTGGGCCGACACCTTCGGGACGGCGACGACCGACGAGGCGCCCTGGTGGGTGGCCCGCGCAGACGAGCTTCGCGCGATCGAGGCGACCCCCGCCTATGTCTACGACGGCGCGACGATCGACGCCGCGTGCCGCCGGCTCACCGAGTTGGCCTCCGTAGAGCGCGTGTTCTACGCCGTGAAGGCCAACGACCACCCCGACGTGCTGCGACGCATCGCGGCTGCGGGACTCGGTATCGAGTGCGTCTCCCCCGGGGAGCTCGAGCTCGTCTTCGCGGAGATCCCGGATCTCGCGCCGAGCGACGTGCTGTTCACGCCCAACTTCGCGCCCCGGGCGGAGTACGCCGACGCCTTGGCGCGCGGGGTCCACGTCACCGTCGACAACCTTCACCCCATCGAGGCCTGGCCCGAGGTCTTCGCGGGCCAGGAGATCCTGCTCCGCCTCGATCCGGGCCGTGGCCGCGGGCACCACCCCAAGGTGCGCACCGCCGGGCGGCGCTCGAAGTTCGGGATCGCACCGGAGCAGCTCGACGCGGTGGCCGCGGCCGTGACGCGCGCCGGGGCCCGGGTGGTGGGGCTCCACAGCCACGTGGGCAGCGGCGTGCGCGATCCCGAGGCGTGGCCGGAGGTGGCGATCTTCCTCGCCGACGCCTCGGAGCGGTTCCCCGACGCCCGTGTGCTGGACCTCGGCGGGGGCCTCGGCGTGCGCGAGAAGCCGGGGCAATCGGCCCTGGATCTGGCCACCCTCGACGAGCGGCTCGGGCGCTTCCGCGAGGCGCGTCCCGGCTTCGAGTTGTGGCTCGAGCCCGGCCGCTACGTCGTCGCCGAGGCCGGCGTGCTCCTCGCCCGCGTCACCCAGACCAAGCGCAAAGGAGACCGCGCCTACGTCGGCGTCGACGCGGGGATGCACACGCTGATTCGCCCCGCGCTCTACGGGGCGTGGCACGAGATCGTGAACCTCACGCGCCTCGGCGAGCCGCCGACGCTCACCGCCGATGTCGTCGGGCCGGTCTGTGAGACGGGTGACACGCTGGGCCACGCGCGCCACCTGCCCGCGACCGAGGAGGGCGACCTCCTGTTGGTCGGGACGGCGGGCGCGTACGGTCGGACGATGCGTTCGGAATACAACCGCCGCCGCCCTCCCCTCGAGCGCCTCGTCTGACGGCCCGGGCGGGCAGGATCTCGGGTGGCGGTCACGGCGATATCAAGGATCACGGCCAGCCGCCCGCGCGCCGCGGCCCGGCGCAGGTGGTGGATGAGTGCTTGAACCGCCCGGCGGTCGCTTGGCGCGGCGTGCTCCGAGGGACCCCGGCCTCTTGGGCAGCGGCACGCTGACTGAAGCCGCCGCGGCGCGACTCGTCGGATTCGAGCAGGCTGGAGGCTGCGTCGGTGCCCTCCCGTCGAGAAGTGCTCGCGGTTGGCGTCGCGGGCTACCGTCGAGATTCGGGATGACCAGCGCGCGAGGCTCCTCGAGATGGCGGCCGGGCGTGGCATCAAGGGGTTTTCGCCGTTGGTGCAGGAGGCCATCGACCTCTACGTCTCGAAGGAGGCCGAACGGAAGCGCAGGGCGGCCATCGCGCTGGCGGCGCTGGACGAGATCCCCGTGTCAACGGAAGAGCAGGCCGCGGCGATGCATCGCGTCGTCGAGTGGTCACGCAGCGAGCGCGCCCGTCGCTTCGGGTGGCCCAACGAGGAGCCGTGATCTGCGTTGACTCGGACGTGTTCATCGAGGCGCTGCGCGGGCGCGAACCCGGCCCATCGGCCATCAAGGCGCTTGTCCGCGTCGAACGGCTGGCGGCAAGCGCCGTGTCTGTCTTCGATGTGCTAGCCGGGCTCGAGCCGCCGCGCTTCAGCGCGAGCGATGGGCCCGCGGCGCCGATATCGGCCTTGCAGACACACTCATCGCGGCCACTTGTCTCGTCTCGAAGGTGCCCCTA
>CAYOBQ010000246.1:0-11089 GCA_964402225.1 uncultured Nannocystaceae bacterium | reverse complement strand
TGAGTGCTGAAAGCCCTCCACACTCCCTCCGTCAGAATCGGGATATGCACCCGGTACAATCGACGTCTTTGTGCTCGAGGGTCTTGCCGCGGGAGGGGCCCTCATGGGCTTGACGCGCCCGCCCGCGTCCGAGACGCTTCGACATCATACTCCCGCATTCCATCGAGGCATCTCATGAAGGAGGCAATATTCTACGGTCTACTCGGGATGATCGTAGCCGCGGTACTGGGTGTCCTGAACTCCCTGGCGGAAGATGAGTTGGAGGTGCTCGATTCAGGCTTCGAGATGGTCTGGCCCAAGGCGTGGCGAATCGCAGGCGCGGGCGGGCTCGTCGCCGGACTGCTGTTCTCTGGGCTCTCATTTGGGATGTTTCTCACTTCCCCGCTGGCCCCCGACGAGCAACGGATCGCCTTCCTGGCGGTTGGCGTCATGATCGCCTGGGCCGGGATCTGGATGTTTCGCGAGACGCGGGCCGACCGAGTCGTGGTGACTGACGAGGGAATCGAATGGGATCGGGCCTGGCGTCCCGGGCGGGTGCGGCTGGCGTGGTCAGATGTCGTGGATGTGAGGTTTAGCGCAGTTCAGGGCGCGTTCATCCTCAAGGCCGCCGACCGACCCGGGATCCGCGTAGGCGGACTCCATGTGGGCGTCGGTCGGTTCCTGATGCAGGTCGAAGAGCGGGTGTCGCCCGCAGCACTCGACGGAGATCACAACCTCCAGAAGCGGATGGCACAGGCCCGGCGCGACGCTCGGTAACATAGAGGAGCTGCCTGCCGCGGGGTACGCCCCCCCCCACCGGCGGGCAAAGCGCGGTTGCGGGCGCCGACGGTGGCTGTTACGCACGGGTAACCTGGATAGGAGTCCCCCATGTTGCGCCTGCTCACCATCTTCGTCGCCACCCTGGTCGCCGGCCCCGCCACAGCCGAGGAGGCGCCGCCGATGCCGAAGCCCATCGCCAAGGGCGCCGAGCACGCCTTCGCCAAGAGCGGCGCAGGCACCTGGAAGGTCGTCCAGAAGTTCTGGATGGACCCCTCGAAGCCGCCGGTGGAGGCCACCGGGAAGCTGGTCGCCGAGACGGTGCTGGACGGCCTCGGGCTGGCCTACGAGTACACCGCCGACAAGCACGGGGAGGCGCCGCAGTTTCGAGGCTACGGCTTCACGACGTGGATCCCCGCGAAGAAGCACTACGAGGGCTTCTGGTTCGACATCTACAGCTTCGCGGGGATGAGCCGGAGCACGGGGACCTGGGACGAGAAGAACAAGACGCTGACAGAGGTGATGGTGGGCCCGGACCACACCGGCAAGGACACGACGTTCACCGTGAAGACGGTCTACGCCAGCGAGGACCAGCACACCTCGAGCTTCTTCCACCACCGAGGCGACCAGCAGGTGAAGACGATGGAGCTCCACTACACCCGCGCGAAGCAGGGGCCTGTCCAACAATAAATAGGCGCCTCGCATCCACGAGCGCAGGCCATCTTCGCCCGCAGCTCGGTCGCCCAATCCTCAACGTACCTCCGGTACGCCTGCGGTTGAGCTCGGTCGCCGCGAACGAACCTGACCCACGCTCGCGGCGCGAGTCTACCTATTTATTGTTGGACAGACCCTAGGTCAGGGCTCCAGAACCCGGACGCCGTGGTCGGTGGCGTCGGTGAGGATCTCGAAGGCAGCCCGACTCGCCGAGCGCAGCGTGCGGGTGGCGCCGCCCACCTTCAGCGTCAGCTCGCAGGCGGCGAGCTTCGAGTTGAGGCACGTCTTGGTGCCGCCCGGCGGGTTGCGGTAGGGCAGGCCGACGAAGGCATCGCGCGGCGCCGAGATGTGTCCCTCGATCGACACCCCGGCCTGGGTGGACGCGAAGCGCCAGTCGAAGTAGTCGAAGCGACCGCGCGCGCGGAGCGCACGCCCCAGCCCATTGAGCGCGTACTCGGTGCCGTCGACTCGGAGCACGATGAGGGTGAGCCACGGGGTCCAGACCGGGCCGATCCGCACCCGCGCCGTACTGCACTCGAGAAACGCGTCGGGCGCGTCGTCAAAGCCGCTGACCTGGCCCCACGCGTAGTGGTCGGTGTGCTTCGACCCCCAGTTGTGGTTGTGGCTCCCGGGCCAGCCCTCGATCTCGAGCTCGGTGCCATCGATCTGGAGGCGCCCCGAGTAGACCGCGTGCGGGGTGCCCACCACGGCCTTTGCCTTGGGGAAGCCGCGGTCGTAGAAGGCACGCGGCAGTAGCAGGAGCGGGGGCGCGTCGCCGGTGTAGCGCAGATCCCATCGCAGCGCGCCGACGGCGCCGACCAGATGGCCGTCGGTGAGCACCGCGTCACCGATGGTCACGTGCAGACCGTCGGGGACGAAGCCGCAGCGCTCGATGGGGACCTCGTCCTTCGCCGCCGTGATCTCCGATCGCTCGCCGTCGAAGTAGACGGCCCAGCGCTCACCGCAGGCCGCCTCAGGGCGTCCCTTGGGGACGAAGACGGTGTAGCGAATCCAGAACGCGAGGGGCCGGGTGGGGTGGTTCCCTCGGCAAAACCAGCTCTCGTAGTGTCCGCCCGCGTCCTTGGGACGAAACCGCGCCCCGTTCCACGCCGCCCGCTCCTTGACGATGCTCGCCATGCTCTGCACCCTTCCGGCCATGCTCGACCTGAGACGCCTCGAGCGACACACGCTGCGCCCCACGCCGTGGGGGCAGGTGCTCTTCGCCCGCGTCCTGCGCCTCGATTATCGCTTCCCTCGTCGAACGGAGATCGTACTCGAGGGCGTCGAGCACCTCGATCCCCGTCGCCGCTACATCCTCGCGATGAACCACACGGACCGCTACAACTACTGGCCACTCCAGCTCGCGCTCTATCAGCGCAAGCTCGGCTTCACGACGACCTGGGTGAAGGGCAAGTACTACGAGAGCGACGTGTCGGGCTGGTTCATGGACGCCATGGGACAGCTCCCGATGCCCTCGCGCGGCTACGTGATCACCACCTGCTTCCGCGATCGCACGGGGCGGCCGCCGAGCAGGGAGGAGTACCGGGCGCTGCGCGATGTCGCCGACGGGAAACGAACCGAGGTGCCCCCGGAGTTGCAGCGCCTCCTCGGTGACGCGGGGGCATTCCTGGCGGACTTCACCGCCCACTTCGACCGGATGATCGCGGAGGTGATGCGGCTCCACGCCGAGGCCCTCGACAACGGCCTGCACATCCTCGTCTTCCCCCAGGGGACGCGCTCGAAGCGGCTCTCCGCCGGCCACACGGGGATGGCGCAGGTCGCGATGCACCTCGGCGTGGACGTCGTGCCCATCGGCTGCAACGGCTCCGACCACGCCTACCCCGGCGACCGCCCCACAGCGAGCGGAGGCCGCATCGTCTATCGCATCGGCCGACCCCTGCGCATCGACGGCCCGGAGCTTGCGCCCTTCCGGGTGACGACGCCCTTCCGCCCTTTCAGCCTGGCGGCGGCGCGGGCCCACGGCGAGGCCTTCCAGGGGATGACGGACCTCGTGATGGACCGCATCAACGACCTGCTCGACCCGGAGTACCAGTACTCGAGGGACCACGCATCGGACGGCGTGGAGGGCATGAGGCGCTTCGTCTAGACGATCATGCGCGAGAGCTGGTCGAGCTTGCGGGCGGGCTCCCGGACGAAGGGGTTCGTCTCGTCCCAGACGTAGCCCGCCAGGACCGAGCAGATCTGGCGGCGAATGCGGGGCTCGGGGGCGGCGGCGAGGAAGATGTCTGCCAGGCGCCCGTCGTACCAGGCGTCGACGTAGGTTCGAAAGACCTCGACCCCCGCGCCCAGCCACGCCGCGTAGTCCCTCTGCCAGTCGACGGGCTCGCCCCGCAGCGTCCGCGAGACGCAGCCGGCCGCGCGCTCGGCTGAGGCCAACGCGAGGGTGACGCCCGAGGAGAAGACGGGATCGAGGAACTCGGTGGTGTTGCCGACCAGGCAGAACCCCGGTCCGTACACCTGGGAGACCCCCACCGAGTAGCCGGCGTGCCGGCGGGGCTCGAAGAGAAACTCGCCATCAGCGAGGCCCGCGCACGACGGCTCCCCGCGCAGCGCGGCGCGCAGCTTGGCGTCATCGTCCCCCGGGAGCGCGTCGAACCAGGCGTCGTCCCAGACCACGCCGACCGAGGTCGTACCGTCGACGAATGGGATCCTCCAGACCCAGGGGCCCTCGGGGTGCACCGCGACGGTCGTCACCGGCTCCTCCTCCAGGCACCCCGAGATGTGGGTGTAGAGCGCCGTGCGGGACGGCAGGGCCGACGGGCGGTTGAGCCCCAGCGCCCGGGGCAAGACGCGGCCGTATCCGCTCGCGTCCACCACGAAGCGGGCCGCCACCTCGGTCCGTTCGCCGTCGGGTGCGGCGACGGTGATCCGGGGGGCGTCCCCCACCCGCACGTCCACCACGTCGTATCCGTGGTGGACCGGCACCCCCACCGCCTGCGCGAGGGCGAGATCGAAGTCCGCCCGGGGCATCTGCCACGCGTGGTCGTGGCCCTCGGTGTGTTGCTCGGTGAACAGGAAGCGGGTGGACGCGTCCCCCCGAATGAAGGCCGCGCCGACCTTGCGCTGATAGCCCCGATCGCAGACGGCCTCGTAGAGACCCGTCGCCTTCAACGCGTCCAGGCACGCCGGCAAGAGGCTCTCGCCGATCACGAAGCGCGGGAAGATCGCCCGGTCGACGATCGTGACCTCGTGGCCCTCGCGGTGCAGGGCCGACGCGATCGCGCTGCCCGCGGGTCCGGCGCCGATCACGAGCACCTCGGTCTCAGACTTCATCCGTCGCCTCCTGTCGTCGGTCTTCGCTGCGGCCGGCAACCTGCCACACCCGCCCCCGACCGAAATCAGCCGATGGGCATAGCCTCAGTTCGTCACCTGCCGAACCTCGAGCTTCAGCTTCGCACCAAACTCACCATCGAAGAGATCGGCGTTGAGCCCGGGGAAGAGGATCGCGAAGGGCCGCGACTGGCCGGGCTCGAGGGCCACCCCCACGGGGATCCGCGCCGCGCGGGCATAGTGGGGGTGGCGTGGGTTGTTCGCCGCCGCCGAGGCCTCCTCGTGCTCCATCGCCATGCAGCACCAGACCGAGCGTCGCCGCATCGGGACCTCATCTACAGTGAGCGTCGCCTGCACCTGGACCGCGCGCTGCGGATCCGGGGTGCCGTTGACGAGCTCCCCCTGAAGCAGCGCCGCACCGCGCGCCGGGAGCAGCTCGATCGCCAGCACGGTCGCGCGCAGCCCGCCGCTTGTCTCCCCCCGCGGGAGGACCTCCGCGTCGGGCGCAGCGGCGACCGCCACCGGCGCCGCCTCGACCACCGGCTCCGGGCGACGCGACCACCACGCCGCGACCCCGACACCGGCGAGGGCGACGGCCAATCCCCACGCGACGCCGGGTGGTACGCGCCGGCGCGTCGTCTGCGGTTGGACCGCCACGACCTCGACCCTCGGCGCCTCGGCCTCCTTCGGCCGCGCCACCTCGACGGCGGGCGTCGCGACGCGGCGGGACCGTCCGAAGTTGGCCGGCAGCGACACCACCCGGGCCTGGGGGTTGTGGGGCGCGTTCGGGCTGCGCCGCAGGACCACGACTCGACGCCGTCCGCGGCGCCCCCGGGCCTCCCCGTCCTTCGTCTTCAGGTAGCCCGCCATCGTGGAAGCGGCGTCGTTCCCCGGCAGAGAGGGCTCGTCCGGGAGACGCCTCAGAGGTTGAATCGTCGCCAGTACGCGAGGCCCCGCGGGCGCCACGGGCACCCGCTCGACGGTGGACTCGGTCAGCGCCGGGCCCGTCCCCCGAGAGACCGAGAAGCGCGTCTCACAGGCGGGGCAGCGGACCGGCAGCGCGTCCCCGACCAGAATCTCCGTCGGAAAGTGGTAGCGCTCGGGGCAGCCGGGACACGTGATCTCCATCGCCGCCATCTTGGCGGTTCTCGCGCAGACGCGGTATCTCGGAGTTGATGAACAACGACCCACTCTCCGTCGAGGTCGACTCCAAGCGACTCGTACGGGTCGTCCTGGTCGCCTGGATCGCCATCGAGATTGGCCTCGTCGCCCTCGACACCATCGTCAACTACGGGCGCATGGTTCCGGGCATCAGCGACATCAGCCAGTTTCGCAAGATGGCGAACATCGCCCGCGAGGATGGCATCGCCACGTGGTTCTCCTCGACCCAGATGCTGCTCACCGCCTTCGCCCTCGGTCTGGTGACCTGGCGGCTCTACGCGGAGGGCGGGGCGAAATGGAGGGCCCGCGGGTGGGCGCTGGTGTGTGCGTTCTTCGCCTACATGGCCTTCGACGACGGCGCGAAGATCCACGAGCGCGTCGCCACCGCGACAAAGAAGCTGGTCGCAGGCCACGGCCACTCCACAGACGGTGTCTTCGACTTCTTCCCCAGCTACGCGTGGCAGCTCATCTTCGGACCCGTCTTCGTGGGCATGGGCCTGTTCATCCTCATCTTCTTCTGGCGCGAGCTCCGCACCAACCTCTTACGGCTGACGATCGCCGCCGCCCTGGGCTGCTACGCCTGCGCCGTGGGCCTCGACTTCGTCGAGGGCATCCCCGACGGCTACCTCCTCGTGGGGGACGCGCTGGGCACGGGCGAGGAGTTCGCGAGCCACTACGGCCGCGTGCTCGAGGAGTTCCTCGAGATGCTGGGCACCACCTTCTTCCTGACCGCGTTTCTGGCGCACTTCACCCAGATGTGTGGGCCACTGAACCTCCGCTGGACGCGCTGAAGGCGTCCCCGATGAAGCCCAGCTCGAGGCGAGCTTCAACGGGGCCGAAGCGTGAGGACCGCCGGCGCCGGGCGAGCGTCCGAGAGGAAGCGCAGAGGCACGAGCTCGCGCGGGGGGCCTCGAACGACGACGCAGGCCGGCTCGCCCTGAGCGCCCCGAACGCGCAGGCAGTGGCGACCCGGTGACGGCGACAACCCGAAACGGAGCGAGCGACCGGGCATCACGACACGAGGGATGGCGTAGTCGCCGCCCTCGCTGGCCAGGCGCGCGCCGACCCAGGCCGTGGAGCCGGTGTTGGTGACCTCCACCGTGAGGGGGCCGGTGCCCTCGATGTCGATCTCGAAGTCGCCACCCATGGCCGGGGCCTCGAGGATGGTGGCGAGCTCGTCGGCGTCGAGGAGCGCGATGGAGCGCAGGCGCGCACCGCCGCCGCGGACCACGACCTCCAACGCCTCCACGGCGTCGGAGACCGCGCCTTGGACCACGCGCCCCTTCCCCAGCGATCGCCCATCGACCTCGACCTCCACCGGGCGGTCGGCCTCGACGCGGACGGCGGCGGGGGGCGCGCCGACGAGCGGGATCGTCACCCGCGCACGCCTACGGATGACCCGCGCCGCCTCCCCATTGATCCAGGGCTCGCGGTCGCGGAGGCCCGACTCGTGGACGGTCCAGACCGGGGTGGCGCCGTAGACGAGGCTGCGTGGATCGGGTGGTCGGTGGAGGCCGGTCCCCGGCAGCGTCCAGAGGGCGTAGCGGCGGTCGCGCTCGCCGGCCAGGAACCTCGCCTCGGGCGCGTCGAAGCGTCGGTTGCTCAGCACGAGCGGGTGCGGAGGTGGCTCGAAGCGTGAGTCGAAGTGGGCGACCGAGATTCGGCGGGCGAGCTCGGCGTAGCGACCGGTGCGGACCGTGGAGGTGTCGACGGCGATGGCGGTGTGCCCCGTGGAGAGCACGATGGGCGTGAGCGTCCGCGCGTACTGCCTGTTGAGCCGGCGCTCGTAGTAGTGGGGCGCAAGCGCCACCGAGAGCCAGAGGAAGGGGATCGCGACCGCCGCCGCCATCCACGTCGGGCGGCACCGCGTGACGGCCGCGAGCAACACCGCGACGCCGCAGACGAGGGCGGTGCCCACGACGGGGTGGAGCAGCCACGTCTCGTCGCCGACCAGCCACCAGGTGCCGAAGACGCCCCAGATCCCCGGACCGTCGGCCAGCGCCTCCATGCCGCGGCCGGCCACCATGACCGCGCCGAGTGCCACCGCGAGGGCCCCGGCCGCGAGCAGTCGTCGAAGGGTGAGGACCGCGAAGCCCGCGGCGAGGAAGATCGGTAGGAAGCCCTCGTTGATGCGCCCGAAGTACATGTACTCAGCCTTCAGGGGCATGATCGGGTTCGCCGGAAAATAGACGGCGCAGGAGCCGAAGATCGCGCCGGCGCTGGCGAGGAGGAGCAACGCCGCCTGGCCTCGGGCGTCTCCTCGCCGGATCCGGAGGACGTGGAGGAGGAGCCCGACACCGAGGGCGAAGAGGCCGCCGGTGCCGAGGAGCAGGTACCAGGTCTGGCCGGCGATCTGGAGGCCCAGATCGATCCAGCCATCGAGGCGTAGGAGCTTGGTGAGCACCACGCTGAGGGGGCGCTCGACGGCCCCGCCCCGGTAGACCACGGAGGCGACGTGGGCGGCTGTGGCGCCGACGCCGTAGAGCCCGACGGCGCACGTGAGAACGACCGTCGCGGCGTGGCGGAGGGCGACGCGACGGATGAGCGCCAGCCCGACGAGCTGGGCGCAGGCGACGCCGATGACGAGGAGCGCGCGCTCGTGGACGGCGTAGAGGGCGACGGCCAGGAGCCCGAAGCCCGCGGCGCGCGGGAGCGTGGGTTGGTCGAAGAGGCGCCAGCCGAGCCAGCAGAGGAGAGCGAAGAGGGTGACGAAGGCGTGCTCCGTGACACCGATGCCGGCGCTCACGACATAGGCCGGGTACAGGGCGGCGGCGACGGCCCCCGCCGTGCTCGCGCGCGCGGGGATCTCCGCGACCTCGTGGAGGAAGGCGCGGACCGGGAAGAACAGCGCCGCCGAGACCGCCGCGTTGAACACGAGCAGCGCCGTCGAGAGCGCCTCGAGGGTGTCGAAGAGGCGAAAGAGGGGGGAGACGAGGAGCGGGTAGCCGACGGGGAAGGCGAAGGTGCCGGCTAGATCGGGGACCGGGCCGACGCCCGCGAAGTAGCGGGCGAGCTCACGGTAGATGACCTCGTCGGGGTGGATGACGGGGTAGGCGCCGTTGGCCCCGGTCAGCAGCCGGGCGGCGAAGAGGAGGGGGTAGATCCACAGCGCGGCTCGCACGCTGTGGAACTACCAGACTTCCGGGCTAGCGACGACCGCGGCGACCGCGGCGACCACGACGACCACGGCGGCCGTCGTCACTGCTGGAGTCGTCATCGCTGCTGGAGTCGTCGTCGCTGCTGGAGTCGTCGTCGCTACGGCTGTCGCTGTCGTGACGCACCGGGCACACCGTGTTGGGGCGCGCGCGGAAGCTCCAGCGGGTCCGTCGCCAATTGCGGTGGCGCAGCGCCACCTGGTCGCGACCGACCTGGTCGCCGAGGAGCAGCTCCACCGTGAGGCCGTCCATCGGGGACAGCAGCGCGGTGTCGTGCTTCTTCGACTTGAACCACCAGGTGTTGCGGCGGGTGTCGATCTCCAAGCTCCACTCGAACCGCGTCTGCGCGTGGCGGAAGCGGTAGCGGTACTTCCCGGACCAGCCGAGGCGCATGAAGCCGCCTTCGGGCACCGTGAAGGTCTCGCCGTCCACCGTCAGCGTCGCGCCGAGGGTGTCGAAGTCGAGGACGCTGCAGTCGTTGCGGATGAAGCGACCGTCGATGTGGAGGTGCCCGTTGGCGTTGGGCCGGCCGTGATGACCGTGGTGACCGTGGTGACCGTGGTGACCATGGTGGCCGTTGTGACCGTGGTGACCGTGGTGGTGGCCATGACCGCCACCGCCGCCGCAGTGCCGACCGCCGCCGTGGTGGCCGCCGCCGTGGTGGCCGCTGTTGGAGTCGTCGTCGCTGCTCGAGTCGTCGTCGCTGCTCGAGTCGTCGTCGCTGCTCGAGTCGTCGTCGTGGTGACGAGTGTTGAGCTGCAAGCCGACCCGCGTCACGCCGAAGCAGCGCATCACCGAGACCGGAATGTCGACGTCGATCTCGTCGCTGTTGCAGTTCCCGGCCGCGTCGCAGACGGTCAGCGTCAGCGTGTGAACACCGACACCTTCCAGCGAGGTCACCAGCTCCGCCGTGTTGCCCAGGACGTTGCCGCCCTCGGACCACTCGTAGCTCACGATGGAGCAGTTGTCGCTGCTGTCGGTGCCGTCGAGGTTGATCTCGACGTTACACTGCGCGTCGGCCTCGGCGGTGAAGTCCTCGCCCGCGTCGGCCACGGGGTCGGTGGTGTCGATGACGGTGACGTTGGAGGTCACGCTGCTGCTGTTGCCGCTCCCGTCCACCACCGTGTGGGTGACCAGGGTCGTGCCCAGGGCCCACTCGTTGCTGGCCGGCGCGCGGGTCAAGACCGGGGCCGCGTCACAGATGTCGCTCACGACAGCGACCGGATCGGCGTGGCCGATACAGGCCGCGTCAGCCTCGACCGTCACGTCCGCCGGCCCCTGGATGCTCGGGTCGGTCGTGTCGACCACCGTCGCTACGGCGACACAGGCGTTGCCGTTGCCGCTGGAGTCGGCGGTGCCGAAGGTCACGTTGGTGGCGCCGAGGGCGTAGGGCCCCGCGTCGTCGGGGGTCGCGCCGGTGTCGCCTTCGCAGACGTCGCTGGCCACCGCGGAGACGGCAACCGCCGTCGCCGCGCCGGGGCCGGTGCACTCCGCCTGGGCGTCGGTGCACTGGATGGCCGGCACCGTCGTGTCGACGATGTGTCCCACGTTGTTGCAGGTCGCGGTGTTGCCGGAGATGTCCGTCGCCGACCACACCAGGTTGGTGTCACCCAGCGGGTAGGGACCCACGTCGTCCACCGAGACCGGCGGGAACGCCGTGTCGCAGGAGTCGGTCGCGCCCACGATGAAGTCGAGGGGCGTCAGGGCGCCCACGCACTCCGCCGTGTTGTCCTGGCAGAAGAGGTTCGGGATGGTCGTGTCGACCACCGTCGCCACCGCGATGCAGTTGTTGGCGTTGCCGGTGCTGTCGGCCGTCGCGAAGGTCACGTCGGTGTCGCCGAGCAGGAAGGGCCCGACGTTGTCGGGGCTCGCGCCGGTGTCGCCTTCGCAGACGTCGTCGGCGACCGCCGAGACCACGACGGGCGTGAGCTCACCCACGCACTCCGCCTGGCCGCCGGTGCAGGCGATGGCCGGGATGGTCGTGTCCACCACCGTCGCCACCGCCACACACG
>CAYOBQ010000245.1:0-11435 GCA_964402225.1 uncultured Nannocystaceae bacterium | reverse complement strand
TCGGCCGGCGGGCACGCACATCACTTGGTCGCTTTGTCTGCCGCACCGTCCTAGGTCGCTGCCTCGTTGGAACGCCGATCCCGATGGTGACCCTACCCCGATTCGGTGGACACCTGACGTGGGGAGGTACACATGGAGTCCATAGATGGTGACGAAGAAGAAGCGAAGGGTCTTCACCGACGAGTTCAAGGCCGAAATCGTGAGGCTGGTGCTCGATGCCGGGCACAGCGTGCCGGAGGTGTGCGGGGACCATGGACTGGGCGACTCGTCGGTCTACCTCTGGGTCAAGCAGGCTCGGATTGACCGGGGCAATGGCCCACGAGGTGCGATGACGACGACCGAGGAGACCGAGCTGGTGAGGCTGCGGCGCGAGAATCGCGAGCTCCAGAGAGAGCGTGGTTGTTTCGAGCGACCGACGGTGTACTTCGCGAGGGAAAAGCGGTGAGATCCGCTTTCATCTCCTCGAATCGAGGCGTGTTCCCGACCGCCTGGATGTGCCGTCGCCTCGAGGTCTCGACATCGGGATTCTATCGGTGGTCCAAAGCCGGCCCCTCTGAGCGCGCCCGCCGCGATCGCCAACTCGGTGCGATGATTCGCGCCCACCACGCGGCGAGTCGTGGCACCTACAGGAGCCCTCGCGTGCATCGAGACCTCGAGGCGGACGGTGAACGCGTCGGTCGCAAGCGGGTGGCCAGGCTCATGCGCGAGCACGGGATTGCCGGCCAGAGTCCACGCCGATTCCGACGCACGACGGACTCGAACCACGAGTCGCCGATCGCCCCCAACGTGGTCGCTCGTGACTTCAACCCGGAGGCGCTCAAACCGGGTTTGGGCTGCCGACATCACCTACGTTCGGACCTGGCCCGGCTGGCTCTGGCCGACAACCGCGGTGATTCGATCGAGCCAGTGAGCCCTGAACCCGCGCGAGCCTCGGCGGCTATTCGCGGAGCTGCTCGGCGACGAAGGCGCTGTTCTTGCTGGCGCCCTCGAGGTCGGGGTGCTCCGGTCGGGCGAAGCGGGCGACGGGCAGGGTTCGGACGTAGGGCTTCGCCAGGCGGATGTGGGGGAAGCGCGCGGCGACGCGATCGAGGAGCGCTTCGTTTCCGGCGTGGGCGGCGGCGGTCTGCGGGTTGAGATCGGTGTCGGGGATGGGCGCGCGCACGAGGAGCAGGCGGGTGCCGGATTGGGCGGTTCCTTCGATGAGCCGCCCCAGGCCGGGCAGGGCGTCGGGATCGATCGGTACGCGGGCGCGTGGGGTGTCGAGCAGCGTCTGGCGCTCGGCGCCGGTGGTCTCGTCTCGCAGGAAGCCGGCGTGCTCGCTGAGGAAGCTGCGGATACCATCGTCGTTGGCCCAGGTGGGGTAGCGGTGGCCGCCGATGAGGGCGCGGGCGGCGGCGCGGAGTCGGGTGGTGGGCCATCGGGAGACGAGGGTGTCGCGGTGGCCGAGCCACCAGCGGAGCGCGGGTCGCAGGCCCTTGGACTCTACGTGGGCGTCGGGGACGGAGAGGCTCTCGTCGGCGAAGTGGTAGACGACCCACTTGGGCGGCGGGTGGCTCTCGAGGTAGCGCTCGAGGACGTGGACGTGGCCCGTGATGTGGAGCGGGGCGACGGTCGCGAGGTTCTCGACGGTGTGGCCGCTGCGGCGAGCGATGGCGCTCGGGATGAGGGCCGTGAGGGCTGAGCTGTCGCCGATGACGACGACCTCTGCGTCTTGCTGCTGACGGGAGAGCTGCCACTGGACGACGCTCTCGCTGAAGGTCGGCTCGGTGGCGGCGGAGTAGAAACGGAGCCCCTGCTCGATGGGTGGGCGGACGGGGATCCCGAGGGCCACGGCGCCCTCGACGAGGGCGACGCAGAGCAGCGCCCATGGCCAGGGGCTAGAACTGGAAGTAGATGAACTGGGGGGCATGGGGGGTTCCGAGCAGGACCACGAGGTAGAAGCAGGTGAGCACGAAGGCGGCTTGGACCGCCACCGGCCAGCGGAGCCAGGGCTCTGGGTCGTCGGCGCGGTAGCGCGCCAGATCGATGGCGAGGAGCGGCGCGCCGAGGGCTGCGAGCTGCACGACGGCGGCCGGGGCCAGGGCGCCCCAGCCGGTGGGGAGCGCGAGGGCCGGCAGCCAGGCGACGAGGCGGGCGGCGTCGTCGACGCGGAACAGCATCCAGCCCACGCAGGTGAGCTGGAAGAAGCCGAGGGCTTTGAGCCAGAAGCGGGGTCCGCTGCGCACGGCGCGGGCGGCTTGCCGGGCCGTGCGCCGGTCCTGGAAGGCGTGGAAGACGCCCAACAGCGCTCCGTGCCAGGCGCCCCACAGCACGAAGTTGAGGGCGGCGCCGTGCCAGAGGCCGCCGAGGAGCATCGTGGTGAAGAGGTTGAATGCGGTCCGCGGGCGGCCGTGTCGGTTGCCGCCCAGCGGGATGTAGAGGTAATCGCGCAGCCACGACGAGAGGCTCACGTGCCACCGGGTCCAGAAGTCGCTGGGGTTGGTGGCGAAGTAGGGGGTGCGGAAGTTGCGGCGCAGGTCGAAGCCGAGCATGCGGGCGGTGCCGCGGGCGATGTCGGTGTAGCCGGAGAAGTCGGCGTAGATCTGGAGGGCGAAGGCCCAGGTGGCGAGCCACAGCGCGGCCCCCGACGGGCTGCCCTGGCGATAGACCGACTCTACGAAGGGCGCCAGGTTGTCGGCGACGACCATCTTCTTGGCGAAGCCGAAGAGGGTGAGCATGGCGCCGCTCGAGACGCGGGCGGCGGAGGCCTGGCGGGGCGACTCGATCTGCGGGAGGAGCTTGCCGCCGCGTTCGATGGGTCCCGCGACGAGCTGGGGGAAGAAGGAGACGTAGAGCAGGAAGTCGTCGAGGCGGCGCACCGGCGTGAGCTGCCCGCGGTAGATGTCGATGGTGTAGGACATCGACTGGAAGGTGTAGAAGCTGATGCCCACGGGCAGCACGATGGCGAGGCTCGGGGCGTCGAAGGGCACACCCAGCGTCGCCAGCAGCGCGCGGGCGCCCTCCACGAAGAAGCCCAGGTACTTGAAGGTGGCGAGGGCGCCGAGGTTGACGAGGACGCTGAGGGTGACGAGGGGCCGGCGCCGGCCGCTGGCCATGAGGCGCCCGCAGGCGTAGTCGACGAGGGAGGAGAAGAGCAGGAGGCCCAGAAAGCGCCAGTCCCACCAACCGTAGAAGAAGTAGCTGGCGGCGAGGAGCAGGCGATTCTGGTTGCGGTGGCTCAGCGCGCGGTAGGCCCCGAAGACCACGGCGAAGAAGCACAGGAACTCGAGGGAGATGAAGGACACGCGGCGGGGTTCAGTCGCCGCCGGGGAGGGCGACCTCGATGGGCTCCGGATCGATGCCCAGGGCGGACCAGGCGGCGGTCATGGGCTCGGTCACCCGCCGCGTGCCCACCGCCACCGCGCCGTCGATCGCCATGGACACCAGCCGCTTGGCGGCGTGCACCGCTTCGGTCTTCTCGAGACCGCGCGCGAGGTAGGCGGTGATGGTCGCGCTGAGGGTCGCGCCGTGGGCGCGCAGGCTGGAGCGGTGGTCGCGGTCCGCGCCGAGCTCGACGAAGTCACGGCCGTCGTAGAGCAGATCGATCGCGTGGCCCCCGAGGCGCCCGCCGCACACCAGGACGTGGGACGGGACGTGGTCCCACAGCCGCTTGGCCGCCTCGCGAGCGCCGCCCAGGTCGCGGACGGCGCGGCGCACCAGGCGCTCGGCCTCGACGACGTTGACGACCAACAGGGTCGCTTTGCCCCCCAGTCGCGCGAGGAGCGCATCGCCGTAGTCGTCTCCGTGGCGGGGACGCCCGCGGGCATCGACGAGCTCCGGATCGAGGACCAGTCCGTCGGGTAGATGCTCGGCGAGGGCGGCGAGGATCTCGACGTCGCCCGCGTCGCCGACGTGGATCGCGTCCACCGGGTGGGCGCCGGTGGTCGCGCGGAGCTGGTCTGTGACGATGCTGGATGAGAGGGAGGCGAAGGGCCGAATGCCGGTGATGACGGTGGCCGCGCGGACGCCCGTGGCGGCGCAGGTGCGGAGGGCACATTGCACGCCCGCGAGGCCGGAGCCATCGCTCGCGCCGACGAGCATCGCCACCGCCGCGCGGTGTTGAACCTCAGGGGTCATGGTCTCGATCCTCGGATGCAAAAGTCGAAGACGATGCGCATCGAGGCGAAGACGACCGGCACCTGTGTCCCGTCCATCCGCACCGTCTCGACGCCTAGCCGCGCTACATACTCCCCGAAGACGTACGGGTCGAGGAACCACAACAGGCCGGGCCCCATCTCGAGGCCGCCCGCGAAGCGACTGCCGAGGCTCTCGCGGGTCGACAGGAGGCCGGCCTCGGCGAAGGCGCCCAGCGTGAGGTGGTAGAAGTCGGCGCTGATCGCGCGGAGGCGAAAGGCCGTCCCCGCTTCGGCCCGGGTGTGCACGGGGCCATCACCGACGCTGCCCGAGCCCCCGAGGTAGCCACCCACCGCGAGGGCGCCGTGCCCATCGAGATAGTGCAGGTATCCGGCGTGGATCCCCAGCACCTCGGCGGCGAGGTCGTGGCGCGTGTCCGAGAGCACCCCGCCGATGCGCCCCTCGTAGTTGAGGTCGAAGGTGATCGCGCCGCGCAGCTCCGGGACGAAGTACACCTTCGCCGCCTCGCTGCTCACGGGCGGCTGAGCCAGCACCAACCACAGGAGAGGGAGAGGCAGGGCTACTCGGGGCGCTCACAGAACTCGGGGAACGCGTCGGGCAAGCCGTCCGCATACGGAGGGGGCGTGACGCCGCGCGGGTGATCGAGGGCGAAGCGGAGCATCCACTCGCTCCCAGCGGTCGCCCAGGCATGCTCCTCGCCGTGGTTGCAGGCCACCACCTCGTGGCCGCCGCTCGTCAGCGTGTCGATGAGCCGCAGCGCGTTGGCGTTGAAGTCCTGGCCGAAGGCCTCGTCCGCGACGCCGCCCCACGCGACGAGGAAGGGGATCGCCGGCTCCGGATCGGCGTAGGGGATGGTGAGCGCGGGAGACATCGCGGCCACCGCGGCGAGGGCGTCGGCGCGGCGAAGGGCGAGGTAGGTGGTGTAGATCCCGCCCCCGCTGAGTCCCATCGCGTAGATTCGGTCCCGGTCCACTCCGTATTGCGCGTCGAGGCAGGTGATCGCGTCGTCGAAGAAGGCGAGATCCTCGTTGTCGCCCTCGGCGTTTTGCGCCCACTCGACCGCGAGACCACGGGAGTTCGGCACCACCAGGATGAAGCGGAGGGTGTCGACCAACGCCGGCATCTCGCTGGAGTCGACGATGCTGTCGACGTTCCCCCAGGGGTCGGGCTCTCCGGCGACGCCGTGGTGCAGGAATACGAGCGGCAGCTTCTCGCCCTCCTGGTGGTCACCGGGTACGTGGAGCTCGAAGTTGCGCTCGACCCCGCCGGACACGAAGCCCGCGACGCGACCTGGCTCGATGGTCGGACAGTCCTCGATGCGTGGCAGCATCGTCGCGGCGCCTCCCGGACAGGCCCCCGGCGCCGGCCCCTCCGTCGCCGCGCCGAAGGTGCTCTCCGTGATGACCGTGTCGAGCGTCACCACCGCGCCCGTCACGCCACCGCAAAACGCCCCCTCCTCGGTTCGTCGCGCAGACAGGACCAGCTCCAGCTCCACGTCCCCCGCGGTGGGCGAGAACGCCGCCGGCAGCACGAAGGCGCCGAAGTCGGCGGTGAAGGCGCCGGCCGGGTCGACGGAGATGTCGGTCACGGTGGAGAGCGCCTCGCTGACGGCGTCGTCCTTCACGGCGAAGAGCTGCACCTGGTCGATCGTGCCGCCTCCATCCGCCCCCGCCGTCGAGGTGAGCCCGAGCTCGAGCCCCACGGCGAGGCCGCCGAACTCGGTGAGCGTGACGGTGATCGCCCAACGACCGCTGGCGGGCACGTTGGAGGGCACCGGCTCGACCGCGTCGGGATCGGGCGTGCCCAGATCCGCGGGCGCCGAGGTGTCAGGGCTGGTCCCCGCGTCGTTCGCGGTCGAGGCGCCGTCGTCGTCGCAGGCGGCCAGCACGAGCGAGAAGCTCAGGAGTGTCGCGTATCGCATTGCGCGGTTATAGCCAACATCCGGCCGCCCGCACACGCCTTCAGCCGCTCCCCGCCTCCAGCGGGACGTTGTCGAGGATCACGCGCAGCTCCGGCGGGAAGCGTTTTGGGCGCCCGTCTTCGCGCAGACAGCAAATGGTCGCCCGGCCGGTGCAGAGCACCTCGGCTTGGCGGCGGACGGTGTGCTCGATCTCGATGCGCGCCGGAGTGACACGGGCGAGGCGCGCGGTGATGGAGAGCGTCTCGTCGTAGCGGGCGGGCCGCTTGTACTCGAGGGTGAGCCTCGCCACGACCATCGGCGCGCCAGCGGCCTCCAGCTCGGCGTGCGTCAGCCCCCAGCAGCGCAGCAGCTCGACGCGCGCGCACTCGAACCAGACGACGTAGCTGCTGTGGTGAGCGAAGCCCATTGGGTCGCACTCCGGGTAGCGCACGCGGAGGGTGGTGGTGTGGGCGAGCACGTCGGCGGCGGCGGTGGGCGCGCTCTCGATCACTCCTGGACTTCCCCGTGGCGATGAAGCAACGTCGGTGCATGTTCGGCCTAGGGTCCGCGGGCGGCAACAAAACCGCCGCTCTCCTCGCGCTCGGGGTGGCCGCGCTGGCGGTGGGGCTGGTCGTGGGCGCCGACTTCGCCTGCGCCGGGCCCAGGTCCGCGACCTTCGATGGCGCCGACGTCTCGCGGCCCCAGATCGCGATCCACTTGCAGCCCGTGGCGAGAGGGTTCGAGCAGCCCACCGATATTCAGGCCGTCCCGGGGCAGCCCAGGTTGCTCGTGGTGCTGGAGAAGACGGGCGCAGCACGGTGGGTCGACCTCACCAACGGCGCGGTACACGAGTGGTTCCGCGTCAAGGTCCTCAGCTCCTCCGAGCAGGGGCTCCTGGGCATCGCCTTCCACCCTCGGTACGCGGAGAACGGGCGGTTCTTCGTCCACGCGTCGGTGGCCCGTGGGGGCGACGGCGTAGGCGAGATCTCCGAGTGGAAGGGCACCCCGCGCGGGGGGAAGCCCGCCAAGACCAAGGTGCTGCTCGCCGTGAAGCAACCCTATGGCAACCATGACGGCGGACAGCTCGCCTTCGGTCCAGACGGTAAGCTCTATGCGGGCTTCGGAGATGGTGGGGGCGCCAACGACCCGCTGGACCAGGGGCAGAAGCGGGCGACCTTTCTGGGCTCGATGCTGCGCCTCGACGTCGACGCTGGCGATCCCTACTCGGTCCCGGCCGACAACCCCTGGGGGACCGAGGTCTGGGCCTACGGCCTCCGCAACCCCTGGCGCTTCTCCTTCACCCCGGACGGGCGCCTCGTGGTGGCCGACGTGGGGCAGAACACGTGGGAGGAGATCACCATCGTCGAGAAGGGGACGAACCACGGATGGAACCTGCGCGAGGCGGCCCATTGCTTCCCGCCGGGTCGTCCATGCGAGCGGGGCGCGATGGTCGATCCCGTCTACGAGTACGGCCGCGAGGAGGGCACCTCGATCACCGGAGGCTACGTCTACGGCGGCGCGCTGGTCCCAGCGCTACGCGGCAAGTACGTCTTCGGCGACTTCACGACCGGCCGCCTGTGGGCGATCGAGCTGCCGAAGGGACTCACCCCGGCGACGCGCGCGCACTCGCTGGGTCGCTGGCGGATGAACCCCTCCACCTTCGGCGTGGGGCCCGACGGTGAGCTCTACGTCGCCGACTTCTCGGGCGGCGCGGTGTATCGGATCGGTCGCTGATGGACGATCTCGATGGCAACGCGACGGTCCCCGGCTTCGACGAGGCGGACCAGCTCGAGGCGGAGGAGCAGTGGGAGGCGTTGGTCGCCCTGCTCGTCGAGCGGCTCGATGGCTCCACCGATCCCGTCGCCAGGGCCGACCTCCTGGAGCGTGCCGCCGGGGTCTTCGAGGAGCGCCTGAGAAACGCCGAGAACGCCTTCGTCGTGTTGGTGCAGGCCTTTGGCGAGGTGGCAGACGACGCCCGCTTCGGCCAGCGCCTCGCGCGCCTCGCCGAGCGCGCTGGCACCTGGGACGAGCTGTTGGACGCGTACGCGGAGGCCGCCTCCGAGGCGGGCGCGGGCGCCCTGCTGCTGCGCCGACGCCTCGCCGAGTGGTACGCCGCGCGTGACCGCCCCGAGGACGCCGTGGCCCAATGGACCGAGGTCGCGCGCCTCGATCCGGACGACGCGGAGGCCCGCAATGCGTTGGAGGCTGCCCACGAGGACGCTGGCGACTGGCACGCCCTCGTCGGGCTCCTCGCCGGTCGCCTCGAGGGCGTCTTCGATCCGGCCGAGCGCCTGAAGCTCCAACGTCGCGTGGCGCGCGTCGTCGAGCAGCAGATGGGCGCGCCGCGGGACGCCATCGCCTGGCTTGGCCAGGCGTGGCTCGACTCTGGCGACGACGGCGTCTTCTCCCAGATCGAGCGCCTGGTCGAGTCCTGCGATGGCTGGGACGCCTTCGCCGACGTGTTGCGCCGCCGGCTCGAGGCGGCGACGGCGGACGCCCGGGAGACCGCCCCGCTCCATCTCCGGCTCGCGCGTGTCTACGGCGATCATCTCGGGGACGATGCCCGCGCCGCGACCCACTACGAACACGTCCTCGCCCTCGATCCCGACAACCTGCGCGCCGTCCAGGCGCTACGCGCCCACGCCGAACGCTCGGAGGACTGGGTCCGCCTCGCGAGCGTCCTGGAGCGCGAGGCGGATCTGACGGGCGATCGCCACGAGCGCTTCAAGCTCTATCTGGCCGTGGGCGACCTCCACAAGGAGCGACTCGAGGCGCCGACGCGCGCGGTCAAAGCCTGGTTCGCGGCCCTCGACGCGCGCCCGGACGACAAGCAGGTCCTCGTTCGCCTGCTCGACGTCTACAGCGAGACCGAGCGCTGGGACGCAGCGATCAAGGTCCTGCGCAAGCTCGTGAAGCTCGCGGCCGAGCCGGCGCGCCAAGCGCAATACACCTACGCCATCGGCATCATCCAGCGCGACCAGCTCGACGATCGGCTCGCCGCCGTGCGCACGCTGGACCGCGCCCTCGAGCTCGACCCCACGATGGTGAAGGCGTTCCAAGCCATCGACGAGGTGCTCACCGACGACGGCGACCACGCGCGCCAGGACCGCTACTACCGCAAGATGCTGCGGCGCGCCCGCGAGCACGACCTGGAGGACGCCCTGGTGGTGACGCTCGCCCGCAACCTCGGCGAGATAAACCGCACCCGCCTGGGGAACCACGAGGAGGCGCTCAAGGCCTACGAGATCGTGCTGCGCAAGCGCCCGCGGGACGTCGAGGTGCGCGGCATCCTCACCGAGCTCTACACCCTCACGGGTCGCATGGAGGACGCGACGCGCACCGCCTCGGAGCTGGTCGAGGCCGATCCCACAGACGCCGCCGGCTACCACCTGCTCGCCCGCCTGTACCAGAAACAAGGACGACGCGACGCCGCGTGGTGCGTGTGCCAGGCGTTGTCGACGGTGGGGGCGACGACCCCCGAGGAGCGCCGCTTCTACGAGCAGGGTCGCGAGCGTCTGGGGCGCGCCCGTCGGGCCCTCGATGGCGACGACTGGAAGCTGCTGACGTGGTCCACCAAGAGCGGCGCCATCGACGCGCTGCTGCTCCAGCTCTCTCCCGTCGTCGGTCCGTTGATGGCCGCCTCGCCGAAGGACTACCGCCTCAACCCGAAACACGATCGCCTCGACCCACGCGCAACGGGCGCCTTCGGCCGGGTCCTCGACTTCGTGGCCGGCGCGATGGGCGTGGGCGTCCCGCCGCTTTGGCGCAGCGAGACGCAGCGCGGCGTCTCGGCGGTGCTGTTCACCGACGGGCCCGCGCTCCTGGTCGGCGACGACGTGGCGCAGCAGCCGGTGGAGGCCATCGCCTTCCTCTGCGCCCACGAGCTCTACCTGGTGGGCCATCAGCACGTCCTCACCACCCTCGACGCCACCCCCGCCGTCCGCACCGCCCGCCTCACGGGCCTGTTCGGCACCGTCGTCCGCGCGATCGATCCGAGCCGCGAGGTGCCCCACGACCGCAAGCTCCTCGCGGCGCTGAAGAAGCTACCTCCCGGGACGCTCGGCCGCGTGCCGCCCCTGCTCGGCGGGCTCCCCGACGCCCCCGACTTCGGCGTCGCCGCGTGGCTCGACGCCGTCGAGCACACCTGCACGCGCCTCGGCTTCTTGCTGTCGGGGCGCCTCGGCGCGGCGATGCAGCTCGCGCAGGGCGGCGTGCGATCCATCGGGGCGGCGAGCGCCCAGGACCGGCTCCGCGCGCTGCTCCTCTTCTCGATCTCCGAGCCCCACTTCCAGCTCCGCGAGCGCCTGGGGATCGCGCTTTGACGGGGGACTTCAAGCCGCGCTTCGACGGGGTGCTGCGCGCCTTCCTCGATCGCCAGAGGCCGGGGGCCGAGCGCGTCGGTGGCGCCGCCATCGCGCTGCTGGAGGCGGTCTGCGAGTTCACCCTGCGGGGCGGCAAGCGCACGCGCCCGTGGCTCACCTGCCTCGCCTACACCGGCCTCGGCGGCGCCGAAACAGCGCGCGCCGAGATCGCGGCGTGCTCCATCGAGCTGATGCAGACGTTCCTGCTCATCCACGACGACGTCATCGATCGTTCGGATCGCCGGCGCGGCGCGGCGACGGTGCACCGTCGCTTCGAGGCCAGCGCCGGTGACGCCCACGCCGGCGTCTCCATGGCCATCCTCGCCGGCGACCTCGCCTGTGGTCTCGGCGCCGAGGCCATTCGCGACGCCGGCTTCGACGCCCAGCGAACCGCCCGCGCCCTCGCGCTCTACCACGCCGTGGTCATCGACGAGTGCTACGGGCAGGCCACGGACACCGCCGGCGTCCAAACCTCCGCCGAGGTGCTGCGCGTCTTCCACTACAAGACCACGCGCTACACCATCGAGGGGCCGCTGCACACGGGCGCCATCCTCGCCGGCGCTGGCGACGAGACCCTCGAGGGCCTCTCGGAGTTTGCCGAGCCGTTGGGCGCCGCCTTTCAACTCCGCGACGACATCCTCGACCTCTACGGCGATCCGGCCACCACCGGGAAGCCCGTCGGCACCGACGTGCTGGAGGGCAAGCGCACCTTGCTCGCCCTCGACGCGATCGAGCACGCGCCCGAGGCACAGGCGGCCCTCGACGCCGGCGATGTCCCCCGGATGCAGGCGCTCGTGCGTGAGACCGGCGCCCTGGCCCGGGCGGAGCTGCGCGTGGCGGAGTGGCTCGACGCCGCCTGCGTGGCGCTGCCCCGCTGCGGACTGGCCGACGCCGAGGGCCGACAGCTCCAGGTACTGGCTCGCAAGCTCGCCGTCCGGGACCAATGAACCTGGGTGCAAATCCCAGATCTGCGGTCGTCTTTGGATTCGCTAACCGAGGTTGCCGATTGACCGGTCGGGTCCGGGCAGGCGGCAGTGAAT
>CAYOBQ010000244.1:0-11440 GCA_964402225.1 uncultured Nannocystaceae bacterium | reverse complement strand
CTATGCGCGAGAGCTACACCGGAAATGCTGGTGTTATTCTTGCGCGGGCCCTAAGCGACGCTGGTGACGATCGCCCCCGCGACGATGTCGGTGAACCCGTCCCCGTCGAAATCGCCGGTGGCGGCCCCGCGGGAGCTCGCGCCCGGCATTCGGTCGAGCACTACGAGGGGATCGAAGGCGGCGCCTCCCCACGGGGCGACATAGACCCGCGCGTTGTCATCAACGGCTGCCACCAGCGGCTGCCCGTGGGCCGCCGTCACCATCGCGATCGCGACCGCGAATACGTTTCGTGTTGTTGACCACATATCCCGACCTCCTGAAATACCTTGCACGCGTGCGTTACCCCCCCCGCACGCGCGCTACCCCACGGAAACAGTGGGTCGCGCAAGACGGCGGAGGGTGGCCAAAGAACCCCGCGAGCCGGTCACCGAAAGCAATAAGCACACCAACTCACACATTCCGTAGCCCGCGTCGATCGGCCGTGGCCGGACTCCGCGGCGAGATCATCGTGGCACGCCGTTTGTACCCCTGAGGCGTTGCCTGGACACGGAGGAGGCCGATGATCCCGCTCGTTGCGCCGTGGCGCGCGGCCCACGCGGAGAACGAGTCCCCAGCCAGCGTCACCAGCCGGTGACGCCCACGGCCCAATCGCTCCCACCCGAGGCGCTGCGGCGCGTGACCGATCCCGCGCAGATCCCCTTCGACACCACCGCCGAGGTCGGAGACGAGCCGCCGCCGCTGGGGCAGGAGCGGGCGGTCGAGGCCATCCGCTTCGCCCTCGACATCCGCCACCCGGGCTATAATCTGTATGTGCTCGGACCGCCCGGGAGCGGCCGTCACCGCTTGGCGACGCGGCTCATCGAGGCCCACGCCGAGTCCGAGCCGGTGGCCGACGACTGGGTCTATCTGCACCGCTTCGACGACCGGACGCGCCCCCGCGCCGTGCGACTGCCCCCGGGCCAGGGGCTGGCGCTGCGCGACGGGCTCGCCGACGCGGTCGCTGCCCTCCCGGCGGCGCTGACGGAGACCTTCGAATCGAGGGACTACCGAGCGAGCCGGGAGAAGCTCGACGACGAGTTCGGGGCGGAGAACGAGGCGGCCCTCGCCGATCTGCGGGAGGCCGCGGCCGCTCGACAGTTGGTGCTGGTCACGGCCCCGGGGGGCTTCGCCCTGCTCCCGCGCGGAGACGACGGCGACGTGATGGGGTCCGAGGAGGTCGAGGCGCTCCCGGAGGCGCAGCGGGGCCAACTCCAGGAGGCGATGCACGACCTCCGCGAGGAGGTGCGCGGGGTCATCGAGGGCCAGCCACGCCGGGAGGCGGCCCATCGGGAGCGGGTGCGCGCGCTGGAACGACAGGTCGCCGAGGCGACGGTGAACGCCCACTTCGAGGCGCTGCGGACGCGCTGGGCGGAGACCGAGCACGTCGCCGCCCACCTCGAGGCGTTGTGCGCCGACATCGCCGACAACGCCGAGCGCTTCCGGGGCGCCGAGGCGACGCCGACGGACATCGTCCGGCGCGCGATGGGCGCCGAGGCGGGTGATCCCGACTGGGGCCGGCGCTACGAAGTGAACCTGCTGGTCGACCGGACGGGCGAGGGGCACGCGCCCATCGTCTACGAGGACAACCCCACCCTCGCCGCCCTCGTGGGCCGCGTCGAACACCACTCGCGGATGGGCACCCTGGTGACGGACTTCACGCTCATCCGCCCCGGGGCGCTCCACCGCGCGAACGGTGGCTACCTGGTGCTGGACGCGCACCGCCTGCTCCGGCAACCGCTGTCCTGGTCACACCTCGTGCGCACGCTGCGCGCCGGCGAGGTGCGCATCGAGGGGCTGGGGCAGGCCTTGAACCTCGTGAGCACCGTGAGCCTGGAGCCCGATCCCATCCCCGTCGACGTCAAGGTCGTCCTCGTCGGCGAGCCGATGCTCTATTACCTGTTGCAGGCGCTCGACCCGGACTTCGAGCCGCTGTTCAAGGTGCCGGCCGAGATGGAGGCCCGCACCGACCGCGGCAACGGCGGAGAGGCCGCCTTCGCGCGCCTGGTGGCGTGCCTCGCTCGGCAAGAGGGGGTGCGGCCCCTCGACCGGGGGGCCGTCGCGGCGGTCGTGGACCACGCGGCCCGCACCGCTGGGGACGCCGAGCGGCTCTCGACGCAGATGCAGGGGCTCTCGGACATCCTCTGCGAGGCGGACCACTTCGCTGGCGACCGCGACTCGATCACGGCGGAGGACGTACGCGCCACGATCACGGCGCGGGAGAGGCGGGCGGGCCGCCTGCGCGACCGCATCCTCGAGGCCGAGGTCCGCGGGGTGGTGCGGATCGAGACCGAGGGCGCCGCCGTCGGCCAGGTCAACGGGCTGATGGTCGTCGCCCCAGGTCGCGTCCCCTTCGGCGCCCCGGCCCGGATCACGGCGCGGGTGCGGCTCGGCCGTGGCCACGTCATGGACGTGCAGCGGGAGGTCGAGCAGGGTGGGCCCGCGCACTCGAAGGGCGTGCTCATCCTCGCGAGCCTCATCGCCAACCGCTACGCACCCGAGCAGCCGCTCCCCCTCGCGGCGCAGCTCGTCTTCGAGCAGACCTACGGCTACGTCGACGGCGACAGCGCCTCCCTCGCCGAGACCTGTGCGCTCCTCTCGGCGCTCGCCGAGCTGCCGCTCTCCCAGGAGATCGCCGTCACCGGCTCGATCGACCAGCACGGGCACGTGCAGGCCGTCGGCGGAGTCAACGAGAAGATCGAGGGCTTCTTCGACCTCTGCGCCGCCCGGGGGCTCACCGGACGCCAGGGGGTTGTGCTCCCGAAGGCCAACGAGGTCCACCTGATGCTGCGCGAGGACGTGGTCGCGGCGGCTCGGTCCGGCACCTTCCACGTCTGGTCGATCAACGACGTAGACGAGGCCATGGCCCGGCTGACGGGGCGCACGAAGAGCGAGCTGGACACCCGCGCGAGCGCGCACATCGAGCGGCTCATCGCCGCGGCCAAGCGTCACCACTCGGGCAACTCGGACGGGCCCGGCCAAGGACTAGGAGAACGGGATGAGCATCGACATCGAGGGCACCTGGTACAACCAACACGGCTCCCGCCTGGAGCTCCACGCGGATGACGAAGGTCACGTCGACGGTTGGTTCCACTCCGGCGTGGGCTTCGACCGCCCCGACGAGCGCCACCGCGTCGAGGGGTGTGTACGTGGCGACCTGATCTCGTTCCACGTCGACTTCGGCCCCCACGGAACGATCACCGCGTGGACCGGACACGTGGGGCTCGACCGGGGTGAGCCCGCCATCCACACGCTGTGGCACATGGCCGTCCGCGGCGCACGGAGTACGGGCACGACGCAGTGGCGCGGCACCTGGGCCGGCGCCGACACGTTCCACCGTCAGCCGGCGGAGGCCGCCTCCGCGAGGAGGCCGTCGCACCCGGTCTTCGACCCACCGGCGTGACCGAGGGCACCGGCCCGGTGGAGCGACCGCCCAGCGCCGAGCCGCGTCGATTCCTGCTCGCGATGCTCGCGGTGATGCTCGTCGTCTGGGCCTGGAGCACGGTCGGGCGATCCGGTGACGAGACGATCGACTACAGCGCGTTTCTTTCCGCGCTGCGGGCGGGCCGCGTGGAGCGCGTCGTGGTGGGGCCCGACGAGGTCGTCGGCACGATGAAGGCCACCGATGAGACCGCGGAGGAGACGCGGTTCCGCGCGGTGCGGGTCGAGGACCCGGAGCTGGTCTCTGCCCTCGAGGCCCAGGGGGTCGACTTCGTCGGGGCGCAGCCGAGCCGGATGATCACGTTGCTCGGCGCCTGGCTGCTCCCCCTGATCTTCTTCGGCGGGCTGATCTTCCTGTTCACCCGTCGGCTGCGCCAAGGCGCCGGCGGGCTGCTCGGCGTAGGGCGAAGCAAAGCGCGACTGGTCGCCGAGGACTCGATCGGTGTGGACTTCGGGGACGTGGCCGGCTGTGACGAGGCCAAGGCCGAGCTGGTGGAGGTCGTCGACTTCCTGCAACGGCCCGCTCGCTACGAGCGGCTGGGGGCGCGCATCCCGAAGGGGGTGCTGCTCGTGGGTCCGCCGGGGACCGGCAAGACGCTGTTGGCCCGGGCGGTGGCCGGCGAGGCCAAGGTGCCGTTCTTCGAGTTGAGCGGGAGCGACTTCATCGAGATGTTCGTCGGCGTCGGCGCGGCCCGGGTGCGCGACCTCTTCGAGCAGGCGAAGGCGCGGGCGCCGTGCATCGTCTTCGTCGACGAGCTCGACGCGGTCGGCCGCCGTCGCGGGGTGCACGTGAGCTCGACCAACGACGAGCGGGAGCAGACGCTCAACCAGCTCCTCGTGGAGATGGACGGCTTCGAGGCCAACCAGGGCGTGATCCTGCTCGCCGCGACCAACCGGCCGGACGTGCTCGACCCCGCGCTCCTCCGCCCGGGTCGTTTCGACCGACGGGTGGTGGTCGACGCGCCGGATCGCGAAGGGCGGCTCGCCATCCTGAGGGTCCACAGCCGGGATCGGCCCCTCGCCGACGACCTCGATCTGGAGCGGGTCGCCCGCGCGACCCCGGGGTTCACCGGCGCTGATCTGGCAAACGCGATGAACGAAGCGAGCCTGCTCGCGGCGCGGGCCGGCGCAGAGCACGTCGACCAGAGGCACGTAGAGGACGCCGTGGAGCGGGTGGTGGCCGGCCCCGAGCGGCGCAGCCTACGACTCGGCGACGACGAGCGACGCCGGATCGCCTTCCACGAGTCGGGGCACGCCCTGGTGGCATGGCACGGCGAACATGCCGATCCGGTCTACAAGCTGAGCATCGTCCCTCGGGGCCACGCAGCCCTGGGGTTCACGCTCCAGCTCCCCGAGGACGACCAACATCTGTTCACGCACAGCGCGTTGCTCGACCGGCTCGCCGGCTTCCTCGGCGGACGAGCGGCGGAGCGCCTGGTCTTCGGTGAGGTGAGCACGGGGGCGGCCGACGATCTCGACCGGGCGACACAGCTCGCTCGGAGGATGGTCACGATGTACGGCATGAGCGAGGCGGTCGGGCCCGTCCACTGCGGCGTGCGCGATCCGCTGCGATACCTGACGGCGAACGAGGAGGCGATCGGGCAGGACTGTAGCGAGGAGACAGCCCGGACGATCGACCGCGCCGTGCGGGGGCTGCTCGATGACGCGGACAAGCGCGCGACGGCGCTCCTCGAACGTGAAGAGATGGCGCTACGCCGGGTGGCCGAGCGTCTGCTCGAGGTCGAGACCATAGACGCCGACCAGTTCGGCGCCCTCGTCGATCAGCGGCGCCACTCCACGCCGAAGCCCACCATCGGACCGGCGTAGTCGATCCGCGTGCACTCCACGTGGGCGTCGACCCGCTTGGTGCAGTCCTCCTTGCCGAAGAGACCGGCGAAGCCCAGCGTGGCGTCGAAGATGACCGATCCGCGATCGCCGTTGCCGAACCCCAGGACGCGCAGCCCGAGCTCGCCGAAGGCGTGGCCCACGCGGCCGCCGGCGCCGCGGCCAAAGAGCGCGTACCGAGCGGTGACGGGGACCATCCCGATGCCCTCCGTGCCGCCGTAGTGGAAGGCGCCATCGTAGAGCAAGAAGGTGTTGCGGACCTGAAGGTGCAGGCCGTCGACGGCCCCCAGGCGGGCGAGCTGCTCCACGCCCAGACCCGTGGTGTCCTCCACCGAGCCGTCGGAGATGCTCGCCCAGCCGGCGCCAAAGCCGACCTCGAAGAGCTGGTGGTCATAGCTGCCGATGAGGTGACCGTTGAAGGCGAAGACGTCGCCGTCGTCGGCGATGCCGATCCCGAGGGGGGAGACGCCCGCGTGCACCGCGAAGCCGACCTCGTGACGGAAGCTGGACCGAAGATCGGCGATGGCACCGCCGCCAGCGGCGCCGAGGGCCAACAGGGGCCGCACCACGAACCCGAAGCTCCACAGGCTCTCGATCCGCGGCGGCGCGATCATGCTGCTGGTGGCCGCGGCCCTCGTTGGGCGACCGAGGACCCCCAGCGCGACCCGCTCGTTGCGCCCGAGGCGCACCCGGCTATTCGTCGCCGAGACCGCGCTGGCGATACCGACCGCCAGCCGCTCCTCCTCGCTGGAGGTCGCGGCACCCACGGACACCTCGTGGGTGATGTAGAGCTCGACGCGATCTCCCCGGGAGACGCCATGGGCCGACCCGAGATCGATCACCACCACGCCGCTTTGGACCTCGACCACGCGCCCGGTCGCCTCACCCTTCACCGGCGCGGGGGCCTCGGGCGCGGGGTGCCCAGGCTCCGCGGCCGGTAGGGCGGCTCGCAGATCGGCGAGCGGGATCGCCTCTCGACGCAGCAGCTCGACCCAGACCCGGTCGCGGGCGATATGCAGCCCCTCGACGCGCGCCGGCATCGACCGCGCCTCGCGCACCTCGAGCGGATCCTGCGAGAGCACGACGATGGTCCCGGGGCATGCAGCGTAGATGCGCCCGCCGTGCTCGACGACCTGGGTCGCGACGCAGGGGAGCTCTACCTCGGCGTCGCCGCGCCGCAGCGTCCGTCCGTCGGCGGCGATCTGCGCGAGCAACAGAATGGTCAGCGCGGCGTTCATGGGGCCTCCGTTTCGATCGGGACCGAGCGGAGGGCGCTCAGCGTCGCCGCCAGGACCTCCTCCGGTCTTCGTCCATCCGTGTCGACGCGGACCTCGGGATAAAGCGGCGGCTCGTAGGGCGCGCCGACGCCCGGCAGCGACGAGATCCGGCCCTCGTCGGCCGCGGCGTAGAGCCCCTTGAAGTCGCGGGCGCGCACCGCCACCGGACCACACTCGAGGAAGACCTCGAAGAACCGGGGGGCGACGGCCCGCGCGGCGTCCCGATAGCGTCGCAGCGAGGCGGTCGCGCTCACCAACACCGTCACGCCGCCCTCGCCGCCCAATCGGACGAGGTGGGCGAGGGCCGCGTAGAAGGCGTCGCGCCCCGCCTCGCCGTAGTCCGCCCGCGGCACGAGGACCGGACGCAGGTCATCGCTGTCGAGCCAGAGCGTCGGGATCTCCGCCGCCAACAGCGCCGCGCGGAGGCCACGGGCGAGGGTGGTCTTGCCGCTCGCCGGCACCCCCGTGATCCAGACGACGGCGCCCCGCAGGGGATCGAGGCTCACGCGTGGACCCCGTCGATCTCGTCGGGCCGGAACCGCGCCCCGCCGAGCAGGCCCTCGACGAAGCGGAGGATCGTCGCCCGCACGGCGTCGTCGATGCGCGGGTACCAGACGGGGCTCGCGACGACCAGACCCCGCCAGGCGAAGAAGGGCGCCACGACGTCCAACGCGCCGGGGTCGTCGGTGGCCGCTGACCAGGTCGACCAGAAGGCGTCCCACAACGCTCGGCACGCGCCGTCGAAGCGCCCGCGCGCCGTCAGCGCGAAGAAGAGGTAGTTGATGGACAGACACGTGAGGTCGTCGGCGGGCTCACCGGCGGCGCCGCGGCTGCAATCGAGGACGGAGAGGTCGGTCCCCTCGCGAAACAGCAGGTTGAATGGGTGGAAGTCACCGTGGGTGCGCCGGCATCGATGGGCCTGGCCCCGGAGTCGCCAGCGCCAATCGACGGCGGCATGCTCGATGGCGCAGAGCCGGTCGGGCGTGGCGACCGGGTGGTCGGCCGGGTAGCTGTCGCAGAGGCCGAAGATGCCCTCTCCACTGCCCACGGCGTCGCGCACCGAGCGCACGTATTGCTCCGCGGGGGCTCGAACGGAGTGGAGGTCGACCAGATAGCGCGCCAGGGCGCGGGCGCGGGCGATGGACTCCTCGGGGGCGCGGTCGAGCCCCGCGATCGAGTGGAGCTCGTCGGCGTAGAGGCGGCCATCGACGTAGTCCGTGAGCAAGTAGGGCTCACCGACAGGCATCGGGACCAGCACCCCGTCCGAGGTGAAGCCCCCGACGTCGATGGCGTCGATGTGGCGCGGGATGGTGTTGAAGGTGTCGTAGGCGAGCAGGAACGAGGCGATCCGGTCGGCGCGGCGCTCGTGACCGAAGGGATCGGGGCCCATGGTGCGCAGCACCACGTTGTAGACCACGCCCGAGGCCTCGAAGGTGATGCGCAATGGTCGCCCGTAGCCGTAGTCCTTCAGCGCCGTCTGCTCCTCTGCCCCCAGGGGCAGCATCGCGCTGATGCGGGCCCCCTCGAAGCCGCGGGCCTCCAGGTAGCGCTCCAAGTGGGCCTGCGTGACCCGCTGCGTGTCCCGTCCCATGCGTGCTCCCGGACCAGACGTGTCGGCCGAGGCTACTTCACCGGGATCTGGCGCGCCTTCGATTTCGACTCCTCGGTGCGCGGCACGGTGATCGTCAGCAGGCCCTTGTCGAAGGTCGCGTTGATCTCCTTGTGGTTCGCGTCGTCGGGCAGGGTGAAGGTGCGCTTGAACTGGCCGTAGGTGCGCTCGTTGAACCAGACCTCACCCTTCGTCTCCTCGCGCTCCGTCTTCTTCTCGCCCTCGATCGTGAGGTAGCTCCCCGCCACGTTGCACTTGACGTCGTCGGCGTCCATCCCCGGGAGCTCAGCTCGGATTCGGTACACCTCCGGGTCGCCAATCATCTCGAAGCGTGGGTTGAAGCCCGACATCGAGGTCATCGCCGGCACGTCGCCGAAGAAGTCGTCGAAGACCCGGTTCATCTCGCGCTGCAGGCCCATCAACGGCGCCGGCTCCCGGCGCCAAGGCATCATCGAACGAAACATGGTGCTCTCCTCGTCTTTCGTGTTCCGCCGGTCGGCGCCGGCTCGATACGTCCAACGCAACCCGCATGCCATCAGCGCGACGCGGCGCATCAGATGGCAGGCGTCCAGACGAGGTAACGACCTCACCGTCTGGTGACGCGGTGAGGTCGGGGCGCCACGACGCCCGCGTTCGCGAGCCCTATCGCCCGTAGGGAACACGCCTTGCACCGCACAGCCCATTCGGAAAGGACGCATGAGCACCGAACGCGAACGCTGGGGAAGCCGACGCGCCTTCGTGCTGGCCGCGGTCGGCTCCGCGATCGGCTTGGGCAACCTCATCCGCTTCCCCTACGTCTGCGCGAGCAACGGCGGCGGTGCCTTCCTCGTGGCCTACCTCGTGGCGATGTGCACCGCGGGGCTCCCGCTGCTGCTGGTCGAGTTGGGGATGGGCCACGCCCACGCGGGGTCGGCGCCGCTCGCGCTCTTCCGCGTGCATCCGCGCATGGAATGGGCCGGCTGGCTGGCGGTCGGCGTCGGCTTCGTCATCACGATCTACTACGCGGTCATCATGGCCTGGGCCTTCGCGCACCTGATGGACGCGGGGAGCGTCGGCACCTGGGCGGCGACCTGGGAGAGCTCGCGCGCTCACTTCTTCGAAGGGACGCTCGCCGTCTCGGCAGGCCCGTGGGAGTTGGGCGCGATGAGCGGGCCGCTGGCGGTGGGGTTGTTGCTGGTGTGGGTGGCCGTGGTGGCCTCCGTCTGGCGCGGAGCCCGCACGGTCGGCAAGGTCGTCTACGCCACTGTCCTCATCCCCTGGGCGCTCCTGGTCCTGCTGGTCATCCGAGCGGTGACGCTCCCCGGCGCGGGTGACGGGCTCGAGTGGTTCCTCATGCCCGAGTGGGGGCGCCTCCTGGACGGGGAGATCTGGCTGGCGGCCTACGCCCAGACCTTCTTCTCCCTCTCCGTCGGCTTCGCCATCATGCCCGCCTACGCCTCGTACCTCGATCCGGAGGTCGACCTCACGTGGAGCGCGCTGTGGATTTGTGTGGCCGACGCGCTCACGGCCGTGGTCGGCGGGCTGGCGGTCTTCGCCGCGGCGGGCTTCATGGCCCACCAGGAAGGGGTCGCCGTCACCGCGCTGCTCGACCGCGTGGCGGGGCTCAAGCTCGCCTTCGTCACCTACCCCAACATCCTGGCTCAGCTCCCCGCCGCGGGCCTCTTCACGGCGGCGTTCTTCCTGATGTTGCTCACCTTGGGGATCGATTCGGCCTTCAGCCTGGTGGAGGCCGTGACCTCCGCGATCCGCGACAAGTGGGGGTTCTCGCAGCGCCGCGCCCTATTGGGCGTCGCGACGGCGGGCGCGCTGTGCGGGCTGCCGTTGATCACGGGCGCCGGCCTCTACTGGATCGACACCACGGACCACTTCATGAACCACCTGGGCCTGCCCCTCGTCTGCGCCCTGGAGTGCCTCGGTGTGGCCTGGATCTACCCGACCTCGCGCCTACGCGCCCACCTCAACGAGCACTCCTGGCTCCGACTCGGCCGGTGGTTGGACCCCCTCGTCGGGGTGCTGGTCCCAGCGGTGTTGCTCGGGCTCGCGCTGAACGAGACGGCGGCCCGCTGGACCAGCGCCTACGGCGGCTACCCGCGCTCCGCCGAGGGCGCCTTCGGATGGGGCGTGTTGGCGGCCATCGCCGTGTTCGGGTGGTGGGTCAGTCGGCGCCCTTGGGCGGTCGCGTCCGCGCGGTGATCGAACCGAGCGCGACCACCAGGAGCCAAACCCAGGGGGCGCCGTGCATCGCCAGATCGAACCAGTCGGCGACCCCCATCCCCCGCGCCCCGCCGAGCACCCAGCGCGCCTTGCCCACCAGATGGGGCTCGGGGAGAAACGGCGCGAGCCCAAGCGTCAGGCTCGCGAGGAGTGGAGCGGCGAAGCGCATGAGGGGCGTGAGCCTACTCCGTTTCCTCCTCCTCGGGGGGCACAACATCGGCCCCGGCCCGCTTTCGCGTCGCGCGACGGATCACCCTCTCGGTCTCGGACACCCGCCGGATACCCAGCAACCGCGTCAGCAGCCCCTGGCGCTTCGGCGGCGACACCTCGGAGAACATGTCCGCGCAGTGGGCGGGGACCAGGATCTCATCGGGCCCGATCATGAGCTGCTCGGGGGCGATCGGGAGGATCTTGCCCCCGTCGAGTCGCAGCTCGCCGATGCGCCAATCCCCGGCGCTGACGTCGAGGTCGACGAGCGTCCCCAGATGGCGGCCCTCGAGGGTGGTCACCCACAGGCCCTGGAGGTCCTTGATGTTGCGCCCGGGCATCTCGGCGGGCGCGTCGGTGAGGGTCGCCTGGCTGGACACGAAGACCACGTCTCGACCGAGCGTGACGATCGCTTCACCCGGCAGCATGCTCAACCCGCGCCCGTTCGTCGGGCGGATGGTCAGGGCCGCCAGGGCGCGACGTTCCGGATCGATGAAGACGTCCTCGACCGTCCCGACCTGACACGCCTCTTCATGGGCCACGACCAACAAGCCGTGGAGCTCGGTCACCCTCTCGCGTAGCGCCATCGGTGCGCTCCTCTCCGCGGCTCGTTCTCGCCGCCCACCACCGCGGTGCAGCACACGTGCCGGCGCGTTGGGGGGCCTGTCGAACGCATGACGTCACGTGGAGAGACCGCGCGTCCGCGTCGGGTGACGAAGCTCGCCTCACGAATGGTCGTAGCAACCCACGTAGAGAAAATGGGTGCATATCCCGATTCTGACGGAGGGAGTGTGGAGGGCTTTCAGCACTC
>CAYOBQ010000243.1:1370-11962 GCA_964402225.1 uncultured Nannocystaceae bacterium | reverse complement strand
ATTCGAATCACGCAGATGCGCATCCTGCACTCCGACGTCCCGTCGTTCCAAGGCCAGGCGCTCGCGGCGACGCTGTGCGTCGACAACATCGAAGGCGTCGAAGGGGACCCCGAGCCCGACGCCGCCGTCCCCGACCCCGACGCCGCCGTGGTCGTCGTCGACGCGAGCCCCCCCCCCGACGCGGCCCCGGAAGACGCCTCGGTCATCGAGGCCGACGCCGCCATCCCCGACCCCGACGCCTCGGCGCGCGAGGACGCCATGGTCGTCGAGGCCGACGCCACCCCCGCCCCCGACGCCGCGGACAACCCCGACTTCTCGGACCAGCCGGACGTCGGCGCCATCGCCGACTCAGGACCCGACGGCGCGGCTCCCGACCCCGACGGCGCGGCCCTCGAGCCCGACGGCGCGGCTCCCGACCCCGACGGCGCGGCCCTCGAGCCCGACGGCGCGGCCCTCGAGCCCGATGGCGCTGCTCCCGAGGCCGACGGCGCCATCCCCGAGGCCGACGGCGCCGCTCCCGAAGCCGACGGCGGCGAAGCGGAGACCGACGGCGCCCCGAGCGACAGCGCGGGCGGCGGTGGTTGCGACTGCGACAGCAGCCGTGGCGGCTCGGCCCTCCCCTGGTTCGCGCTGCTGTTGATGGGACGCCGCCGGCGCCGCTGAGCTGGTTCGACAGCTCAGTCCTCGCAGAACCTCGCGAACGGATGTCCGTCGGGGACACACAGCGGCTCCGCCCCCTCCACATCACAGCAGAAGAAGGCGTCCGGGCAGTCTCGATTCCGGCGGCAACCGAGGCCGCAGACGCTCAGCCCCCCCGCCTCACGGAGGAAGCGGCACTCCTCGCCATCGACGCAGTCGTTGTCGCGACGACAAAGCGGCGGACTCTGCTGGGGCCAGGGGCTGGCTCCCTCCGGCGCCACGCCGACGCAAGAGGCGTCGTGGATGCAGACGAAGGCGTTGCCGAGGCGTTCGCAGTGGGCGCCGTCGGGGCAGGCGCCACGCTCACCGCAGCGCGGCGCGCAGCGATCTCCGACCTCGTAGCGGATGCACAGCGCGCCGTCGCCGCACTCCGGGGAGGCCGCGCACTCGGCGCACAGCGGCGCGTCTTCCCGGATGTCTATGCAGTCCCCGTTCCGCTCGGGATCACAGAATTGCCCCTCGGGGCACTCCACGTCCCGGCACGGATCCTCTCCGACCAGCTCGTCGAGGAGCTCCGCCTCGCAGGTCGTGGGATCGAAGCGGAAGCCGATCCACAGCGGCCTCCCGCCGCGCTCCCCCTCGACGATGAGCCGCGGCCCGAATCGCTGCGGTGGCCGATCGCCACACTGGAAGGTGAACTGCGCCTGCCCCGGCCCGCGAAACAGCTCCGCGGCGGCGCGGTACCAGCCCGGGGGCGCCCCGCGCATCTCGATGACCTCGTCGCCATCACCGCCGTGGCGAGCGTCCCCATCGAGCCCCGGGTCACACCACTCGTGCCGCGGTGTCTGATGCCAGCAGTCCAGCGGGCCGTAGAAGTCACCGGCGGGGTGGGCGACGTGCAGGTCGAAGTCGATCTGCGCCCCCGCCTCCCACTCCAGCACCACTCGAACCTCCTCCGGCGGCGCCTCGCAGACATCCCCGACCCCGTTCCCGTCGCGGTCCGCCTGATCGAAGTTCGGCACCGTCGGGCAATTGTCGCAGAGGTTCCCGCGCCCATCCTCGTCGCGGTCCGACTGACCTCCGTTCGGACGATCGGGGCAGTTGTCCCGGCCGTCGGGCACCCCATCCCCGTCGCGGTCCGGCTCGCCCTCGCCCTCTCCCTCGCCCTCCCCTTCACCTTCCCCTTCACCTTCCCCCTCACCTTCACCCTCACCTTCGCCCTCCCCCTCCCCCTCACCTTCCCCTTCGCCCTCACCTTCCCCCTCGCCGCCCACGTTGCCGCCTGCCCCCACGTCGCCGGGCGCCCCCGCGTCCACGGCGACCGTCGAGTCGCGCTTGAACTCATCGTTCGGCGCGACGCACCCCAACGCCAGCACGAGCAGAGCCAGAAGAACCCGGGACATCTTCACTCCTTTCCCCGCGACCAGAGTGAAGGCTCAGCCCCATGGAACGCAAACGCTGAGAACGGACGGATCGACAGCCCACGATGAGCACAGGCTCCAGCCAAGCGTCGGAATCCCCTCGCCTTCGAGCCCCGGGGAACCGTACCTTTCGAGCCGCCCTCTGAAGCACAGCCGACCGGGGTCTCGATTCCTTTGGCAGACACCACCAAGCGTATGACCCAGGAAGCACTCGCATGACCTCGAGACCCCGCTTCGAGCTGACATCCCTACACATCCGCGGCCTGTACGGGCTCCGGCCCCTCGACCTGTCCGACGACGGGCTCGGCTGGCCGGTCGACGGCTTCCCCCCCCTGTGCGTCATCGCGGCGAGCGCTTGGCCCCGGGTCGTCTTCATGCCGTCAGACGATCGTGACCTGGTTGTGCCGAACACAAAGTACAAGGCCCCCGGGGAAGCTGGACGACGACATGGGCTTCGTGTCCGGCTGGGAACGGCTCGGCCCGAAGCAGTGGACCGGGTCCACCCTGGAGCTGCTGTTCTCCGCGCGCTGGGCAGACCTCAATGCCAAGGAGGAGGGCCATCCCGCCGAGGACTTGAGCAGCGGCGAGCGCCAAGCGCTCCTCCTGATGGCCGAGCTTCGGCGGCGCTGGCGGCCAGGGTCTCTGGTGCTCATCGACGAGCTGGGGACCCGGGCGCTCCTGGGCCGGAGACAGCTTCGATGAACGACGCCGACCGGCTCCACCGCGTCGAGAGCGATCTGCAGCGCGCGTCCACCGTGATCTACTTGGAGGGGAAGAGCGATCCCGACATCCTCTTCGCCCTGCTCGGCATCGCGCGACCAACCGGAGACATCCACCAGGACGCCTACGTGGTCGGGCTCACCCAAGGACCGAGCGGAAGCGCCCAGGTCGCGGCGCTCGCGCGGGTTGCGGGCGACAACGGCCTGGCCGGAGCGTTGGGCGGTGGCGGCATCTTCGGGGAACGCTCCATGAGCCTCGACGTCATCACCACCCGGAACAACCAGCGGTTTCAGCACGAGAGGCGCGCGCCAGTGTGCCTCTCGTTCGACCCGGGCCGGCCATGACCCTGCGCGAGCTCATGGACGTGTTCCCCCGAACGGGGACGGTGGAGTGGATCGCGGTGAGGCCGAGCCGCGGAGCCCCGATGCGGGTGCAGGTGGCCGTCGGCGCCTATCCCTCCGGCGGCCTCGCGGGGGATCGTTACGACGGCGCCTCGGGGAAGCGGCAGGTCACGCTCATCCAGGCGGAGCACATCGAGGCGCTGGCGTCCTACGTGGGGGTGGAGCGCATCGATCCGGCGCTCCTTCGGCGCAACCTCGTCGTACGCGGCTTCAACCTCCTGTCGCTGAAGGGGCGCCGCTTCAAGGTCGGCGGCGCGGTCCTCGAGTACACCGGGCAATGCCACCCCTGCTCGAAGATGGAGGCCGCGCTGGGCGAGGGCGGCTACAACGCGATGCGCCAACACGGCGGGATCATGGCGCGGGTCGTGAAGGGCGGGATGATCAAGCGCGGCGACCACCTCCACGCGCTGGAAGCGGTCACCGAGCTGGAGCCGGAGATCCCGTAGCCATCAGCAGGAATAAAAGGCGAGGCTCAGCGATCAATTTGGTCAGGCCTGTTCGTCCCAACTGGTGCAACCCAGACCCAGAGGAGAGACCTCGATGCCCATGACGCGAATCGCCCCCTTGCTCTGCCTGCTCCTGACCGCCTGCGGCGACCTCCCCAGCGACGAGACGAGCCACGCGACCGGCGATCACGAGCTGGAGCGCCGCGGGATCGCCCCCCGCCGAGCGGTCAGCCGCGGTGGGCGATCGCCGCAACCCGTCGAGCTCTGGTTCGACAAGCACAACGCCGGCTGCGACGAGCCCGCCGCCGCCGGCTTCGGAGATTGCGACGATGAGGTCGAGGTCGAGGCCATCCTCTGGGAGGGCATCTCACCGAACCTCTCCGCCTTCTGCGGGCGCGCGAAGCCCTGGAAGACCTACAAGGCCCACGGGGGGACCTTGTGGGTGCTCTGGCGATGGTACGAAGCCCCACTGTCGGTCCCGCTCGACAGGGTGATCGCCGGGGTGAAGGTGGGGGGCTGCGTCGGCTCACTACGAAACCGTCAGCAAAACGCCTGGGAATCGGGTGGCGAGCACTACCAGTGGACCCGCGCCGAGTTCCCGGACTGCAGCGGCGCGCTCCCGAGCGAGCCGGTTCACATCGACTACTACTAGATCAGCAAGGCAGATCCATCACCGTGAGATCGATGCGGTCCGAGCCGATCTGACCGTCACCGTCGGTGGCGCGCAGCTCGAGCTGGATAAGGCACCGCGGGGAACGGGTCGACGGCGTTGCTGCTGGTCCAGGTGAGAGCCACGCAGGGCAGCGGCTGGAAGGTCTCGCTGTCGAAGGACGTCCCGCTGAAGACGTAGGGCGTGTTCTGCAGCAGGACGTCGCCCTGGGAGGGGCTGTTGATCACCATCTGCGGCGGCGTGTTGCCGGCGACGACGGTGACCGAGTCGGTGACGGTGTGGAGCGCCCCCTCGGTGGCGGTGACGGTGATCGTGCGGGTCCCCGGTGTCGGGAAGACGTAGTCGATCTGCGCGCCTTGACCGAGGACGCCGTCGACGTCCGAGGTCCACGTGAGATCACAGCAGTTGGCACAGCGGTGATCTCCTCGGCCAGCGCCGCGGCCTCTTCGTCGACCATCCCGACGCGCCCCCTGTTGTTCGGCTCGTCCACGCTGATGCGGATCGCACCCGGGGCGCTGAGGATCGCGTCGCGGGCGCCGATCCGCGCCGCCTGGAGCTCGGCGAGTTCCGCGGCGCGCGCGGCGACGGCGGCGAAGTCGTCGTCGGACGAGACCGGCTGGAGGCGCGCCGGACACCGACCCCCGTCGCCCTCCCCCACGTGGATCGGGAAGGTCAGCGCGGTCTCGTGCCCGGCCTCGTCGATGACCGTCACCCGCAACGTGTAGCTGGCGACCGTCTCGGCCATGAAGCTCGCCACGTTCCCCGCCGTCTGGAGGTCGTAGCGCGCGTCCGGATCGGCGCCGAGCACGCTCCACTCGTAGGCGAGGCGCTCCTCGTCGGCGTCCGACGCGCTCACCTGCACGAGCACCGGAGCGCAGGCCTTCGTCACCTTGCTCGGATCGATGCGAAGATCGGTGATCTACCGAGGGTCTCGCCGTCTCGTGGCGCCGCGGCGTCTTGCTCGCCGCCGCCGACGAGAGCCAGGGCGCACAGCGCCCACACTACGTTCTTCATCTTGGACTCCTTTGATGTGGCCGGCACTCGCTGCGGCACTCGCTGCGCGACCCACCGAAGCCTTTGACGGCGAGGAGAGGGGACCTGACGCGAGTCAATCGACCGGAGGCCGCTCCGGTGAGGTAGTCTCCGCCTGATGCGTGGACTCCTCGGGGTAACGACCGGCCTGCTCTCCTACGTCTGCCTGATCTTCGTGATCAACCCGATCCAGATGCTCAGCGCCCTCATCTACCCCGTCTCGCCCCGCGCGTGCCGGGCTGTGAACCGCTGGTGTGCGCGGTTCATCTGGGGCTGGTGGGTGCTGCTCGGCGAGGCGCAGAGCGGCGCCAAGATCCGCTTCGTCGGCGACCGGCCGCCCTGGCGGGAGAACGCGCTCATCATCTCCAACCACCAGACCATGCTGGACGTGCTCATCATGCTCTGCCTGGCGTGGCGCTGCGGGCGCGTCGAGGACCTCAAGTTCTTCGTCAAGGACGTGGTCAAGTGGGTCCCCGGCCCCGGCTGGGGGATGCGCTTCCTCGACTGCGTCTTCGTAAAGCGCGACTGGGCCCGCGACAAGGCCGGTATTCGGCGGCTCTTCCAGAAGTTCAAGGCCCAGGACATCCCGGTCCTCCTGGTCTGCTTCGTCGAGGGGACGCGGAGCACACCGGACAAGCTCGCCAGGAGCCAGGCCTTCGCCCGCGAGCGCGGGCGATACGTGCCCCAGCACACGCTGGTGCCGCGCACCAAGGGCTTCGTGGCCTCGATGGTCGGCCTGCGGGACCACATCGACGCGGTCTACGACGTGACCATCGCCTACCCGGGGCGCACCCCGATGCTCGTCGAGGGGTACGCGGCCCGCGTCGAGCGCGTCGAGATCAAGCTCCACCGCTACCCCGTCGAGGAGCTGCCGACGGACGAAGCCGAGCTCACGCGCTGGGTCTTCGACCGCTACGAGGAGAAGGACCGGGCCCTGGCCCGCTTCGCCGAGACCCAGCGCCTCGAGGGTGAGCCCTTCCCCGACCGAATCCGGCTCCGCGACTGGTTCGGGACCAAGAAGCGAAGGCCGAAGACCGCGCTATAGCGGCACCACCCGCGCGGCGCAGACCTTGTACTCGCCGGTGCCCGTCACGGCGTCTCCCGCGTCCACCGTCAACAGGTTCGCCCGCGCCTCCGCGAAGTGCAGCGGCATCCAGATGCGGCCCTCCCCGACGCGCTGTGTCACCCGCACGTTGGCCTGGACCTCGCCGCGGCGGGTGGCCACCGTGACCCGCGCCCCCTGGCCTACATCGAGGGCCGTGGCGTCCAGCGGGTTCATCTCGATGAAGCAGCCGTCCTGCTTCCCCGTCACCCCGTCCACGCGGCGGGTCTGGGTCGCCGCGTTGTAGTGGTACAGCGTCCGCCCGGTGCCGAGGATGTACGGGTACTCGTCGCACGCCTGCTCGTAGCTGGGCCGATAGCCCACCGCCATGAAGCGCGCCTTGCCCCGCAGCGGCCCACCTGCGTGGAGATAGCGGGTGCCGGGGCTCTCCCCGTCGGGGCATGGCCACTGCAAGCCCCCTTCACGCTCGATGCGCTCGTAGCTGATGCCGGAGAACTTGGGCGCCAGCGACGCCATCTCGTCGTAGATCGCCGACGGACCCTCCAAGCGCGGGCCGGGGCCACCGCAGCGCTCGTACAGGTCCAGCAGGATCTCCCAGTCGGGCCGCGCGACGCCGGGCGGCTCGACCGCCTTGCGCACCCGCTGGACCCGCCGCTCGCTGTTGGTGAAGGTCCCCTCCTTCTCGGCGAAGCACGCCGCGGGGAGCACCACATCGGCGAGCCGCGCCGTCTCGTTGAGGAAGATGTCCTGCACCACGAGGGCCTCGAGCTGGGGCAGGCTCGCCTCCAGCGGCGCCACGTCGGGCTCCGAGACGAGGATATCCTCCCCCATCACGAAGAGCCCCCGCAGGCGCCCCGTCTCCGGGTGCTTGAGCGCCTCCATCATCTGGTTGAGGTTCAGCCCGCACTCGCCACTCAGCGACGTACCCCAGCGCGCCTCGAAGCGCCCCCGCGCCGCCGGGTCGTCCACTCGCTGATAGCCGGGTAGAAAGACCGGAGAGGCCCCGGCGTCGTTGGCCCCCTGGACGTTGTTCTGTCCGCGCAGCGGGTTGAGCCCAGCGCTCGGCTTCCCCAGGTGCCCGGTCATCAGCACCAGGTTGCTCAGCGCGTAGACGTTGTCGGTGCCGTGGGTGTGCTCGGTGATCCCCAGCGTGTAGTAGATCCCCGCCCGCTCCGTCGTCGCGTACTGGCGCGCCACCGCGCGGATCTCATCGGCCGGGACCCCGCACACGGCCTCGGCTCGCTCCGGTGTGTACTCGCGCACGGCGTCTGCGACCTCACTGAAGCCCTCCGTGTGCCGGGCCACGAATTGCTCGTCCGTGAGGCCCTCCTCGATGATGGCGTGGGCCATCGCGTTGAGCAGCCAGACGTCGGTGCCCGGCTTCAACTGGAGGTGGTGGTGCGCCGCCCCGGCCAGCCAGATCTGACGGGGATCCGCCACCGCCAGCGTCGCCCCGCGACCCACGGCCCGCTTCATCTCCATCGCGATGATCGGGTGGGCTTCGGTCGTGTTGCTCCCGATCACGAAGAGGAAGTCTGCGTCGCGGATCTCGCCGATGCTGTTGGTCATCGCGCCCGCGCCAAACGTAGTCACCAGACCGGCGACTGTAGGGGCGTGTCAGGTGGCGGCACACTGGTGGCTGTTGTTGGTCCCGAAGGCCGCCCGCGCCAGCTTCTGAACGAGGTAGTTCTCTTCGTTGGTGCAGCGTGAGCTGCTCACGAAGCCGCAGGCGTCGGCTCCGTAGCGGTCCTTCACGCGCAGCATCAGCGTCGCGGCGCGATCGAGGGCGGTGTCCCAGTCGGTCTCGTGCAGCTCGCCATCGTCGCCCCGCACGAGGGGGGCGGTGAGGCGGTCGGGGTGGTCGATGAAGCCGTAGGCGAAGCGGCCCTTCACGCAGAGGTTGCCGTCGTTGGTGGTCGTCCCCGGCTCGGGGCTCGTCACCCGCACCACGCGGCCCGCCTCCCGATCGACGCAGAGGTCGAGCTGGCAGCCGACGCCGCAGTAGTTGCAGGTCGTGCGCACCGGATCGAGGTCCTCGAAGCGGGGCTGCCAGTCGACGGCCTCCTTCTCGACCATGGCCCCCGTCGGGCAGGTGTCGATGCAGCCACCGCACAGCTCACAGCTCGTGTCGAGCAGGCCCCGCCCCTCGGCCGTCGCGATGGTCGTGTGAGCGCCGCGATGGGCGAGGGCGATCGCGCTGACGGACTCGACCTCGTCGCAGTACCGGGTGCAGCGCGCGCACAGGATGCAGTGCTGCGGCTGGAAGCCGACGAAGCGGTTGTCGTCGTCGGCCCGGCCCTCGCGCGGCGCCGCGATCTGCGGGATGCCCGGCTCCATGCCGTAGCGCTCGATGTGTCGGGCCAGCTCCGTCCCGGGTACGACCCCGTCGGGTTGGTCGGCGGCGTAGAGCGCCAGCAGCGCCCGCCGATGTCGGCGCACATCGTCGCTCTCCGTCCGAACCTCCAGCCCGTCGCGCACGGGGTGCCTGCACGCGGGGACCAGGCGTCGGCTGTCGGAGCTCTCGACGAGGCACATCCGGCACGCGCCGGTCGGCTCGAGTCGGTCATCGTGGCACAGCGTCGGTATCTCGCGACCCGCCCGACGCGCGGCGTCCAGCAGCGTCTCGCCGGGCCGCGCCTCCACCGGCGTGCCGTCCACCGAAACCCGCAACGTGTCGTTCTTCATGGGCGCACTCCTCGCCGAACCTCGTCCGGCCACCAGCGCAACAGGTGCCTCACGGGAAAGGGCGCCGCTTGTCCGAGCCCGCAGATCGAGCCCGCCTCGAGCTCCCAGGCGACGCGCTCGAAGGTGTCCGGATCCCCCACTGAGCCTTCGCCCCGGGCCAGTCGCTCCAGCATCGTCACCAGCACCTGCGTCCCGACCCGGCACGGCGCGCATTGCCCGCAGCTCTCGTCGCGAAAGAAGCGGAGCTGCGTCAGCGTCGCCCGCAACATATCGGTGTGCTCGTTGAGCACCACCACCCCCGCCGAGCCCAGCATCGACCCCGCCGCCTGGAGGGGTCCGAAGTCCAGCGCCACCCCGACCTCGCTCGCCGGCAGGAAGCCGCTCGAGGCGCCCCCGGGGCTAAACGCCTTCAACGCGCCACCCACGACGCCGCCCGCCGCCTCCAGCAGCTCCGCCATCGTCGCCCCCAGCGGCAGCTCATAGACCCCGGGCCGCGCGCAGTGACCGCTCACGCAGTACAGCTTCGAGCCCGCCGCGTCCCCGCGTCCCAGCCCCTCGAAGAAGGCCGCCCCCCGGCCGATGATGGACGGGACGCAGGCGAAGGTCTCGACGTTGTTCATCAGCGTCGGTTTGCCGTGCAGCCCCGACTCCGTGGGGAAGGGCGGCTTGTGGCGGGGCATCCCGCGGCGGCCTTCCAGGGCCTCGAGCAGCGCGGTCTCCTCGCCACAGATGTAGGCCCCGTGGCCCAGCGCCACCTCGATGTGCAGCCCGTCTGTATGTCCCGCCTGCCGAGCAGAGGCGATCGCCGCCTCGAGGGAACGGCGCGGGCCCTCGAACTCGCCGCGGAGGTAGATGATCAGGTGCCGCGCGCCGACCGCGTGGGCCGCGATGGCCATGCCCTCGAGCATGAGCTGCGGCCGGCGCACCATGACCTCACGGTCCTTGAAGGTCCCCGGCTCGCCCTCATCGGCGTTGCAGACCACGTAGCGTTCCGGCGCCGCCTGTCCGAGTACCGCCTTCCACTTGAGGCCCGCGGGAAAGCCCGCCCCCCCGCGCCCGCGCAGCCCCGACTCGGCTACCTCGGCGCACACCGCCTCCGGCGACATCGCGCGCGCGGTCCGGGCGGCGCTCCACGTCAGGTCGTCGGGGGCCGCCAGATCGATGGCGAGGTCCGGCCCCGAGGGCGTCAGCGCCACCGGCGACGAGGGCTCACGGGACCCCTCCCCCAGCGTGGCGGGCGCGCGGTCGCACGCCCCCAGACAAGCGCAGCCCTCCGCCACCACGCCGCGCCCGCGGAGGTCGTCGAGCACCCCCTCTGCCCCCGCCAGGTCGCAGCTCAACCCCACGCAGACCCGCACCTTTACCTCGGGGCGCGCGATCAGGTGATAGAAGGAGCCAGTCCCCCAGACCTCGGCCTCGGGCACCCCGGTCCGAGCGTGAATCTCCCGCGCCACCCCGGGCCGCAGCCCCCCAAGTTCATCGAAGAGCGGGAGCACCCGAACCCGGTCGGGGCTC
>CAYOBQ010000243.1:0-1270 GCA_964402225.1 uncultured Nannocystaceae bacterium | reverse complement strand
CGAAGCGTGACCCAGTCCCGAGTCGACGGCTCGACCAACGGCCGCCGAACAGAAGGGTGGAACCTCTCTCGCCTCTCTCGAACCTCTCTCGAACCTCTCTCGGGGCACGCCCCAAGTGCGCCGGAATCCAGATTCGGCGCAACAACGCGCGCGTTTGTCCGAAAAGGTGGTTTGAGAACACGCCAAGGAGAACCTCTGATGTCCAGAATGTTGCGCTACCAGCCCGTCGAGTGGTCCGTCCACTTCGTGACCCTGCGGTGTATCCAGGGCCGCTACCTGCTCCGCCCGGATGATCGCGTGAATGCGCTCATCGTGGGCATCCTGGAGCGGGCGGCGAAGCAAGCTGAGTGCCGGCTGCATGGAGTCGTGGTCTTGAGCAACCACCTTCATCTCGTGGTGTCGTCGCGCACGGCGACCGAGCTCGCCAACTACATGGAGTACGTCGGCGGCAACATCGCCCGCGAGATCGGAAAGCACCACGACTGGCCGGGCAAGTTCTGGGATAGGCGATACGCAGCCGCGCTCTGCCTCGAAGACGCCGCGCAGGTGGACCGGCTCGCGTACCTGATGAGCAACTCGGTCAAGGAGGGGCTGGTGAAGCACGCGAGGCGTTGGCCGGGCCTTCATTGCTACGAGGCGCTCTGCGAAGGCAAGAAGCTGCGCGGCAAGTGGGTCGACCGAACTGCGCTCTACCGGGCTCGCCTGAAGTGGCGCGAGGGAGATCCGAAGCCGACCGAGCGCGACCACACCGAGACGTGCACGCTCACGCTCCACCCGCTCCCGTGCTGGGCCGACCTCACGCCAGACAGCTACGCCGCGCAAGTCCGTGACCTCTACGACGAGACGATCAAGAAGGTCCAGCCGGCCGAAGGCGTGAAGCCCCGGGGCCGAAAGCGCCTGTTGCGGACCGATCCACACAAGCGACCAGCGGGCACCGATCGAACCCCGGCCCCCCGGTGTCATACCGGCAGCAAGGAGCGGCGGCGCGAGTTTCTAGCGGCCTACCGTGAGTTCGCGCGAGCGTTCCGCGCCGCGCTCGCGGCGTTGCGAGACGGGCTCAAGGAGCGCGACTTCCCGCTCGGCTGCGTCCTCCCCGGGGGCTTGAGGCTGGCCCCAACCTAGCCCAGAGGCGTGGCGACCAGCCACGCAACACCGAATCCAGCCCCGCCGCTCGCCCCCACGAGAACAGGACACCTGCGCCCCAAACGAGCCCCCCCCGGCAGCAGCCGCGCCAGCGATATCGTCGCCCGTGTCGGCGGCGACGAAATGC
>CAYOBQ010000242.1:0-12022 GCA_964402225.1 uncultured Nannocystaceae bacterium | reverse complement strand
CCGCTACGACGATATCGAAGAGCAGATCGATGTCGTCGAAGACGTCGTCGATGTCCCGCGGCTGCGCGTGCGCTATGACCGGCACGAGGAGCGCGATGACGACACGCAGAGCCGCGCGTTTCATGACCATCTCCCCCTGCAACAGCGTTCGGAAGAGGTTACACCAATAGAAGCAAAGTTCAATCGCTCTACATCTTCGCATGGAGGCGCGCGGCCCCCCACCTGGCTGTTATCCCGCGTAATCACGCGTAATCGACCCTGGCGTTCCAGACCGGGAGAGTTCGAGGCGTGAGAAGTCCTCAGCCTTCGAAGGAGCCCGCCATGCGCCGCATCATCTTGACCGCCGCCGCCGCCCTGCTCGCCTGCGCCACCGCCTCCTCCGCGAGCGCCGCGCCCTCGGACGCCGGGGTCCTCGCCGCCCTCGCCTCGCTGAAGGGCACCGCTGTCGCGCGGGTGATGGCCCCGGCGCGCCCCCTCGATCCTGACTACGTGCGGAGGTTGGGCGTGATCGTGGCCCTGGAGGAGGCGCGGGAGACATGCCCCGCCGTGAAACGGGTGCTGGAGACGAACCCGAGCTTCTTGTCGGAGATCGCCATGGGCCCCCTTCAATCGGCCTCGAGCAGCAGCCCCCGGTAGTCGGTGACGAAGCCCGCGCGCACGAAGAGTTCACTACGCGCCCCCTCGCGCGCGTCGCGGCCGTCGATTCGCTCGACCCGCAAGCTCCGGCCCCTTGCCGAACGCGCGAGCGACCTCAAGCCGTCGACCGCCGCCCCGAGCAGACGCTCGTCGTCGGCGGGTCCGAACGTGAGGAGCCGCTTGCCCCCCCGTCCCAGGTAGAGCACGGGCACCCCATCGGCGAGGACCACGCTGGCGCCGACCACCCGCTTGGGGCCCGCGCGCCCGCAATCGGCGCCCCGGGGCGGCGGCCATGGGAGCAGCGAACCGTAGGGGTTTGCGGGATCCGTGGCGGCGACGACCACCACCTCCGGCGCCTCGGCGCCCCCGCGCACCGCGCGCAACCGGTCGATGGCTCCCGGGAAGGCGAATTGCGCGCCCTGCAACCCGTCGACGAACCACCCGCGCCGCACCCGGCCCGCCTCCTCCATGGCCCGCAGGACGCCGTAGACCGCCGAGAACCCACCTCGCAGGCCCTCGGCGTGGGCCGCTTCGCGGCTGAGCACTCCGTAGCGCTCGAGCAAGAGCGTCGCCCGCGCATGCGCCCTCGACGTGTCCGGCGCCTCGTCGAGGAGCCGCCGAACGAGGGACCAACGCCCGCCCCCCGGTCCTCCGCGCCAGGCGCCCCGGGCACCACGACGCCCACCCCCGGAGCCTCGCCGGGCGGCCCCCCTCGCGCGGAGCACGCCGAAGGTGTCGTTGGTGACATGCCCCGCCCAGGCGAGGTCCCACAGCGCGGCGTCGAGGGCCACGGCGCCTGCGCCGACGGACCGCTGCAGCTCGACCAAGAACGTGGCGCCTGCGCGCTCGAGGTGCTCGAGGACCTGGGCGTGGAGTGGATCGTCGTAGGTCGGGTCGTCGGGGGGGTCGACGAGCAGCGAGAGGTGCTCGCGGCGGTAGAGGGCGACACGCCCGTCCTTGGCGCCCAGCGCGCCTCGCCCGACCCAAACGAGCTCACCCATGGCGCCGAGCTCATCGAGCATCCTGGGTTGGAAGCCGGGGACCCGCGCCGGCAGGACCCGCCCCTCGAGTTCGGAGAAGGCGAGCGGCAAGCCCTCGAGCTGGTGGAGCGCCTCGCGCAGGCGCCCGAGGTTGCCGGTGGGCCCCTTCTCACCGACGCGGTGCCAACGGATGAGGAAGCGCGCGAGGACCGGGGCCTCGACTGGGGCGACCTCCCCGCGGAGCTTCGCCAGGGTGCGCCGGCGCAGCCTCCGAAGGACCTCGGGATCGCAGTATTCGACGCCGGACTCCCCCGGTCGAAAGGCCCCTTCGAGCAACGCGCCGTCACGGACGAGCAGGGCGAGGGCCGCCTGCATCTGCCCCGGCGCGATGCCGAGGCGCGCCGCCGGCGCCGCCGCGACGAACGGGCCGTGGGTGCGGGCGTAGCGCCGCAGGAGGTCGAGCAGCGGCGCGCCCGTCGGCTCAAGGAAGGCGTCAGCGACCCCCGGCGGCGGGACGGCGCCCACGCCGTCGCGGTAGCGAGCGCAGTCCTCGACGGCGAGGACGCGGGGCTCGCCCCCGACCCGCATCCGCGCCACCCGGCGCGTTGATTCGAGCTCCGCCAGCCAGTCGGAGGCGTGGCTGGGCTCGGCGCAGCGGTCACGCACCTCGTCGGGGGTGAGGGCGCCGAGCCGCCGGAGCAGGTCGTGGACCCCTTCGGCGTGCCGGGCTCGTCGCGCCTCCGTGAGACACTGAAGCTCAGCCTCGAGGGCGGCGATCTCCCCCGCGTCGAGCAAGTCGCGCAGCTCGTCTTGCCCCAGCAGGTCGCGCAGCAGATCGCGGTCGAGGGTGAGGGCCTGCGCGCGCCGCTCGGCGGCCGGGGCGTCGCCCTCGTACATGTACTGCGCGACGTAGCGGTAGACCAGGGCCCGCGCGAATGGAGAGGCGCGCAGCGTCGATACGGGCTCGACACGGATGTCGCGGGCGCGGATGGCGCGCAGGACCTCCTGCAGCGCGGGCACGTCGAAGTGGTCCTGGAGGCAGGCCCGGTAGGTCTCGAGTACGATCGGAAAGGCCGGGTACTGGCGAGCGACGGCCAACAAACCCTGGGCCCGGAGCCGTTGGGCCCACAACGGCGTGCGCGCGCCGGCTCGGCGCCGGGGGAGCAGCAGCGCGCGGCCGGCGTTCTCGCGGAAGGAGGCCGCGAAGAGGGCCGAGGCGGCGAGCTGCTCCACGACGAGATCCTCCACCTCGTCGGGATCGGGGATGAGCGCGTCGACGCCCGGGGGCTCGAGCTCGCCGTCGGTCTCGGCGAGGCGCAGCACGATGCCGTCGTCGGCCCACATCGCCTGGACCTCGAAGCCCGAGCGCTCGCCGAGCATCGCCTCGAGCGCCAAGCCCCAGGGCGCGTGGATACGAGCCCCGAAGGGTGAGAGTATGCACACTCGCCAGTCGCCCAGCTCGTCGCGGAAACGCTCGATCACGACGGTGCGGTCGCTGGGCACGCAGCCGGTGGCGTCACGCTGACAGGCGACGTAGTCGACGAGGTTGTCGATGGCCCAAGGGTCGAGGGGGTAGCGCTCGGCCAGCCACGCGCGTCCGGCCTCGTCGTCCTGGGTGCCGAGCTCGCGCAGAAACGCCCCGACGGCGCGGCCCAACTCGAGGGGACGACCCGGACCGTCCCCGTGCCAGAAGGGCATCCGCCCCGGCTCTCCGGGGGCCGGCGAGACCACGACGCGGTCGCGCGTGACGTCCTCGACGCGCCAGGTCGAGGCCCCGAGGACGAAGGTCTCTCCGGGGCGGCTCTCGTGCACCATCTCCTCGTCGAGCTCGCCGATGCGGGGGCCGTTGGGGCCCAGGTGAACGCCGTAGAGGCCTCGGTCGGGGATGGTGCCGGCGTTTTGGAGCGCGACCTGGCTGGCCCCCTTGCGCGGCGTGAGGACGTCGCGCTCACGGTCCCACTCGATGCGCGCCTTGAGCGTGGCGAAGTCCGTCGACGGGTAGCGCCCGGCGAGCATATCGAGGACCGCGGCGAAGACGCCCTGGGAGAGCTCGCGGAAGTTGTGGGCTTGTCGGACGAGGGCGAAGAGCGCGTCGGTTCCCCACGGCTGGACGGCGACCATCGCGACGACTTGCTGAGCGAGGACATCGAGGGGGTTTCGCGGGACCGCGATGGGCTCGAGCTCGCCGCGCTGCATTCGCCTCGCCACCACCGCCGCCTCGAGGAGGTCGCCGCGATACTTGGGGAAGATGCGCCCGACGCTGACCTGACCCACGCCGTGGCCAGCGCGACCAGCTCGCTGGAGTCCGCGGGCGGTGGAGCGTGGCGACTCGACCTGGACGACGAGATCCACCGCGCCCATGTCGATGCCGAGCTCGAGGGAGCTGGTGGCGACGATGCAGCGGAGGAGGCCGGACTTCAGGCCCTCCTCGATCTCGCGGCGCTGCTCATGGGAGACGGAGCCGTGGTGGGCGCGCACCAGCGGCTCGCCAGCGTCCCCCCCCGCCATCTCGTTGAGCGCGCGCGCGAGGCGCTCGCAGAGGCTGCGGCTGTTCACGAAGACGATCGTGCTTCGATGCGCCTGGATGAGCTCGAGCAGGCGGGGCTGGATGGCAGGCCAGATTCCGCGCGGCGGGGTGGGCTGTTGGAAGGCACCGTAGCCCATCCCGTCGGCGGCGAGGTCCTGTGCGACGGGGGGCGCCTGCGCGCCAGCGGGGGCCTGGGGCCGGTCGAGGTCGCGCACGGGGCAGACGATCTCCAGATCGAGCCGCGGCGGCGCGGAGGCGTCGACGATCTGGACCGGGTGGCCCCCGCCGAGGAAGCGCGCGACGTCCTCCACCGGGCGGACCGTGGCGGATAGACCGACGCGCTGGGGCGGGTGGTCGCACAGGGCAGAGAGCCGCTCGAGGGAGAGCGCGAGGTGGGCGCCGCGCTTCACGGGCGCCAGCGCGTGGATCTCGTCGACGATGACCGTCGAGACGCTGCGCAGGCGCTCCCGCGACTGGCCGCCGAGGAGGAGGTAGAGCGACTCGGGCGTGGTGACCAGGATGTCGCCCGGCGACTTGATGAAGCGGCGACGGTCCCGCTGCGGCGTGTCGCCGGTGCGCATCGAGACTTCGGGCGGACGAAAGGCGAGCCCCGCCACCGCTGCCGCGCGGCCGATCCCGACCAGCGGGGCGCGGAGGTTGCGCTCGACGTCGTAGACCAGAGCCTTGAGCGGCGAGATGTAGAGGACGCCGACGCCAGGCTCGGCGTCGGTGGCCCGTTGTCCGAGCCGATCGATGGCCCAGAGGAAGGCTGCGAGGGTCTTGCCGCTGCCGGTCGGCGCGATCAGGAGGGTGTGCTCCCCCGCCGCGATCGGCGGCCAGCCGCGCTGTTGGACGTCCGTCGGCGCCTCGAAGGCGTCAGTGAACCAGGCGCGGGTCGCCGGATGGAAGGCGTCGATAAACATCTGAACGTATGTACCGTACCCGGAGGCCGATGTCACGCTCCGGCCGAGGCTTCTCCAGGCGAGCGGCGCCCGAGCCCCCGGGGCAGCGTGCTGTTGACGCGTGGCCTGTAGAGGCGCATAGAAAGCCGATGGCGGTGCTGGTGGGGGGGGCTCGGCGGGCCGTCTGCGGCCGGCGCGCGAGCACGCACGGAGGCAGAGCCCATGACCCGGGGATGGTGGCCCTTGCTCTGCTTGGTGCCGGCGTGCGCCAGCCAGGCGGATGCCGATGATCTCGGGCGCGGTGCGCCCCGGTCAACCGACGCCCACCACCGGCCCGCGACGGACGCCGCCCCCGACATTGGCCCGCTCGACGGCTCGCCGGATACCGCCGGCGACGCCGCGCCAGCGGCGGACGCCGAGGCACCCGACGACGCCGCATCTCCCTCCGACACGGGCCCCCGCGCCGACGCCGCTCCGAGCTGCGCCCACCGAGCCCACGGAGCCGAGTGCGTCACCGACGATCACCGCTGGGGCCGGTGCGCCGACGCCGGCTGCCTCGCCGTCGAGGCGCCCGACGATCCAGAGGTCTGCGATGGGGACGACGGCGACGTATGCGCGGACACGTGGGTGGTCGTCGATGGCCTGGGGCGGGCGGTCCCCGGCGCTGCGCGAGTCGGCCCTCCGCGACCAGACCGCACCGTGGCGATGTTCTACTGGATCTGGCACGAGGCCGCCCGAGGGGGGCCCTTCGACGTCACCCGCATCCTGACGGAGGATCCGGTCAACCCGGGCTGGGGCCCCGTCCACGCCCCCCATCACTGGGGAGAGCCCGAGTTGGGGTACTACACCTCCGCCGACCCCTTCGTGTATCGCAAGCACGCCGCCCTGCTGGCCGACGCTGGCGTCGACGTGCTGGTCTTCGACACGTCCAACACACCGTTCACCTGGCCCGAGCACTACCAGGTGCTGTGCGCGGTGCTCGACGAGATGCAGGCGGCGGGGGATCGCACCCCGGGCATCGCGTTTCTCGCGCCCTTCTGGGATCCCCCCGAGGTCGTCCGCCGCGTCTTCCAGGATCTCTACCTCGAGGGCCGCTGTCGGTCGCATTGGTTCCACTGGGAGGGGCGCCCGCTGATCCTGGCCGACCCCGATCTGGCCCGCGATCGGTCCTGCGACGGTTGCACGGCGGAGCAGGGGTGCGACGTAGCCTGTCAGGGCATCGGGCAGCGGTCCGGCACCTGCGCCCACCCCGGCAGCGTCGACGCCGGACGGTGCTGCCTCTGCTACCCGGACCAGCCGACGCTGTTCGAGTTCTTCACCTTCCGCAAGCCGATGCCCAGCTACTTCGATGGCCCATCGGGGGTCGATCAGTGGAGCTGGATGGAGGTCTTCCCGCAACACGTCTTCCGTGACCGGGCCGGAGAGGCCGAGCAGATGGCGGTGTCGGTCGCCCAGAACGCCACCGACCGAGAGCTGAAGCCCATGAGCCTGCAGGCGGGCATCCACGGTCGCACATGGCATGGGGGGCGCCGAGACGAAGCCCCCGACGCGGTCCGCCGAGGGGGCAACTTCCAGGAGCAGTGGACGCGCGCCTTGGAGGTCGATCCGAGGGTCGTCTTCGTGACTGGCTGGAACGAGTGGGTCGCGGGTCGCTTCGAGGAGTGGCAGGGGGTGGGCGGCGGGGCGGTCTTCCCCGACCAGTACAACCAGGAATACAGTCGCGACCTCGAACCCATGCGCGGCGGCCACGGGGACGACTACTACTACCAACTCATGGGCAATGTGCGGCGCTACAAGGGCGCCCGCCGGCTCCCTCGGCCCTCGCCGCCGCGCACGGTCCCCATCGGTGACGGCTTCGCGGAGTGGTCGGGCGTGCTCCCGGTCTACCGCGACACGGTCGGCGACACCGCCCACCGCGACGCGCCGGGGTACGGCGGCCTACGCTACCAGGATCGGTCCGGCCGCAACGACATCGTGGAGGCCCGCGTGACGTGGGATGCCACGTCGATCTTCTTCTACGTCCAGACCGCCGCCGAGCTGACGCCGTGGGACTCGGGGGCATGGATGTTGCTAGGCATCGACTCCGACCACGACCGCTCCACGGGCTGGCGGGGCTACGAGTACGCGGTCGAGGCGACCGGCCCCGAGACGGCGCGCGTCACGCGCCTTCCAGGCGGCGCGCAGGTGGCCCTGGCGCCTCTCTTCTACGCCGGCGCGGAGCTGGAGCTCGCCGTCCCGCGTGGGGCGATCGACCAGGCGGGGCCCCCGCGGCTGACCTTCCATTGGAGTGACAACCCAATCGACGAGGCGGGCGAGATCCCAGCCTTCGGACGCCTCGGCGACAACGCCCCCAACCGCCGCGCTTCCTATGACTTCGTCGCGCGCTGAGCACGGCACCTGACTCGAGGCGCGCTTCGGTGGGCGGCTGCGCGAGCTCACGCTCTCCGGCTCGCGCGCCTACGGCGAGGGGAACGAGGACTCCGACCTCGACGGTCCAGGGCGCGCCGCGGCCCGGCCTCTCCAGCAGCACGGGGAAGCCGTCGGCGCGCAGGGGTCGAGGGCACACTAAACACATGTCCCGTATTCGAGAGGGCGTGGGTAGGGCAGGCTGCGTGGATGCGCATCCTCCTGCTGTTTTGCCTGTTGACGGACGTCGCCCTCGCGGTCGACGCGAAGGCGTGGATGGCCGCCTACGATGTGGCCATGGCCCACGCCGATCCGGCCTATGCGAAGGTCGAGCTGGCCCGGTTTGACGGGCAGCCCGCGGGGCGTCTGGCGGGGGCGCCTCGCTACGTGGTTCGGCTGACGCCGGAGGGGCTCTCCGAGCGCAGCGGCCCCGGCTGGCATCCGCTCCCGGTCGCGCAGCTCGGTGGCCGCCTCCGAGGGCGGGGGGAGATCGCCCTCGCCGTGGAGTCGTCGGTGACGGTGGGGCAGGTCAAGACCGTGCTGGCGGCGCTGCGTGCCGCGGGCATCTCACGGATCGCGTGGCTCGGGCGCCCATGGGATGCGGGGCGCATGCCGCCGGCCCCGGACCCGGCCTTCGCGCGGGCGCTCGGGTCCTCCGTCCGGGCCGTATGGGACCGCTGCTCCGTCGCGCGGAAGTTCATCGACGGGCTGGCGGACCTGTCCCCCGCGAGGCGCCACCGCGTGCTCGTCGAGGGGCTCCCCCAGATCCTCGGCTCCTGCGCTGGACGACTCGATCCCGCACAGGCCCTCAGCGCGCTGAGCCTCGACGCACCGGAGGGGCCGCCCCTGGTGGCTCGGGTGGTCGCCCTCGGCGACGGGGTCAAGCTCCCCGACTCGATGCCCTGGTCGCGCGCCGCCCCACGGGTCGTCCGCGCCGGCGGGCTTCGGTAGGAGCGGCTGAGTGCGCGAGCTGGGGCTGAAGGGCTACGTCGTCGCGGTGGATACCGGCGGCACCTTCACGGATCTCGTCGCGCGGGGGCCCAACGGTGAGGTCCTGCGCTCGAAGCGGCCCTCCACGCCCGACGACCCCGGGCGGGCCGTGACGGAGGGGCTCGCGGCCCTGGGCGTGCCGGTCGCCGCCGTCCACCATGGCACGACGGTGGCGACCAACGCGCTGCTGGAAGGGCGTGGGGCGGCGGCGGTGCTGGTCACCAACGCCGGCTTCGAGGACGTGCTGCGGCTCCGCCGCCAGGCGCGGCCCGATCTCTACGCCCTGCATCCCGTCGTCCCCCCTCCCGTCGTGCCGCGTGCGCGGGTCCTCGGCGTGGGGGGGCGGCGCGGACCTCGGGGTGAGGTCATCGACGAGCTGGAGGACCTCGGGGCGTGGATCGATCGCCACCGCGCGGTCCTGGCGGCGGCTCCGGCGGTCGCCGTGAGTCTACTGCACGCCTACGTCGATGGCGCCGACGAGGCGCGGGTTGCCCGCGCGCTGCGAGGCGCCTTCCCCGGCCTGCCCGTCAGCACCTCGCACGCGCTGGCCCCCGTCGTACGGGAGTTCGAGCGCACGGCCACGGTCGCCACGAACGCCGCGCTGGCGCCGCCGATGACTACGTATCTGGCGCGCCTGAGCGAGGCCGTCGCCCCGGCGCCGTTGACGGTCATGGGGTCCGGCGGTGGCCGGTTGACGGCGGAGGAGGCCGCGGCGGGGCCGGTCCACACGGTGCTGTCGGGCCCCGCCGGCGGGGTCCGCGGAGCCTGGGCCGTCGGCCGTCGCTGCGGTCGCGAGGCGCTGTTGACCCTGGACATGGGGGGGACCTCCACCGACGTGTCGGTGGTGCGCGGCGAACTTCAGCCCACCGACGACGGCGAGCTGGCCGGCCACCCGCTGCGCATCCCGCTCCTTCCGATCGAGACCGTCGGCGCGGGGGGGGGCTCGGTGGCCTTCATCGACGCGGGCGGGGCGTTGCGCGTCGGACCTCGCTCCGCGGGGGCGGTCCCCGGCCCCGCGTGCTACGGCCGGGGAGGCGTGGAGCCCACCGTGACCGACGCCCACGTGGTGCTGGGACGCCTCGAGGCGCTCCTGGGGGGCGACTTCCCACTCGACCTTCAGGCCGCGCGCGCCGCGGTCTCTGGGCTCGCGGTCGCCCTGGACGCCGGGACGCAGGAGACGGCCGCCGCGATCCTGGCGGTGGCCGAGGCGAACATGGCGCGGGCGTGCAAGCGCGTGTCGATGGAGCGCGGGATCGATCCGCGCGCCCTCACGCTGGTCGCCTTCGGCGGGGCGGGTGGGCTCCACGCGTGCAGCCTCGCCGACGAGCTCGGTTGCCCCGAGGTGCTGTTCCCCACCGCCCCGGGCGTGCTGTCGGCCCAGGGGATCCTGGAGGCGCCGCGGGAGGTCGCCCTGACGCGGAGCTTCCCCGCGGGCGACGGCCCCCCGGAGCTGGCGGAGGCCCGGGCCGCCCTGCTGGCGGAGGCGCGGCGTCGGCTCCCCCACGGCGCGGTGGCCCAATCCCTCGCCGACTGCCGCTACGCCGGCCAGACGTGGGCGCTCGCGGTGCCGATGCCCGACGATGTGGGGGGGCTCCGCGACGCCTTCGATGCCCTGCACCGGGACCGTTACGGCTACGCGCTCCCGTCGGCCGCATGGGAGGTCGTCGCCCTGCGCCTCTACTGGCGGACTCTCGAAGAGACACCCCCGGTCCAGGCGTGCGCCCCGGCGCGGACCTGGGCTGGGCCATGCGCCGTCAGCCGGTACGGGGCGACCCTTTGGCTCCCGGCAGGGTGGCGGGCCGAGTCCGCAGCCGGTGGCGATCTTCGCTGCACGCGCGCCACCCCCGATTCGGCGACGGTCGATGGGCGGCCCGCCCCAGGACGCCGTGGCAGAGTCCTCGCGCTGGAGGTCCACCGGCAGCGGCTCGCCGCGATCGCCGAGGAGATGGGCGCGACCCTCATGCGGGCGGCCTTCTCGGCGAACATCAAGGAGCGTCGGGACTTCTCCTGCGCCGTCTTCGACGCCGCCGGCCGAATGCTGGTGCACGCGGCGCACATCCCGGTGCACCTGGGCAGCACCCCGCTGAGCGTGCGCGCTTCGATCCGGGCTGTGCCCATGTCCCCCGGCGTGCAGGTGCTCTCGAACGACCCCTTCGCCGGGGGCACCCACCTGCCGGACGTGACCCTCGTGACGCCGGTGTTTCTACCGGGGGAGGGCCGCCCCGCCTTCTACGTCGCCAACCGCGCCCACCACGCCGACGTCGGGGGCATCGCGCCGGGGAGCCTGCCAGCGCCGCGTGGAGGCCGTGGGCTGACCATCGACGACGAGGGCGTGCGCATCCCGCCGACCCCGCTCGACGACGCGCTCCGGGCGCGCTTCGCCGCGGCGTCACGGATGCCCCGCGAACGGGCTGGCGACCTGCGCGCACAGGAGGCCGCGAATCGGGTGGGCGCAGCGCGGCTCGTCGATTGGGTCCTCGCGCAGGGAGCCGCCGAGGTCCGCTCGCGAAACGAGGCGCTCCTCGACTACGCCGAGCGGCGGGCGCGGTCCCTGCTCCGGGGGTTGCCGGACGGGCGATGGAGCGCCACGGAGTACCTCGATGACGATGGCGTGGGGGACGCCCCGGTGGCGATCCCCGTCACCCTGACGATCGAGGGCGACGGCGCGGTCGTGGACTTCACCGAGGCGCCGGACCAGGTCCCGGGGCCGCTCAACGCCGTTCGCGCGATCGCGATCTCGGCGGTCTTCTACGCCTTTCGCTGTCTGGCGGGGGAGTCGTTGCCGGCGAACGCCGGGCTGATGCGTCCGATCGAGGTGCGCACCCGCCCCGGGTCGATCATCGACGCGCGCCCCCCCGCTGCGGTCTCGGCCGGGAACGTCGAGACCTCCCAGCGGCTGGTGGACGCCGTCTGTGCCGTCCTCGCGGGGGCCGCGCCGGACCGGGTCCCCGCCGCCTCCTGCGGCTCGATGAACAACGTCCTCTTCGGCGGCGACGGCCCGAGCCGATTCGTCCACTACGAGACCCTCGCCGGCGGCGCGGGCGGCGGTCCCGCCGGCCCCGGCGCCGACGCGATCCACAGCCACATGACCAACACGCTCAACACCCCCGTCGAGGCCCTCGAGCGGGCGTACCCGGTCCGCATCGACCGCTACGCCGTCACCGATTCGCCCCCCGTCGATGCCGACGTCGTGCCCGGCGGGGCCGGAGTGGAGCGTCGCTACAGGTTCCTCGAGCCGGCGGTCGTCACGCTGATGACGGAGCGTCGCCGCCTGCCGCCGCCGGGGCTCCACGGCGCGCCCTCCGGGGTCCCCGGGCGAAACACGGTCGTCCGCGCGGGCACATCGAACGAGATCGAGCTCCCGGGGAAGGTGACGGTGGACGTCGAGGCTGGAGACGTGGTCTGCGTTCGCACGCCGGGTGGCGGGCATTGGAGACGGGTGCAAATCCCAGATCTGCGGTCGTCTTTGGAGAGGCTGTCAGCTTTCAGCACTCAGCCGTCAGCTTGCTCAAAGGGTCTGTCCAAAAATAAATAGGCAGACTCGCGCCGCGAGCGTGGGTCAGATTCGTTCGCGGCGACCG
>CAYOBQ010000241.1:0-12053 GCA_964402225.1 uncultured Nannocystaceae bacterium | reverse complement strand
GGCGAAGGGGAGGGCGAGGGCGAGGGCGAAGGGGAAGGCGAGGGCGAAGGGGAAGGGGAAGGCGAGGGCGAAGGGGAAGGCGAAGGTGAGCCGGATCTTTGTGAGGACGTCGACTGTCCGGCCTTCGCCGCGCGCTGCGATGGCAACGTGGTCGTCAGCGCCGAGGCGGCTGGCGCCTGCGTGCCTGTGACCGGCGAGTGCGACTACGGAGAGGCGCTCCAGGAGCTGAACTGCGGCGACGACGGCCAGATCTGCGCGGCGGGCGTCTGCGTGGCCGACGACGATCACACCGTCGGCGCGGGCGACCTCGTCATCACCGAGATCATGCCCAACCCCGACGCCGTCGACGATGACCTCGGCGAGTGGTTCGAGGTCCACAACCCGTCGAACCGCACGCTGCACATCAACGGCATGACCATCGCGGACGCAGACGGCGACACCTTCACCCTGCCCGCCGACGGCGAGCCCATCGTCGTGGCCGGGGACGCCTTCTTCCTCTTCGGGATCAACGGAGACGCGCTGACCAACGGCGGAATCGACATCGACTTCGAGTACGCCGATGTGGTGCTCGCCAACGAGGGCGATGAGATCATCTTGACCAACGCCGATGGCGAGGAGATCGACCGCGTCGCGTACGACGGCGAGTTCCCCGGTGGTGTCGGGGTGTCGATGCAGCTCGCCGCCGACGTCGACGCGCCGGACAACAACGTCGCGGCCAACTGGTGCGACAGCCGCCGCCCCCTCGACGCCGAGGATGGTGATCTCGGTAGCCCCGGCCGTGGCAACCACGGCTGCGCACCGGAGCCCCCGGTGGAGCTCGACGTCTACGCGTTGCAGAACGGGGCCCACGAAGGGCACCCCGAGACGGGGACGAGCGTGCGCCTCGTCGGGGTGACGGTGACGGCGGGCGATGACCGGTTCATCTGGGTCCAGGAGCCCGACGGTGGTCAGTTCAGCGGGATCTTCGTCAGCGGCGGCGGCTTCGCGGATCTGGGTGTCGGGGACGTGGTCAACGTCACCGGGGTCTACAACGAGCGCTTCGGCAACAGCGGCGTCACCGCCCAGGTCGTCGAGCGGGTCGGCGCGGGAGAGGCCCCGGCGCCGGCGGTGGTGGACGTCGCCGATCTGGCCCCCGAGTCCGCCGAGCCCTGGGAGGGCGTGCTGGTGCGCGTCGAGGACGTGACCGTCAGCGACGCCCACCCCGATGACCGCGCGGGGGTCAACGAGTTCATCCTCGATGGCGTGCTGCGGGTCAACGACCTCTTCTACGCCGAGGATCCCGAGCCCATCCTCGACACGACCTACGAGGCGGTGGTGGGCCCGCTCAACCACAGCTTCGGCAGCTTCAAGATCGAGCCCCGGTCCGCCGAGGACCTCGTGGGACGCATCGACGCTGATCTCGAGTGCCCGTCGGCCCCGTGCAACCGGGCCTGGGAGCCCGATCGCCAGGCGCGCCCGTTCCCCCTCGTCTTCGACGACGATGGCTTGGCCGAGGCGATGTTCGAGTTCGGTGAGGGCGACGCCACGGACTGGTTTGCTTTCACGCTCGACGAGGCCATCGACGTCACGATCGCGGTGGAGTCCCCCGACGACGCCGAGACCTGCAACGGCGACCCCATCTTCTCGGTCTTCGGGGAGGACGGGAGCAGCATCGGCGGGACGGACGACGATCGGGACGTCTGCCCGGCGGCGGCCCCGCGCACCCACGACTTCGTCCGCGACCTCGGCCCCGGCAGCTACGTCGTCGGCGTGGGCCACTTCGGGGCGGTCGAGGGCTTCAACTGGCTCCGCGTCCAGCAGGTGCCTCGCCTCGATCACAACGGCGTGTGCACCGGCATGGTGGCCCGCTGTGGTGGCGAGCAATACTGCCCGCAAGGGGAGGCGCAGGCGTGTGTCGATCCGACCTGCGGCGATGGCGCGCGCGAGCCCGGCGAGGAATGCGACGACGGGAACGAGGCGGACGGCGACGGCTGCTCGGCGGCCTGCACCGTCGAAGCGACGGACGTCGGCGAGGGCGGTGACTTCGAGGCCAACGTCGGCGAGGACGAGGCCGATCTCTTCGAGCTCGTCGTCGACGACCGCGTCTTCGTTCGGGCCCAGACGACGGCGCTCGAGGGGTGCCCCGGGGACATGTTCATGCGGCTCTACGCCGAGATCGACGGCGCCTTCGAGCTGATCGACCAGGACGACGACGACGGCGAGGGCGTCTGTCCGCTGATCGAAGGCGTCCTCGAGGCGGGGACCTACCGCTTCGAGGTCTCGGGGCTCGGCGGCCGTGACATCGGGGACTACACCTTCCGCGTCGAGGTCATGCCGGTGGTGGCGGACGCCGAGGCGTGTGACCGGGCCGGCGACGACAACATCTGCGAGCCCGGCACGTTCTGTCTGCAAGACGAGGTGGACGGCGTCGGGGTGTGCGAGGCGCTCCCCGCGGCGGTGGAGATCGACGAGGTCGAGCCCAACGAGACGCGGGACGATGCCAACGCCGTCGCTGGACGCGCCGTGGTGTCAGCGGGGCTCACCGACGAGGACGCCTACGATGTCTACGCCTACACCATCGACGCCGACGCCCGCGTCTTCGTGTCGACGGGCGGGCCCCTCGGCTGCCCGGGGGATACGCGCCTGTTCCGCGTCGACGCGGACGTCCTCGGCGCCGACGGGGTCGTGGCCGCCGTGGGGGCCGCCCTCGCCGAGAACGACGACGCGGGCAGCCTGTGCAGCGCGCTGGCCGAGGATCTCGGGGCCGGGACCCACTTCTACGTCGTGTCCTACTTCGACGCCGACACCTTCGACTACCAGGTGCTCTTCGACTCGATCCCGGTGCTCCCGGAGGGTGACCGGTGCGACGTCACCGAGTTCGAGAACGTCTGCGCCGGGGGCCTGATCTGCTTGGACGAGGACGGCGACAACGACGGCCTCTGCGACGGCCTCTAGAACCGCCAGAAGGCCGCCAGCTCCGGGTACGGGAAGCGCACCTCGGGGATGAAGATGTTCACCCCCGGCACGCTGTAGTTCCCGTACCCGAGGCCCGCCCGCAGGTTGAACTGGTCCCAGCTCCACAGGGCACCGAGGGAGACGTTGACGAGGCGGGTGCTGCCGGAGATGTCCGCGTCGGCGGCGCCGAAGATCTCGACCTTGGTGCGCTCGTTGACCTCGACCTCGGAGCTGGCGTCGCCGGTGCCCTGTTGAAAGAGGCCGATACGGCTCTCGAGCACCCAGGCGAAGGTCGCGCTGCGACGCCACTCGAGGGTGGGGTGGAGGTAACCGACCGATAGGTCGAGGGCCGCCGCGGCGCTGCCCGACTCCTCGTTCTCGGCCCCCGCCTCGCTGCGGGTCAGCGTGTGGCCGAAGCCCAGGCTGTAGGTGAGCTGGCCGCTGCGCCAGCTCCCGAGCAGTTCGAAGGGGATGATCCGGGTCTCGATGTCGGCGTTGGGGACGAGGCGGCCCAGGTTGAAGGAGGCGACGCCCAGGGAGGCCGCGACCGCCCAGCCCTCACCGTCCCAGAAGCGCCACTTGACGTGGGCGTTGGGGGCGCGGACGTACCACAGCCACGTGAGGGTGCCGAGGTCGACGGTCTCCGTGACGCCCCACTCGAAGCGCCCCGGACCGGCCCGGTACTCGCCGTCGCGGAGCGTATACGCCGTGTAGTCGGTGGCCGGGGCGTCGTCGTGGGTGGCGTGGGCGGTGGCGCTGGTGAGCAGGACACAGACGATGAGCCTCACCACGAGACGACCTCGCCCTCGTCCTCGCAGCGCCCGCTCGTCAGGTTCTGGGCCAGGGTGCAGTCCCAGGTGCGGTTCGCGTCGGTGATCTCGAAGCTCAGATCCTCGGTGGACTCGGGGTCGAAGCCCACCAGGAAGCTGCCCTCGTCGGCGATCCGCCGGAGCTGGAACGTGTCGTTGACGAGGCCGATCTCGAAGGGCAACTTCACCCCCGAGAGCTCGCCCTCGAAGTCCAACACGGCCGCCGTACCGTCCGAGAGCCACAGGTTGAGATCCCCGTCGAAGAGGCTGGTCCCCAGGGCGCAGGCCAGGGCCTCACCCCAGATCTGGTCGTCGCGGATGCCGTCCTCACCGAAGGCAGCGAGGAGCTCGAGCTTGCCCTGCGCCTCGTCGACGACCTCCGGCGCCGCGCCGGGGCAGATGTAGGTGATCCTCGCCCAGCCGCCGGCCTCGACGCTCAGGGCGCGCCGTTGCACGCCGAGCCCCTGGCCCGAGGCCTCGGTCCCCTCGTCGTCGGCCAGCCCGTCGTCTGCGAGCAGCGTCTCGGACAACAGCGTCACCATCTGCTCGATGGTCTCGTAGTCGTCGACGAAGCCCTGCAGCAGCGCCTGACCGCTCTCCCCGCTCAGCTCGCCGGTCTGGCCGCTCCAATCGGAGACGAGCCGAGAGATGTCCGGCGCGTCGGGCGGCGGCTCCGCCTCCATCGCGCAGCCGGCCAGCAACATCGCCCAGATCCACCGCTTCATCGCCTCTTCCTCCTTCGCAGGGGCACCAACAGCACCAACGCCAGCGACCAGCCGGGGGCGCCCCGCGCCCCGATCCGGCAGTCGCAGCCGATCTCGTCGTTCAGGGCGTCGTCGACGCCTGCGTCTTCGTCGCGCCCCTCCCGGAGACCGTCGTCGCCCCCGCGTCCCCGCCCGCCCGCGTCGCGCCCGGATCCGCCATCGTCGCCGGGGCCCACGTCGGGCGGCTCGACGCCGCCGGTGGGGAAAGGGTCCTCCGCGTCGGGGATGCCGTCGCCGTCGGTGTCCGCCACGCGCGGATCCGTCTCGCCCGCGTCCCGCAGCCCGTTTCGGTTCAGGTCCTCGGCCCCGTCGACCAGGGAGTCGCCGTCGCTGTCCGGGTCGTTGGGATCGGTCTCGAGCGGGCCCCGCGCGCCGTCTCCGTTCGCGTCTTCGACCCCGTCTGGGAGGCCGTCGCCGTCGGTGTCGGCCAGCGTCGGATCGGTGGGGTTCGCGCCGCCGGTCTCGACCCCGTCGTCGAGCCCGTCGCCGTCGGTGTCGGCGTTGTTCGGATCGGTGCCCAAAAGCGCCTCCTCGTCGTCGCCGAGCCCGTCCCCATCGGCGTCACCCGCCTCGTCCTCACCGCCGACGCGCAGGACGTCGAGCAGCGCGTCGCAGCGCCGGCAGCCGACCACGCCCACCGTCGTCCGTTCTCCGAAGACCCAGGTGTCGAAGACCATGGGGACGTCCTCGACGCGCATCTCCTCGGGGTTCTCGCGCCGCGGTTGGACCCAGCGCCGTCGTTGGTGGGCGCCGCCGCCCTCGTCCGGTAGCCGTGATCCCTCGGGCAGCACCTCGATGGCGTCGTCTTCGAGCAGCGCGCCCTCGGCGCGGATCGCCGTGTCGTCCCAGAACATGCGGACCGGCACGCGCTCCTCGTCGGGGCCGAGCTGCTCCCACACGACGAAGCCGGCCTCGTTGTCTTCGATGTCGAACATCGGGAAGTGCGCCTCCGCGGTGATCAACTCCACCTCGAAGGCGTACGCCCCGTCGGGCACGACCGCCCCCTCGCGGTCGGTCCCATCCCAGCCGACCTCGTTGGGGCCGACCATCGCGCGACCGCTGATCTGCACGTCCCGCGAGCCGTCGAAGACCCCGTCGCCGTCGACATCGAGGGTGATCTTGAAGACCCCCTCGACGTTGCTGTCGAAGCTGAAGACGCCGGCGTCCTGCACCCCGTCGCCGTCGGGGCTGATGCTCGCCGTGCCCGCCTCGTCGTTGAAGGCGAAGGACGCCAGCTCGGGCCCCGGCGCGGGGTCGGGCGGGGGATCGGGGTAGTGGAGGTAGAGCAGATAGCCGAGGTTGGCGGGCTGTTGCTCGCCCTGGTCGAACAGCGGGCACTCGCCGTCGCCATCGGGATCTCCGAACTGGCACCAGCTCTGGTGGGGGTGCTGCCCCAGGCCCTCGTTGTTGGCGATGATGCTGTAGCGGAAGCCGCGGAGCTGCTCGTAGTCGATGATGAAGACGCGGGCGCCGTCGTTGACCGGCGCGCGCGCGTAGAAGTCGGCGTTGGTGGCGAGCCGGAAGTTGTGGGCGTTGAGCAGCCATTGGCGCGTGCTCAGGCGGCCCCCGGGCGCCGAGACCCCCTGCGCATCGAGGACGTCGACCTCGAAGTAGCGCGTCGAGGCGCCGCTCGGGCTGAGCGTCTCTGGCTCCGCCGCGAAGTCGAGCTGCCAGCGGCCGGGCACATCGGCCAGGACCTCGATCCACGCCTCCGGGGCCAGCCCGTGGCGGCAGTAGCCGACCTCCGCCGTCACCGGCAGCGGGATCGCGCAGCGCCCCTCTTCGTCTCCGCTGACGGGCACGCCACGGCGTCTCCGATAGCAGAGCTGCCCCATCGGGCACGCGGCCTCGGGCCCACAGCGCTCGCTGTCGGGCCGATAGACCAGGAGCTCTGCGCCGCGACGTTCGACGGGCTCGACCGCGTTGGGCTCGCCGGGGGCCTCGTCGAGGTCGTCGCCTTCGACGGGCGGCTCCTGTCGCCCGTCGTCGCTGCTGCAGACGCGGATCGTCTCCCCCTCGGTGACGACCTCGACCCCGAGCAGCGTTTGGGCCTCGAGCCCCTGCGTCAGGCCGAGCTGCGGGGTCCCCTCGGGCACCGCGAGGGCGAGCGCTGGCAGCAACAATCCACACCAGCCGTGTCGGCTCATGACCCCCCGCTCCAGTCTGGGCTCGGCGACACCGCACCAGGGAAGGACCGTCTCTGTCAACGGGCGAGGAATTGCGAAGAATCGCGTTTCGGCGTTCAATCGGCGCCGTGAGGAAGACCAAAGCAGCCGCTGTCCTGGCCACCCTCGCCGTGTGGCCCGCCAACAACGTGCTCGCCGAGGTGCGTCCGAGCGAGGTGGCGCGACCCGTCGACTCGGCCTCCGACATCGCCGACCGTCGGCGGACCCGCTTCGAGCTCTACTTCACCGGGCACTTCGGCAAGCTCTCGGGTCTCGACACGCTGACCCTGGCGCCGTCGTTGAAGATCGCCCAGCCCGTGGGCAGCAACGAGGTGGTCGCGGAGTGGGGGATGGGCTCCTACCAGATCTTCGACTTCATCGATCCGACCGCCGCCACGGCGAAGAAGGAGACCCTCTCCACCTTCGTGCTGGGCAACCCGCATCTGGCCTGGTTCTTCGCCTGGCGGGTGCCCCATCGGTGGATTCGCGTCGGCCTCGGCGTGGCCGCGCCGGCGGCGAATATTCGGACCTCGGACCGGCTCGACTCGGTGGTCGACACCGCGGCCTACGCCGGCCTCTGGGGCGCGCACGGCGGGCGCGACGCCTGGCTTTGGGCCCCCGAGGCGATGAGCGTGGTCCTGCACAGCGACATCGTCTTCCGCTTCCAGACGGGGATGACCGTCGGGGTGGGTGCCCACGCCGCCGAGCTCATCGGGATCGACGACTACGAGATGGTCTACAGCGACCGGCTCACCACCATCGTGCAGGGCGATCTCGACGTCGGCTACGAGCACCCCTGGGTTCGGCTGGGCCTCCTGGGCACCTACGCGACGCGGGTCACGGGGGACGGGACCCAGGACTCGAAGGACGCGATCGGCGTGACGCCGGAGGTGAGGGTTCGTCTGCCGCGGTTGCTCGACATCGTTGCGCGCTTCAACTTGAACATCGACGAGCCCTTCGGCTTCAGCTTCGACGATGACCGCTACTGGGGCGCGACCCTCGGCGTCACGACCGCGACGGAGCCGCGATTGCCCCAGTCGAAGACGCGCCGACGATTCCACTGAGCCGAGCGGCGATTGAGCGGGACCACTGAGCCGAGCGGCGATTGAGCGGGATCACCGAGCCGAGCGGCGATTGGGCGGGACCACCGAGCCGAGCGGGACTACTTCGCCCTTTTGTGACAGCTTCCCCGTCTCGGGTACTATCTGCTGTGATGAATAAGAGTTTGTGGGCCGTCGCGTTCCTGTTGGGCGCGTGTGTGCCGTCCCTCGAAGATGAGTGCGCGGTTGCCGAGGATTGCGCCGACGACCAGATCTGCGTCGGCGGCGTCTGCGTCGCGCCGCCTCCCGAGGAGCGGGACGTCGGCGGGTCCGACGGTGGCGGGGGCGGGAGCGTGTCGCCCGAGGATGGCGGCGCGGTTGACGGGGCGGACGCGCGCGTCGTGGACGCGATCGTCGGTGATGTGGGCCGAGCCGACGCCGCCCCCGACACGGCGACGTCCGACGGACCCGTCGATCCCCCCGACGATGGCGTCGATGGCGGTGGCTGCGTCCCGGAAGAGGCGGGGGAGCGCTGCGACGGTGAGGACAACGACTGCGACACCCGGATCGACGAGGGGCGCGGCGGGCTGCCGCTGTCTGCGACCTGCTACGACGGGGACCCACCGGAGTCGGGGCGCGTCGGCGTCTGCCGGGTCGGCCAGGCGGCCTGCGACGACGGGATCGTGGGCCGCTGCGTGGGGCAGGTCGTGCCCACCACCGAGCGCTGTGACGGACTCGACAACGACTGCGACGAGGCGACGGACGAGGGCATCGAGGTGCCGTGCTACGAGGGACCCGCGGGGACCCTCGGCGTCGGCGTGTGCCGTGCCGGGGCGCGGGGGTGCGCGGCGGGCATCCTGGGCGCCTGCGCCGACGAGGTCCTCCCGCGCAACGAGATCTGCGACGGGGTGGACAACGACTGCAACGGGACGGTGGACGACGCCCCGGGAGGCTGCGGCGAGTGCGCACCCGGGGTCGAGCAGCCCTGCTACAGCGGGGATGAGGGGACCGCGGGCATCGGCGCCTGCCGGCCCGGACAGCAGACGTGTCGGGAGGACGGCGGCGGTTTCGGCGCCTGCGAGGGTGAGGTCGTCCCGCGGGGGGAGGTCTGCAACTCGGTGGACGATGACTGCGACGGCCGCACCGACGAGTCCCTGCCCCTCGACCAACCGTGCTTGGAGGGCCAAGGCGCGTGCACGCGCGAAGGGCTGACGGTGTGCCGTTTCGGGGACGTCGGCTGGGCCATCGAGTGCGACGCGGTGGCGGGTGAACCGGGGGCGGAGAGCTGCGACGGCGCGGACAACGACTGCGATGGTCGAGTCGATGAAGCGCTGGGGCTCGGTGAGGCGTGCGCGGAGGGGATTGGCCCCTGCCGGCGCGATGGAGAGCGGATCTGCGTGCCCGGAGGCGAGGTGGCGTGCAGCGTGGTGGCGGGGGAGCCGTCGCCGGAGGTGTGCAACGGGCGCGACGACGACTGCGACGGCGAGGCCGACGAGGGCGAGATCAGCGCGCCCTGCTACACCGGGCCGGCGGGCTCGGCGGGCGTGGGGCGTTGCCGCTCGGGGGCGCAGGCGTGTGGTGGTGAGGTCTGCGAGGGCGAGGTTCTGCCCACCGCGGAGGTGTGCAACGGCATCGACGACGACTGCAACGGGATGGTCGACGACCGCCCCGGCGAGGCGTGCGAGTGCGCGCCGGGGCAGCGCGTGGCGTGCTACGAGGGGGACGGCGACACGGTGGGCGTGGGGGTGTGTGCGCAGGGGGAGCGCGAGTGCGCCGCGGACCACACCTTCGGGGGGTGCGTCGGGGCGACGTACCCGGACGCCGAGGCCTGCGACGGTGAGGACGACGACTGCGACGGACGGGTCGACGAGCAGACGCCGGGAGCCGGGGCGGGGTGCATCGTGGGGCTCGGAGAGTGCCGGCGCGACGGCACGATGGTGTGTGACGGCGAGGCGCAGGCGCTGGGCTGCGACGCGGAGGCGGGGCTGCCGGCGGACGAGGCGTGTGACGGGCTGGACAACGACTGCGACGAGTGGATCGACGAGGAGCTCCCGGGGTCCGGTGAGCCGTGCGTCTCAGGGGTGGGCGCCTGCGCGGTCGAGGGCCTGCGGAGGTGCGTGGTCGCGGTCGGCGCGGTGGTGTGTGACGCGGAGCCGGGGGCGGGGGGCGACGAGGTCTGCAACGACGAGGACGACGACTGCGACGGGGAGACGGACGAGGGCGTGCGAAACGCGTGTGGGGACTGCGGAGACGTGCCCGCCGAGGTCTGCGACGGCCACGACCAGGACTGCGACGGGCGCATCGACGAGGGCGTGCGGAATGCCTGTGGGGCGTGCGGAGCGGTGCCCGAGGAGGCGTGCAATGGGCTCGACGACGACTGCGACGAGGCGGTCGACGAGGGGGCGCTGAACCGCTGCGGGGACTGCGGGGTCGAGCCGCCGGAGGTGTGCAACGAACACGACGACGATTGCGACGGTGAGATCGACGAGGGGGTGCAAAACGCCTGTGGGGCGTGCGGGCCGGTGCCGGCGGAGGTGTGCAACTTCGCCGACGACGACTGCGACGGGGAGACCGACGAGGAGGTGCGAAACGCGTGCGACGGGTGCGGCGTGGTGCCCGCCGAGGTGTGCAACTTCGAGGATGACGACTGCGACGGGGAGACGGACGAGGGCGTTCGTAACGCCTGTGACGAGTGCGGCGAGGTGGCGGTCGAGGTGTGCAACGGGGCCGACGACGACTGCGACGGCCCCGTCGACGAGGGGGTGCAAAACGCCTGTGGCTTCTGCGGTGCGGTGCCGGTCGAGATCTGCAATGGGGCCGACGACGACTGCGATGGCCCCGTTGACGAGGGGGTTCAAAACGCCTGCGGGGGCTGCGGGCCGGTGCCTGGCGAGGTGTGCAATGGGGCCGACGACGACTGCGACGAGGCGGTGGACGAGGGCATCGACGGCACGCCGTGCGAGACCGGCGAGGAGGGGCAGTGCGGGGTCGGCGTCTCCCGTTGCGGGGCCGCGGGGGTCTTTGAATGCGAGCCGGTCTTCGAGCCCGAGGACGAGGTCTGCGATGGCCTCGACAACGACTGCGACGGGGAGGTCGACGAGGCCGAGGACGACGCGCCGCTGTGCGTGTGGCCCCACGCGGCGGGCGTGTGCGTGGACGGAGAGTGCGTCGATCTGGCGTGCGCGCCGCGCTGGTTCGACATCGACGACAACCTGAGCAATGGCTGTGAGCGCGGGTGCGGGCCCGCGGCGTCACCGGGGGGAGATGACCTCGGCGGGAGCGAGCTCGCGATGGACGTCGACGCGGACGGGATCGTGGGGCGGGCGGTCCCCAAGGAGGACGCGCTCACCTTCCTGTGGGGGGAGGACGGCCGGGCCGAGCTGGCGCTGCCGCCGGGGGGCTCCGAGTTCCTCGAGGTCGACGTGACGTCGGCGGGGCAGACGTGGGTGATCGCGGCGCGCGTGCGGATGGGCCGGCCCCTCTCGACGACGCGGGTGGTGCTCTACGAGGTGGTGCAGGGCGCCTCGCCGCCGCTGGTGTTGCTCCGTGACGAGGCGGGGCCGCCGTCCTTGGTGACGACCGTGGTGGGGCGGACCCACCGGGTGACGGTGGCCTTCGTGGCTCAGGACGCGCTCAACGCGCGGCGGGTCTATGGCTACGCCTTCACGCCGGGCATCGGCGATGGGGTTCAGGTGCCGCAGCGGCTGTCGCAGCACGCGGATTGGGCGCAGGCGAGGTTGGGGCTGTCGACCCACAACGGGGAGACCGTCATCTTCGGCGCCGCGGAGGGCATCAACGGGGCCGTGCTGCGCTACCAGGAGACGGGGAACGACATCGGCTTCGGTCTCACCGTGGAGCGGCCGCTGCCGGGGATCGCCGTCGAGCTCGGGGTGTCGGTCGCGCGCCGGGCCGAGGGCGCGGTCTACGCGCTGCACCACGAGCAGGGGCTGATCCACGGGGCCTTCAGCTTCGGTGAGTTCCTGGGCTTCGGACCCGTGCACAACCTCGCTGGGGAGTTCTCGATGCCGAGGGTGAGCCCGACGCCCCTGGGCTATCTGGCCTACGTGGCGGCGGTCTTCGGCGGGGACGACAAGTCGCGGGCTTCGGCGCTCCTGCTCAACCCCAACGGGACGCTGCTGGGGGGGCCGCTCGAGCTCGACCCGCGCCGGGCGATCCAGGCGACGGGGCGGGGGGCGATGGCGGTGTGGTCGGTCAAGAGCGGCGACGTCGTCGTCGCGGATACCGGCTGCAACTAGGACGCTCCGGCAGAGTCGCGACGCGGCGCGATGCACGCGCCCGCCAACCGATTTCGGCGTTGCGAAGCCTACCGATATCTTCGGA
>CAYOBQ010000240.1:0-12208 GCA_964402225.1 uncultured Nannocystaceae bacterium | reverse complement strand
CGTAGCTGCGCCCCTCCCCGTCGCCGACGAAGACCTCCGTTCGGAGGCGATGGCCGGACATAGAGGGTTCAAAGCCGGCTGGCGTGTGGGTGGATGTATCCAGTCAGCTGGACATAATGATGAGGATCCGGCGAAGCCTCGCGAGCTCAGACGGACGGTCCGGCCGCGACCTCCGTCGAGCCACCGAGCGCCGCTGTTCGCAAAGCCCGCTGCGAAGACCACCGATCGTCGTAGGACCCATGTCCAATGCTCCCGCCCGGCCGGTACAAGTGGGAGTCAGGTGAGGATCGACGCGTTCGCATGACGAGCGCGGCTACCGTACGGGAGGAAGGGCCGCGAGGCCTCGGTGCGGGTCGAGCAAGCCTCGCACCGGGCGCGGTTGGGGGAGCTGGTGGCGTGCTTGAACGCCCGCGACGATTGAGGAGGAGTAGCGCCATGAGACACTTGCCCGGACGCCGAGCTGCTCGACGGCGTCCGGCGGGGGGAAGCCCGGGGAGGGGCCGATGACACCCGCGGTGGGCACCGCGCGGGGTTGCTCGGCGCGCTGAGCGGAACGATCGAGCCCGAGGCGCAGGCCGCCACGCCGATGCGCGCCCTGGAGGCGGGGCCGCTACGACCTCTCGGTGGAACGCGCGGGCGCCGTGCTGGCGACGCTGGTCGTGACCTTGGAGACGAAGGCTACGACCCTGCGCGCGCTGCGACGACGCGCACGGGATCGCCGAGCCGGACCCCGAGGGCCAGCGCGACATCTCGGGGCAGCGCGAGGCCGTCGTCCTCGATGTCCGCGGTGCCGAGGCAACAGCGAAAGTCGACGGACTCGTTGGCCACCAGGAGGGGCGTCTGGTCCTGGCTCCTCGCCACCACGCGGGCGAGGGGCGCCACCTTCGAGTCCGCGATCGAGCGCACCTGGCGGGTGCGGGCACGGAGCAACGGGCCGGCGTCGAAGATGTCGACCTCTTCGCCGAAGACGAAGCCCTCCTGCTCGAGGAGGCGCAGGGCGGGCCGCGTCTGACGATGGACCTGCCCGATCACCGTCTGCACCTCGGGGGGCAGCATCGGGATGTAGATGGGGTGGCGGGGCATCATCTCGCCGATGAAGGACTTGTCGCGGGCGCTCTGCGCGTCTGCCTCGGCGAACCCCACCTGGAAGAAGTGCCGACCGACGGCGTCCCAGAACGGCGAGTTGCCGTCCTCGTCGTTGACGCCCCGCATCTCGGCGATGACCTCCGCGTCGAAGCGCTTGGGGTGCGCGGCCATGAAGAGGAAGCGCGCGAGGGAGAGCAGCCGCCCATGGCCGCCGCCCCGAGCGTCGGGGTGTAAAAAGAGCGTGCCGATCTCGCTGGGGCCTTTGTGGTTGGCGACCAGGTGCAGCGCGCGGACCTCGTTTTCGAGCCGTAGCTGCTCCGAGGCGTGTACGCGGGTTCGAATCTCGTAGGAGAAGAAGGGCTCGAAGCCGCCGACCCGCGCGACCATGCCCGAGGTGCCGCCGACCCGACCGGTGAGCAAGTCCTCCATGACCAGCAAGTAGGACTGCCCGGCGGGGCGCTCGACGTCGCTCGAGAGCGCATGAATCGAGGCCTTCACGCGCTTGCGCAGGACGCGCTCGTCGGCGGGCAATGTGGTGAGCCCAACCCCCGCCGCGCGGGCCAACTCGAGCAGCGCAGGCAGGTCGTCGAGCCGCGCAGGCCGCATGACCATCATCAGCTACTACTCTAACCGACCACCGACGACATTGCGCCAACTCGGGGTGCGCCGTAGCCTTTCGCCGTGACCGGAGGGATCGACGAGCAGGACGACACCGTCCTCTACTGCCCGAAGTGCGACCGGGAGCTCGATCCGGGGGAGGACTACTGCCCCGTCGACCACTCGATCGGCGGCGGGGTGCGCGGTGTCACGCGCGACGCCATCGAGGGCACGCCGCGGGGCAAGCGGCACATGCTCGGGCTCACGATCAACGACGCCTACGTGGTCAACGGCTTCCTCGGCTCGGGGGGGTTTGGCGCTGTCTACCGCGCCGAGCAGAAGGCCCTCGCCCGCGACGTCGCGCTCAAGCTGCTGGTGGTCGACGCGGTCCACGATCCCGCCGTCATCAAGCGCTTCAAGCGCGAGGCCCGCACCGCAGCGCAGCTCCTCGACCCCAACATCGTGCCGCTGTTCGACTACGGCGAGGCGACGATCACCGAGAAGGACGAGGAGAAGGTCCTCTTCTTCGCCATGGAGCTCGTCCATGGGCCCACGCTCCGCCAACTCGTGAAGGGCTCCGGCGGCTTGCCCCTCGACGACGCGCTCGAGATTGGGATCAACATCCTGCGTGGGCTCGCGGCCGCACATCAACTCGGCGTCGTCCACCGCGACCTCAAGCCGGGCAACGTGCTCATCGACCTGAGCAAGCGCCGGCAGAACTTCGCCCGCCTCTTCGACTTCGGCATCGCCTCCCTCGCCGGCTCCGGCGGGCACACCACCCAGATGAGCCAGGGCGGCGTACTGGGCACCCCGAAGTACATGGCCCCGGAGCAATGGCGGGCCAAGCAGACCGCCCCTTGCACCGACGTGTACGCCTTTGGCGTGATCTTCTGTGAGGCGCTGACGGGCAAGCCGCCGATCCCCAAGATGGAGCTGGTCGAGATGGCCAAGGCCCATTGCAAGGGCCCCCGCCCCGAGATCACCGAGACCCAGACCGGCGACGCGGTGCCGCTGGCGCTGACGCGCTTCATCCAGCGCTGCATGGCGATCGATCCGCGTCAACGCTACGGGACGGCGCGCGAGGCCCTCGAGGTCCTCGAGGCGATCGACACCCAGCGCCACCGGGCCCACGTCCCCGAGGTCAGCCGCTACGGCGAGCCGGGCCTCAACCGGGACACGGATCCCTCCGCCTCCCAGATCTCCGGGCACATGGCCGGCCGCATCCCGATCACGAGCGCACCGCCACCGCTGCCCCCGCAGGTCTCGGGCGAGCACGCCCCCGTCCGCCCGACCGCCACCGATCCCGAGGTCGACTCCGACGTCATCCACGTCGAGTTCGAGGAGCCGCGTCGGCTCTGGCCCTGGGCGTTGGCCCTCGTGGGGCTGCTGCTGGCCTTCGTGGGCTATCGACTCATCGACGCGCTGTCCGTCCGGGAGGCGCCCATCGCGGCGGCCGTGGCGCCGCCGGCGCCGAAGCCCGCGCCGCCGGTGGCCGCGAAGGCGCCCGACGCCGCGATCGCCGTCGTCGCCAAGCCCCCCGACGCCGCCGTCGTGGTCGCCGAGGCCCCCGACGCCGAGCCGCCCAAGCCGGTCCCGTTGCGCAGGCGCCGAGCGAGCACCACGCGCAAGCGGACTCCGACCCCACCACCACCGGTGGAGCGACCGAAGCCCAAGCGCATCGCGGGCCTCGATGTGACCCCCAAGGCGAACCCCACCGACACCGATCGCGCCGCCGCCCTGCGCGACTACGAAGACGGGCTCGACGCCCAACGCCGCGGGGCGCCCAAGAGCGCGCAGCGCTTCTTCGTTCGCGCCCTGAAGAAGGGGCTCGGCGGGCCCAAGGCGGCCGAGGCTCAGCGACGGATCAAGCAAATCGCGGACGCGACCGCGTTGGAGGCGAGCGAGTTTTGAGACCGATCTTGCTGACCCTGTTGCTCTCCGGTCCGGCCCTCGCCCAGGAAGCGCCCCCCTGCGACGCGAAGGATCCCACCACCGCAGAGGTGAACTCTCGGGAGGGCGTGAGGCTGGCCAAGGAGGGGCGATTCGAGGAGGCCGCGGCGCTGTTTCGAATCGCGGTCCGCCTCGACGGCTGTGCGCCGGACCACCAGCTCCTCCTCGCGCGGTCGCTGGCCCGCCACGGTGATCGCGAAGGCGCGATGCATGGATACGCGACGGTGGTCGAGGGCTTCCCCGGCACGCCGGAGGCGAAGCGCGCGCGAGCCGAGCTGACCGAGCTGGAGGCGACGCCCGAGCCCAAGCCCGAGGCGAAGCCAACGCCTGAGCCCGCGCCCGTGGCCGAGACCGTGGCGCCGCGACCCGACGGACCCCCTTGGGACGCGATCGGATACGCGACGGCTGGGGCTGGGGTGCTGCTGCTGGGGGCCGGGGCGTTCTTCGCGCTGGACGCCCAGGAGGCGGAGGACGCCCTCGTCGCCGGGCCCGATACCCGCTCGCGCTACGACGAGCTCGCCGACCAGCGCGACGGCTCGACGACGCTGGCCTACACGTTCTACGGCCTGGGGGCCGTGGCGGTCGCCGGGGGGGCGGTGATGGCCTTTGTCCTGGACGAGCCGCCGTCGACGCCACCGACCGACTCGTTGAGCCTGGTTCCCACCGCCGATGGCGCTGCGCTGGTGTTGCGTACGCCCTTCTAGTTACTTTTGTGGCCTTCTGCTTTGGGGAAAGTGGAGATGTCGCTGCATCGACTGATCGCCGCCGGGGCGTGCTGCCTCCTATTCGCGGGTTGCCCGCCCACCGGTGAGCCGCCCGCGTTCGAACCGCCGGACATGGCGCCCGCGCCGGACTCGGCCGTGGCGGAGGACTCGGCGGTCCCAGACGCCGCGCCCCCCGACGGCAAAGTGCCACCGCCGGACATGGACCTCGAGCGACCCGAATGCGTCGACCACGACGGCGACGAGCGCGTCGAGGGGGAGGACTGTGGCGGGGACCTGTTGGGCGGGGATTGCGCGCCGATGGACGGTGAGCGCTACCCCGGCGCCCCGGAGCGCTGCAACCTGGTGGACGACAACTGCAACGGGCGCACCGACGAGGACGCTCCGGGCGGCGGCGACGAGTGTGAGACCGGCGAGCTGGGGCTGTGCGCCCGTGGGCTGACGACCTGCAACGACCAGGGCGACATCGAGTGCGAGCCTATCGAGCGTCGGCAGCTCACCGACGACTGCGACGGCCTCGACGAGGACTGCGACGGCGAGACCGACGAGGACGCCGCCGACCAGGGCCGCTGTGACACGGGGGAGGACGGGGTGTGCAGCGCCGGCGAGCTGCGATGCGTCGGAGGCGATTTCGTGTGCGTCGGCACCGCGGAGCCGGGGGCCGAGACGTGCAACGGCAGCGACGACGACTGCGATGGCGAGACCGACGAGGGCAACCCCGGTGGGGGCGCGGCATGCGAGACGGGGCTGCTGGGCTTGTGCCGCAACGGCGTCGAGACGTGCACCGGCGGGGACATCGTCTGCGCCCAGGAGGTGCAGCCCGCCGAAGAGGCGTGCAACGGCCTCGACGACAACTGTGACGGCGCGACGGACGAGGCCTTCGACACCCTCGGCGAGGCCTGCCGGGTCGGGTCCGGCGCCTGCGCCCGAGACGACGTGCTGGTGTGCAACGACGTGGGCGACGGCGTCGAGTGCGGCATCGGGGCGGGCGACGGCAGCCCGGAGCTGTGCAACGGGGTCGACGACGACTGCGACGAGACCATCGACGAGGGCTTCGAGTTGGGCATCGCCTGCGAGGTCGGCGTGGGGGCGTGCCTGCGGGCGGGCGTCACGATCTGCAACGCCGCAGAAGACGGCACGGCCTGCGACGCGGTCGCTGGCGACGCGCTCGACGAGCTGTGCAACGGGCTCGACGACGACTGCGACGGCGAGACCGACGAGGGCTTCCCTGTCGGTGAGGGTTGCGTGGACGACTCGGGGCTGTGCGACGCGCCGGGCGTCTTCGCCTGTAGCCTCGACGAGGTCGGCGTCGTCTGCGACGCAGAGCCGGTGATGCCGGCGGACGAGATCTGCAACGACTTCGACGATGACTGCGACGACGCCATCGACGAGGACTTCGAGACGCTGGGCGACGCCTGCGAGGTCGGCGTCGGCGAGTGCCTGCGGGCCGGTGAGCTGGTGTGCGGGGACGACGGCGGGCTCGCGTGCAGCGTGGAGCCGGGTGACGCGGTGGCCGAAGCGTGCAACGGGCTCGACGACGACTGCGACGGCCTGATCGACGACCGCGCCCCGTGCGTGGGCCCCGCGGAGGGGCGAGTGATCGGGATGCAGATCGCCGCGGTGGACGACGTGCGCTGCGCCTCGAACGCGATCGCCGGTCTCGGCGATGTCCTCAACCCCCACCTGACGGCGTCCTTCGACGCAGCGGGGCGGAGCTTCTTCCTTCGCTTGCCGGAGCTCCCCGACGCCGTCGACGGCGCGGAGTTGGTGGAGGCCGACGGTCCCGATGCGACGCCGCGGGCCCTCGACGCCTTCGGGCGAAGTCGCGAAGTCGTCGAGGGCGTGCGCTACGTCGAAGGCGTGCTCACGACCGATGATCCGCGGGGCCAGGTCGCGATCGTCTCGCCGTTCTTCTACGACCGACTCGCCTCCGACTGGAACCTGGCGACGGTGGTCACGCCCAGGCTCACGGGACCGGTCGCCATGGCCGGCAACGGTGGGCTCGACTTCGACTCGGTGGTGCTCGAAGGGGTCTTGTTGCGGCGGGAGGTGATCGACCGCTACCGGGCCGCCAGCGACGCCTGCGAAGCGGATCTCGACGTCGCGGGCTGCGCCGTCTTCGACGATCTCGGTGTCGACGGGTTGACCGAGGCGATGGTGGCCGACGTCGATCTGGACGGCGAAGAGGGGGTGAGCGCGTGCTTCGTACTGCGCTCGCTCCCAACCATGGCGGGGCCGGCCTTCGGCGGTCAGACCTGCGAGTCCGACGAGGCGTGCTACCTCGGGCTCTCGTGCCGGGTGGTGCCGGTGCCCGATGGAGAGGGCGACTCGTCCCTCGGCGTCCGTTGCGGGCGGGCGACGGGTGCAGCAGATACGGGGGACGCCTGCGCAAACGACCGCGCCTGCGCCAGCGGGTTGTGCGTGGCCGCCACCGCCGCCGGAGCCGTCTGCACTACGCTGTGCGAGGCGGACGCCGACTGCGAGGCGGGCTGGGCCTGCCGCGGCGTCGACGCCAACCCGGAAGCGATCTCCACCGGCGGTCGCTCGGCCCGCGTCTGCGTCCCCGTCGCCGGGAGCGGCGCCGCCTGCGGGCACGACGAGGACTGCGAGGGCGACGAGGTCTGCGGCCCCTGGCTCGCGGGGGAGGTGGGCCTGCCCGGCGGCGCGGTGGTCGCGCGCGGGCAATGCCAGGCGCGGGACGAGGACGGGGCCCGCATCGGGTTCCGCTGTGACGATGCCCTCGACTGTGGGCACGGCAACGGCTGCGTCCCCGATCTGGGGGGCGAGCTGCGCTGCTCGGCCCCCTGCGACGGGCCATCGCAATGCGCCGGAGGGATGGTCTGCACGGACCGGCCGGTGCTCGACGAGGTGGTCCACGGCGCCTGCCTACCGCTCCCGCTAGAGGCCGGGTCGGGTGCCGACTGCGACGGCGATCTGGACTGCGCGGTCGGTGAGACCTGTGCTGCGGCGTGGCTCGCGGGCGCTCGAAACGTCGAGACATGGTGTCGGGCCGGGGCCGGTCCGCTGGCCGTCGGACAACGGTGCGGCGACGACGCGGACTGCGCTTCCGGCGGGTGCCTCGAAGGCGTGTGCTCAGGGTTCTGCGGGGATCACGGGGACTGTGGCCCGCGCCTCGCGTGCGACGCCGACGCCGCCATCGACGAAGGCGGGCAGGTGCTCGGCGGACGATGCGCCGGGGTCGACGGCGACTGCGACGGCCTCAACCGGGACTGCGACGAGGTCGCCGGCTGCGACGGGCGGCGCTGTGTCTGCGACGACAACCGCTGCCGCATCGGCTGCGACTTCGACCTCGGGGTGGGCTGCCCCGGGGGGCTCTACTGTGAGCCGGACGACGAGTGCGCGGCCTTCTGCCGGGACGACGCGGGGGAGCCCAACGACCTGCGTGACGACGCGACGCCCCTGGTCCTCGATCGAAGGACCCCGCGGCGCGACGAGCGTCACACGCTGTGCGCGACGTCGGGGATCGACTGGTACCGGATCGAGCCCCGCGGGCGTGCCTTCGAGGTGGCGGTGGCGGCGATTGACGCCGTCGAGCTGGAGCTGTCGCTCTACGACGGGGCGGGGGCGCTCATCGACGACGGCGAGGGGCTGCGCGTCGCCCTCGACGAGCCCGCCGGGGCCACCTACTTCGTGCGCGTTCGAGGCGGCGTCCCCGCGGGGCGGGCGGACTACCAGCTCACGGCGTCCCTGGACATGGGTGAGTGCCCCGATCCCGCCGACGAGCCCACGGACGAGCAGTGGACCTGGACCGAGGTGCTCGCCGCCCCCGGTGAGGTCGTCCAGGAGCGCATCGATGGCTGGATCTGCGGGGAGGATACGGACTGGTACGCGCTGAACATCGAAGAGCTCGACACCCTGGTGATCGATGTCACGCCCCAGGGCAACGGGGGGCGGGCGCCGACGTCCGACATCGAGGTCGACGTCATCAACGTGCTGCGCGCGGGCTCCGTCGACCGCCAGGACGGGCAGGGACGCATCGACTACACCCCGCAGATGCTGAGCTGCGACTTCAACGCCCTGCCCTTCGCCGGCGTCGGACAGTGCCGCTTCGCCGACAACCGACTGACCCAGATGGTCTGCTTCTCCGCGCCCGACTGTTTCGGCTCGCCCCACCTCGTGCGGGTGCGCGGGCAGACCGGCGCGGACGTCGCCCAGTACCGGCTCGACTTCCAGATCACGCGACGGAATCCACGGGCCTGCGTCCTCGATCTCTTCGAGGAGGATCGCGCCTTCGTGCCCTTCGACTGGTCGGCGGCGCTCTTGCCGCCGGAGACCCTCGTCCTCGAAGGGGACGAGTACACCCAGGCCATCGGGGCGGACGTGGTCTACCGCGGGCGCATGTGCGGGCGTGACCGCGAGCCCGGCGACAACCCGCCGCCGGCGGTCCCGTTCGCCGATGTCGACCAGAAGCGAGTACGCATGGACGCGGGGGACACGCTGCATCTCGAGTTGGTGCAGTTGGGGCAGGTCAACGAGGTGAGCCTGCGTTTCTACCAGTTCAACGGTGGCTGGAACGCGCTGTCGAGCGAGCTCTCCTCCGACGCGGTCATCGTGCGCGACTTCGAGGCGAACATCGACGCGGCGTACACGGTGTCGATCGGGCGCGGGATCAACGTCGGCGCCGGCTACGACTACCAGGGGAGCTACGAGCTGACGATGACGCGCACCCGCGGCGCGCCAGCCAGCGGGGACTGCGCCACGCCCACCCCGCTCGCCTTCGCCAACCCCCAGACCGTGGAGGGCACCACCCTCGGGCGGACAGCGATGCTGGAGCCGGTCCAATGCGTCGGCGGCGGCGGGCCCGAGCAGGTCTTCCGCGTGCAGGTGCCCGGCGGCGACGGCGGCACCTTGACGGCCACCGTCACCCCCACCGCCGACGACGGCTACGACCCCTCCGTGAGCATGCGCCTCAACTGCGCCGCCGCCGGCACCGAGGTCGCCTGCAACGAGGACGACACCACCGCCGGCGACCCGTTCGCGAGGGCGCGCGCCGAGGCGGAGGTCAACGGCGGCGCGGTGGTCTACGTCGTGGTCGACAGCTTCGACGCGGACTCGGCGGGGGCCTTCGAGCTGCGCCTCGATTGGGCGGGGAACTGATCAGACGACGAGCAGGTGCTCCGAGCGGGCGCCGGCCACCGCCGACAGTGAGACGCGTTGCTCAAAGGTGACAAAGCGACCGCCACGAGCGACGGCGAGGCCGAGCAGGTAGCAATCGGTGATCTGACGCGTGCCGTGGATCCGCGTGGGGTCGATGAGGCCGGTGTCGAGCAGGCTGACCCCGTCGGGCCAGAACTCATGGGCCGGTGATCCCACCGCCTCGCGAAGCCTCTGCGCCGCAGCCGCCACGCTGTCGAAGCCACTCGGATACCGCCGCTGCGACATCACGCGCACGCATCCGTTCTGAGTCAAGGGACACGACGCCCACCCCTGCTCGGCGTTCGACAGCATCCAACTCCGGGCGACCGCGTGGTTGAGGTGATCGGCGTCGAATAGGGCGATGAGAACGTTCACGTCCAACAGCGCCCGCATCAGACGCCCTCCTCCTCCCGAATCTGCTCGACGAGGTCGTCCGTCACGATGACCCCTCGACGCGGGAGCGGCCGAAAGCCGAGGAAGGACTCGGCTTCACCACCGTTCGGAACCGACGACCCGCTCAGCGCTTGGCGCGCCAGGTCGGAGATCACCTCGCCGGCCGTACGTTTCTGGCGTTTCGCCAACTGCCTTGCGGCGATCAGGACATCGTCCGCGATGTTGAGCGTGGTGCGCATACACCAGATGCTAGTGCATCAGATGTCCGGGCACAAAGATGAAGCGACATCCCCCGGGCACGCGACGACGAGCTCGATGGTCCATTCGCGGGAGGGACATCATCCCTTCTTCCCTCCGATCCCCAGCAGGCGCTCGGCTAGCGGGGCCTCCCGATCCCCGAGCACCTCCGCCATCTGCACCAGCGAGGCAGGGATCCGGTCATAGATGATCTCGTCCCTCGTCTTGCCGTAGCGGCCGAAGCGCAGCACGCCCGTCGGGCAGCTCTGCACACAGGCCGAGCAGCGGACGCACTCGGGATCCTCCATCGGGAGGCCCTTGTTGGCGAAGCTCATGATGTCGATGCCCTGGTGGCACATGGAGGTGCAGACGTTGCACGAGATGCACTTCTTCTTCTCGGGGAAGATGCGGAACTTCGTGAACCGCGCGTAGATGTGCATGAGCGCCGCCAGCGGACAGGCGAAGCGGCACCACACGCGGCCCGAGTAGTGGAAGTAGAGCCCCACGCCGATGAACCCGGCCAGGGTGACGTCGACGAGGTACTTGTAGGAGAGGACCGCCCCGGCGCCCGCGGAGCCGAACGACGGGCTGACGAGGCGGCTGAAGGACGCGTCGGCCCAGGACCCGGGAGAGAGCCAGCCGTAGATGCGCACCAGCATCAACATCATCGCCACCCACAACACGGCCTGCCCGATGAGGTTGAGCCGGTTCCACTTCGGCCCGTGGGGCATCTTGTGGCGATGCGCGTCGCCCAGGGTCTCGGCCAGCGCCCCGCACGAGCAGAGCCAGCCGCAGTAGGCCCCCTTCCCCCAGCGGCGAACGATGAGCGGGATGAGGACGAAGGTCTGGAGTGAGCCGAGCACCAGCCAGCCCCAGACCGGCTGGGCCGTGAACCAGTTGTAGACCATCAGCGGCCACGCGAGGATCAGCCCGTAGGCGCGCCAATACTCGCGCTCGTAGGGCGCCGCCCCCCCCGTCCGGGGGAACAGGTGGTCGCCGATCCAGCCGAAGGCGCCGCCGTCCATCAGGCCGTTTCTCGCCATCCAGGGCAGCAGCACCTCCGGCAACAGGAAGAGCGGGAGCCACTGCATGAACATCAGCGAGTAGGTCTGGAGCTTCACGTAGGGCGTCTTGCGGCGCTTGATGCGCCGGAAGCCGAAGACCGCGATCGCCGCGCTGTAGGCCAGCGTGTAGTAGAAGCTGCGCCCGCCCATCGACGACTGCACGGTGAACCAGAGGCTGCTCGTATCGGGGGAAGCACCGGGCTTGCCGATCCAGCTCTTGGGGTCGAGCCAGCCAATGTCGGACCACAGGCCGTAGTAGCTCTTCCAGTGGTAGACGAAGAGGCAGAAGGCGAGAAACGCCGCAAGGGTGACCCAGGCCTTGGCGCTCCACTCCCCAACGATGGGGATGCCGCTGCGCCGAAAGAAGTCCAGCGGTGGCTCGCGTCCGATCATCGGGAAGACGACGTCGTTGTCGATGGTCTCCGTTGAGCCGTCCTTGAACCCGAGCGTGACCGCGTCGTCGGTGATCTCCCCCAGCGTGCTGGCCATCGCGAGACGCACCGAGCCGCGGGGCTGGGGGCGAATCGCCAACATCTCCTGGGTGATCGCCGTGACCTGCCGCTCGGAGCTGGGGATCTCGAGGTTCACGTCCGCGCCGGGATCTGCGGCGAGCTCTTTGAGCTTGGCCACGTTCTCCGGCTTGGGCCGACCGAACTCGGGCTTGCGATAGCTGAGCGTGACCGACGCGCCGCAGGCGGCCAGCGCGATCGCCGCCTCCATCGCGGAGTCGCCGCCCCCCACGACCATCACGTTTCTCCCAGCGAACTCGCTCGGGTCGTGCAGGCGATTGAAGACCTTGTGCGTCTTGTCTTCGCCGGGGACGCCGAGCTTGCGGAAGTTCCCACTGCGCCCGATGCCGACCACCACGCGCAGGGCCTTCACCGGATCGCCCTTCTGCGGGTGCAGCAGCAGCAACCCGCCCTTGCGCTCGATGCGCACCACCCGCATCTGGGTCGGCGCGACGCCCGCCGCTTCGAGTTGGGCGTCGAGATCGGCGACTAG
>CAYOBQ010000239.1:0-12274 GCA_964402225.1 uncultured Nannocystaceae bacterium | reverse complement strand
TCCCGGCGCCTCCACCAACCTCTTTTTTGCATTTGCAATATCAACAGGTTGCGCCATGCGGCGCCTGCCCTGGGCAACGCATGGGCAACAAGCCACTCAGCGAGCGGTCGCCAAAGGCGTGGTGCGGATCGCCGGTGTACGCCTGCGGCCCGCACGCCAGCCTTCTTCCAGCGGTGGGTCATGTACCCGGCCGCCGGCTGACGAGCCCGGTTCCCGTTGCCGTTCTTCGGCACGATAAAGCCCTCCCGAAGGCCCCACCCCTCCAACTCCGAGAGCAGGAACGGCGAAAGCGGGATGACCCGACCACGCTTCGACTTGTCCGTCTCCGGCCGGATGGTGAGCTGCCCCGTCGCCAGGTTCACGTCCGACCAGAGCAACTGCATCGTCTCGCCCACCCGCAGCCCGGTGCAGCCCAGCATGACGGCGAGGTTCCGGGTCTACCCGTCGCAGGCGTCCACGACCGAGTCCATCTCCGCCCAGGTGGGGGCCGTGACCGGGCGGGGCGGAGAGTGGTTGACGTCAACTACTTCTCCCCATCAACGACAATTCTTCGATGCTTGGCAGAACTGACCCATTCTCGCTTGTGAGAACTGGCCCACCTGACGTGTTGGCTCTAGCGAGGACATCCTGGGCCAAGAACTCCATTCTGGAGATGCAGACCTGGAGCCACGTGGGGCGGCATCGGTGATGTTGCGTTGCAAGCCCAATGGCGCGGCTTGCCGGCGCTCGCTCCATCCAGGCTGACGGAGTTCTTCGGCGTGTTGCCCTGCCTGGTTGTCCCCGCGTGGATATCGGTAGGAAGAGCCGGTGTGGCCACGAGCTGGAGTCGATGATGACGAACCCGTAACGGAGGTAGAAGCCTTCGGCGGCCTCGTTCCTGGCGTCCACGATGACCCCCACGCAGCCGACGATCCCGCCAGCCGAGTGGACCCGGCGCAGGGCGTCGCCGAGAAGGCGCTGACCGAGACCTCGACCCTGGCCCATTTCGTGGACGGCCAGGCGGCCCAGGAGCGCAACTGGCATCGGGTAGCGGGACAGGTTGCGACCCAGCCGCTTTGCGGAGGGCCTTGGCGGGGACGGCGGACATCGAGAGCGTGTAGAAGGCGAGGACCGGAGGATCGCCTTCGTCGGCGCCCCGGAGTACGAAGGTGGTGCCGATGCCCTTCTCGTGATTCTCGACGGCGTGGCGGGCGAAGAAGCTGTCTGTGGCCGCCTCGCCGCAGGTGAAGGCGCTGGTGGCGTCCTCGGGCGTGACGGGGCTCGTGGCCTGGCCGGTAGAAGCCATCAGGGCTCGTCGGCGAGTGCACCCTTCAACGCCTCGTTGGGCTCCGGCGGTGACTCGACCAGGCCCGCCAGGCGCTCAACGGCTTCGTCGCTGAGGCCGAGCGGGCTCTTGTTGGCCATCCACTCCAACTGGGCCAGCGTGGGCGTCATGATCTCGGACCGGGCCTCGTCGGCCCGGCCGATCGAGACGAACCTCCGGCCACGTCGGATCTCCATCACCGCCATCAAGAACAGCGACAGCGCCTCGTCGATGACCTGGCTCTTGCTGAGACCCAACTGCTCGGCCAGCTCCTTGAGGGCGACCCCTCTACTGTCCGGCACTGTTGCTTCGACTCGCACTGCTCGCCTCTCGAGCTTATCCCTCAGAATTGAGGGCGACAATCCAGGGGTACGGGTCGAGTCGGGTCCGGTCAATCGTCGACCACTTTCCCAAACTCGGCCGGATTCCTGGCCAGGAAGAGCCGCGCATTTGGCGCTCCGTGGGTCGAGGGACGCAGATGTTGGTGTCGTGGGCGATCGTCGCTCGCCCGGCAGCGTGAGCCGCCCCAGGATACTGGCCGCCGAAGGCGGCTCCCTCTACGCGCGCAGGTCCCGTTTCCGGCGGCTCGCCCGGTATCTCAGGGGGCCTGCCTGGCGGCGTGCTCTCATGGCGGGATGAGCTTGCGGTGCGCGGTCAGGGGCGCAGCCCGGCGCAGACGCGGCGCGCGGTCCAGGGGCCGCCGTAGATGAAGCCGGTGAAGAGCTGGACGAGTTGGGCGCCTGCGTCGAGGAAGTGCTGGGCGTGGACGCTGGTTCGGATGCCGCCGACGCCGACGATGGGCAGATCCGTCTTGCTTCGGATGTGGGCGACGGTGCGGACCGCGGCGTCGTGGAGCGGGGCGCCGCTCAAGCCGCCTCGGAGCTCGCTGGCGCCAGGGGTGCGCAGGCCGGCTCGGCTGACGGTGGTGTTGGTGGCGGTGAAACCGTGGGCGCCGGCTTCGACGGTGACGGCGATGACCTCGTCGAGCTGCTGGGCCTCAAGGTCCGGCGAGACCTTGACCAGCCACGGCTTGCCCTCCGGCAGGGCTCGGGAGACGGCCGTGAGCAGCGGCCGCAAGGCCTCGGGCTCCTCGAAGGTGCGGCCGTCGCCGGTGTTCGGGCAGCTCACGTTCAAGACCACGACATCGGCGTGGGGCGCGACCAGGGTGACAGTCTCGACGTAGTCTGCGACGGCGGCCTCACCGACGATGCCCGCGTCGTGGCTCTTGGCGACGTTGACGAAGAGGGGCACCGGTGACCGTGTCGCCTGGAGCCGGCGGGCGATGGATTGGGCCCCCTCATTGTTGAGCCCCATCCGGTTGACGAGCGCTTTGTCGGGCTGGAGTCGCCAGACGCGTGGCAACGGATTGCCGACGGAGGGCCGGGCGGTGACGGAGCCGATCTCGACGAACCCGAAGCCGAGGCCGGCGAGGGCCTCGACGTGGGTCGCGTTCTTGTCGAAGCCCGCGGCGATGCCGAGCGGGTTCGGGAAGCGCAGGCCGAAGGCCTCGACCGATGGACCCTTCGGCCTGGCGAGGCTGCGGACCAAACCGGAGAGGCCGGGGGTGGCGAGGGCCGCGTGCAGCGCCGACATCGCTACCCGATGCGCGCGCTCGGGCGGCAAGAGGAAGAGCAGCCGAGCCATCGGCGGACGCTAGCACATCGCTACTGGGGGGTGAGCTTGCTCCAAGGGAAGCCCGCGGCGTTGTCGGCGGAGACGCCGCAGCCCTTGGTGGCCGGATCGGCGTCGTCGGCGGCGGTGACGGCCCCCGCGCCCTCGACGCTCTCGGCGTCGAAGGCGCTCTGGCAGAAGTAGAGCGTGCCGTCGACGTTGACCCAGTCGAATCGGCTGTACTTGTCGCCGGCGAACATGTTCGCGGGGTCGTTGTGGGCGATGGCGTGGCGCGTCTCGTTGTCGTAGGAGTGGATGTGGAAGACGCTGGTCTGGATCATCGGCCCGCTCTGGGTCCACGTCTCGGCGGTGATCGCGTGCTCGCCCATGAAGTCGTCCAGGTAGTTCCCGACGATCGCGAACGAGTCCGCCTCGGTTTCGTCGCTGGAGCCGTCGTCGCACGCCGGCAGCGCGAGCAGCGACGCCGCGATCAGCGCCGTGGTGGTCATCCAGGTGTGCCGCATCTCGGGCCTCCTCGGGTTTGGCTGCGGCGCGGTATATCACCGCCGCAAAACGTTGAACAACAACATTGAACAGATCTATGGACAAGCGTTATGCAGCGCCGATGTCCCGCGCCTCGTTGACGATCTCGCTCCTTGCCCTCTGCGGCTGCGGAGACTCCCCACAGCGACCCGCGGCCACCTCCACTCTCGAGGTCCGTGACTCCCTGGACCGGCCGGTCCGGCTCGCCGCGCCCCCCTCTCGGATCCTCTCCCTGGCGCCGGGCAATACCGAGATCGTCTTCGCGCTGGGGGCCGCAGACCTCCTTGTGGGGCGCACCGGTGCCTGCGACTTCCCACCGGAGGTGGCCAGCGTGACCGACGTCGGCAGCCTGTTCCCTCCCGAGCTCGAGCGCATCCTCTCGACGCGCCCCGAGCTGGCCCTGATGATCGACGGCAACCTCTCTCTTCGCCGCGCCCTCGTCGCCCGCGGCGTCCCGGTCTTCGTCTATCAGCCACGCACCTTGACCGACGCCTTCGCGGGGATTCGCGCCATCGCCACATTGCTCGGGCGACGCCCGGCCGGTGATCGGCTCACGGATGGCATGCGCGCCCGCATCGACACCGTCACGCGCCGCGCTCCCCAGTCGCGCCCGCGCGTCTTCTACGAAGTGTGGCCGGAGCCGTTGACCACCGCCGGTCCCCGCACCTTCCTCTCCGACCTCATCCGCGTCGCCGGCGGTGACAACGTCGTCACAGACGCCACCTCCGACTGGCCGCGCTATCCCCTCGAGCGCCTCGTCACGGACGATCCCGATGTAGTCCTGACGGCCCATCGTTCCACCGAGACGGGCGCCGCGACTCGGCCGGGCTGGTCGAGCTTGCGCGCGGTGCGCGGCGGGCGCCTCATCCGGGTCCCGGACCCCGACCTCTTCGCCCGCGCCGGGCCCCGCGTGGTCGAGGGCGTCGAGTGGCTCTCGGCGGCCCTACACCGATGAGCCCAGCGGCGACTGAGCGGACCCGATGAGCCCAGCGGCGACTGAGCGGACATGATGAGCTCCCGGCCGCTGTCGACCCTGGGCGCCGCGTTGCTCCTCCTGGCCGCCGGCGCGGCGGGCTGCCTCTTCGGCGCCGTCGACGTCCCCGCCGCCGAGGTCATCGCCTGGCTCACGGGCGGCGGGTCCGACCCTCGACACGGCGTCGTGGTCCTGGAACTCCGCCTCCCGCGAGTGGTCCTCGGGGGCCTCGTCGGCGCCTCTCTCGCCCTCGCCGGCGCCGCGATGCAGGGCCTGTTTCGCAACCCCCTGGCCGATCCCTACGTCCTCGGCGTCAGCTCCGGCGCTTCCCTCGGCGCCGCCCTCGCCCTGGTGCTGGCCGTCGACATCGCCCCGTTGCTCGACCTCGCGAGCGTGCCCGTCGCCGCCTTCGCCGGCGCCCTGATCGCGGCCTTCGCCGTCTACCGCCTCGCGCGCTTCGGCGACTCGATGCCCCTCGGCGCGGTGCTCCTCGCCGGCGTCGCCGTCGGGCTGACGCTCTCTGCGGGCGTGGCGCTGGTGCTGCTCGTCGCCGAGGAGCGCGCCGGCGACGTCATGCTGTGGCTCATGGGCCACCTGGGCGGCCCGACCTGGTCCGAGGTCGCTTGCGTGGCGCTCACGACCGCCATCGGCGCGCTGGTCGTCGGCGCCCACGGTCGCGAGCTCGACGCGATGCTGATGGGCGAGGACGCCGCCGCGAGCCTCGGTGTCGACGTCGAGCGCGCCAAGCTCCGGCTGCTGGCGGCCTCGGCCCTCCTCGTCGCTGGCTCCGTCGCCTTCTGTGGCGCCATCGGCTTCGTCGGACTCATCGTCCCCCACGCCGCGCGCCTCGTCGTCGGCCCCGGCCATCGTTGGCTGCTGCCCGTCTCGGCCCTCGCTGGCGGCGCGGCCCTCCTCCTCGCCGACACCGGCGCGCGCGTCGCCTTCTCCGGGCGGGAGCTCCCCGTCGGCGTCGTCACCGGCTGCCTCGGCGGCCCCTTCTTCCTGGTCCTCCTCCGGCGGAGCCTCGGACGTGCTGGCGGCGGTTGAACTCTCCCTCGCCTACGGCCTCGCGCCGGGGCTCGACCTGCGCCTCGAGCCCCACGCTCGGGTCGCTGTGGTGGGCCCCAACGGCGCCGGCAAGTCGACGCTCCTGCGCGCCCTCTCCGGGCGCCTTCGCCCCACCGCGGGCTCGGTCGAGCTGGACGGCTGCCCCCTCGCGGATCTCCCCGCTCGGGCCCGGGCCCAGCGCATCGGCGTCGTGCCCCAGTCGGCGGCCTTCGATCACGACTTCACGGTCTACGAGATCGTCGCGATGGGCCGCCACCCCCACCGTCGCCGCTTCGCGGGCCTCGGCCGCGACGACCACCGCGCCATCGAGGGCGCCCTGGGCCGCCTCGACCTCGGCGACCTTCGCGACCGCTCCGTGCGCCGCCTCAGCGGGGGAGAGCAGCAACGGGTGCTGGTCGCCCGCGCCCTCGCCCAGGCCCCCGGCTGGCTCTTGCTCGACGAGCCCACGGCCCACCTCGACATCGCCCACACCGCACGCCTGCTCGACATCCTGGCGTCTCTCCCGGAGACGGGCGTCGTCTGCGTCCTCCACGACCTGAACCTCGCGGCGCTGCACTTCCCGCGGCTGGTCCTTCTGAACGCCGGTCGCGTCGTCGCCGACGGCAGCCCCGCCGAGGTCTGTACCGAGACCCGCCTGCGGGAGGTCTACGCCGCCAAGGTCCACGTCGTCGCGCACCCCACCACCGCGGCGCCCCAGGTGCTGCCCGCTACTCGAGCCCCACGGTGAGCAGCCACGTCCGACCGGGGAGCGGCTGATGCACCGCGTCCCGAGCCTGCTCGTCCCCGACGTTGCGCACCTCGAGGCCGACCTCAAGGCCGGGGGCCACGGGCCCGCGCAGCCCCAAGGTCTGCGTGGTGTACCCCGGCAGCGTTCGGTGCCCGTGACGGTCGGTGTGCACCGCCCCCCGCCACCTCCAGTCGCCGTAGGCGACCGCCCGGCCGACCCTGGCCGTCACTCGAGCGGCCGCGGAGTGTGCCGGACGAAACGGGAGCGGCGCGCGGGGCGCGTGGTCGAAGCGATGGTCGAGCCACGTGTAGATCAGCCGCCCTCGCAGCGGTCCCACGCGCAGCGCTGCACCGGACTCCACGCCGCGCACGGTGGCCCCGAAGCGGTCCTCCGGTCGGACGTGGTAGGCGTCGACGGGCACCCACAGGATGATCCGCTCGTAGCGCTGCTCGAAGTACACGAGCTGCAACGTGAGCCGTCGCGGGAGCCGCAGCAGCACGCCCACATCACCTCCGACCCCCTCCTCCGTCCGCAGATCGGGGTTCCCCTCCACCCCCGGTCCGCTGAAGTGGAGCTCGTCGAAGCTCGGGTCGCGGAAGATCCGGCCCACGTTCGCCCGCAGCGACAGCCCGCCCCATGGCCCCACCTCCACGCCGCCCTCGGGCACCCACAACGCCTCGCGGTCCCCGGTGTCCGAGATCCGTGCCGTCGCGGACACCTCCATCCAGGGCCACGGCCGCCACAGCTCTCCGACCACCCCCGCGAGGGTCGTCCGCCGGTCGCTCTGAGGCGCGGCGCGCTCGTGGCGTCCCTCCACGGCGATCCAGGGGGTGTGGGCGCCGACTCGCCACCTTCCACCAGCGCGACCCCCCACGAGATCGTCGGTGAGCGTGCTGTCGGTGGGCCCGAGCAGCGCGTCTGGATCGACGAAGTGGTGAGACTGCCGTCGCGCGAAGCCGGTGGTCTGGACCTCGACTGGCCCCATCGGCCCGTCCCACGCGACGCCCGCCTGCAAGCGCCGGTCCTCGGCCCGCGCGTCGGGCAGCGGATCGACGAGCTCGGAGCCGGGCTCTCCGCGCTCACCCGCCGTCCCCTCGACCAACACGCTCCAGCCACCGGCTCGAGCACGCAGGAGCCCGGAGCCCCGCCGATGATCATTGCCCAGCCGTCGTCGCGTCGTGCCCTGCTCGTCGATGAATCGGAAGTCGCCCTCGGCGGCGCTCAGCCCCCCGGCGAGCAGCACCCCATCGGCCAGCACCGCCCCGTCGAGTTGCGCCAGCGACGCCGACCCCAGCCGCATCCGAGCGAAGCCCTCGGTGCCCTCACCAGGGCGTCGCGTATGGAGTCGCAGCACGCCCCCTTGGGCTCGCCCGCCGTATCGCGCCGCCGCGGGCCCTCGCAGGATCTCGATCCGGTCGAAGTAGACCGGCGGCAGCGTCGAGAGATCGAAGGCGCCGCCCCGGCTGCCGTGGAGCGGGATGCCGTCGACGAAGACCGCGAGCTGCTCTCCGGTGCCGCCCCGCAAGGACAACCAGGCCGGGCGTCCCTCCCCGCCGCTGCGGCGCAGATTGGCGCCCACCGCTCCAGCGACGACGTCGGCGAGATCGGCCTGCGCCGCCGGATCCGCGTCGGGGCGGAGGGTCTCGACGAACCCCGTCGGCGTCGCGGTCTCTTCCGTGGGGTGGCCGACCACCACCACCCCCTGGGCGAGGCAGGCCACCGGCACCGACAGGAGGAGCGCGCGCATGGCCGCGGTTGTCGACGATCGCGGTGGGCTCTGTCCACGCTCGCGCTCCTGCTGGCCTGCGACGATCTGGAGCCCGCCGCACCACCAGAGCGCGCGCCCGGAGCCTTCGACCGCCCCCAGGCCGTGCGCTTCGTCGATGGCCTGCTGGTGGTCTCGAACACCGGCTTCACTCGCGGCGGGTGGCGCCCCGGAACGCTGAGCGTGGTCGATCCGGAGCGCGCGGAGGTGGTCAACCGGATCACCACGCGGTGGCAGAACCCGACCCGGCTCGTGCGGCACGGCACCTCGCTCTACGTCGTCGAGACCGGGCCGCTCGACGTGACCGAGCCCGGCGAACCGGTGACCGGCGCGGGGGGGATCGAGGTTCTGGACATCGTCGATCTCACTGGGGCCGACCGGGCGCCGACCTCGTGGCCCCTCGACGGATTCGAAGCGCCCATCGATCTGGCCCTCGGATCCGCCGTCTGGGTGGTGAGCTCGGCCGTCCGCGGCGCGATCACGGTGGTCGATGGGGACTCGAAACGCACCCACACCTACGCGGGCGGGCTGGGCCTGGGCAGCGTCGCGACGTGGCGGGACCTCTTCCTCGTCGTCGACTTCAACCACGACCGGCTCCACGTCTTCGACGCGGCGGGCGAGCCGTGGGGCTGCGCCGTCGAGTTGGGCGAGGCGCCCGGCGATCTGGAGGGGCCTCAGTCGGTGGCCGTCCTCGACGACCGCCTCTACGTCGTCCTGGCGATCTCCGGCGCCCTTCGCAGCGTCGAGCTGACCTCGTTGGCGGATGACGCGGACTGCGGGAGCCCGCCGGTGGAGACCGTGGTCGCCCCGTTGGGGCAGGTGCCCAACGACCTCCGCGCCCACGGCGGGTTGCTCTATGTGGTCGACTCCGCTGATCAGAACGTCACCGCCTACGACCCGTTGAGTGGCGACGCGGTGCGGCGTTGGTCGCTGCCCCCCGGGAGCAACCCGTGGCACGTGGATCTGAGTGAGGATGGGCGCTGGATGGCGGTGAGTGAGTGGGCCAGCGACAGCGTTCGGCTCTTCGATCTTTCCCTGGATGACGTGACCGGGACACGGATCGGGGGGGCGCCGGACGAGGTCCCGCCCGCGCCGACGGGCAGGCCCCACGGGGCGGCTCTCGCCGACGAGGTGGTGGAGGCGCCCGACGGCGACGGGCTGTTCCGTGATCCCCGGCGGGCGGTCAACGGCGTGCGCGGGGCGGGGGAGCGCGCGGGCGGGACGGACGTCTTCTCGCTGCGGCACGGCGAGACCATCGTGCTGCGCTGGTCGGGGCGCCGCGTCGTCGACGGGCCAGGGCCCGACGTGGCCGTCTTCGAGAACCCCTTCCGGATCGATGAGACCTCGTGGTTCCTCGATCCGCTCGTCGTCGAGGTCTCCCGCGACGGTGAGCGTTGGGTCGCCTTCCCCCACGACTACGTCGCGACGGACGAGACCGTCTACAGCGCCGACGCCGCCGACTGGCAGGGCTTCGCGGGCGTCACGCCGGTCTCCCTGCACGAGGAGGCGCGCCCCCTCGATCCGTTCGACGCGGCGGCTGGGGGGGATCGCTTCGATCTGGCGGATCTCCCGAGCACCGCGGAGGCCGACGCGATCCGTGGCGAAGGCTTCGTCTTCCTGCGGCTCGGACACCCTGGCACCAACCCGGATACCGGTGCCCCTTTTCCCCGGGATCCAGTCTCCAACGGGCCGGACATCGACGGCGTCTACGCCCTGGAGACGGCGTCGGAGTAGGCCGCGCTACTTGGGCTCGAGGACGAAACGGGTGCGCCGGCTCTCGTGGAAGCCGACCTCGATCTGCTTGTCCTGGAACCCGTCGCGGCGCAGGACGAAGCTGGCCTTCGGGGCACCGCGAGGGCGCTCGGCGGTGTAGGGGGTGGAGCCCACTCGGGTCTCGGCGCCGTCGACCGCCTCGAAGACGTCGACCCCCGGTGGCTGGGACTCGATGCGGACGGCGATCTCGGTGTCACCGGGTGGCGGCGCGGGCGCGGCGGCGGGGCTCGGCTGCACAGGGGCGGGGGCGGGGGCGGGTGGCGGCGCGGAGCGGCGCGTCGCCGAGTAGACGATCAGGCCCAGGCCCGTCGCACCGACCAGGACCGCCAACACGATGAGCACCAGCCTGCGGCGCTGGCCGCGCTCTCTTCGTCGACGCCCGCGGGCGGTGACGAGCTGCCGGTAGTGCCCGGGCCGGTCCTCGACCACCGCGGCGGTCTCCAGGGTCTGGGCGTTCGGGGCGGAGACCGCGACGAAGGCGCGTGAGGCGTCCGCGCGCGCCGGCGCGGAGCTCGGCCGGATGGACGCGGGGGGGGCGTCGTCCGCCGTTGGGAGCGACGGCAGCCTGGACTCGAGTTGGCTGGGCAGCCGCGCCGGCTCGGCACGGTCGGGCCGCTCGGAGACGATCTCGACCGGCGCCGTCGCCGAGGGCATGGAGGCGGCCGGCGCCGCGCCGACCCCGGCTGAGGCCTGCGCCGCCGAGGCCGGGTCGAGGTCGACACCCTCCATCGCCTCCCGCATCTCGTCAGCGGTGGGGTAGCGCGCCCCGGGCTTCTTCTCGAGGGACTTGAAGATGACGCTCTGGAACTGGATCGAGACCTCCGGCAGCAGCTCGACCAGCGGCGGAGGTGGCTTCTTGATGTGCTTGAGGACCACCGAGAACGGCGTGTCGCCCTGGTAGGGCGGGCGGCCGCTGAGCATCTCGTAGGCGACCACGCCGAGGGAGTAGAGGTCGCTGGTGGGGCCAGGATCCGCCTGGCCCTGCGCCTGCTCGGGCGCCATGTACTCCGGGGTCCCGAAGACGAGACCCGTGCGCGTCAGGTTCTCGCCGCCGGCCTGCTCCTTGACGATGCCGAAGTCCATGATCGTCACCACGCCGTCGGGGGAGAGCATGATGTTGCCAGGCTTGATGTCGCGGTGGACGAGGCCCCGCCGGTGTGCGTGGGCCAGGCCTCGGCAGACGTCCACCGCGACGCGCCGGACCTCCCGGGGCATGAAGCGCCCCACGGGACCCGCGCGGAGCTCGTCGAGGGCCTCGGCGACCGTCTGGCCGTCGAGGAACTTCATCACGAAGTAGTGGAAGTTGCGCTGCTGCCCGATGGCGTAGACGGGCACGATGTTCGAGTGGTCGAGGGCCGCCATCGCCCGAGCTTCCTTCTTGAAGCGAGCGATGACCTCGTCGTCGGTGTTGAACTGCTCGGGGAGGACCTTGATCGCGACCATTCGGCCCAGGGAGAGGTCGTGGCCGCGGTACACGACGCCCATGCCCCCGCGCCCGATCTCCTCGAGGACCTGGTACTTGCCCTCGAAGATCGTGCCGGGGGCGACGGGGGTGGTGTAGGCGGAGCGGTCTTCATCGATGCGGATCTCGAAGCCGGCGCCGCAGCGCGCGCAGAAACGAGCCTTCTCGGCGTTGACGTGCTCGCATTGCGGGCACTTCATGGCGCCTCGCCCCGTCGCGCCGTGCAGAGCCTCATAACCCTATGAAAACACGAAATAATTACAGAACCTCCGCGAGGCCTCGAATATAGAATCGGCCTCGTTGCAGGGCAAGGAAAGCGCCCCCATCGCGGTTGACACCCGGCCGGATAAGGCCCGACCCTCATCGTATGGTCCTGTTGGTCTGCATTCTGAAGGATTATCGACGGGTCGAGGAGGTGCTGCTCGGCTTCCTCGAGCACGGCGTCACCGGCGCGACGGTCATGGACGCCCGGGGCATGGGGCAGGTCCTCGCCTCCGAGTTGCCGATCTTCGCGGGCGTTCGTGGGCTCTTCCCCGGCTCGGGCGCCGACTCCCACGCGATCCTCAGCGTGATGCCGCGCGGCAAGGCGTTCGCCTGTCTGGATCTCGTCGAGCGCGTCGCGGGGCCTTTCGACGCGCCGGGTACAGGCATCGTGTTCACCGTCGCCCTCGAGCGTGCGGTGGGGCTCGCGCCGGAGATCTCGTAGCGCGACTTGAAGCCGCGCGCTGGATTCACTAAAAGACGCGGTCGTCTCGCGCCAACCGGGGTGCCCGCTATGTCTCTGCATCGTCTCTCGCTCCTCCCGCTGACAACCATCTGCCTCCTCGGCCTCCCCGCCTGCACGCCCAGCGGTGGCGACGGCGGCGGTGGGAGCGGCGGCGTCGTACAGCTCGGCCAAGGCGGTGAGGGAGGCGGCGGCGGCACGCTGCCCACCGACGACGGTGGCGTGGGGCATGGTGGCGGGGGCGGCTCCGGCGGCCAAGGGGGCGGTGGCGGCCAAGGTGGCGCTGGTGGCGGCGGCGGCGGGCGGGGCGGCGCTGGCGGAGGCG
>CAYOBQ010000238.1:0-12556 GCA_964402225.1 uncultured Nannocystaceae bacterium | reverse complement strand
GGTGAAGGTGAAGGTGAAGGGGAGGGCGAGGGCGAGGGCGAAGGGGAGGGCGAAGGTGAAGGCGAGGGAGAGGGTGAAGGCGAGGGCGAGGGAGAAGGTGAAGGAGAGGATGAAGAGGACGATGAAGATGGTCACGGTGACGATTAGCTGAATCCGCGATCCATTTGGCGCCGCTCGGCCGTAGGAATCGGTGAAGAGGCGGCGACTGCACTTTCCCGGTCATCAGGAGCCGCCGCGAGTCCACCCCGAGCCCGGGGGGCGTCGCAGCAACCCCTTCCAAATGCGGCGTCCCCCGGTCTCTTCGCGATCTACGGTTGTACGTCGAAGGAGAGCCCAACGCGGATCTGTCGCGTGGAGGTGTCCCAGTCGATCGCGTAGGCGCGGTTGACCGGATAGACGCCAGGCTCGTAGTCGGGGAAGTTTGTCTCCCGCGCGCGCCACTTCGCTTCTGCGAACGCCGTCAGGTGCCGACGCCAGAACGAGTAGGCGATGCGGCTGGAGATGGTGCGGCGTGTCGCCCGGCGTGTCACTCCATAGTTGAGCGGAGGGTGGCGTCCCCCTTCGCGGTAGCCGTCTTCACCGTACCAGCGCCAGTCGAGGCCGAGGCTTCCGCTGATGACGAGCCGGTGAATCGGCCGTACGCGCAGACCGATCCCCACATCCACGCCGTCGCTGGTGTAGTACCCATCCCAGAGATCCTCCGTGCGGGTGTAGCCGCCGGTGAGGATGAAGCGCGTCTTCAGAGGTCGAGCCCGCAGGCTGCTGCGGTGTCGGAGCCGAGCCCGGACGAGATGCTCCAAGGGATTGGCGTCGACTCCACCCAAGCCCGCGTGGGTCGAGCCGGTTCCGGCGTCTCGAGCGAATCGGTATTGATACCGCGTGTCTGACATGCGGGCCGCGAACCGGTAGCGCCAGAGCTTGCCGATGCTGCGCCCCGCAACAGCCACGGATCCGAACCACTGCCGCTTGTCTCCAGGCGTGAGGTGATTGGGCCCCAGGACGGGATCGAAGGTCGGGTCGTGGGTGTAGACCGTGTCGCGCAACCCGGCCCGCAAGCTCAGGCGTACAGGACCGCGAAAGCGGTGGAGGACGAGGGCGTGCCCGCCGATCGTCCTTCGACTGTAGCGATCTGTCGAGCCCAGCGCGTCGGCTCCGGCGTCCCCTTCGCCGGCGCGTGGCTGGTACAGATCGGGCCAACCGGGCCGCTGTCGCGAGCGGAACAGGGCGCCGACGCCCGCGCGGGTACGCTCGAGGACTGGGTGCGACGCGTCCAGCCCGGCGCGGAGTCGCCGCTCGGCGAACGTGGCGCCGTAGGTGTCCCGCTGCTCGTAGCGGAGGTCGCCGTCGAGGCGCAGACCTCGCTTTTGATGAATCGCCGGCTCGAGGCGCGCACGGAGCTCTGTGAACGCACCTTCGGCCCGATGGAGACCTTGCCCGTCGAAGCGGCCGCCGCCGAGCTCGGCGGATGCACCGAGCGTGGACCTCCAGCCGCGCGCGGGCCGGAACGTGAGCGCGGCCTCCAGGGGATCCGTCTTGCGCCGTTTGCGCTTCTTGCGTTTGACGCGCCTCTCGGGCCTCGCGCAGGAACCCCTTCCCGGCTTGGTGTTCGCAACCGCAAGCCATCCTGGCCTGCGGTTCCCGGGCTCGGCCACGGAAGAGGGAGGCGTCCGGGCCGGCTCCGCGCCGGGCCCGGTGAGCAAGACCGTCAACGGGAGCCAGAAGGCGCCATTCAGCATCCGGCGGCCTCGCTGGCGGCCTCGGCGCGCGCCGTCAGGGGGCTGTCGGGGGTACGTCTCCGCATCGCCTCGAGGGCCTCGAAGGCTCCCCTGCAATCGCCCTGGGCGGCCCTCACCTCGACCCGGCGGCGAAACGCGTTGTCGAGGTAGGTGCTCGTTGGGAACTCATCGATCACCCGGCCAAACTGGGCGTCGGCCAGGCCGAGTCTCTCCAGCCGAGTGAGGGCGCGCCCCCCGAAGTACGCGCTGGCGGCCAGGCGCCGGCTGGTCGGGTGCTCTCGGCCGAGTCCCTCGAAGTGGGCGACGGCCGCCTCCCATCGCGGCGAATCGGCCGTGTCGACGCCGAGGTGGTACTCGCACATCCCCGCGTAGTACCGACCGTCGTCGGCGTAGCTCGTCGTCGGCGTGTTGGCGACGCGCTCGAAGCGCGGCAGCGCGTCGAGTCGAAGATCTCGCCGGTATGCCGCGCGGGCACCGAAGTAGCGCGCCGCGTCGGCGTAGAACGAGCGTGGAAAGTCGGAGAGCAAGCTGTCGAGGACGGTGCCGGCGGCGGCGAACTCGCGTGGGTCGGCGTTCGCGACGCCCGCTCGGTAGTGGGCGCGGCCCCGGTGGTAACGTGCGTTGTCGACGAAGGCGCTGGCGGGGTGCGCTCGCTCGAAGCGTTCGAGGTGAGCGATGGCGGTGTCGTAGGCCCTCAGCTCGGAGTGGGTGCGGCCGAGGTAATAGGCCGCGCGGGCCCCGGCGGATCCACCCGGGTAGTCCTCCACGACGGCGGCGAACGCCTCGCGGGCGGCCTCGAAGGCCCGCCCACGGAACAACGCTTTGCCCCGCGCGTGCGCCGCGTCGTCGGCGACTGACGAGTCGGGGAAGTCAGCCAGCACCCGGTCATACCACTCGATCGCTCCCGTGAGCCCCGCCTCGCGCGCCTCATCCGGTCCGCCGAGCGCTCCTTTGTAGAGCGCTTTGCCGGTGTAGTAGAGGGAACGCGATCGATACAACGCCGTCGCGTCGGGCTGCTCGAGCAGCGCGGTGAACCCCGCCCGTGCCTCCGCGAGCCGATCGAGTCTGTACAGCGTGCGGGCGCGGTAGAACGTCGCGTTGTCGAGCCGGAGACCCGGGCAACAGGCGAGCAACGCGTCAAATCGGCCCAAGGCGGCCTCGAGATCCCCGAGGCGATAGCGCGCGCGAGCGCCAAGGTACAAGGCGTCTCGGGTGTAGGCGCGTCGGGGGGAATGAGCGATCCGGTCGAGCACCGTCGCTGCCTCGGCGAGGCGGTCATCGCGGTACAGGCAGCGGCCGACGACGAAGGCGACCTGGTCCAGACGCGGAGGGTGACGGGTCTCGAAGTGGTCCGCCAAGCGGAGCACACGCGGGCAATCGCCCCTCGCATCGGCCTCGAGGATCTCGATGAGCGTCGCGTCCTCCCCAGAGGCTGTGCCAGCGAGAGGTGACGCCTCGCCGAGGCAGCCCGCCATCGACAGGCCCAGCAGCAGGCTACCGATCTCACGGGCAGTCACGACGGACCCGGTCTCTCCCGCGTGCCACGTACTCGCTCATCGGCCAGTCTCGGGCGAGCGCGGCCAGCGCGTCGCGCGCTTCGGCGCACTCGAATCGTTCGATGTGGGCGCGGATCGCGTAGTACCACGCGTTGTCTACGTAGTTGCTCATCGGAAAGTCGACGGTGACCGAGAGCAGGAACCCGAGGGCGACCCCGTATTCGAGGAAGGGCTCGAGCTCGGTGAGGGCGATCTGGAAGTGGCTACGACCCGTCAGGTAGGTCGCGTTGTCCGCGAACTGCGAGCCAGGGTGATCTTCGAGGAGCGCCGCGAAGTCTGCGATGCCCTCGGGATAGCGCCGGTCGAGGTAGCGCGCGTAGCCGCGATAGTACCTGGCATTGTCGACGTAGATGCTGACGGGGTGTTCATCGAGCACATGGGTGAATCGGGCAACCGCCTCGGCGTAGGCCTCCTGCCGGAGAGCGGCCAGGCCGTGGAAGTAGCGCCCGTTGTCTTCGTAGACCCCGTTGGGATAGTCGGCGAAGAGGCGCTCGAGATAGGGCTCGGCGTCGGCGTAGCGAGGGGAGGGCTGGGCTGCGTCCAGCCGACCCCACTCGTAGGTGCTGCGGCCAGCCCAGTAGAGCGCCGCGTCCCGGTAGCTGCTCTCTCGAACGGCGATGATCGTCTCGAAGGCTCGGACCGCGAGACCGTGTGCACCCAGCGCGCGTTGGGCGCGCCCGGCGTAGTACCACGCGTTGTCGACGAAGACGCTCGCCGGGTGCTCCGCGGACAGCAGCTCGAAGGTCACGACCGCGCTAGCGAACCGCTCCAGCTCGTATTGAGCGCGGCCCAGGAAGTAGAGGGCCTGATCACGGTACACGCTGTCAGGGAAGTTGGCCCGGAGCCGCCCGAAGGCCTCGATGGCCTCGTCAAAGGCCTCCAACTCGAAGTGAGCGCGGCCCAGGAAGTAGGTGGCGTCGTCGGCCAAGACGCTCTCCGGCCACGCGATCAGGAACGCCGCGAAGGTGTCGCGCGCGGCGGCAAAGTCGTCCAGGCGGCCGTGGCACCGCCCGATCAGGTACTCCGCGTTGTCGAGCCGGTTGCTCTCCGGGTGGTCGACGGCGAATCGCGCGAATGCGGCCCGTGCGTCGGCCCAGCGCTCGGCCTCGTACAGCGCGAGGGCCGCCTGGAACGCGACCTCGCCAGCGTCGCCTTCGGTGGGGGCGTCTGGCTGGGTGTCGGCGGCGAGGTCCGGTACCGGACCATCGCTCATCGCGCCCTGGTCGGGGTCGGGCCCCTGGTCCGGCGCGACGGCGCCGTCGAAGACGCCGCCGTCGTCTGCCGCGGCGTCCGGCAGCTCGAAGGACTCCGCGGGCGGGTCCGGATCGTCGACGCAACCGGCGAGCGCACAGAGCGCGACCACGGTCGCGAGCGGGGTCCGCCGTTGGCTGATCTTCATTTGGTCTCCTCGTCTCTGTCGGGGGGGAGCTTCTGAACCTTCGCCGCGGCCTGGTAGGCGAGCAGCCTCTTGCGCAGCAGCGCGCTCTTGGGCCGGCGCTTCAACGCCCGCTCGACCAACTCCGCCGCGCGGCCGGGGTTCTTCGTTGCGGCCTCTACGCGCGCGAGGGCGGAGAGCACCTCGACGCTGCGCGGTCGCTTCTTCAGGGCGCGCTCGAGCTGCGCCCGCGCCTCCTCGGGTCGGTCTTGCGCGAAGTACGCGCGGCCGAGCCGGGCCCGTATCACGGCGGTGGCGCCGCCCCGCGCTACGGTGGGCTCCAAGAGTGGCAAGACCTCCGCCGAGCGCTTGTCGCGCAGCAGGAGCGAGGCGAGGGACTCGTGGGCGGGCGCGAACTTGGGAGCGAGGCGGGTGCAGCGCCGCAGCTCGGCCTCGGCTCCGACGCGATCCCTCTGGCGTCGGAGCTGGACCGCGAGGTTGTAACGGGTCTCGACATCGCCGGGGCCGCGTGTCAGCGCCTCGCGTAGGACCGACATCGCCTCGTCCGCCCGTCCCGAGCGCCCCAGAATCGCGCCGAGGTTGCGGCGGGCCGCGGCGTTGTCGGGGTCGAGCTCGACCACCTTGCGGTAGGCCTCGATCGCTTCGGCGTCTCGCCCCTGCTTCGAGAGCGCCAGCCCCAAGTTGAACCAGGCCTTCGAGTAGGTGGGGCTCGCCTTCAAGACGCGCCGGAAGGCTCGCTCCGCCTCCGCGTACTCCCCCTGAGCGGAGTAGAGGCTGCCGATGTTGAGCAAGGCTCGGCGATGGTCGGGGCGGATGCTCAGGACCGCCAGGTAGGCCTCGATCGCGGCCCGCGGGGCCTCTGCGGCGGTCTCGAGGCGGCCGAGGTTGTAGAGCGCCGTCGCGTACTCGGGGCGGAGCTCGATCGCTCTCGCCAACGCGGCGCGGGCCTCGTCTGTGCGCTGGCTCTTCATCAGGATGAGCGCGCGGTTCAGGTGCAGCTTCGGGTTGTCGGGACGCCCCGTCAGGAGCGCGTCGAAGGAGGCCAAGGCGGTGTCGTACTGCTTCATCGCCCGTTGGCAGAGCCCGAGGTTGACCTGGGCCTCGAGGTAGTCGCCGCCGGCGAGGTCGATCGCCGCCCGATAGTGATCGGCGGCGCGCTCGTACGCCTGCTCACGGTAGGCAACGCGGCCCCGCTGAAAGCGAATCTCAGGTCGCTTCGGGTGCTGCTTGGCGAGGGCCTCGAAGCTCCGCGCGGCGGCGTCGGTCTCTCCCAGGCGGAGCGCGACGACTCCCGCGTTGTAGCGTGCCTTCCAGAAGCCCTGGTCCTTGCGTGACGCCTCACGGTAGGCGGCCAGCGCCGCGGTGTCGTCCCCGGCCGCGGAGGCGAGTCGTGCCTCAAGGAACCACGCCGGGGCGAAGTCGGGCCGCAGCGCCTTGATTCGCTCGATGAGGCGGCGCGCGCTGGCGTGGGCGCGATCCCCCCCCCGATCGACGAGGAGCAGCGCCAGGTTGTAGCGCGGCGCGATGGCGTTGGGCTGGTACTGAACCGCCTGTCGGTACGCGCGGGCCGCATCGTCGTGGTGGCCTGCCCGGGCGTGGGCGAGGCCCAGGGCGGCGAACGCGCGCGCGCGCCGTTCACCGCCAGCGAGGGTGACCGCCGTGGTCAGCGCCTCCGCCGCGGCCTTGGGGCGATCGAGTCGGAGGCGAAGCGCGCCCAGGTTGTAGCGTGCGTTGAAGTGCTTCGGGCGCAGCTCGCAAGCGCGCAGGTAGGCCGTGAGCGCATCCTTGGGCCGCTTGGTGCGGGTGAGCGCGATGCCACGATTGTAGTGGGCTCGGAAGTAGCTCGGCGCGCTCTGGATGGCGCGGTCCAGGGCAGTGAGGGCGCGCGCGGGCCGATTGGCGCGCAGCGCGACCACCGCGAGCTCGTTGAGCATGACCGGGTCGTCCCCCTCGGAGGCGAGCGCCGCTTCCAGGCCGGCGAGGGCCTCAGCCGTGTCGCCTCGCGTCGCAGAGGCACGGGCGGCGAGGATGGCGGGGTGGTCGGCGGCGTCGATGTCGACCTCGGCCTGGGCGTTGCTCGCGGTGATCCCGCCCTCGGCGATCTCGTCAGCCCGCCAGCCCGCCGGTCGCCGCTCGACCTGAAAGACGATCGGCCGGCTCGCGACGGCCTCCGCCTCGTGATCGAGCCACACGGTGGTCCCGATGAGCGCGATGAGGACCAGCAGGAGCGGGACGAAGGAACGCTGGAACCAGGCGCTGGCGTATCTCACCTCTCGAGCTCCACGATCCCAAGCGCAGCGAGGCGCGCGCGCAGCGGCACCCCGGTGACGTTCTGAATCTCGAGCCCGGGGCGGACGTTGATCTCGAGCACCAGCGGGTGGCCGTCCTCCGAGAGGACCAGATCGACGCCGAGATACCCCAGGTCGACGGCCTGGCCCACGGCGGTCGCGCACTCGACGATGCGGTCCCACCCCGGAACCGTTCGACCGTTCGTGGCGACCCCCGTATCTGGATGCTGCGTCACCTCGCGGCCGAGCAACCAAGACCGCGTGATGCGACCCGTGTCGAGGTCGAGCCCCAGGCCCAGGCCGCCCTGGTGCAGGTTGGCCCGCCCGTCGGAGGCGTCCGTCGGTACCCGAATCATCGCCAGCACGGGGCGCCGGTCGACGACCATCACCCGGATGTCGGACAGACCGCGGGGATAGAGCTCAGCGAAGAAGGGGTGGGGCCGAAGGCGCCGCTCGACGAGGGCCACGTCGGGGCGGTCGAGGGTGTACACCCCGAAGACGATGTCTCCGATATGTCGCCGGAGCGCCGCGGTGTCGAGGGTCCGCCCAGAGGGCGTTCGCCAGCCATTCGAGTGTCGCTCGAGTACGAGGATGCCGCGCCCTCCGGCCCCTCGCGCCGGCTTGATCACGCACTCGTCGAAGGCCTCGAGTCGCGCCTCGACCGCCTCCAACTCGTGAAACGTCGAGAACAGCGCCAGCGTCTCGGGTGTGGCGACGCCCGCCGCCTCCAGGACCCGCTTGCACCGGACCTTGTCGTCGGCGATTGGAAACAGCGCCCGCGGGTTGCGGGGGATGACATAGGCGATGTTGCGGCGGTTCATCCCCAGCACATCGTCGAGGCCGGTGGGGCGCAGGAGGTCGCGCCACCTCAAGCGGCGCCCTCCCCGTGGATCAACCGTCGGAAGCGGATCCATTCGGAGAGCCGCAGACCCATCCATCGTCCCAGCCAGATGTCGATGGCGATGATCACCAGAAGCAGCTCCGGGAAGCCGAGCATGATGATCTGGAGTGAGAGCGAGTGCATGGTCACGAAGCAAAACCCGATCACCACCAGGGTCCGGGCGAGCGTGGTCCATGCGAGCCACCCGCCCTCTTCAATCTCCATCAGGGCGAAGCGTTCGGCGGTGATCGCCATGATCGCCACCGGGAATAGCGAGATGCGCGCCAGGTCGCGGAGGTTGAACTCGGCCCCCGCCCAACTGATGCAGAGCATCGAGGTGATGACCGCGGTCAACATCACGGCGAGTTGGGGCGAGTGGAGCAACTCGAGACGACTCAGTAGCCGTCGGGTCAGGCTGATCGCGACGATCAGCCCCACGAAGCCGACCATGCCCCACCAGTATCCGGTGTGGTGGGCCGCAGAGGCCACCAGCGCCGGCAGGAAGGTACCGAAGGTGCGCAGACCCAAGACGTTTCGAAAGAGCGTCACGATCGTCGCGCCGACCGGGATCATGAGGATGAGCGTCAGGAGCTCAAGTGGGACTCCAATGGTGGCGAACGCCGCCCACAACCCCACGGCGTGGCCGGCGGCCTTCAACTCCGTGCGCGGCGCGAGATGCGACGCCATTCGGAACTGGTGGCGGAACCCGATGTCGCGGGTGTGAGAGAACAGCGCCTGGTCGCCTCGGTAGAGGGCCAGATAGTGGTCCGGGAGCGACGCGAAGTGGTGGTTCAGAGCGTCGAAGGGGATCCAGTGCCCGCCCAGGCGTACCTCCAACCACTGATGGGAGGTGGTCTTGGTGCCAGGCTCCAGGATCAGGCCTCCCACCAGCCGGGCTGGGAGGCCTCGATTTCGGAACAGCGCGACCAACAGGCGGCTGCGCCCGTTGCAGCTCGCTTCGCCGAGTCGAAGCGCCGTGAGCGCGTCCGTCGTGCCCTTGAACTGCTCGAATCCGAAGGCCTGGACGTGGTCGAAGGCCGCCCGGAGGAAGCCCCGGACCGATCCGTTGTCGGGGACCAGGCTCGCCGCGAGGGTCGCGATGTCGGCCGTGTCGACCTGGATGTGCTCGGTGGGCTGAAGCCACGCGGGGGCCGCCCCTTCCGCGAGGGCGTCGCCGAGCACGAAGGCTGGGTCGACGACGTACTCGACGGCCCGCGGTAGCACCCGGTAGCGGTAGCTCACGGCGTGCTCGCCGACGACCGCGCTGGCGCTCCACTCGGCGACTCGACCACCGTCGGTCTCGTGCGTCTGCAGGCTGAAGACGCCCGGTCGGTTGCTCTGTTCGAGCACCGCCTGGCGACTGTCCGCCGTAGGGAGGTAGGTGCCGATCTTGACCCGCCCTCCGTGACCGCTGACCGTCACCTGGACCTCGACGTCCCAGACCTTCTCGGGGACCAGGGACGAGACGTCGAAGCCCATCGCCTGGAGCCGGCCGAAGGCCAGCGCGCCTGCGGTGACGACGAGCAGCGCGACGACCAGCGCCGCGTTCGGACGGCCGCGGGCGGCGACGCTCATCAGCAGCCGGCGACGGCGTCGATCGCTCGTTGTATATAGGGGCTCGCCGGGTGCGCCGCCTGGAACGTGCCGAGGGCGGCGGCGGCGTCCGCGCACCGACCCTGGCGGCCCAGGCTGCGGATCTTGAAGTAGTGCGCGTCGTCGACGTAGCCGCTCGCCGGGTAGCTCGCGATGACCTCATCGAAGAAGGCGATCGCCGCCGTGTAGCGGGCGGCCTCGTCGGCGGCGTTCGGCGCGGCACGGTAGTGGCTTCGCCCGAGGAAGTAGGTGGCGTTGTCGGCATAGCGGCCGACGGGGTCGAGCGCGACCACCGCGGTGAATCCGTCGATGGCGGCTGGGTAGTCGGCGTCGTCGTAGAGGGAGCGAGCGCGGAAGTAGCTCGCGTTGTCGAGGAAGATGCTCTGGGGGTGGTCGGCGATGAGTCGGTCGAAACGCGCCACAGCGTCGGCGAGCCGGTCGTCAGCGCGTGCCGAGAGGCCGTAGTAGTAGAGGCCATTGTCCTCGTAGACGCCGCCCGGATAGTCACTGAGGAGCACTTCGAAGAACGTGTCGGCGGCGCCGAAGTGAGGTGAGCCGGGGCCTTCCGAGAGGGCGAGGGCGTACTCGCTGCGGCCGGAGTAGAGCAGCGCCGCGTCTCGGAAACTGCTGGCCACGTCGGCGATGACCAGCGCGAAATCCGCGAGCGCGGCGAGGTGGTCCCCGAGCTGCGCGAGGGCCCGGCCCCGGTAGTAGCGCGCTCCGTCCACGTATGGGCTGAGCGGTCGCTCGGCGACGAGGGTGGCGAAGGCGTTTGCCGCGCCGTCGAGGTCATCAGACTTGTAGAGCGCGCGCCCGCGGTAGTAGCGAGCGTCGTCGTCGTAGACGGTATCGGGAAACGCTGCGAGGAGCGCGTCGAAGCCAGCGATCGCGTCGGCGAAACGGTCCAACTCGTAGAGGGCGCGCGCTCGGAAGTACATCGCCTGGTCGAGCAGGGCGCTCTCCGGGTAGGCCACGATGAAGGCGTCGAAACCCGCGAGCGCCGCGTCGAAACGACTCGCCTTGTAGAGCGCGCGGGCGCGGAAGTAGGTCGCCTGGTCCACCAGGCTGCTCGCTGCGTGGGCGGCGAGGAAGGCGTCGAACGCCGCGGTCGCTTCATCGTATCGGCCGAGCTCGAGCAGACTCCGGGCGATCAGGTAGTCGGCGTTGTCCCTGCGCACGCTGTCGGGATGGTCGAGGACGAACCGCTCGAAGGCGGCGAGGGCCGCTGCATAGTCCCCAGACTGGTAGATCCCGAGCGCGTCCTGAAACGCCAGCTCGTCGACTCCGTCGGGGTTGACCGGGCTGGTACAGCGGGGGCCGAACCAGCCCGGTTGGCACGCGTCGCACGCTGCTACCGTGCCGGCCTCACGGTCGCAAAGCGCTGGTCCGGCGCAGTTACCGGGCTCGCACACCACGTCACAATCGGGGCCGAAGAACCCCGCCGCGCAGCTCTGGCACTCGGTGCGCTGTCCCGTACGCTGGTCGCACGCTACGTCGACGCAGTTGCCGGGCGCGCACACGAGTTCGCAATCGGGACCGTGGAAACCTGGGTTGCACGCGCCGCAGATCCGAGCATCGCCACGACATTCTACCGGACCCGCGCACGCCCCCTGTACACACGCCGGGACCGTGACCTCGACGACGTCCGGCGGCGAGTCGAGCTCGCCATCGTTGACGACGAGTTCGAAACTCAGGGCCGCCGCCTCACGCGGGGCGTCAAATGTCGGTGTCGGCCCGTCTTCGTTTCGAAGTGTGACGGCGGGTCCGCCCGTCTGCGACCAGCGCCAGGTCAGGTCGTCCCCATCGGGGTCGCTCGAGGACTCCCCGTCGAGCGCGGCGATGGAGTTGGCATCGACCACCTGGTCGGGACCTGCGTCGGCGACAGGGGCCGAGTTGCGGACCGCCACCTGGACCTGGTCGGCGGCGGAGCGGGCGGTCCCGTCACTCACCGTGAGCGCGAAGACCAGCGTCGCGCGGCGCGCGGGGGCCACGAAGGTCGGTGTCGCGGAGCGTCGATCGTCGAGCTCCACCGGTGGCCCCGCTGCCTGGACCCAGTCGTATTCGAGCGGATCCCCATCAGGGTCCATGCCATCCCCCGCGAGTCGGACCGGTGCATTGGGGGCGACGTCAAGTTGGTCCGGTCCGGCGTCGGCCACGGGCGGCTCGTTGGCGACAGAGACACGGATGCGGTCACTCACGGCCTCCGCCAACCCGTCGCTCCCGGTGAGGGCGAAGACCAGATCGGCGCGCCCGGCGGGCGCGTCGAAACCAGGCGTGAGCGACGTCGGATCGTCGAGGACGACGAGGGGGCCGGTCTCCTGCAGCCAGCGGATGGCGACCTCGTCGCCGTCCGGGTCGTCGGCCCGACCCGCGAGGGTGACGCGCTCACCGGGCGCGGCGATCTGGTCCGGTCCGGCGTCGAGCGTAGGGGGCCTGTTCGCGACGTGGACCCACACGAAGTCGCGATGTCGTTGGTCGCCGTCGTCGACCGTCAGCTCGAAGCCCAGGCTCGTGCGACCTTGCGGGGCCGTGAATCGGGCACGCGCAGTGCGGGCGTCTTGCAACTGGACCGGGGCGCCCTCCGTCTGCCGCCACGCCAGGACGAGCACGTCGCCGTCGGGGTCGCTGGAGTTGTTGCCATCGAGGTGCACGACGGCTCCGGCGTCAACTCGCAGATCCGGCCCTGCGACGGCCACCGGCGGGTTGTTGGCGACGGAGATCGCAACCTCGGCCTCCGCGGACGCCCCCTGGGGGTCCCGGACACTCAGCGTGAAGCGGAGCCTGCCAACGAACGCGGGCGCGGTGAACCGTGCGCGCGGTTCGAGGCCCCCCGCGAGGACGACGGCGGGGCCCTCGGTCTGACGCCAGGCGTAGGTCAGGGCGTCGCCATCAGGGTCGCTGGAGGCCAGTCCATCGAGCACGACCTGGGCACCTCGTCGGACGCTCTCCGGGGCTCGAGCGACGGCGAGCGGCGCGTTGTTCGGTTCGGCGGCGTCGGGTTCGAGGGGGCCGGCGTCGGGTTCGAGGGGGCCGGCGTCGGGGTCGACGGGAGCGGCGTCGGGGTCGACGGGAGCGGCGTCGGGGTCGACGGGAGCGGCGTCGGGGTC
>CAYOBQ010000237.1:0-12564 GCA_964402225.1 uncultured Nannocystaceae bacterium | reverse complement strand
GGAAGTCAAGCGCATGCTGGCGTCGTTGCTTGCGCGGCTGAGAGCTGACCGCTGAGTGCTGAAAGCCCTCCACACTCCCTCCGTCAGGATCGGGATATGCACCCATTTCAGTCGCCGGGGATCTGCTCGCCGACGACCTCGAGCGAATAGGCCCGCGAGAGGGGGCCCAGCGCCAGGCGCTCGACCTCGTGTACCTGGCCCGTGTCGAGATCGATCCAGTGGTGGACCCGGAACCCGGGGACCGTCTCGGCGGAGAGGGTGAGCGGCTCGCCGGCCGCGTAGTAGCAGCTCGTATCCGTGCACTCGAAGCCGTGCGCGTCGGCCTCGGCCACGACCCTCGTGATGCCCCCGCCGCCCCGCCGGACGTTGACCCGAAGGGTGCGCGCGAGGTCGCAGCGGTACTCGACGTGCCAGTCGAAGTTGTGGTCCCTCTGGTTCTCGTCGTCGGGCCAGCCCCACATCTCGGTGCGCAACGTCGCCGTCGCCTCGGCCAGATCGATCTGCACGGCGATCGCGGACCGCGCCCCGCCGCCGCCGCCGTTGTCGGGGTTGTCGACCTCGTAGGCCCAGAAGCCGACGCCGTCGCATCGGATCGCGTCGGGTGGGGGGGCGTTGCAATGGTCGTAGGTGCCCCAGATGGAGAAGCGAACCTCGTCGTCGCTGGGGACGGGGACGTAGATGCGCCGGGCCCTGTGGCCATCCCAGTCGGTGACGATCTCGAACCGGACCCCGTAGGTCGCCCCCCCCTCACCGGGCATGAGACTGACGCTGGCCCACTCGTCGTCCCCGGTCTCACAGTTGTAGCGACCGAACTCGTGTCGGTGGCCGCACTGCCCCTCCGGGACGACCTGCGTGGCGCACACCGGGCGGGGCACCCAGCGTGAGCCCACCTCCTGGTCGACGAAGCAGCAGACCATGTCCTCGCAGGCGGCCACCTCGGGTGCCGGGCCTGGGCCGCACGCCGCCCGGGGCATCACCCGCCAGGGACCGTCGCCGGTTCCCGAACGGAAGCAGCACGCGAGCTCCTCGCAGTTGGCCAGGACGGCGTCTCCCACGTGTGGGGTGCCGCCGTCCGAGACGCAGGATCCGTGGGTCGCCACGACCCCCACTCCGTCCTCGACGCAGCACACTTCGGCGCACCGCAACGCCCCACTCGGGCGTCCGCCGCATTGGCCCATGGCGTCGCATTGGTCGTTGATGGTGCAGTCGTTTCCGTCGTCACACCCGCCCCCGCCCGCCACCGCGTGGTTGCACCCCATGACCGGGTGACAGGCGTCGGTGGTGCATGGATCCGAGTCGTCGCAGTCGTCCCGCGTGCCACCGCCGCATGCCCCGTTGGCGTCGCAGACGGTGTCGAGGGTGCAGACGTTCTGGTCATCGCACTGCGTCCCGGCCGCCAGCGGATCGAAGACGCACTCCCCCGCGACGCAGGCGTCCGCGGTGCACACATCGTTGTCGTCACAGGGTGTCTCCGAGACGACGACGCAGGCCCCCGCACGACACTCGCCGGTGGCGTTGCACGCGTCCCCGGGGGTGCACGCCCCGCCGTCGGGGAGGGCGATGCTCATACACCCGTCGGGCCCGCAGGCGTCGGCGGTGCATTCGTTGCCGTCGTCGCAGTCGAGGGGCTCGCCCGCACAGCGCCGCTCGGTGCAGCGGTCGTTCTCGGTGCACACGTCGCTGTCGTCGCACGCGGTGCCGTCGTCGAAGGCCTCGAAGCGGCACTCGCCGGCCTGGCAGCGATGCCTCGTACAGGCGGCGTGACCGAAGCCCACCCCCGACCTCGCGCAGTGGCGATCGTCGATGCAGGGCACCGGCGAGCACGCGCCGATCGCGGGCTCACCGCCCGACCGCTCGCACAGCACGGCGGGCGTGCGTTCGAAGCCGCCGCCCGGCTGCGCGCAGCAGACGTCCTCGCATTCGTCGGTGTCCGCGCGGGTGTGCTCGGGAGCGCAGGTGGCCGCGGGGATGATCCGCGCGTCGTCGTCATCTGGGGCGCAGCAGACCCACTCAGCCTCGGCGGCGGGGGCAGCGGCGCCTCCTCGGGAGAAGTGCGAGACCATCGCGCGCAGCGCGGAGGCCCCGTCGCTTGCCTCCGAGGCGATCCGGGTCCAGGCGCCCGCCCTCGTTGACCACACGACGACGGCGCCGTCGGCGCGCGCGCCCGCGTCGAGGGGCAGCGTCACGTCGACCGGGATCGCGAACTCGGTGCCGTCCGGCCGGAACTCGAAGAACGGACCGGCCGCGACCAGCCCCTCGATCCGCGGCGCGACCGCCTCGACCACCGAGATCGTGACCGTGGTCGCTGTGGCCCCGGGATGTACGACGAGCAGGCCCCCTTCACCGAAGCGGATCGTCCCGCCCCCGGGCCCGATACCGGTGCCCTCCGCCACGGCGTCCAGCACCGCGGCGTCCGGCGCCGCGGTATCAGCCATGGATGCGACGTCCTGCCCGGTCTCCCCCACGTCTCCACCCGCCGACTCGTCAGCAGACTCGTCACACCCGGTCGCCACGACCGTCGCGGCGGCGGCGAGCACGGCTCGGTACAAGAGCGTCTTTGTCACGGTCCTCCCCCAGGACCGTCCCGAGGAGATTCTCGCCCCGCCGGAGGGGAAACGCAACGGAGTGCCGCGTCGCGACTCTGCCGCAGCGTCCTAGGACGTCCCGCCTTCGAGGTGGCGATCCAGGAACTCGAGCCAGCAGCGGTACCAGGCCCGGGCGTTGCGCGGCTTCCGGATCCAGTGGTTCTCGTCGGGGAAGACGAGCAGCTCAGCGGGCACGCCGCGCCGTCGAAGGGCCTCGAAGAGCAGCAGCGCCTCGCTGATGGGGACCCGGTAGTCCTTTTCGCCATGGATGATCAGCACCGGCGTGCGCCACCCGTCGATGAAGGCGTGGGGGGAGTAGCGGGCGAAGTCCGGGTCGTCGGGGGTGCAGGTCTGTTCGAGGTGGAACCACGCCGGGAGGTCCGTCGTGTCCGCGAACGCCGGCAGGTGGAAGATGCCCGCGTGGCTGACGAGGGCGGCGAAGCGGTCCGTCCGGGTGCCGATCCAGTTGGCCATGTAGCCGCCGAAGGACCCACCCATCGCCACGAGGCGCGTCTCGTCCAGGTCCGCCCGGTCGGCGAGCGCGTCGGTCACGGCCATGAGGTCCTCGTAGCACTCTGCCCCCCAGCGGTTGTTCCACACGCCATCGACGAAGGCCTGGTCGACGCCCGTCGAGCCCCGCGGGTTGGGGAGCGCCACCGCGTAGCCCGCCGCCGCGGCGACCAGCGGATTCCACCGCCAGTGCCACCCGTCGGAGGACTGACCGACGGGGCCGCCGTGGATCCACAGCAGACATGGGCGCGGCGCCTGCGGCGGGTCGGTGGGCGTCATCAGGAAGCTGCGCACCCTTCGACCGTCGGGGGCGTTGCTCACCACCTCGAGCTCGGTCCACTCGGCGAGCCCGGTGCCCTCGAAGCCGCTCAGCGTCGCCACCTGCTCCGGCGACTCGCGCAGCACGAAGGGCTCGGGTGGGCGCAGGAGCGAGTGGTGCGTCCCGGCGACGCCACCTCCGGGGAGCCCCCGCAGATCGCGGTGGGAGCCACCCTCCGTCAGGCGCACGACGGCGCCCTCGATCGTCACGCGGAAGACCGGGACGCGGCCGGCGACGTCGGCGGTGCAGACGATGTCCCCGCCGTCCCAGGCCTCGGGCTGCGGGTGCACGTCCCACTGTGGCGCGACCATGCGCCCCGGATCGTCGGGCCGGTCGGCGTCGTGGAGCCACAGGTTGACCGGCCCGTGGTCCCGGTCCTGGCGCACGTGGCGAGCGCTGACGATCCGGTGGCCGTCGGGGGCGATGCGTGGCGCGTAGAAGGTGGTCCGGGAGGCGACCCCGAGCCGGACGATCCCCCCCGTGTCGAGGTCGAAGACGTCGAGGGCTCCGTCGTCGATGCGGTCGACGCCGCGATCGCGGCGGCAGCTCACGAGGCGTCGCCCATCCCGGGCGAGGTCGAAGTCCGCGTCGTGATACTCGCGCCCCGCCTCGGGGGTGATCGACCGCCGTGTCTCGCCCTCGAGCAGCACGTAGTGGCGCACCGTCTCGGGCAGCCAGGCGTCCCACTCGCGCACGGGCATCTCGTCGTAGTGCCGCGCGCTGGGCCCGTGCTTCCGGCGCTCGTCGTCCCGAGCGCGCTGACGCTCGTGGGCCACGCCGGGCCACACGCGGGTGGCGACCACGAGCCGGCCCGCCGCGCAGCGAAACGCCTCGACGCCGAGCGGCTCGTCGCTCACCGGAGCGGGCTCGCCCCCGTCGATCGCCCAGACCTGCGTCCGGGGCTCGTCGTCTTTTGCGTCGCGCGGGCGGTCGCTGAGGAAGAGCAGCGATCCGTCGCCCCGAAACTGCGGAGCGCGGTCGTTGTGCTCACCCCGCGTGAGCTGCAAGGGGGCGTCGCCCTCGAGGGAGACGCGCCACAGATCCCCCACGTACTTGGAGTCGTCGGCGTCGAGCCGGGCGACCTCCACGGCCAGCCAACGACCACAGGGCGAGGGCGCCACGCGGCCCACCCGACGCAGCCGCGTCAGGTCATCGACGTCGAAGCTCATTTCAGAAACGAGGGTCGCCACGCCTGGCGTCGCCGCTTGTCCCGCTCGGTGCGCACGACCTGCCCGATCGCGTTGCCGGACCAGGGTTGGCCGCGGCTGGTCGTGATCCCCTCCGCGTTGAGCAGCTCGGCGATGTCCGCGTAGGCCTTCCCCTCGGCGACGAGGCCCATCACCCGCTCCACGAAGGCGGCGCGCGCCGTCTGGCGGTCGCTCTCCCGGCGTCCGGCGTCGAGCCCCCGCGCCCCACCGCGGCGGTCTTCGACCTCCTTGCGTGAGCCGAAGGCGAGGTGGCCGCCCCGCTGGAACGCCGTGCCGGACTCCTCGGGCGGCACCCCCGCGCTCTCGACGATCGCGCGCCGCGCGGCGGTCTCCCGATCCGTGTTGCGCGCGTCCTCTTCGATCTCGGCGAGGCCGCGCTCGATCGCGTCGGCCAGCAGCGCCGCCTTGTCCGGCGTCTCCCGCCGTTCGGTCAGCGTCTCGACCCGCGCCAGGACCTCCAGCGTGATCGGGACGCTCACTCGAATCGTTCGCTTTCGGCGTCGGTCGCCCATGGGGCGCATGACACCACATCGTGGACCCGCGCGGCACCCCTGTGGCAGATCCCGTCGATGGCGCGGTTCCGGTTCCGCTACACGATCTTCAATGTCCAGGCTGAGCTTGGTCCCGAGCAGCTCCTCGTGCGCATGGGGATCAAGACCATCTCCCTCTCCGTCGCGCGCCTCACCCACCTCTACGTCCACGCCCCGCGAGGCGCCGACCACGTCGAGCTCCTGCTCGGCTACACCAAGCGGAGCGCCGGTCGGATCCACCGGGCCAGGGTCTTCGCGGACCGCGAGCAGCCGGGCTTCGAGGGGCTGCTCGACGCGCTCCTCGAGCGCCGCCCCGAGGTCGACATCCGGGGCGTCTCCCGGAGCGAGGCCTTTCGCCAGATGGGCGCCGTCGAGGCCGAGTCGGTGGTGATCCCCGGCGTGATGGCCCTGGGCACCCTCGTCGTGGGCCTCTTCTTCGGCCCCATGCTGATCCACGGCGCCGACACCGCCCCCCCGGCCCGCGTCACCCTCGCCGAGCTCGCCGCTGGCGCCCGCCCCGGCACGCGGAACGTGAGGATCACCGAGGTCGAGCTGACCGACGACGTCGTCCACTCGGGACACGAGCAGTCGCGGCCGACTGTCTGGGTCCCCCTCGTCCCGCGTGGCGGCGCCTTCGAGGAGATCCGAGTCCTCCTGGAGCTCGACGCCTCGCGTCCCGAGCAGCTCGAGCGCGCCCGCGCGGCGACGGAGCTCACCGGTGTTCTGCGCGACGTGTGGTGGGAGCCCCTCGCGCAGAAGCAGCGCAACCTCATCTTCCGCGCCACCTCCCGGCCACTCGCTCCCGATGTCCTGCGCGTGGAGCTCGAGGCGGACCGTCGAGGCGAGCTCATCCTCGCCCTCGGCGTCATCGGCTTCCTGGCCCTGTGCACCGCGCTGGTCTTCGTCGTGATGCGCGCCGGTCGGGTGAACAAACGGCGGGGGGGCGCGTCGAAGGCGTGAGCTCGGGCGAAGGAGGTCGCCGTTGCGCCCCCCCCTGTGTCTCGCGCTCCTCTTCGCGTGTCCCGCCGTCGCCGAGACGACGTTTCTGTTGGAAGGCGGCGTGAAGGTGGGCCAGCCGTCGCAATCCACCCCCGCGCCCAGGCGACGGCGGCCCACCGCTTCTGACTACCCTATGGGTCGACCGGGGGGATGACCTCGAGCACGTAGGGGCCGCTGTCGCCAAAGAAGACGCCGACCACCGCGTAGATCTCCTCGCCGGCCTCGAGCTCGACGACCGCGCGGCTGAAGCCCTCCGCGCCCCCGTCGTCGTCGCAGGCGCGGCGGGAGCCTTCGACCCCGTGGGCGCAGAACCGGCGAAGCTCGAGGACCGTGTCGGGCTCGTCCTCCTCCGCCGGGCGGGTCTCGAAGACGTGCCGGCCGCCCATGATCGCGCGGAAACGGAAGATGTTCGCGCCGGGCTCGCCCAGATCGCAGACCGCGGTCGGCGCGGTGTCGGCCTCGCTGCTGGCCTCGACTCGGAAGGCCCCGCCTTCGGGGTGGGCGTTGAGATCGACGACGGGCCAGGCCTCCGGGCAGCCAGGCTCCGCCGCCCCGCAGCGGGGCGCCCCCTCCGGGGGCTGGACGCAGAGCGTGCCCTCGGCGCAGCGGCCCCTCGATCCGTCCAGGGCGCAGATGTCGCCGGGCTCCAGGACCTGCTCGGCGACGCAGAAGAAGGCGTCGAAGTCGTCGCCGAGGTGGCGGCACTCGAGCCCCTCGGCGCAGGGGCCGAGGCCGCCGTCGGGGTCGCAGCGCTCCCCCTCGACGTGCTCGCGCACCGGCTCGCACCGGCTCGGGAGGCCCTCGCCCTCGAAGGCACCACGCCCGGGCCGGCAGAGGTGGCCCTCGGGGCAGATGCGCGTGATCTCGTCGCACACCTCTCCGGGCCCCACCGGGCCGACCTCACCGACCGTGAGCACGAAGCGCCCCCCGTCGTCGAAGGCGTCGACGACCACGACGACCTCCTCGCCGGCGCCGAGCTCGAGGGCGACGACGCTCTGGAATCCGCCGCCGCCGTCGTCGTCGCAGGCGAGCTCGCTCGCGGCGGGGTTCGCGCAGTCGCGCAGCACGTAGAGCACGGTGTCGAAGTCGGTCTCGGCGTGCGTCGTCGTGAAGTACCACCGGCCCGCCGAGGGGGCGACGTAGCGGACCAGCGCCTCGGCGCCGGCCCCTCCGCAGGACCCGGCGATCCGCGACTCGGCTCCGCTCTGCCCGCGCAGGAGGCGCGCGTCTCCGTCGCCGGCCTCCGCTTCAGCGTCGAAGTCGATCCGCGGCGAGTCGACGCAGCCCGGTGGCGGGGGCGGTGGAGGGGGCGGCGGCGGTGGAGGTGGCGGCGCGGCGTCGCGCCCCCGGCCGTCAGGGAGATCGAGGACGTCGACGGTGGGCGCCGCGTCGGTCGATGGCTCGGCGTCTTCGGTCGACACCGGGCCCTTCTCCTGGACGCACCCCGCGAGACCGAGGACCCCCAGCACGCACAGCAACCTCGTCACGACGACACGGCCTCCAATCGAACGAAGTTGTTCTGGTCGTCGATCAGCATTCGGAAACGCCCGTGGACGCCGTCTCGACGGATGTAGCTCTGGAGGTGTTTGGCGGCGAACTTCACGGTGCGGCCGTCGTCCGCCGTCGCCACTACGTACTTCACGCGTCCGCCGTAATAGTCCAGCCAGTCCTCGGCCGAGATGTCGATGCGGAAGGTGAAACGCTGCACGCCGGGAGTCTAATACGCGACCGTCCATTCTGTCCCGCCGTTGACGCGTCGCCTCTATCTCACCATCCTTGGCGCGCCGAACGCTCTACGAAGGCGCCCATGCGTACGTTGCTGCTGCTCCTGCTCGCCCCCCTCGCCGCCGCGGCGCCCGGCTCGCTCACGGAGGTCGATCGGGCGACGCTCGACGCCATCCCGGAGGACAAGGCGCCCGACAAGCTCAACGCCACCCGCCCCGATCTGGAGGGCCGACACTACCTGTCGGGGGACGAGGCCCATCTCGACGTCTTCTACCCACAGGTGAAGGACCTCGGCGGCGCCTACGCCGGCGTCGGCTCCGACCAGGCGTATCTCTTCGCGGGCTGGATGCGGCCGAGCTACGCCTTCGTCACCGACTACGATCCGTGGATCAAGTGGCTCCACCTCTCGTATGCGGCCTTCTTCGCGGAGGCGGACACCATCGAGGCCTTCCAGCACCTCTGGAGCGACACCAAGGCCGGGCTAAAGGTCCTTCGCGCCCGCTACGAGGGCCAAGAGCAGCGGCGCGCCCGCTTCGTGTATGCGCAGGGTGCGCACAAGGTCGCGCGCAGGCTGCGGCGGCTGACGAAGTGGTCCGAGGCCCGGGGCGTGCCCAGCTTCATGAGCGACCAGGCGACCTACGACTTCGTCCGGGGACTGGTACGAAGCGGTCGGCTGCGGGCCTTGGTCTGCAACCTGCTCGACAAGAGATGCCTCGTCGGGCTCGGGGAGGCGACCCGGAAGCTGGGGGTGCCGCTGCGGGTGCTCTACACCTCGAACGCGGAGCAGTACTGGGCCTACGGCGAGCAGTTTCGCGCCAACATCCAGGCCCAGCATTTCGACGAGAAGTCGCTGGTGCTGCGGACGCTGGCGGCCAAGCGCAGCCTGAACAAGGACTACCACTACAACACCCAGCCGGGGCTGAACTTCCAGGCCTGGTTGAAGCAAAGCTGGGTGAGGCGCGTCCGCACCATCGTGCCGCTCATCTACATCAACGCCAAAGACCACATCCCGCTGACCCACGAGGACCGCGACCCCGTCGCCGTGCGCGCCTCGCGCGACGCCGCGAAGGCCAAGAAGAAGGCCCAGTGATCCTCGCCCTCGCCGTCGCGCTGCTCGCGCCAGCGACGCAGTGCACCTACCGGACCTACGAGTGGGACGTGAAGCTGCGCCGTGGCACCGGTCACCGACTCGTGACCAAGGCGCGCGCCGAGCTGACGGCGGCGGAGAAGGACCCCGTCGATCCGCGCTGCACGGTGTGCCGCGAGGACCAGCAGATGGTCGAGGCGCCCGGCATCGCGCCGTTCCGCGTCTGTCGCTTCTACGCCGATCGGGTCACCGCCGCCCTCGGAGCCGCGCGCGGCGAGGGTTTTCGGGTGGGCAAGGTCGTCGGCTACCGCGTCGGGCGCACCCGCGGGCGCGTCGTCGACGGCAAGCGCACGGTCTTCAGCAACCACTCCTACGGCACCGCCGTCGACATCAACGCGCGCCACAACGGGATGTATCGCCGCTGCAAGCTGTCGAGGCCCGCCGCCCGCGCGAGCGACCTCGCGAAGTGCACGCTCGGGATGGGGGGGGCCTGGGATCCGGCGCGCCGGCCCAAGCGGACGATCGTCCGTGGCGGCCCGCTCTATCGGGCCTTCGCTCCCTTTTGGAAGTGGGGCGGGGAGCTGTCGGGGCCGTTGAAGGACTTCATGCACTTCTCGCTGACGGGGGAATAACCTGCGCGCGCTCCCGCTCCTCCTGCTGCTCGCCCCGTCGGCGCTCGCGAAGTTCCACACCGTGCGGTCCGGTGAGTTCCTGGGCGGCATCGCCGAGGCGTACGGCTGCACCGTGGGCAAGCTGCGGCGCGCCAACGGCCTGAAGGGCGACCTCATCCGCGCGGGGCAACGCCTGAAGGTCCCCAAGTGCAAGGGGCGGCCGGCCCGGGTGGAGCACAAGGTGCGCTCAGGCGACACCCTGGCGAGGCTGGCGAAGCGCTACGGTTGCAAGATCGCGGATCTGCAGTCGGCCAACGGGATGGACGACACGCACCTCGCCATCGGCGATGTATTGAGCGTGCCGCGCTGCGACGGCGCGCGGGTCCCCCGCCGCCGGGCCAAGAAGCGCCGCAAGCGACGCCAGCGCGCGCCCAAGGCGGGGCGCCACCGGGTCGACACCAAGCGCCTCGCCAAGCTGATGCGCGCCAAGGGTTTTCACCCGCCGCGCGGCTTCAAGGCGCTGGTCGTCGAGATCACCCTCGACAAGCGCGGGCGGAGCATCCACCGGGAGCGGCCCTTCTCCTGGAACGGGACCTACGACGACGCCGACTGGAACCCCGGCTCCACCATCAAGCTCTTCTCCGCCATCGGCGCTCTGGAGTTGCTGCAGGCCAAGGGGCTGCGACCCACCGCCACGGCCACATTCCATCGCAACGGCACGCGCCGGAAGTTCCGCGTGGACTCGTTGGTGGCCGACGCCCTCGGCCCGTCGAAGAACCACGCGCACAACCGGCTCGTCGAGATCGCGGGCTACGACTGGCTCAACGGGCGCGTCCTCAACAAGAACCGGGGCTTCCAGAACGCCGCCATCCACCGTCCCTACGAGCGCTCGACCTGGCGGGGCCGCGACACCTTCAAGAAGGGGGGCCCCAAGATCGTGCTGCGCAAGGGCAGCCGGAAGCGCACGCTCCATCGTCGAGAGGCGAAGCGTGAGTATGTCTGCAGCGGCAGCGGCGCCTGCGCCACGCCCAACGATCTGGCGGAGGGGATGCGCCGGCTCATGCTCCACGAGCAGCTCCCCGCCGGGCGCCGCTTCCGCCTCGATCCGCTGGGTCTGCGCACGATCCGCAACGCGTTGAAGTCACGCAGGAAGCGGGGCAACGAGGTGACCGATGGGCTACGCCGCGCCGACCGGCGCAAGCGGTGGGTCTTCTACCACAAGCCCGGTTTCGCCGGAGACTGGATGAGCGACGTGGTCTACATCTACCAGCGACGCTCGCGGCGGCGCTGGATCGTGAGCCTCGCCGCCCATCCGGGGCGGGGCGCCGTGAGCGCGGCGGCGCGCGTCATCGGCGAGCTGCTCGCCGGCGACGCCTTCATGGCCGACTAGCGTGCTGACGCTGCTCATTCTCGCCGCCCCCGCCGCGGTGCCCTGCGCCGAGGCCCCCGCCCACATGGCGTGCGTCCCCGGCGGGCCGTTCCTCCGGGGCAGCGACACCGGCCCCACCGACGCCAGGCCCCAATCCACCGTCTGGGTACAGACCTTCTACATGGACCGGGACGAGGTCACCGTCTCCGCCTATCGCCGCTGCATGCGCCGGGGGAAGTGCCCCCGGGCGGCCCCCAAGTATCGGGACTTCGACCGCCCCCGGCAGCCGATGAACGGAGTGAGCTGGCACGACGCCGTCGCCTTCTGTGGCGCCCACGGCAAGCACCTGCCCACCGAGGCCGAGTGGGAGAAGGCGGCCCGCGGCGTCGATGGCCGCACCTTCCCTTGGGGCGAGGCGCCCGCCACCTGCGAGCGCGCGGTGATCGAGGACGAGCGCGGGCGAAGCTGCGGCGTGCGCAAGCGCGGGCAATACCCCGAGAAGGGACGCGTCTGGGAGGTTGGCCAGAAGCCCGCCGCCCTCCACGGTCTGCGCGACATGGCCGGCAACAGCTACGAGTGGGTCGCCGATTGGTACAGCGAGAGCTACGCCGCCTGCGGCGCGGCCTGCGCAGGCCCCGATCCCAAGGGACCCTGCGATGGAGCGCGGCGCTGTCGCGGCTTTCGCCGCAAGGTCGTCCGCGGTGGCTCGTGGTACTGGCCGGCGGTCCGCGCGCGCACCTTCCACCGGCGAGCGCACGTGCCCTCCAATCGCCCGTTCCACCACTTCGGCTTCAGGTGCGCGGCGAGCGCCGCGGAGGCGAGGGCGTTGAGAGGGCGATAGGCTCGCCCGTTCGAGCGGTCGTCCTCGCCGTGGTTCCCATTCTCGTCGGCGCTCCGCGATGATTCATCCGAGAGGAGGTCCACCATGCGTGCGCGGACCGCCGAGGGCCAGACGATGTCCCTCGATGCCTACCTCGAGATGGAGTGGCCGCCTGGTCTCCGGTACGAGTACATCAACGGTGTCGACTACGCGATGGCGGGCGGGGCGCCACGGCATGGCGCGATCCAGGTGAACCTGACGATCGCGTTGGGAGGTCGACTGCGAGGCACGCCCTGTCGACCGACGAGCAGCGATCAACGCCTCTTCGTCACCGAGACCGACTCGGCCTTCTATCCCGACCTCGCCGTCGTCTGCGGGGGGTATGAGGCCGATCCGCGCGATGCCAACGCGGTCACCAACCCGCGGGTCATCTTCGAGGTCCTCTCGCCGACGAGCGAGGACTACGACCGCGGCGCGAAGTTCGCCCGCTACCGCCAGATCCACTCCCTCGTGGAGTATGTGCTGGTGCACCAGGACGAGCAGTGGGTGGAGCACTACCGGAGGAACGCAGCGGGGAAGTGGGAGCTCGACGAGTACCGGGAAGGGGCCATCGAGTTGCCCAGCCTCGACGTCGCCCTTCCGTTTGTCGAGGTATACGACCTCGCGGGGGTCGCAGAGGCGCTCGCTTAGGACGGTGCGGCAGACCAAGCGACCAAGTGATGTGCGTGCCCGCCGGCCGAGTTCAAGGGGGTGCAAATCCCAGATCTGCGGTCGTCTTTGGAGAGGCTGTCAGCTTTCAGC
>CAYOBQ010000236.1:0-12591 GCA_964402225.1 uncultured Nannocystaceae bacterium | reverse complement strand
CGCGGCAGAGTCGCGACGCGGCGCGCTGCACGCGCCCGCCAACCGATTTCGGCGTCGGTCGGGCCAGCACGCGGCTCGGTCGCTTTGTCTGCCGCAGTGTCCTAGTCTGCGGCGCCATGAACGAACGCAGTGGCACACAGTCGATGAGCGCCTTCCGCGCGGTCCCCCGCACCGGCGTGATCTACGTGATGACGGAGGCCGCAAAGCGCGGCTACACGAGCGGTGATCCGCGATGGACAAACCTCGGACAGGGACAGCCGGAGGCGGGCGCCCTCGACGGCGCCCCGGCGCGGGTCACGGAGATCCCCATCGCCGAGGCGGACTTCGAGTACGCGCCGGTCCCCGGCGTCGACGAGCTGCGCGCCGCGGTGGCCGATCACTACAACCGCATGTACCGACGCGGGATGAAGTCGCAGTACACGGCGGAGAACGTGTGCATCTCCTCGGGCGGGCGCGCCGCGCTCACGCGCGCGGCGGCGGCGTTGGGCGAGATCAACCTGGGCCACTTCCTCCCCGACTACACCGCCTACGAAGAGCTGCTGAGCATCTTCCGCCTCTTCTCCCCGATCCCGATCCTGCTCGACCCGCTCCGCGGCTACGACTTCTCGCTGCGCGAGCTCCACCGCGAGATCACCGGCCGCGGCCTCTCCGCGCTGCTGCTGTCCAACCCCTGCAACCCGACCGGGAAGCTGGTCGGTGGCGACGAGCTCGCGGGCTGGGTCTCGATGGCGCGACGCCTGGACTGCACCCTCCTGCTCGACGAATTCTACAGCCACTACATCTGGGACGACGAGCTGCTCGGCGACGGACCGCCGATGGCCAGCGCGGCGGCCTTCGTCGAGGACGTGGACCGCGATCCCGTCATCCTGTTCGATGGCCTGACGAAGAACTGGCGCTACCCGGGGTGGCGCGTCGCCTGGACCGTCGGGCCCCGCGACGTCATCAGCGCCGTCGGCAGCGCGGGCAGCTTCCTCGATGGTGGCGGCTCCCGCCCCCTCCAGCGGGCGGCGATCCCCTTGCTTGAGGACAAGCCCTGCCTCGCCGAGACGCACGCCATCCGCCGCCGCTTCCGACGCAAGCGCGACATGATGTTGCGCCGGCTCCAGGCGATGGGCGTGCAGGTCGACCGCGAGCCCGGCGGCACCTTCTACATCTGGGGGGATCTGCGCGATCTGCCCGAGCCCATCAACTCCGGGATGAGCTTCTTCCGGGCGGCCCTGGAGCACCAGGTCATCTGCGTCCCCGGCGAGTTCTTCGACGTCAACCCGGGCCGGCGCCGCGCCGGGCGCCCGAGCCGGTTCCGACACCACATGCGCTTCAGCTTCGGGCCGCCCGAGTCGATGCTCACCGAGGGCCTCGACCGGCTGGAGCAGCTCATCGCCGACTGCGCCTGAACGAAGACGGGGGAGATGGAGATGACACCTGGGACACTGCGGCAGAGTCGTAGGCTGCTCCTCGCGGCGATGGTCGCCTGGCCATTGTGCGCCTGCGAGGGCGAAGATGCGGGCGGCGACGGCGACGTCGGGGTCGGCGAGAACGGCGAGTCGTTTGCCCCCGAGAGCCTCGAGGGGCTCGCGCTCACGGTGGTCGAGATGAGCGATCCGCCGATCACGAACGTCTGGCTCATCCCCGCCGACGCGGGGAACGACGGCCTCGCCACCCTCGTGGCGGCGAGGTCGGAGTTCCCGTTCAGCTACACCAAGACGGGGGCGAGCGCCTCGGTCTTCGCCGTGAACACCGGCTCCGACGAAGAGTACGACATGGTCTGGACGTCGCTGAGAGAGGGCACCTTCGAGTACCGCGTCGAGCCCGGCGCCGAGGTGACGCCGGGCTCGTTCAGCGTGGCGGATCTGCCGGAGGAGTAGCCCTACGGGCGACGACGCAGGGCGCCGAGCACCAGCAGCCAAGCCCACCCGGCGCCAGGCATCCCCGAGCCACCGGGCACCGCCGAGCAGCCGTCGTCACCGGACTCGACGTCGGTGCGAAGCCCCTGCTTCCTGCCCGCGACACGCTCCGCCTCCTCCACCGGGTCGACCTGCCGGCAGCGCACGTCGGGGACCTGCACTCCGACCAGGCGGCACTCCTCGGGGGGAAGGAAGCGGTTGGAGCCGTCACGCATCTCGCAGCACACGGGCTCCTCACACCAGGCGTCCGGTACGACACGCCCGCCCCCGGCGCGGCATTCCGCGGCGCCCACGAAGCCCACCTGACCATCGCGACGCTGGCAGCACACGCGCTCGGGTTCTTCCTCGCACCACACGTCGGCCACGACGTCCCCGCCCCGCTCCTCGCAGGCCTCCTGCGGGAGCGTCAGGAGCTGGCCGGCGCCAAGCTTGCAGCAGACGTCGGCGCACCAGCGCGGCTCGGAGGGAGCGCCGCCTTGCCGCCGGCACTCCGCCATGGAGACCGTCGCGAAGCCGGCGTCGAGCTTGCAGCAGACCTCCTCGCACCAGGCGATGTCGACGGGCGCGCCGCCCCGCTCCCGGCAGATGCCGGCGGAAAGCGTCGCCACGCTGCCATCGCGGAAACGGCAGCAGACCTCCTCCACGCAACGGTCGTCGGCGACCTGGTGCCCGCCGCGGCGCTCGCAATCGATGGGTGCGAGGTTGACGAAGACGCCGTTGTCGAGCTCGCAGCAGATCTCCTCCTGGGGCTCGCAGAGCTCCGCCGGCGCGAGCTGGCCACCCTGGGCGGCGCACTCCTCGGGGGCGATCTCAGCCACCGTACCGTCCCGCAGGCGGCAGCAAATGGGCTCGTCGGAGCACCAGGCCGCGTCGACGGTCTGGCCGCCGTGGGCCGCGCACTCCGCGGCCGACGCCACCACGTAGCCCACCTCCTCGGCGAAGCAGCAGACCTCCTCGCACATGGGCGCGGGCACGCCCATCCCGCCCTGGGCGTGGCACTCGTCCTCCGGCAGCTCCGCGCTGCTGCCATCCTGGAGCTGGCAGCACACGACCACCTCCTCGCATTGGTCGTCGGCCACGATGAGGCCGCCATTGGGCAGGCAGAGATCGGCGTGGATGATCGCGGTGGTCCCGTCCTCCATCAGGCAGCACACCTCGGGGCAGCACTCCGCGTCGTCGACGATGTCGCCGTTGGCGAGGGCGCACTGGTCGGCGCTGGTGGTGATGGTCTCACCATCGCAGAGCTGGCAGCAGACCTCCTCGCACATCTCGACGGCCTGGACGAGGCCACCTCGCTCCTCGCACTCGTACTGGATGATCGTGATGTTGTGACCGTCGACGAAGCAGCAGACGTCCTCACAGGCGTCACCGACGCCGTCGCCATCGGAGTCGGTCTGGTCGGCGTTCGGAGCCATCGGGCAGTTGTCCTCGTTGTCGCAGATGCCGTCGCCGTCGGTGTCGACGCAGCCACCGCCCAGCGCCCGCTCGAGCACGAGGATCGCGTAGGCTTGCCCGGAGCAGGCGTTCCACACCGTGTGGCCGGCCGACGGGATGAACCGCCCGACGCCGTCCTGCTGCGTCAAGAGCGTGTGGGCGTAGTCGAAGTACCAGCGCGCGGGCTCGTTGGGATCGTTGTAGTAGCCGGCGCCCTCCGGGCCGAACAGCGCCGGCCGAGGGATCGTGGTCGGGTCGAGGTGCACCTCGCGATCCGGGTAGGCGGGCGCGTTGCCCGCGGGCACCAACCCCAGATCATCGGGGCTGATGTTGCCCGGGTTGGGCGCCACCAGGGAGTCGGCGATGTAGTTGAACGCCTTCGTCGCCGACCAGAGGTAGTAGTAGTAGGACGCCGTGTAGACGTGGTCGTGGGCCAGCGTGCTGCTGAAGGAGTAGCGGTTGAGGATCCACCGCAGGTAGCTCTGCACGTCAGGGTCATTGAGCGTCGCGCCCCCGACGATCTGGCCCCACAGGCCCGACGAGGTCTGCTGAATGCTGCTCTCTTGGCCGACGTTGTACCCATGGCCGAGCTCGTCGGGCGTGAGGCCGTCGGCCTGACCGTTGGCCTGGTAGCCGGCCCGCGCGGCGGCGGTCGCCGCGTTGAGCGCGTTGAGGCGCACGGCGTCACCGTTGGCGAGGAAGACGGCGCGCGCCGCGGCGAGGCCGGACATGACGAGCTGGGTGGTGGAGGAGTCCTGGCACAGACCGTTGCTGTAGCACCAGTAGCCGTGGACCCCCTGGTTGGCGAGGATCCGGTCGGTGATCTCGTTAATCGCGGCGATCGAGCCGGCGACGTCCGGGCCCCCCGTGCGCCAGTACAAGGACAGCGCCATCAGGTCGGCCCCGTCCTCGTAGGCGTAGAAGGGCGAGCCGGCGACGCGGCCGATGATGTAGGCGATGGCGGTGTCGAGCAGCGCCTGGTCCGCCGGCGGGGCGAGGGCGTAGCCCTGGGAGACCGCGTTTTGGTTGGCGTCCTCTCGCTTCTCGAGCATCGCCAGCGCCACGAGGCCCGCGCCGTCCCCCGCGCCGCCGGGCGGACAGGTGCTCGGGTTGTCGAAGTGCCCCTGCGCCGCGTGCCACGCGAGGCCGTTGTCGATCGCGGTCTCCACATCGGTGCTGAAGTTGGTGATGACCGCCGCGGCCGGGCTCGCGAAGAGCAGGCAGGCGGCGAGGAAGCTGAGGGTCCTTGGAAGCATCGTCTCTCTCTGCCGTGTGGGTAGAACTACCGACCCCTCTTCGCACGGGACGTGCCAGGAGCCAGAACCCAATGATTACGGCTGGTTGTTGCGATACTCCGGGGGATTCCCCCCACGGTATCGAGGGAAACTCCCCACGGCGGCGGTCAGAAGAGCATCCCCGCGCCGACGCTGAGGGTTGGCAGCCAGGCGTCGACGACCCCGCCTTCCTCGTCGGCGGCGACGAAGGCCGGCGCGACGAGTTGGGCGAAGACGTCGAGCCGCCCGGTCGTGGTTCGGAAGAACTCCACCCCGACGCGAGCGCCTGCGCCGAGGCCGGTGGCGCTGAACTCGTCGTGCTCGTTGACGCCAAAGTGAGGCGCCGGACCGGCGAAGCGCTGATGCTCCAGACCGACGAGGCCGGTGGCGTAGAAGGAGGTGTCAGCGAGCTCCGAGGCGAACCAGGCGAGCTGTAGATGCGCCGTCACGTGGTGGTTCATCACCAGATGGTCGGGATCGTCGCCGAGGCGCCCCGCGTAGCCGAGCCGCGCGCCGAGGTGCCAGCTCGTGACCTCCCGGCGGAGTTGGAGAGCGAGCCCCGGCAAGGACGCGGACCGCCCGTCGAGCCAGGCGCCCACCTGGTAGGCCTCGACCCCCCACAGGGTGCGACCTGATTTCAGCACCCGCAGGCCACGGCGGAGCCACCCCTCGCGCCGCGGGCCGCGCAGGCGCACGGGATCGTTGTGGAGCACGACCGTGAGCAGCGCCGACAGGGCGCCCGTGAGATCGTCCCCTTCGACGCGTTCGCGATGCGGCACCTGGTCGTTGATGCGACCCGTGAGGAAGCGGCCCTCGGCGATCTCGATCAGCTCGACGCGCAGATGCGAGCTGCAGCCCTGCTCCGCCGAGCGGTGCGTGGGGTGCCGATCGAGCTCGTCCACCACGAGTCGCCGCAGCTCCTCGGCGTCGGTGCGGCGCGTGAGGACGTCCACGCAGGTCGCCGTCGTCGCCTGTGCCCACGCACCGGTGGGGAGCAGGCACGCGAGCATGAGCAGCGCGCGCATCGTCAGAACACCATCCCGATTTGAACCAGGCCCCCCGGCATCCAGGTGTCGATCCCGCCCGCGTCTACCTCGGTGTCGAACTTGTAGGCCGGGGCGTGCCCCTCGAGCTGCCAGAAGAAGTGCACCGAGCTCGCGCGCATGAACTCCATCCCGAACAAGAGCGACGCGTCCAGGCCGCCGCCATACAGCCGCTCCCGGTCGTTCGCGTCGCGATCCGGCTCGGCGTTGACGACCGAGAAGGCCGAGAGACGGAACTGCGCCCCACCACCGAAGTAGAGAGAGGTCATCCCCGACGCGTTGAGGTACCGCAGGAAGTGCAACCCCAGGCCGACGCCACCGTCGTAGTCGACGTGGCCCCCCTCCGGGTTCCGTCGGTCCGCCCGCTTGTTGGTGCCGATCGAGCCGCGGACGAAGGCGTCGAGCCCCCACGCCTGGTACTTGCCGCGGTAGCCCAGGTGCACGCTGAGCGGGGTCAGGAAGCGAAGCTCGTCGGTGGTCCCGCCGCCTTCGGCCACGGTGGGCAGCTCGCCCACCCGCAGCTCGCCGCCCAGGGCCATCACGAAGTGACCGTCACCGCGGATGGTCCGCAGATCCGACTCCGAGTCGTCGCGCAGCACGTTCTCGCGGGTGATGGTGTCGGTGATCGGCCGGTCGCGCAGCAGGGCGCGGGAGAGCCGTTGCGAGAGGGAGACGAACTCGTCGAGCTGGACGTGGTCGATCTTCTCCTCCCGCGCCGAGCCGGTGTAGCGCCCGAAGACCGTCCACCCGGAGCGCAGCGCGTAGAGCTCGACTGTGAGCCGCTCCTTGCAGTCCTGCGCCACCGCCTCGAAGCCCACCTCGTGGGTCACCTCGTAGCGCACCATCCGCTCGAGGTAGCGGGCTGGGTCGATTGCGTAGGGATCGTTGACCGGATCGGGTTGCGTTGAATCTTCCTCGCCCTCGAGCGTCCACGACTTCACCTCGACGTCCACGCAGACGGGGGTCGCGGCGAAGGCGGTCGCCGGCAGGAGCGCGAGGGCGGCGATGGACCAGAAACGAAAGCGCATGGGGATCTCCAGCGTATGTGCCGGCCTCCCCTTTGCGAGCCCCGTGCCGTCCACGAGAGCCGCGTGGGCCCGTGGAGGCACGTGCCTTTGTCACCACACCCGTGAACCGTCGGCCCTACTTGCCGAAGAGGGCGCGGCGACACTCCGCCCAGCGGCGGACCTGGAAGACGCGCTTGAGCTGCTTCTCCAGGTGCGTGCCGAAGACCCGGCGCGTCGACTCGGGCAAGCCCGCGCACGCCTCGGCGGCGGCCACGCAGTGGGATCCATGGACCAGGGCGAAACGCGTGGCCACCGGGCCTGCGAGCTCGGGAGACTCGGTCAGGAGCGCCTCCAGATGGGGCAGCGTCGCCTCCGGCTCGTCGGCGCCCAGCGCGTGCCAGGCGAGGTCCCGCAGCTCGGGGACCCCCATCGCCCAACGCAGCGCGCGTTGGCGCCCAGCGACCGTAGGAGGCGCGAGCCGCACCACCAGGCGAAGGGCCGCGCGCGAGAGCGCTGGCGAACCGACCCAGCCCGGTAGCCCCTCGACCAACTCACCCACCAGCATCCGCGCACCGAGGGCCTCGACGAGGACCACCCCGACGTCGGCGTGGGCGCCCGCGAGGAGGTCCCGCGCGATCTCGATCACCGCCTCGGCCACCGGTGGATACACCACGGCGGCGCGCACCAGGTGGGGGCGACGGTCCGCTTGCAGCAGCGCCCCGCGCAGCTCATCCGACGCTGGAACGATCGAGCCCTCGAACTCGAACGGAGCGTAGATTATTGTGCGCGCCATGAACAACGGACCCCACGAAGGACTGTTCGCCTTCAAGGACGACCAGTTCTACCACCACTTCCAGGCCCAGCCCGATCTAGACCACATCGAATGGTTCGGACGAATCGGGCTCCCCAACCACGGCCCGGCCTACGACGCCATGCTGCGCGGCAAGGTCAATTACGACCTCGACACCGACCGCATCATCGTCGGCTTCTACGGCACCGCTTACCTGTCGAACGCGCGCTATCGCCGCATCGTCGGGACCTTCGCCCTCGACGAGGAGAAGGTGGTCGAGAAGATGCTGACCGAAGCCTACTAGAGGGGCACCAGGTCGCTGGACCCACGCAAGCCGTCGACCTCCTTCGCTCCTCGAGGGTGGAAGGCGCCTGGAGCCGGAGGTTCGCCGTGGGCTCGGGGAGGCCGCTCAGGCCTCCACCGGGACCCCCTCGTAGAAGGGATCGAGCGCCTCCACGGCTGCTCGGAGCGCGTCGGCGTCACCGGTGGGCACCCGCACCATGACCCGCGCGTAGAGGTGGCCGCGGCCCCCCTTCCTGGTCATCCCGTGCCCCCGGAGCCGCAGGCGTTGGCCCGACTGGGCGCCCGCCGGGATGCGCAGCCGCGCGTTGCCCCCCGTCGGCGTGGGGAGCTCGACGGAGCCGCCGAGCACCGCCTGGGAGACCGTGACGGGGACGTTCAACGTGAGATCGTCGTCGTCGCGCTCGAAGCCGGCGGGCGTGGCCACGCGGACGGTGAGGTAGAGATCCCCGCGTCCGGCCGGGCCGTGGCTCCCCTGACCACCGACGCGCATCCGCTGGGCGTCCCCGATCCCCGCTGGGATCCGCAGCTTGCCGCGGCCATCGAGCTCGACCTCGGTGCCGTCGACGGCCTCCCGCAGGCTCACGGTGACCTCAGCCTCCACATCCTGGCCACGGCGTGGCTGGCGACGGGCCACCCGACCACCGCCGCCCCCGAACAGGCCCGAGAGCAGGTCATCGAGGTTGCCGAAGCCGCCCAGATTCACGCCGCCGCCGCCGCCGCCGAAGTTGAACGGGATGCCTCCGCCCATCCCGCCCATCCCGCCGCCGGCCCACTTCGCATAGTTCCGAGCCGTGCGCGCGTCGAAGCCCTCCCGCAGCCCATCGGGACCGAACTCGTCGTAGAGCCCTCGCTTGGACTCGTCGTTGAGCACGGCGTAGGCGCCCTGGACCTCCTTGAAGTGCTCCTCCGCGTGGGGATCCTCCGGGTTTCGGTCGGGGTGCAGCTCCCGCGCGAGCCGCCGATAGGCCTTCTTTATCGCATCCGCGGTCGCGTCCTTCGGCACCCCGAGGATCGCGTAGAGGTCCTTGGCCATGGTCGTGTCCTTTGAGTTCGTCTTCACCCGTGAGGGTAACCACCACGGTGGCCAGAGCAACCACGCATGCGGTAGAGAGCCTGGGTATGAAGCGATACCCCGCCTTCGAGTTCCCGGAGTACGTCGATTGGCGCCCGGACCCGGCGGTCCAGGCCGCCTTCGCCGAGGCGGCCGACGGCGTCGACCTCGCGCCAGACGCGCTGCTCGCGCTCTACGCTGACTTACTCACCGCTCGGCTGCACGACATCCAGCTCAAGCGCTGGGTGATGCGCGGCGTCATCACGAAGGCGTGGCTGGGCAGCGGCGAGGAGGCCGTCACCGTCGGGGGCTGCGCCGCCCTGGGCCCCGACGACATCGTCGGACCCATGATCCGCAACGCTTCGGCGTGCTTCGTGCGCGGGATGTCGCTGCGCGAGTGCTTCGCGGGCTACCTCGCTACCACCGACACCATCACCGGCGGTCGCGATCTGCACATCGGCGATCCCGCCAAGGGCGTGATCCCTCCGATCAGCCACGTCGGCGATCTGGTCCCCGTGATGGCCGGCTGCGCCCTCGCCTTCAAGCTTCGGGGGGAGCCACGCGTGGCGCTCACCTGGACCGGAGACGGATCCACCGCCACCGGCGCCGTCCACGAGGGCCTGCGGACGGCGAGCGCGCTGCGGGTGCCGCTGGTCTGCGTCATTCAGGACAACGGCGTCGCCCTGGGGACCCACGGCGGGGTGCACTACCGCGGCGACTTCATGGCCTACGGCGCCGCGTACGGTACGAAGCTCATCGAGATGGACGGCAACCACGTGCTCGACTGCTACGCGAAGACGAAGCGAGCCGTCGAGCTCTGCCGGGCGGGCGAGGGTCCGGTGGTGATGGTGGCGCGCACCTTCCGCATGGGCGGGCACGCCACCCACGACGAGCGGGAGGCCCGCGCGCTCTTCGACGCCGACACTTACGCCCACTGGGGCCAGCGCGATCCCGTCGGCATGTACGAGACGTGGCTGCGCGAGGCCGCGGGCGTGTCGGGCGAGGGATTGCAGACGATTGAGGACGAGGTCACGGCGCGGGTCGACGCCGCGGCGGCCGAGGCGCTGGCCAGACGAGACGGCGCGGCGCCCGATCCGGCGACCCAGGCCGACGGCGTCTACGCGTGAGCTCCACCACCGGGACGCTCTTCCGGGTGGCGACCTTCGGCGAGTCCCACGGGCCCGCCTTGGGCGCGATCGTCGATGGCTGCCCTCCGGGTGTGGTCCTCGATGCCGAGGCGCTCCAGGCGGACTGCGACCGACGCCGTCCCGGACAGAGCCGGCTCACCACGCCGCGCAACGAGCGTGACCGCGTAGAGGTCCTCTCCGGGGTCTTCGAGGGCGCGACCACCGGCACGCCCTTGATGCTGCTCTTTCGCAACGAGGACGCGCGCTCCCGCAACTACGACTCGGTCCGCGACCTGTTTCGACCGGGCCACGCCGACTTCACCTACGAGGCGCGCTACGGTCGCCGCGACCACCGCGGCGGGGGACGCGCCAGCGCACGCGAGACAGCGGCGCGGGTCGCCGCGGGGGGCGTGGCGCGGCAGTGGTTGGCCCAGCGCTACGGCGTGGAGGTGGTCGCCTGGGTGCACAGCGTCGGGGACCACGCAGCGACCGTCGATGTCGACACCGTAGACCGCGCCGCCGTAGACGCCTCGGAGGTGCGCTGCCCGGATCTGAGCACGGCCTCGGCGATGGTCGCCGAGATCGACGCGGCGCGAGGGGAGGGCGACACCGTCGGCGGCGTCGTCACCTGTGTGGCGCGGGGCGTCCCCGCGGGTTGGGGCGCTCCGGTCTTCGACAAGCTCGACGCCGAGCTGGCCAAGGCGTGCCTCTCCCTCCCCGCCTGCAAGGGCTTCGAGATCGGCAGCGGCTTCGGAGGGACCCGGACGCGCGGAAGTGAACACAACGACGCGTTCTTCCACGACGGCGAGCGGGTGCGCACGCGCACCAACCGCGCGGGCGGGACGCTCGGGGGGATCAGCAACGGCGAGCCGCTGCTGATCCGCGCGGCTTTCAAGCCCGTCTCGACCCACTTCAAGCCACAGCAGACGGTGACGCGGGCCGGCAGCGCGGTGGAGTTCAGAAACGAGGGCCGCCACGACCCGTGCGTACTACCCCGGGCGGTGCCCCTCGTCGAGGCGGCGATGCTGCTCACGCTCGCCGACCACGCGCTGCGCACCGAGGCGCTCCAAGGTGGGCGCGTCGGCGGCTGATCAGCCGCCCATCATGGGGATGCAGGCGAGGGCCGCGTCGCACATCTCGGCGTCGCGGATGCAGGTCCAGATCTGCTCGGGGACGTCGGCCTCCGTCTGGCAGACGTAGTCGCAGACCGCCGGATCGCGCAGACCGGCGAGGTTGCCCTCCGCGGGCGCGCACGGAGCGAGGTTCGTGCAGGCGGTCTCACACAGGGCGGGGTCCTGGGCCGGCGCCTCGCAGACGGCCTCGAGGCCACCGTCATCTTCTCCCTCGGGCGTGTCGACCGTGAGGAAGGTCACCAGCGCCGCCACGCTCGGGTCGTCGCAGGCGGTCTCTTCGGTGACGGCCCCGACTTGCTCGGCGGTGAGGACGCCCTCCTCGACCATCGCGTCACAGGGATCGATGAGGAACCGACCCAGCGTCTCCTGGACGTCGGCCACGCCCGGGCAGGCCACCGCCGCGCACGCGGCCACGCGGCGAGCATAGACGTCGCAGTTGTCGACCTCGGGACCGCTGAAGCACGCGAAGACGGCCGGGCACGCGGGCGCCTCGGCGGCGCAGACCCAGGTCTCGTCGGGGACGAAGTCGGCGCCGGCGCAGCTGAAGATGCACCGATCGCGATCGCGCAGGGAGCGCGCGCCCTGGTCGGCCTCGTCGGGGATGCAGGGCCCGATGATCTCACAGGCCACTTCGCACGTCTCGACGTCGGGGGAGGGCCCGTCTGCGCAGAGCGACGCCAGGCCACCGGAGTCTGGATCGCCCTCGTTGGGCTCGTACTGGTTGCGCACGATCTGAGCGAGCGTCGGGTTGTCGCACGGGATCGAGCCGATGTTCTGATAGTCCTGCGGGTTCTGGCCGGCGTTGACGGCGTCGTTGCAGAAGCTCTCGTAGGCGCCGGGCATGTGCGCAGCCAGCGGCTCGGCCCCGGGGCACTGCTCGATGAGGCACTCGCTGAAGTGCTCACCGAAGAGGGCACACTCCTCCCACTCCCGGTCGGGATCGCCCGTCCCGGCGCCCCCGCAGGCCTCGCCGTAGGACTCGCCGAGGTTCTGTCCGGCGAACTCCACGAGATCGGCGCAGGTCTCCGAGCCGATCACGACGGCCGCGAAGGGACCCACACGGCCGCAGGCCTCGAGACAAGCGGCCGTCACCGTTCCAGCGGAGGCCGGATCGTAGCGCTCACAGACCTCGGCGGTACACGCCAGCACGCGGTCACACGCCTCGGCGCACGCATCCTCGGGATCTTCGCCACCCACGTCCGGCTCGGGTGTCTGCTCCATGTCGGGCTCGATGGCGGCGCCGTCTGCCGACGCGCCGGCGTCGCTATCGACGCTGGTGTCAGGATCGAGGCTGCTGGCGTTGTCCTCGACGCAATTGGCGATCAGCGTGATGGACGCAACGACGGTGAGAAGGCGCATTCGTTTCCTCCTGAGCGACGGCGCGAGCGTACACGGACGCCCGCGGCCACCGCGAGTTCACGACCCTCTCGCCACCCGGTACGACCGGCGGCGGGGACGATGTGGAGGATGTGGTGGTGAGCAGAGGAGGAGGGGGGCGGCGCGGGACTCAGCCCGCGCCGAGAGG
>CAYOBQ010000235.1:0-12670 GCA_964402225.1 uncultured Nannocystaceae bacterium | reverse complement strand
CCTCGAAGCGCGCGTCGGCGAACTCCGCGGTCGCCGCGGCCTCCAGCGCGAGCCCTCCCCCCGACCCCACGGCGGCGTTCTCGAAGAAGCGTACGGTCTCACCCGTCACCACCGAGCGCGCCTCGAAGGTCGCCCCGCCCCCCGTCCCCGTCGACCGATTCCCCTCGAAGCGCGTCCGCGTGAGCGTCACCTCGGCCCCGTCGTCCACGAAGAGCCCACCGCCGCTGCCGGTGGCGGTGTTGCCATCGAAGAAGACGTCCTCGAAGACCACCCGCCCCCCCAGGACGTTCGCCCCGCCGCCGAAGTGCGCCAGGTTCTCACGCAGCGTGGTCCTCACCACCGAGAGCCCGTCGGCGTTGCGCGCCAGCAGACCACCGCCGCCATCGCCCCCCGCGCCGGCGTCGTTCCCACCGGTGACGATGAACCCATCGAGCCGAGCCCGGCTCGCGCCGATCACCACATGCAGCGCGTCCGTCGCGTCACGGCCATCCCCCGCCACGTCACCGTCGAGCACCGCCGGCAGCAGCGGGTCCTGGCGAGCCTCGAGCGTCAGCTCGTCCCCGGCGAAGCCACCGTAGACCTCGACGTCTGAGACCATCGCCAGCACCGGCTCGTTCGGCGCCCTCGGCCGGTAGCGGCCCGCCGCGACCCACACCTGGTCCCCCGGCTCTGCCAGGGCCAGCGCGTCGGCGGGGTGGGTGAACGCCGCGTCCCAGAACACCCCGTTCGACGCCCCCACGTGGTTGGCGTCCACGAACCAGATGCCCTCATAGACCTCGGAGCCAACGCAGTCGTCCGCCACGTCGAAGCCATCCGCCTCGTTGTCCACCCGCGTCGCGTCGCAGCGTCCGTCGTCGTCGGAGTCGGGATCCCGCGGATCGGTCTCCCCGTCGTCCACGACGCCGTCCTGGTTCGCGTCCTCGATGCCGTCGACCAGGCTGTCATCGTCGGAGTCCCGGTCGAGCGGGTTCGTCTCCCCCTCGTCGAGCACGCCGTCGTGGTTGGCGTCCTCCACCCCATCGGCGATCCCATCCACGTCCGTGTCGGGATCCAGCGGATCGGTCTCCGTCGGCTGGACCACCCGGTCGCCGTTGGCGTCCTCGATCCCGTCGAGCAGCCCGTCGTCGTCCGAGTCGTCGTCGGTGGCCGACGTCTCCCCGGGGCTCGGTCCGTCGTGGTTGGGATCCTCCACCCCATCCTCGAGGCCATCGCCGTCGGTGTCCGCGAGGTCCGACCGGTAGCCGAGCTCCTCCTCGCGCCGGTTCGGGATCCCGTCGTTGTCGGCGTCGCTGTCAGGCGTGATTCGAACCTCGGCGACGACGTCGGGGCCGGGCCCGGTGCAGGTCAGCGTGTAGGTCGTCGCCTCCTCCGGCGTCACCTCCACCGATCCTTGCGCCAGCGGCTCGATCTCGCCCACGCCGGGCTCGATGATGCACCCCACCGCGGCGATCGTGCGCCAGCTCAGCGTGCTCGGCTCACCCCGCAGCGGGATCAGCGGATCGGCGTCGAACCGCTCGATCGCCACGGCGGCCACCGGCGGATCGCACGGATCCTCTGGATCGATGACCCCGTCCCCGTCGTTGTCCTCCCGCACGAAGTCACACAGCCCGTCGTCGTCGGAGTCGGGATCCGTGGGATCGGTCTCCCCCTCGTCCAGGATCCCATTGGCGTTGGCGTCCTCGAAGCCGTCGGGCAGCCCGTCGTCGTCGGTGTCGCTGTCGAGGACGCCGGTCTCCCCCTCGTCGATCTGGCCATCCTGGTCTCGGTCCTCGACGCCGTCGAGCAGGCCGTCGTCGTCGCTGTCCGGGTCGCCGGGGAGATAGCCGAGCTCGATCTCGCGCTGCGTGGGGATCCCGTCCCGGTCGCCGTCGGGCAGGACCGTGATGCGCGCCAGACTCACGACCGGGTCGCCGGGGCCGTCGCAGGTGATGGTGTAGTTCGTCGAGACCTCCGGGCTGACCTCCATCTGGCCCGCCTGGGCGAAGACCTCACCCACGCCCGGCAGGATCTCGCAGGTGTCGGCAAACGCCGTCTCCCAACTCAACGTCGACGACCGGCCCTCGGTGATCTCCGGTGGATCGGCGGCGAAGGACTCGACCGAAACCACGTCGGCCAGCGCGACGTCCACGACCACCTCCGCCGTGGAGCGCTCGCCGGCGCCATCCTCGAGCGTGTACTCGAAGCGCATCTCCCCGGCGTTCGGGTGCACGGGCGTGTACACGAGCCGCCCATCCCCCCGGGAGGCGACGGCCCCCGAGGGTGGCTCCGTGACCTCGATCACCCGCAGGATGCGGTCATCCACGTCGGTGTCGTTGGCCTGAATGTCGATCACCACCGGGGTGAGCGTGTCGGTCCTGGCGAAGTCATCGCGGGCGTTCGGCGGGTCGTTGACGGACGTGACGCGGATGTTGACGACCACCGGCTCGGAGCGCGCCTCGGCGCCGTCCTCGATCACGAAGGTGAAGGCGTCTTCACCAAAGAAGTCGGGGTTGGGCCGGTAGGTCGCGTCCCAGGGCGCGCTGTGCTCGTCCACGTCGAAGCGCCCTCTCTCCGGTGGCGCGATGATGCGGACCGTGAGGTTCTCGATGGGCTCCTCCTCGTCCACCCCCGTGAGCCGCAGATCCAGCGCGCCATCCTCCTCGACCTCCTGATCCGCCACCGGCACGCCGACGGGCGCGTCGTTCTCACCGGCCACCGTGACCGTCACGGTAGCCGTGTCGTCGGCCCCATCGCGATCACGAACTCGGTAGGTAAAGGTGTCCTCCCCGGCGAAGCCATCGTTGGGGTGGTAGGTCACGCTCTGCAGGTTCGCCGGGCCGATCTCGACGGTCCCGTTGGCGGCCTCGCCCACCTCGAAGACGATCAGATCGTCGGGCTCGTCGTCGATGTCGGTGTCGTTGGCCGTGACGTTGATCCGAGCGCTCACCTCCTCGGGTGTCTGCGCCACGTCGTCAACGGCCACCGGGGCGTCGTTGACGGGCTGCACGTTCACAAAGACCTCGAAGGGCTCGGACTCGGCGCCATCCGTGTCCACCACGACGAAGGTCAGGCCATCGGCGCCGTTGAAGTCCTGGGCCGGCGTGTAGGTCACGACCAGCGGCGCGGCGCCCTCTACCACATCGAGGGCCCCACCCTCGGGCTCGGTGATGACGCGGATCGTCAGCGCGTCGATGGGGTCCTCTTCGTCGTCGCCGCCGAGCTCGATCTCCACCGCCTCGTCCTCATCGGTGAAGACCGCCCCGGGATCCACCGCGACGGGCACGTCGTTGCGCCCGGCGACGGTGACCGTGACCGTCGCGCGGCCTTCCGCGCCGTCTCGATCACGCACCGTGTACTCGAAGGTGTCGACGCCGACGAAGGCCTCGGCGGGCTGATAGGTCACCGTGCCCCCGAAGCCCGGCTGGACGGCCCCGTTCTCCGGCTGAACCACGCCCAGGATCGACAGCGGGCCCTCCTCGGGATCGCGGTCGTTGTCGAGCACCGCGATGTCGACCGGGACCTCCTCATCGGTCTCGGCGACATCGTCGACCGCGATCGGGAGGCCGTTGACGACGATCTCGACCTCCACCGGCTCGGAGTCCAAGCCAAGCTCGTCGGTCACGGTGAAGCTCAGGCCGTCGTCACCGAAGGCGCCCTCGTTGGGCGTGTAGACGACCTCCACCGGCGCCGCGAGCGGCAGGTCCACCGGCGCCAGCATCACCCCGTCCCGCGACAGCGAGCCGTTCGCCGGCCAGGTCCCGATGATGACCGTCAGGGCCCCCTCGCCCCCCGTCCCCGTGAGCTCGAAGGCCGACGTCTCGTCGGCGTCGATGCGGATCTCGTCGACCCGCGTGGCCTCCGGCGGCACCGGCGGCGGGCCATCGGGGGCGGCGTCGGGGATCGCGCCGTCCACCGCCGCGTCGGGATCGACCCCCTCATCAGCCTCGACGCCCTCGTCGGGATCGATCTCGCCGTCCGTCGGGCCAACCCGGCCGTCGGCCACCACCGCCATATCCGGCCTGTCCACCATGGCGTCCGGCGGCGCGGCCTTCTCCCCATCGTCACAGCCAGCGACCAGCCAGACCAACAGCATCAGCGTGTATGCGCGCACGGAATTTCCCCCCGAAGATGGGCAACTTTGCCCGTGAAGGTGCGAACACCACAACTTCGGCGAGTATATGGGCGTGGTTGAGCTGCCGATCGACGTCGTCCTCCCCGAGATCAACGACGCCCTCCGCCGCGTGGGGGCGGTCGTCCTGCTCGCGCCCCCCGGCGCCGGCAAGACGACGCGGGTGCCCCCCGCCGTCCTCGACGCCGGGCTCCGCGGCCGCCTGCTCTGCCTGCAACCGCGCCGAGTCGCGGCGCGGGCGGCGGCGCGGCGCATCGCCTCCGAGCGCGGCTGCGAGGTCGGCGCCGAGGTCGGCTACCGAGTGCGCTTCGAGTCCCGCGTCGGCCCCGAGACCCGCATCGAGCTGCTCACGGAGGGCCTGCTCGTGCGGCGCCTCCAAGCCGATCCATTCCTCGAAGGCGTGGGCTGCGTGGTGCTCGACGAGTTCCATGAACGCAGCCTGCACGCCGATCTCGCCCTCGCGCTGCTCCGCGAGATCCGCCGCGACGTGCGCCCGGATCTGAAGCTGGTCGTGATGTCGGCGACGCTCGATCCGGGGCCGGTCGCGGCTTGGCTCGACGCGCCGATCGTACGCGCCAGCGGGCGCACCTGGCCGGTGGAGATGACCTACGTGCCGCGGCCCGACGACCGCCCGCTCTCGACCCGAGTCGCCGCGGCGATTCGCCTCGCGCTGAAGGCGGGTGAGCAGGGCGTCCTCGCGTTCCTCCCCGGCGTCGGCGAGATCAACCGCACGGCAGAGCGCCTGGAGGGCCTCTCCCCGGAGATCCGTGTGCTCCCCCTGCATGGCCGACTCCCCGCGGCGGCACAAGACGCGGCCCTCGCCGCCACCGACGGACCCAAGGTCGTCCTCGCGACCAACGTCGCCGAGACCTCCGTCACGGTCGCGGGGATCACCGCCGTCGTCGACGCCGGCCTCGCCCACCAGCCGCGATACGACCCGGCGGTGGGGCTCGAGCGGCTCGAGCGCGTCCCCATCAGCCGCGCGTCTGCGGACCAGCGTGCGGGGCGGGCCGGTCGGTTGGCGCCGGGGCGCTGTCACCGGATGTGGACCGAGGCGGATCATCGCGGACGGCCAGCCTTCGAGGCGCCGGAGGTGCGGCGCGTCGACTTGACGCGCGCCGTCCTCGAGATCCGCGGATGGGGCGCCGATCCACGGGACTTCGAGTTCTTCGAGGCGCCACCGGGGGCCGCCGTCGATCGCACCGAGGGCCTGCTCCGTCGGCTCGGCGCCGTCGACGACGCGGGGCTGACGGCGTTGGGTCGAACCCTGCTCGCGTTGCCGGTCCACCCGCGCCTCGGGCGGGTGGTCATCGCCGGGCACCGCGCCGGCGTGCTGCACGACGCCGCCGCCGTCGCGGCGCTCACCGCGGAGCGCGACATCTTCCACACCCCGCCGGAGCACAGCGGCGACAGCGATCTGCAGCTTCGGCTCGACGTCCTCGCGAGCGGTGGCCGACCACCCCCCGGGGTGAACCGCGGCGCCCTCGCCCAGGCGCGGCGCGCCCGCGACCAGCTCGTCCGCGCCGCCGAGATCGCCCTCGGTCGCTGCCCCCGCCGGGAGGCGGAGGAGGAGACCCTGCTCCGGTCATTGCTCACGGCCTTCCCGGACCGCGTCGCCCGACGGCGTCAGCCGCGCAGCGAGCGTTTCAAGCTCGCCAGCGGCGGGGGGGCGATCCTCGATCGGCGCAGCGCCGTGCGTGACGCCGAGTGGATCCTCGCCGTCGTGCTCGAGGGTGGGCGACGGGGTCAGCGGGCGGAGCACGTGATCCGCAACGCCTGCGCCATCGACCCGAGCTGGTTGGAGACGACGACGGGACGGGAGACCGAGTTCGACCCCGAGCGGGAGGCGGTCAGCCAGAGGACGTTGCGCCGCTACCTCGAGCTGGTCGTGGAGTCGCGCCCCACCACGCCGGACCCCGCCAGCGCCAGCGAGGTCCTGGCCACCGCGGCGCGAGAGCGGCCCACGCGCGCCTTCAACCTGGACCGAGAGGCGGAGGCGCTCCTGGCGCGGCTGCGCTGGTTGGCCCAACGACGTCCCGACCTGAAGCTGCCGACCTTCCCCGAGCTGCCCGGCGCCGCGCCGGGCGGCGAAGCATCGGAGGTGCTCGCGGCGGTCTGCGCCGGGCGCCGGAGCTTCGCCGAGACCCGGCGCGTCGCGCTGGCGCCGCTGCTGCGCGGACTGCTCGGCCACGCCCACGGCGCGCACCTCGACGCCCTCGCCCCGACCCACGTCGGGGGCCCGCGGGGACGCCGCCTGCGGCTGCGCTACGGAGCGGATCATCCCCCGATCCTCGAGGCGCGAATCCAGCATCTCCTCGGGCTTCGAGAGACGCCGAAGGTGGCCGGGGCGCCGGTCCGGTTGCATCTGCTGGCACCGAACGGACGCCCGGCGCAGATCACCGATGATCTGGAGGGGTTCTGGCGCAACACGTACGCGGACGTGCGCAAGCAGCTACGAGGCCGCTATCCAAAGCACCGCTGGCCGGAGGACCCGTTGGGAGAGGAGTGAGGCGCTCGCCGAAGCGGCGCCGTCACTCATGGGAGGTGGGCGCAGGTTCTACCCTGCGAGCTCGACGTGGCTACTTGCCTTCGCCTTCGCCTTCACCCTCGCCTTCGCCTTCGCCTTCACCCTCGCCTTCGCCTTCGCCTTCACCCTCGCCACCGCCCTCGACACAGGCCAGCGCGAAGTCGGCGTTCGCTCCACCGAGGAAGTTGATGGTCGAGCCGCAGTCCATCTGGTCGTTCACGACGACCGCCAGCGCGGCCTGATCGGCGCAGAGGGGGAGGCACCCCTCGTAGAGGGCGTCGGAGTCCGCGGCGCCGTAGCCGCCGCAGCAGAAGTCGGCCGTGGCGCAGGCGGCGAGGCGACAGCACGCCTGCTCGCAGGCATCCTCACGGGTGTCGCAGTCGCCGTAGCCGGCCAGGCCAGCGGTCGTCGCCTCCTCGGTGCACAGGGGCTCACCTTCGCCTTCGCCTTCGCCCTCGCCTTCGCCTTCGCCCTCGCCTTCGCCTTCGCCTTCGCCTTCGCCTTCGCCTTCGCCTTCGCCTTCGCCTTCGCCCTCACCCTCGGCCATACCGGCGTCGGACTTGGAGCCGGTGTCGTCATCGTCGCAGCCGACCGAAAGGGTCAGCGCCAACGCGGCCAGGATCGCAACCAATCGTGTCTCGAGCATCACTTCAACCCTCCCCAGGTTGTAGGTGTATGTAGTTCACTCTGAAAGTGCCGCAAAAATACGGACGGGCGGAGGGCGAATCAACCATTTCGCGTCTTTTTTTGACCCATTCAGGGGCACGCCCGGCCATTGCGGATGTCAAACCGGATCACGTGGCCCGCCCCTCGCTGGCTCCCAACGATGATGCCGCCGTCACAGCCGGGCCGAAAAGCCGCGTCGTCGAGGTGCGTGTTGCCGTCGGCGTTGAAGGGGGGCGCGTCGAAACCTGGGATAGAGACGTTCGTCAATCCACATCCGGGGGCGTCCACCACCGGGCACACGTACTCGTCGTGCCGAAACTCGACGGCCGTGCCGCGCACCGGCTGCACCCCGGCCCGCCCCACGATGAGCGCCCGCTGTCCTTCCTGTTGGAAGACCACGCGGTAGATCCCCTGCCTCGCGTAGCGTGGCGCCTGCTCGGATCGGTTGAGCTGTCCGGCCTGGAACCGAAAGAGCCGACGCCCCGACCAACTCACGACCAGGGCGTAGTCCCCCGACGGGTGCGCGGCGGCGCTCGACAGGTTCCCCGTGTTGTTGGTCCCCGGTCGCACCCGCCACGCCGCCTCACCGCCCACCTCCGTGAAGTACAGGAAGTCCGCGCCGTTCTCTCCACAGACGACCAGAACACCCGAGCCTCCGAGCTCGTTGTTCGCGAAGGCGAGATCGTCGCATCCGGCGCCGCTGACGTGGCTCGCGAAGAGCGCCCCGTAGGTCGACGTCTCGACATCGATGTCACGCAGGACGGCGTTCCAGGTCGCCCCGAGGTCGCGCTTGCCCAGCGCGATCGGAGGCCCGCCATCCCAGGGATATGCGATCGCCGTGATCGGGGTGTCCGCCTGCCGCAGCTCCGGGAGGTCGACGACCGGCGCATCCCCCCCAGCGCGGTAGGCCGCGTCATCGAGGCGATAGACCACCCCCGCGCCGTCGCGCGAACCGACCAACAACGCGAAGGCGCCGGACGGGTCCCACGCCAGGTCCGACCACCGGACCGGCGCCCGCGGACTGGGGTCCACGCTGACGACCTCCAGCGTCAGCCAGTCGACGAGGTGCACCTCGCCGCTCGTCTCGAGCACGACGAAGTAGTCGCCATCAGGGTGGAAGCGAGCTCGCCACGGCGACCGAGCGACGAGGATCGGCAGGCGCTCGTACTCGTAGATCCCCCGTGGCGGCGTCTGTGGAGGCACGAACGCGTCGGGCTCGAGGAGCGCGTCGGGCTCGAGGGCCGCGTCGGGCTCGAGGGCCGCGTCGGGGTCCGGTCCCGCGTCCGGCTCGAGGGCCGCGTCGGGGTCCGGTCCCGCGTCCGGCTCGAGGGCCGCGTCGGGCTCAAGGGCCGCGTCCGGCGCAGGCCCCGAGTCCAGCGGCGGCGGGGCGTGGTCCGGCGACGCACCATCCACCGGCGGCGCGCAGCGACCGCCCGCGGAGGTCTCGCCCACGCCGCAGTCTCGGATCCGCTCGGGACACGAACCGTTCTGGCAGCGAGGCTCGCCGGACGGCCCCGCCGCGCCGTCAGCGCACGCCGCGAGGAGCAGGCACAAGGGCAACCAGCGCATACCCGATGCTACGCGATCACCCGGAACCGCTGCGCTTCAGTCGCACTGACCGACGCGGCAGCCCTCGAATGTCCCGACCTCGGGCACGAGCGCCTCACCAGCCCCGAGCGCGCCGTCCCATCGGCCATCGAGCAGACGGTCCACCGACAGGTCCGGCACCGTGTCGGCGACGCGCACGGTCCCCTCGAAGGTGAACGCGTCGAAGCCGGCGCCCCACCCCAGGACCTGGTCCCGGAGTTGGTCGGCCAGGGGTCGCACGATCGCCGCCTCGCAGACGCCGCTGTTCGGATCACCGGGCGGCAACGCCGCGTTGATGTCTGCGCAGGGCACGAGGCGCGAGAGGTAGTCGAAGAGCGTGACGGGCCCGGCCTCACCCAGCGTCGACGGCAGCACCCACGTCTCGAGGAGCGCCAAGGCGAGCCGCCCGAAGTGGACCCCGAAGGTGTGGGGTTGGATGTGCAGGAGGTCGCCATCGAGAAGCTCGGCGTCGAAGACCCCCACCAGCGTCCGGGGCCCAATGCCCACCTCCTCGAGATCGAAGTCGCGCAGACATTGCTCCGGCAACTCGAAGGGGCAGCCCGCCCGCCACGCGAAGCGGAAGACCTGCCAGCGGCTCTCGTTCCCGGCGAGCAATCCCTCGGCGTCCGGGTAGGAGGCCGTCATCTCGATCTCCCCCAGCACCGTGAGCTCCGCCAGGATGCGGTACAGGTCGCCCAACGCGTCCAACGCGTCGAGGACCTCCGGGGGCGCCGCGTCCTCGACGAAGGACTCGATGAGCGGGGCCGCGACCGCCCGCAGAAGCGCGCACTCCGCGTCGTCGAGCTCCGCGTAGCGGCACGCGAGCTGAACCAACCCATCACCGCGGGGGAACGCCCCCTCCCCGAGCCCGCCGCCCAGCGCGCCAAGGAGGTCGAGGACCAACGCGAGATCACCCAGGTCCTCGCGGTCCGCGAGCATCTCCGTCAGATCGAGCTCGTGCTCGACGGCGTAGACCCCCTTGAACTCGAGGGGCAGGTCGCCCAACTCGACCTCACCGCGCGGCTCGACGCCCGCCACCAGCCCGTCGGCGCAGCCGCGAACCAGCGGTCCGCCTGCGAGGTTGGTGCCGTAGGCCACCGCGGACAGCTCCAACCCGTAGACGAGCCCGTCCACCGCGGTGATGTCGTCCCCGTCGAAGGGCACGATGGCGGGCAACACGGCGCGGGGTTCGAGGGCCGCGACCGGTAGGCCCAGCGCCACGTCGCAGGGCACATCGAGGAGGACCACCTCGACGGCGCCGAGATCGTCGACCCCATAGCGGCCCTCCCCATACGTCACCCGGACCTCGACGCCGCCCGTCGGCGCGTGGGTCACCGTCACGATCCACTCGACGGCATCGGCCAGCTCGGCGGTGGCGCGCACGCGGAAGACCGCGTGTAGCGCCCCCGCGTGGAGTTGGATGGTCGCCCGGCCATCCGCGCCGGTCCGGACCTCCGCCGCCGCCAGTACGCTGCCTCCAATCCCGGCCTCGGAGCGATCCACGTCGCTCCCGTCGAGCAGCGCCGCCTCGACGCTGCCTCGGACCGGAGCGCCGGCGCCGTCGGCGTAGCGCAGACCGAGCTCGAGCGTCTCACCGTAGAAGACGGTCAGCCGGTCGGCGCCCTCGATGAGCAACCGCCGCGTCTCCGGCTCGGGCACAGGCGCAGGCTCCGGCTTCGGCTCTGGGTCGGCCTCTGGCTCTGGCGCAGGCTCTGGCTCCGGCGCCGGTGGGGCCCCGGCGTCGGGCGTCACCGCCACCGGCTCGACGTCGTCGCTCCCCGAAGAGTTGTCCTCGCATGCGACCAGGGCAGAGGCCGCGAGCCAACAGATGATGGGCGTCCGACGCATGGCCACCTCCGTGTCCAAAGGGCGGCGGCGTTTAGCACGCGAGACGAGGCCCCAGCAAGCCAGGCCCGCGCGCGTTCAGCCGAGGTCGGGGCGCAACCGACCCATCACGAGGGCATCGGCGTAGCCCCCGTCACGCAGCGCGAGGGCGCGCCGCAGCCCCTCGATCTCGAAGCCTCGGCCCAGGTAGAGCCCCTTCGCCCGCGGGTTGTCGCAGAACACCTCAAGCTCGACCCGCCGCGCCCCGAGCCAGCGGTCGGCGAGGTCCAGGGCGGCGTCGAGCTGCGCGCCACCGACCCCGCGCCCTTGATGGCCCTCGTCGACGACCATGCCCAGACCGTAGACGGAGCGGTGCTCGCCCTCCGAGAGCGCCAGAAACCCGACGAGCTCGCCGTCCACCTCGGCGGCGAAGCGGTGAGGCAGCGGAGAGAACGCGCGCCAGCGGGTCGCGGTCATCCCCGGGGTCATCAGCGTCCCGGCGACGATCGACGGTTGGCGGTGGAGGGCCGCTGCGGCCTCGGCGTCCGCGGGCAACAGCGGCCTGATGCGAACCTCGACGCGCCCCTCCGGTCGCGGTGGCGCCTCCATCGGGCCCGGCACCGCCGGAGACCAGCCGGGGCGAAGGCGCCCATGAACGACCAGATCCCGCGGGCGTCCATCCCGGAACGCGCCACCGCGACAGGTCGCCTCCACCTCGAAGCCGGCGGCCACGAGCGCCTGCGCCTGTGGGGACTCCGCTTCGTAGCTGGCCTCCAGCCGGCTCAGGCCGAACCACCCGTCGGCCAGGCCGACGATCTCGGCGACGAGCGCGCGCAGGGCGACCGCGTCCCCCCACAGGTGCACCCGCGCGAGGTGGATGCAACGCCGACGGTGGTGGAACTTGACCTGGGCGCAGCCACGGAGCCCACCCTCGAAGGCGCCGAGCCAGGCCCAGGCGTCTCCCTTGTCCGCCAGGCGGTCGGTCCAGGGTTCGAGGGCCTCGAAGGGCGTGGCGGGACCCCAACGCGCGATCTCTGGGCGAGTGACAAGGGCGTGGACGGCCTCGGCGTGCTTCGGCTCGAGCGGTCGCGTCTCCATGGGGCATTTGAGCACAGCGAAGCCGCGTGACGCGAGGGGCCCGAAGGTGTAGGCATGCCGAAGAGATGAGCGAAACGCGTGACCCGATCGCCGTGACCCGCCGGTGGGTCGAAGAGTTCGTGGCGGGCCTCGGCCTGTGCCCCTTCGCCGCCCCGGTGCTGGAGTCGCTGCGCATCGTCGCGACACCGGCGACTGAGCTCGGTGGTCTCTTGCGCGCCTTCGAGGCCGAGCTGTCACTCCTGCTCGAGAGTGACGTGTCGACCACGCTGCTGGTGACACCGGAGATGCTCGCCGACTTCGAGGACTACCTCGACGCCTTCACCGTGCTGGAGGCCGGGCTCGCAGAGGCAGGCCTCGAAGGCGTCTTTCAGGTCGCCTCCTTCCACCCGGACTACCGCTTCGCGGACGTCGAGGCCGACGACGTCTCGAACTTCAGCAATCGCTCGCCCTACCCGCTCTTTCACCTGATCCGAGAGACGGACATCACCGCCGCCATCGAATCCCACCCGGATCCCGAGGGCATCCCTCGACGCAACGTCGAGCGGTTGCGCGAGCTCGGACGCCGAGGGCTCCCGTTCTGGGGATTCGGGGCGCCCCCCGAGCGCTGATCTCCACCGGAGCTTTTCGCAACCCGGACCCTTGGTATATGGTGCGCCGCTTTCGTTATGGGGAGACATACGGAGATGAAGCTGATGCCTCGATGGATGTTGTTGCTGCTGCTCGCTGGCGGCTTGGTGACCTTTGGCTGCGACCAGGAGAGTGGTGGCGGCGACGACAAGCCCGACATGGGCGAAGGGGAAGGTGAGGGCGAAGGGGAAGGTGAGGGCGAAGGGGAAGGTGAGGGCGAAGGGGAAGGTGAG
>CAYOBQ010000234.1:0-12789 GCA_964402225.1 uncultured Nannocystaceae bacterium | reverse complement strand
CTCCCCCGCCTCCCCCGTCACGGACAATGCGCCCTTCGCCACATCCCGAACGGTAGGCCCGAGGGCGGCACCTGCGCGTCGTCGTAACAAACCTCGACGGGGGAACACGGTCTGACACGGTCGTTTCCAGCTAGATCGACACATGAGCGAAGGTAGTTGCCGTCGATAATGATCAGGGTTTTGCTGCCGGGCGGAGGCATTGGATAGTAACCAAAGCTCGCGATCAGGGGGCCTCCGTCGGCTCGCCATAGCTTGAGGTCGCCCTCGACTCGGTGGAACGAGAGCCGCTCAGCCCCGCCTGGTGAGACCCTGACAGACTGGGAGACAGTCTCGATACTCAGCGTTACATCGGCAGAGACTCGTGCGGTGTTCATCACTACCACGGTGTGGCCTGTCAAGCTCCAATCAACCAACAAGACGGCTCCCGCACACGCTGCCGCGATCACGATTGCGTTGCGCTTCCTCACGCCAGGGCTTTCAATCGAAAGCCCCGGGGAGACGGCCCGCGCGAGCGGCACGTCCACAGCCCGCGTAGCAGTTCGCCAGGTTCTTCTCTCGATTATCATTGCCGGTCACCGGCAGCATCTCGGCTCCCGGGATGCAACCGACAATGCCGCAAGCCGCCCCTCTCGTCCGTATTGTGTCTCCCTCGTCACGACCGCAGGCGTCGCGTCTGAGGTCTTCTGTGTCCAGGTCTCGGCCCTGTAGCCAAGACGAGCCTTCACGGGTATAGGAAGCGATGGTGGCAATAGTGTGCCCGGCCTCTACGGTCAGCACACATGAGGCCACACAGTGTCGCATGGCATCTCGATTCAAGGCTGCATCGTCAGGATTGTTGGCAATCCTGGGGTACACATAGTCAACGACCTCATTAATGAACTCGTTGTTGCCCAGAGGGGAGAGTCCAGATGGATCGATGAGGTTGGCGGGGCTCGACAAGGCGTACTCGAAGAGGTTGAGGCCGCCGTCGAACCGGATTGGGTCCTTCGCGATCCAGCGGCCCAGCGCCGGGTCGTAGTCTCTGGCGCCGAAGCGTACGAGGCCTGTCGCGTCATCCTGGAGGCCGCCGGCGAAGCCGAACGGCAGACCGCCGAGTTGGTCGATGAGCGTCGTGCGGTTGCCCCAGGCGTCGTAGTCGTAGTGTTGGGCGATGTCGCCGTCTGGGGTGACGATGAGTCGGACGGTCCCGACCTGGTCGCTGAGGACTCGGTAGGTGACGCCGTCTCGGACGAGCAGGGCGGGGACGTGCTGCTTGTTGGCGTAGACGTAGAAGGTCGTGACCCACGGGCCTCCGAAGTCTCGGTGGAGGGTGGCGGTGGGGTGGAGGGCGCCCCAGTAGAGGTAGCGGGTCTCCTCGGGGATGGTGCCGTTGGCGGCGTGGAGGACTCGCTGGACTCGGCGGCCGAAGCCGTCGACTCGGTACTCTACGCGCTGGCCGTCGGGGAGGTGGACGGCTCTGAGGTTGCCGAGGGCGTCGTAGTCGTAGGTGGTGGTCTCGACGGGCTGGTCGGGGTCGCCGGCCAGGAACCGCTCGCGCGTGTCGAGTTGGCCCTGGTCGTTGTAGTGGAACTGGGTGTCTTCCGGATCGCCTGCGTGGAGCTCGCCGATGGCTCGTAGGCGGTCCTGTGGATCGTAGATGTGCAGCGGGCCCGGGACACCGTCGGTGATGGTCTGGAGCCGGTTGCCGCGGAGGTCGTAGGTGTAGGCCTTGGTCTGGCCGTCACGGGTCTCGCTGGCGAGACGGCCAGCGTCGTCGTACTCGAAGTCGTCCTGGTGGAGGACACCACCGAGGTTCTCCGTCACGCCGACGATGCGGTCTCGCTGGTCACGGGTGTAGGTGCGCTCGAAGAGCAGCTCGTTGTCGTGGGTGGTGGACTCCTGATCGACGGCGCCGAAGGTGCCGAAGCTGATGGCGGTCACGAGGCCGCCGAGGGTGGCTGACTCCGTGCGCCCGAGGCCGTCTCGGGGCAACTCGAGCCGGGGCCATGCGTTGCGAGGGCCCAGCTCGACGGCGATCTCCGTTGGGAGGCTGTCGCGGTCGTACGCCTTCGAGAACTCGCAGGTGTCCCCGGCCTCGAAGCGGACGGTCCACTCCGTCGGACGTTCGAGCCAGTCGTAGGCGACCTCGATGCTGCCCTCGGACTCGGCGCCGCCGAGCCAGAGTTCCTGGGTCGACGGGGCGTTTCGGCCGGGATGGTGCTGGTAGTCCAAGGTGACCAGCTCGCCGGTGGACAGGGCGGCGGACCGAAGTCGCCCGCGCTCGTCCCACACCCGGGTCAGCCGCTCCGTCCCGTCACCGTGGCTGAAGTCGATGGCGCTGGGCCGGCCCGCCTCGTTGTAGCTGGTGCTGATGGTCCGGTCCCCGAAGGCCACCGAGGTGGGGCGCTCGTCTGAGTCGTAGGTCGTGATCGTCGGCACCGAGTCGGACGCCGCGATGCCGCCGCCGCCATACTCCGGCCTCGGCGGCGTGTAGAGCGTCTCGAGGTCCCGGATGTCGTAGGCAAACGCGTGGTCCGCCTGGCCGGGAACGGTGACGTCCGGCAGGCGCAGCACGGTCCACCGACCGCGGTCGTCGAAGTCGTAGCCGATGGCCTCCTCGAGCGCGCCCTCGATGTGCAGCGTCTCGGCGACTCGCCCATGCTCGTCGTGGGAGATCTCCGTGCGCTCGAGGCTGGTCTGCGCTCCGTCGACCTCGTAGAGCGCCTCGAAGGCGCTCAGCCGGGTCCCATCGGCGTACTCGAACCGCTCGATCTGCGCCTCGTCGCCGTCCGCGAGTCGGATCTCGACGAGGTTGCCGTCCGCGTAGCTGTAGTCGGTGGTGGGACCGATGACCGCGTCCTCGAACCCGCGCTCGACCCGCGTGAGACGCCCGTAGACGTCCAAGATGGAGCGCTCCCAACGGCCTTCGTCACTCGTGTGGGTCACGCGCCACTCGTCGGTGCCGGCTACGCGCTCCATGTCCGTCTCGGTGCGGCCCCGGACCAGCATGAAGCCGTTTGCGTGGAGTCGCGTCTCGTGGTGAATGGCGCGAATCCCGGTGAAGAGCCCCCCATCGTCGCCGGCCCCGCAGTTGGCGTCGACGTCCGGCGCGCAACGCTCGACGGTCCGACGCCGCGTCACGGCCCATCGACCCGTGTAGCCGAGCCCGTTCAACGTCCCGAGGGACTCGTATCGTGCGTAGGACGCCCCCGCGCCCAGGACCGGATCCGCCGCCGACCTGCTCCGGGTATCGCCACTGAGGCTGCTCCTCCAGGCGGTCCCGAACCTGTCCGTCAAGCTCGCCAACCAGCCCGCGGGGCTCTCCACCCGGGTGACCGGGCCGTCGGCGCCGCTCGATACGCGGTGCACGACCTCGCCGCCAACCGTGTCGGTGACCGAGACCTCGAAGGCGCCTGGCTCCGCCGTCCGCGTCAGGTGACTCTCCTTGCGCTCTCCCTCCTCGCCGGGACCGTAGTCGTCGGTGAGGCGTCCGAGCTCATCGTACTCGAAGACGTGGGCCGCGCCGATGGCGTTGACCATCCCGACGAGCAGTCCGCCGGCGTCGTAGGACAGCGTCGTCGGCGCCGCCTCCCCCGCCACGTTGGCCACCCCCGTGAGCCAACCCGCGGGGTCCTCGACGCCGTCACGGGTTATCGCGAGGTCCGTACGGTCGCCGTTGGGCGCCACGATCGCGGTGGCCCGACCGTCCGCGTCGCGCTCGATGTGCGTCGTGTGGCCCCCGGGCTCCGTCGTGATGGAGGTGAGCAGCCCCGCCTCGTCGTAGCCAAAGCTCCGACGAGTCGCGCCCGTCAGCGGGTGCAGCGTCGCCTGGTGCCGCCCGTTGGCGTCGAAGTGGAACAGCGCCGAGCCATCCTCGGCGGGGACGTAGATGTCGCCGCCATCGAACTCCCGCAGGCCGACCTGCAACCGCACGATCCGGTCGGGGCCGTCATCGTTGCGGTTGGCGAAGTAGAGGTTCCCGTCGTCGTGGGCCCACAGCCCACCGACCGGCTTGATGGTGGTGATGAATGGGTCGCTTCGCTGGGGCGGGATCGGGTCGAGCAGGTCGTCGTTGTCGTCGCTCTCGATGAGCGCCCCCGCCACGTGGCTCAGGCGACCGTCGGTCGCTACGGAGAAGATCGCCATGTCGTCCTCACCGTCACGGACGACGAAGAAGAGCCGCCCGTCGGCGGATGTCGTGAGCTGCTGCGGAGCGCAGACCCTGGTCTCGCTGGCGACCCCGGCGGCTGGGATATCGTGGAGCTGCCCGGCGGGCGTATTCGTCCCCGCGATGGCGATGGGCCGCCCGTTGCCGCCGTCCCAGCGGAGCAGGCGGATTCGGTGGGGACCCCCAGCGCAGCTATCGTCGCCCTGGGCGATGAGGAGGCCGCCTTCGGTGGCGAGGAGATCGTTGACGCTCGATAGATCAACGCGCCACACCGCCTCGGTCTCCGCGGGGTCGCGCGCGTCGGCGATGAAGGTCTCGATCGTCTCGCCCCCCGCCTCTCGGCTCGCGCGGCGTACCACGCGAACCCGCGCGTAGCGCCCGTTGCCTTCCTCGCCGTCCAGGAAGACCAGACGCCCATCCGGCGCCGCGGTGAGGTGGCGCGGCCGGCAGAGCACGGCATCGCGTGCAGCCCCACCGTCTCCGTGTGGCTGCCCGTCCTCGAGCCACGCGTCCGGCGGGCATGCCTCCGGCCGCTCGGCCCCCGCCCACCTCCTCCTCTCCGGCTCCCCCTCGCGGGGCCGTGACTCGCAGCGCCACCCCATCCACTGCCTCTGGCCAAACTGGTTCCGGCCATACGACCTCATGCACGCCAGGTGTTGCTGGATAGCGATCCTCGCTCCATGCAGCGTCGTGATGTGGGAGGCGCCCTCGGGCACATAGAGCATCCTGCCGCCGCACCGCGGTTCGTCATCACCTTCGTCGGGGATCCCATCGCAGGGCGCCCGATCCCGGATCACCAACTCGTCCGCTGGGGGCGCGTTGTACCGAACCCCGAGGTCGTTGAAGAGCCACACACCATCGCGCCCGGCGTTCACGACGTGCTCGGCGCTGATCGCGCCCGTCGATCCCGACCAGGCCGCGCCCGCGCGCACCTCATCGACGAGGAACTCGTCGAGGGCGCCGCCGGGGGTGAGATTCACCACGGTGCTGATCTCCCGAGCCTCGTGCTCGAAGATGCGCTTGACACCCTCCACGCGTCCGCCCGTGCCGAGATAGAGCGTGCGGGTGTCCGGTGCGTAGGTGTGGTGGACGTCGAGGGTCCAGCCGCCCAGCCCCAGCGTTCGGGCGTCCCAGACGCCCAACTGGCGGCGCAGGTGTCGCGTGACGCGCATCGTCGCCCGCCGGGTTCGCGCCCCAGCCGACCGACCACCGGCTCGCCCGAACGCGGGATCTACCTCGGCGGGCAACCGATAGCCGTACTCGTAGACGTTCGACGCCCGCAGCGTCGCCCAGACTGGGCCCATGCTGGGCCGACCGGCGATCTCTCCATCCCACTCGATGCGGAAGTCCGGATCGAACTCGGGGGACGCGGGGTCGAGTCGAGTCACGCGGCGCTGGCCGCCCACCCGTACGTCCAACTCGACGTAGTCGATCCTGGAGCGCGCGGCGGCGTCCTCGGGCAAGCGGAGGCTACCCTCGACGCCGAAGGCCTCGCGGCGCCCCGGCACCCGATTGCTCATGTAGACGAGGGAGAAGTCCGTCCCGAGGACGCCGAGCTCCTCCCCGAGGATCTGGTTCTGACAGTAGATGATCGAACCCGCCTTCTGGCAGTCCTCCTGGGGGTCCTTGGGGTCCGGCGGCTCCTCGACCTCTGGAGGCTCCGCCTTGTCTGGCGGGTCGTCGTCGTCGTCGTCGTCGTCGTCGTCGTCGTCGTCGTCGTCGTTGTTCTCGTCGTCGTCGTCGTCGTCGTCGTCGTCTTCGCCGTCGCCCCAGGGCCAGTTGAAGTCCCAGATCGAGAAGTGGGGGGTGCGCACCCGCCAGATGCTCGACCCGGGCTCGTAGCGCTCGCGCAGCTCACAGGCTTCCGCCTGCGTGAGACCCACGTCGGCGGCCTGGAGTTCTCCGAGATCGATGTCCTCGAGGCAGTCTGCGCCCACGTCGTCGAGCACTCCGAGGACCACGCCGTTGGCCTCCGGGAGCCATTGGCTCGCGTCGAAGTCGTAGACTCCGACCGGAACGGCGGTGCCGACCGGGAAGTCGAGGAAGTTGTCCACGTAGACCGAGACCGGCCGTGGCGCGCCGTCGTCGTCGGTGAAGTAGACGTCCCCGTCGCCGGCCTCGTCGACGCGCAGCTCGATGGCGTAGGTGTAGGCGCTGTCCGGTGGCAGCGGCGCGGGCATCGCGATGCGCCCATCGTCCACCACGACCTGCTGGGCCGCCGCGTTCGCCGAGACCCGACCCGCCGTGTACTCGACCACCCTCACCGTGAGCTCGTCGCAGGACTCATCGCCGCAGGGCAGGTCCACCAGCTCGTCCTGGTCGTTGCGTACGCGCGCGCGGACCCCCGCCGGGAACCGCAGCACGGCCCGGCGGGTGCCCGATGCGTCGGTCTCCACGGCCCCCTCGAGCGTGACGCCCACGCCCCCGAGCTCGACCACGCCCGCGGGCGCTGGGACCGGCGTGAGCGCGACGTCGCCGACCGACGCGAAGTCACGGCGGGGGACATCGACGGCCCGCTGTACGCGCAGAAAGCCGTCGCGCCCGATTTCGATGACCAGCCGTTGTCCACCGTGGACGCCCATATCGAAGCTCCCATCGGGACGGGTGCGCGCGAAGCCAGGCTCGCCGACCCCTCTGGCACGGACCGCGGCCCCAAAGACGGGGTTGCCGCGGCGGTCGATGACCCGCCCCGATACGACCGCCAACCGTGTCGGATCGGGGTCGACCTCAACGCAAGAGATGTGGCCCCCCGCCGAATCGCAGGCCCAGACGTGGCCCTCCTGGAGGTCCTGCAACCCATCGAGGATCTCGGGATCGTCTGGCAAGTCGGACGCCAGCAGCGCGCTGGCGACGTCGGCCGCGGTCTGGACATTGCCCGCCGCCGGGGCGGGGACCTGGGCCTCGATGGGCGGCACCCCGCCGCAGTCTTCGTTGGCCTGGCCGTCGCAGTCGTCGTCGGCCTCCGTGTCGCACAGCTCGGCACCCGGGGCGTTGGGCTCCGCCGGACAGCTCCACGAACCACCGTCACAGACCCACTGGGCCGCGACCTGGCACGCGCCGACGCCGGCATGGCATTCGCCGAGCAATACGTCGTTGTCCACGACCCCGTCGCAGTCGTCGTCGACGCCGTTGCACAGCTCCATGGGGACCGCCCCGCACTCGCCGCACGCGTTTTTCACCCCCTCGTCGATCTCTCCGTCGCAGTCGTCGTCCTCGCCGTTGCAGACCTCCGCGGGGGCCGCCCCGCACTCGCCGCACGCGTTGAGCACGCCCTCGTCGATCGCGCCGTCGCAGTCGTCGTCCTCGCCGTCACAGACCTCCACCGGGACCTCCCCGCACTCGCCGCACGCGTTGAGCACGCCTTCGTCCACGGCGCCATCGCAGTCGTCGTCCTCGCCATTGCAGAACTCGACCTGGGCCTGGCCCTCGTCCACCGCCCCATCGACGTCGTCGTCGGCCTGGTTGCAGTACTCAGGCCCGACGGGGAGCGCGTACTCGCAGTACGCCCGACAATCCTCGCACTCGTAGATCACCGCCGAGAGATCGAGATCGCCATCGACGAAGCGCACGCCGCGCCGGACGGTGACGGGGTCGTCGTCGCAGACCGTGTAGGTGACCTCGCCGCCGGCGGCCGCCGGATCGCAGCAGTCTCGAATCGGCGCCGCGCTCATCACCCACCGCGCCCGGCGGAAGAGGTCCTGCGGCAGCACCGTGAGATCGACGGCGACCACCTCGAAGCTGGTGGCGGCGACGAGCTGGCCCACGGTCTCGTATTCGTCCAAGACGAGCCACACGCGGGCGAAGAGCGGGCTCGCGGTGGGGTCGATCACGTCCGCGGCGAGACCGAGGACGGCGGGGTGGGTGGCCTCGCCCCCGATGGTCCGAGCGAGCGCCTGACTCGCCTCGTCGGAGGGGCCGCCACCCCCGACGCTCAGGGCGGCCTCGAGCGTCTCGCGGGTGATGACGCCGACGCTCCCCGGTAGCCAGGACACGATGTCGCCGGCGCCGAGGATCGAGAGGCATTCGGGCTCGTCGATGTCTCCGTCGCAGTCGTCGTCGAGCTCGTTGCACAGCTCCGCCACCGTCGGGCCGATGTTGGCGTTCTGGTCGTCGCAATCGGCGGGCGCGTCGGCGCCGTCGCCGTCGGCGTCCTTGCCCGGCTGGCACGCGTCGCCGAGCCCGTCGCCGTGGCTGTCGCGCTGGTCCGCGTTGACCAGCGCAACGCAGTTGTCGCAGCGGTCGCCGACGCCGTCGCCGTCACCGTCGGCCTGGGCGGCGTTCTTCTCCAACGGACAATTGTCGTCCTCGTTGGGTACACCGTCGTAGTCGCAGTCGGAGGTCGTCTCGGGGCAGTCGGCGGGGAGCCACGGATCCAACGGATCGCAGGCGTTGCCCTCGCCGTCGAAGTCGAAGTCGATCTGCGCCGCGTTCGGCACCGCGGGGCAGTTGTCGCAGGCATCGGCGCGACCGTCGCCGTCGGAGTCGGTCTGCTGGTCGCCGCCGGCGGTGTAGAAGTGGCAGCGGTCGAGGTCGTCCGTCAGCCCGTCGCCGTCACGGTCCACGTAGTCGTCGCACGCGTCTCCGTACTCGTCGCAGTCGGCGTTGAGCTGGTCGCTATTGGCGACCGCGAGGCAGTTGTCGCACGCGTCGCCGGCCCCATCGCCGTCGGTGTCGAGCTGGTCGGCGTTCCCGATCTCCGGGCAGTTGTCGGCCTGGTCCGGGTGACCGTCTTCGTCTCCGTCCTCGCAGGCGTCGCCGAGGTAGTCGAGATCGGTGTCGAGCTGGGCGGTATTGGTCACCTCGACGCAGTTGTCGCAGGCGTCGCCGAAGCTGTCCGCGTCGCTGTTGCCCTGATCCGCGTTGGGGACGTCGGGGCAGTTGTCGGAGTCGTCCTCGACGCCGTCGTCGTCGGCGTCGGCGAAGCCGTCGCACACGTCGCCGACGCCATCGCCATCGCCATCGGCCTGATCGTTGTCGGCGATGGAGGGGCAGCCGTCGCAGGCATCCCCGTGCCCGTCCAGATCGGCGTCCGTCTGGTCCGCGTTGGGCACGTCTGGGCAGTTGTCGTCGCGGTCGAGGGTGCCGTCGTCATCGGCGTCGCTGGCCGGGTCGCAGGCGTCGCCGAGGCCGTCGTAGTTGGTGTCCGCTTGGTCTGCGTTGGGCTCGCCCACGCAGGTGTCGCAGCGGTCGCCGACGCCGTCTGCGTCCTGATCGACCTGCAACGGGTCATAGACTCCAGGGCAGAGGTCGTCGGGATCTGCCACCCCGTCGCGATCCCCATCCTCGAGCTCGTCACAGGCATCGCCGACGCCGTCGTAGTCGCCGTCAGACTGGTCGGTGTCGGGGTCGTTGGGGCAGGCATCCCACTGGTCGTCCACCCCATCGCCGTCGGTGTCCTCGAAGACACACTTGGAGTCGCACGCAGCGCCGCGGCCATCGAAGTCACCGTCGAATTGGTCCGCGTTGGCCACGTTCGGGCAGTTGTCGTTCCCGTTCGGCACGCCGTCGCCGTCGGCGTCACCGCCGGCGTCGGCGCAACCGCAGACCTCGTCGTTGGGGGACGCCAGCGCGATGCCGGCGCAGGTCGCGTCCCACTGCGTCCCGCAGCAGTAGCCGTCAGCGCCGCAGACGACGGCCTGGCAGTCGGGGATCTCGCAGCCGACACCGCCGTGGCTGGCGCAGCACGGGCCACTCGACGCCGGCTCGGCGCAGGCGTCGCCGACTCCGTCACCGTCGCTGTCCTCCTGGCCGAGGTTCGGCACGGAGGGGCAGTTATCCTCGGCGTCGGGGACCCCGTCGGCGTCTCCATCGGGCTCGGGGGGAGGGCAATCGCACCCCACCGCGGTGGCGGCGCCCTCCACGCAGTAGCTGTCCCAGGTGTAGTCGCAACAGAAGGAGTCGGCGTCGCAGACCGAGGTCTGACACGCCGCGACGCCGCACCCGGCGGAGGCGTGGACGGCGCAACAGTCGTCGGCGGTCTCGCAGGCGTCGCCGACCCCGTCGCCGTCCACGTCGGACTGCGAGCCGTTGGCCACCGTCGGGCAGTTGTCGCAGGCGTCGCCTCGACCGTCGCCGTCGGCGTCCTGCTGGCTCGAATCGGCGACGTTGGGACAGACGTCGCAGGCGTCCCCCGCCTGGTCGCCGTCGGAGTCGAGCTGCCCCGGGTTCGGCTCGTTGGTGCAGTTGTCGACGCTGTCGGGGTAGCCGTCGGCGTCACCGTCTTCGTCAGCCCAGGCAAGGGCGGGCGCCGCCACGAGCGCCGCGATGATCAGCCCGCGCATCGGCCATGCCCCTTCATCAGCGCCCGGGTCCAGGCGCGGGCCCTCGGGTGCGGCCCGCTCCACCCGCGCAACTCGAGGACCATCGTCGTGAGGACGTCGCCGTGGATCCCGAGTCGCGCGAGGGTGCAGCCCGCCTGGCTCGCCGCGTAGAGCTCTGCCGCGCTGGCGTCGAGTAGATGTCGCGCGGCCCAGACCCCGAGGGCGTAGGCGAGCTTGGGGGTCGCGCCGGCCTGCTCCGGCCGGCCCGCCAGCTCCGCGTCGGAGAGGTCGGAGGGGTTGAGAAAGACGCCGCGGGCCGTGACGCACAGCTCATCGACCTCGGCGGAGACACCCACCGCGGGGCCCCGTCCCTGGACGCCCGACGCCGTGAAGATGGCGCGCACGAGACGCTCGGCCCCCTGCGCCGCGTGGGCCGCGGGCGGCGGTCCCCCACCCTCACAGACGCGCCGGGTGGCGGACGCCGAGTCCGCTACGAAGACGCTGAAGACAAAGATCGGCCAGACGGGTGAACGCACCAACTGCTCGCTCCTCTCCGACGCGTGCGTCCACCAGGGCGCCCGCCGTCGATCAGTCCGCTTGTCTGGGTGCGCCCGAAGCCCGAGCCCGCCCCATCGGCCTCGACGCTAGCCGGAAAAAATGGGGGGCAACGGAAAAGTACGAAAAACCTGGAACCGAACGGCGCTCAGCGCGCGACACTGCCTCCATGCTGCCGGCCGGCTTCCAGTGGTTCCCCGACGCCTTCGACGAAGCAGAGCGGGCGGCCCACCTCGCGGGGCTGCTCGCGGAGACGCCGTGGGAGGACCACGTCTTCCAGATCTTTGGGCGCGTGGTCCCGATGCCGCGTCGCATCGCCTTCTACGGGGCCCACGACTACGCGTACTCGGGCCTCGTTCATCGGGCGCGGCCGCTGACCTCCCGGCTCGAAGGCATCCGCGCTCGGGCGGAGGCGCTGTCCGGCGCTCGGTTCAACGTGGTGCTGCTCAACCTGTATCGCGATGGCCGCGACTCGATGGGGTGGCACTCCGACGACGACTACCCGTGTGGTGCACGTCCGGAGATCGCCTCCGTGAGCTTCGGGGCGACGCGCCGCTTTCGCCTGCGGGGCGAGGCGGGCACGGCGGGCTTCGACCTCGTCGCGGGCGGGGTGCTGCTGATGGGTGTGGGGACGCAGCGACGGTGGGCGCACTCGATCCCCAAGACGCGCCGGCCGGTGGGGGTCCGGATCAACCTCACGTTCCGTTTCCAGGTCGGGCCCAATATCTGATGCGCGCGAGTGTGCCGCCCATGCGCGGTCGGAGACCGAGAGCTCCGGGAACCGGTCTTCGACCTGTCGAAGCACCAACTCCACGAGGAGCCGACACGCCACCTCCCGGCCTTCCTCGCGCCCCTCGTCCCTGACCGCGTCCAGGTCTACGTATCCGCTCCGCTGAAGCAGATTGCGCAACGCCACCTGGTGCGCGGCGCCAGGCTCGTACAGGGCCTCGACGGGCGCCGCGTTGCGCAGCACTCCGGGCGCCTAGTACCTCTGATTCCTGGCCGCTGCCCGCATACTCCACGGCGAGCGGCGGGGCGCCCCCCTTCACCCATCCCGGCGCGTCCGGGACCCCGCCGACGGCGATGTCCGGCGCCCGCATCGTGTCTTCCGAGATCTGGTAGCCCGCGTCCACCCCCGTCGAGTCCACGGCGGGGTCGGAGTCGAGGACGAGGGCCCCCGCGATGACGCCCCGGGCGCCGTCGCCGCCCGTCGGCGCGCAGTAGTACGGGTGACCCTGCGAGACCTCGTAGCGATCGCCTGCGCGGAGTTGGTCCGCGCGGACCGGACCGCGCCCAGTGCGGTGGTGGGGCTTTGACATGAGTCGATGATCGCGACTTGGTCACCGCCGGTCAAGCGAGGGCAGCTTCCGGCGCGGCCGACGCAGAGGGCGTGAGGCGTCTCTGGTCGGCGATTTCGAGCGGTCGGTGATCACGACCGCCCCCATGAGCATGATCAGGGGCGGCACTGGGACGACGACTACCCGTGTGGTGCGCGTCCGGAGTTCGCCTCCGTAAGCTTCGGGGCGAGGCGCCGCTTTCGCTTGCGGGGCGTAGAGCGTTCGGCGGGCTTCAATTCCCACGTCGGACCCAATCTTCGATGCGAGTGAGCGTGCCGCTGCACCGCGCCCGTTCAATCGGGGGCATCACCCAGGAGATCGAAGGCATTCGCGGCGGTGGAGACCCGCGCAGACCAGGCGTGAAGCACCTCAAGCGACGCACCTTCGATCCGCGCGCGGTTCGAGACCGAGAGCTCCGGGAACCGGTCTTCGACCTGTCGAAGCACCAACTCCACGAGGAGCCGACGCGCCACCTCCCGACCTTCTTCAC
>CAYOBQ010000233.1:0-13084 GCA_964402225.1 uncultured Nannocystaceae bacterium | reverse complement strand
CAAGAGCGTAGGGGGGCGCGCCGGGAGATTCATGCACCCTTGCCGCAAGGACACCCCGGGCGTCCGGTTGCTGCTGGCTGACGCCGGCCTCGTCTTCCGCGGGCCGGGGGGCGCCGACTACGTGGCCGTGCCAAACCAGCGCTTCCTCCTCGAGAGGCGCCGCCAGAGGTTGGTGCTCGAGGCGCTCCCGCTCTGGCCGGAGCGGCGGAGGCCCGCGCCCGGCACGCCGCTGACCGCCGTGCGCACCAACGATCCCGGGGTCGTCGCCGTGCTGCGCATGGTCCAGCACATCGAGGCGAACGACGTGGAGCGCGTCCGACGCTACCTCCGCGAGCGCGAAGGCGCCTTCCACGTCGAGACCAGCGTCGACAATCGCGACGTGCGCCTCGCGCGCTGGATGACCTGGTCACGAGACGCCGCCGACCAGATCGAGGGCAAGCTCCCGCGGGACGCCATCCGCGTCGCGCTCTTCGCCGTCACCGCGGGCTACACCATCCAGGAGACCGCCGACTGGCTCCGCCGAGCGCGCGGGATGGAGATGGGGCCTGCGATGCGGCGCGCCGGCGAGCTGTCCCGCCAGGCGGGCTATTTGCTGGAGCGGGCAGGGCTGAACTTCCGCCTCTTCAGCCCGGAGTACGGTGACTTCCATGTCCAGCGCGGCATCGTCGCCTTTCAGGCCAACGATCTGAAGCGCGCCGTGAGCGCCTTTCGCGCGGGCGTGGAGCGCCAGCCGACGAACGTCCGAGCCCAGTACAACCTCGGCGTCGCCTACTACCGCATGGGCGACCACCGCAAGGCCGCCGACGCCTTCCTCGTGGCCTCGGGGATGCGTGGCGTCACAGCCGACGTCCACTACAACCGAGGCGCCGCCCTCTACCGCCTCGGGGACGAGCTCGGCGCCGCCCGCGCCTTCCGACGAGCCCTCGCCCTCAACCCGCGCGACCCCGACGCCGCCCGCTGGCTCCAGACCGCCGATCCCGAGAACAAGACCGCGCCCAAGAGGAAGCGTAAGAAGCGGCGTCGACGGCGAAGGCGATGAGGTGGCGCCCGCTCATCGCGCTGCTGGCCCTCGCCTGTGGTCCGCAGAAGCTCGAGGTGAAGATGCTCGACCAGCGGCCGGGCATCCGGCCCGGCCCGAAGGCGTCGCCGGAGGAGATCCGCGAGGAGGTCCCGCCGCTCCGCGGCCTCTGGGCCCCGGCTCCGTTGGTGCCGCCGAAGTTCGTCCCCCCGGAGCCGCCGGTCGACCCGGAGGTCGAGTAATCACGTTCCAGCCGAGGCACGACACAACCACTGGATGCAGAGGGCTCAGGGCACCAGCCACATCTGCGCGGAGAGTGAGCGGGTGAGTCGGCCCTGGTCGGGGGCCGGGAGGGCGCGGCTGTGGACGCCCCATTGCAGGCTCAGTAGCCGTGTGTCGCCGTCGGCGTCGGGCCACAGCTCCGTGAAGTCGGCGGGGAGCTCGATGCGGCCCGTCGCGGGGTCGTCGACGGTGCACTCGACGAGCGTGAGCTGAAGCTCCTCGGAGTCGCGGAGCAGCAGGTTGACGGTGAGCGGGCCCTCGCCGACCGGGAGCGCCGGATCACAGTCGCCCTCGCAGTCCGCTGGCCGCGGCCATTCCCAGGCGACGCTCAGGGCCTCGCCCGGCGTGATGCTGCGATCGATGGCCGACGGCTCCACGATGCGGAAGCCGGGGGGCGCGTCGTTCTCCAAGAGGCCGTTTCGGGTGACCGTGATGCGCTGACCTACGCGGAGCTCGATGGCGTGGGGGCCCTGGGGGAGGCGCTTGACGACGCGGCGCTCGGCGAAGACGCGGACCGAGCTGTCGGGGACGCCGCCGCCCAGGAGATCGGCGGGGATCTGGAAGTCCCCGTCGTCCTCGAGGCGGGCGGTGATCTCGTAGTGCTCCCGGACCTCGTAGCGGCGGCGCGCCAGATTGAAGACCGGCTTGCTCCCGCCGATGAAGAAGCGCATCTCCGCCGCTCCCGCGCTCGGCTCCCATTCGAGCTGGAGCCCCTCCTCCCGGTCCCCGCGGGCGAGATCGATCGCCTGCTCGAGCTGCTGTGTGTCCCAGCCCACGAGGGGCGCCGGGGCGGTCGCCGAGAGCTGGAATGGTCCGACCGCGAGGCCGCCACCCGCGCGGACCTGGACCTCCTCGCCCTCCGCGTGGAGTTGGAGCGCGCCGAGCTGGGGGCTGTTCTGGTAGGCGTGGGTGCCCCGGTCGGGGCGAAAGATGGGCTGCAGGTTGAGGTTGGCGCGGGGCGAGTCGACGTTGACCAGCCCGAGGTGCGCGTCGGGGTGCTGCGCGGGGACCCGGAAGAAGGTGCAGGTGGCGCCTTCGATCTCGCGTTCGCTGAAGCCGAGGGCGCCCCCGGCGAAGCCCACGACCTGGTCCGGCTGGAGGAGGTCATCGGGGTCCTGGATGGCCGAGACGATCCAGGCCTGGCACCCCTCCGGCGGGATCCCGCCACACCCTCCGCAGAGGTTGGCGACCCCCTCGTCGATCACGCCGTCGGTGTCGTCGTCTGCGCCGTTGCAGACCTCCGGCGGTGGCGGCAGGCCATCGGGCACCGCGCCGTCGACCCCGGCGTCGGCCACGGCGTCGGGGGGGGCCGCGTCGATGGGCGCCGAGTCGGTGGCCATGTCGGGTGAGGTGCCCGCATCCGTCGGCCCCGCGCGGTCGCGGTCCGGCGTACCTTCGTCGCAGGCGTAGAGGAGCAGGGGCAGCAGCAGGAGCGGACGCATCGAGCTTCTAACCTGCCACATGCCCGGGAATGGAGGCCAATGGCTCGGAGGGTGTCACCTCGCCGGCGCCGTCGAGTCGGCAGACCGCCCGGATCGGGCAGGTCGCGCACACCGTCGCGACGCGCCGCGTGGGGCACTGACCGCTGATGCCCAGGTGCGCCAGGGCGAAGTCGTAGCGGAGGGGATCGTTCGGGTCGAGGCGGCGCAGCGACTCGGTGATCTCCGCCGCCGTTCGCCAGTCGGCCTGCGTGCGGCGCGTGAGGCCGAGGTAGCGCCCGAGACGGTGCACGTGGGTGTCGAGGGGGATGACCAGCCGGTGAGGACCCAGCCTCCGCCAGAGCCCGAGATCTACGGCGTCGGGGCCGCGCACCATCCAGCGGAGGAAGAGGTTGAGGCGCTTCACGGGGCTCGCGCCCCGCGGGTTGGCGAGCAGGTGCCGGAAGCCTCGGCGGGGGGGCAAGTGCTCGGTCGGCGCGACCAGCCCGTCCCGGAAGCCGGCCAGGGCCCCGCGCAGGTCGCCCGCCCCGTCGTCGCCGGCCGCGAAGGCCTCGCCCAGGCTCCCGTGGACACGCAGCAGGGCCCCGACGCCCAGCCAGAGCCGCGCGAGGTCCTCGCCGCGGGTCATCCGGTACACGAAGCCGTCGAAGCGGAGGTGGGCGCCGGCAAGATCGTCCGCCAGCGCGCCCTCCGCTGGCGCCGGCCCCATCCGCGCCGTGGCCTGCTCGACGGCGCGCCCGATGAGCGAGGCGCGCCCGTAGGCGAGGCAGGCCGCGAAGAGCGCCACGACCTCCTGGTCGCGCGCATCGTCGTAGCGGTGCGGGAACCGGACCGGGTCGTTCTCTCGGTGCCGACCGTAGTCGAAGGCGCCGAGGAAGGCGTCGAGGGGCGTCATCGACGGCGGCGTCGCTTGGGGGGCTCCGGCAACGCGCGCAGCGCCGACAGCTCCTCGAGCCCGGCGAGGTAGGCCCGTAGGTAGCCGGGGGAGATCGCCTCCATGAGCCCCAGCGCCTGGACCGAGAGGGCCGCCGCGTTGTAGGGGCCGACCTCGTCTGGAAGCTGGTCGGTGGCGCGCGCCACGACCAGCGAGCTGCGCGCCTGCTCGGCGGCGTCGCGGAAGAGCACCTTCGCCAGCGAGTCGCCCAGCGTCCGCGCCTCCCTCGCGGCGAAGGGCGAGGCGCCGTCGAGGCGCTCGCGCAGGTCCGCCGGCAGCACGATCCCACGGGCCCGCACCTGCCTCGCGAGGCGCTCCTGTCGTCGCTGGGCGGCGCGGGCGCCGTCGTCCCGAGCGAGCCTCAGCGCGCGATCGGCCCGGCGCAGGACCGCGCGGAGATCTCCGCGGTCGAAGGCGGCGCGAAGCTCGCCCTTCGGATCGACGCCGGCGGACTCCAGCGACTCCATCGCCTCGGTCGCCTCGCCGCGGGCGGCCTCGAGCTCGGCCTCGAAGCTGTCCAGTCGCTGGCGGGCGCGCTCGAGCAGGCGCCGCTCGGCGGCCCCGTCGAGCTCGGCCGCGCGGCGAACAAGACCCTCGATGAAGCGGAAGCCGGGACCGTCGTAGGCGGCGCCGCCACCCGCGCGGAGCGTCTCGAGGCGCTCCGTGGCGTCCTTCACGGCCCCTCCTTGGGGACCGGCACGATCTCCACCCGGCGGTTCCGGGCCCGGCTCCCCTCGTCCCGGTTTGGCACGCTGGGGTGGTGCGCGCCGAAGCCCGCCGCGAAGAGGTGCTGCGGCGCGATCCCCTCCTCGACCAGCGCCCGCACAACCGTCAGGGCCCGCTCGGTGCTGAGCTGCCAGTTGTCCGCGAAGAGGCGCTTGTCACCGTGGATGGGGAGGTCGTCGGTGAAGCCACCGACCATCACCATCTCGTCGTGGGCCCCGAGCCACCTCTCGAGGGGGGGGGCGAGCTCGCGCAACAGGGTCTTCCCGTCGCGGCTCAGCTCGGAGGAGTACAGGTCGAAGAGCACGCTCCCGGCGATCCCGATGCGGCCGTCGACCAACGTGATGCGCCCGCTTCGCAGCGGCTCCGCCAGCGCCGTCTCGAGGGCCTCGAGTCGTTGGGACTTGACGGCGCTCGCCGCCTTCTCGGCCTCCAGGTCGGTGGCCAGATCGACCTGGAAGAGCACCGCCCACACCATCAGGAGGACGACCATCCCCAGCAGCCCCGCCATCAAGTCGCCGAAGACCATCCAGACGTGGGTCTGGGCCCCCTCGTGCTCTTCGATCAAGAGGGCCCGCGGCGCATCGCGCGGAGCTCGGTGAACAGCTCGCGCTGGAAACGCATCGCGTCGCCGAAGACCTCCCGCGTCTGGTCGAGGTACTCCCCGACGATCGCCCCCGCGGAGCCGTCCCCGTTGGAGTCGAGGGTGCTCTCGAGGTGTCCCAGGGCGGCCAGCCAGCGCTCGTTCGACTCGCGATAGCCATCGACGGCCTCGGTGAACATCTCCGCCACGGCGGACAGCTCGGCGCCGCCGGAGCGCAGCAGATCGGCGGCCTCGCTCACTACGCCCGAGGTGGCCTCCAAGCGCCCCGCGAGGCCCGCCGCGTGCTCATCGAGCCGCCGCGCCACCGCCTCGCTCGACCGAGCGCGCAGCGCGTCGAACTGCGCCTCGAACTCGACGAGCCGCTCCGCCTGGCGCCGCACGGCGTCTTCGACCTGCCGCGCGAGCCCTTCGGCCCGCTCGATCTGGGCCGCCTCGCGCTCGGCGACCCCGGCCGTGAGCATGTCGAGGTGGCCCACGACCGCCTCGACCTGGGCGCTCCCGCGCTCGGCGACGCGGACCGCCAGATCCCGGATGCCGGCCACCACCGCGTCGGTCTGAACCGCCCCGTGCTCGAGCTGCTCCGCCGTCAGCGCGGCGAGCCGGGCGACCTCGCCTCGATCGCGCTCGGCGTGGTCGGCGAGGCCCGCGAGCATGCGGCCCACGGACGACTCGAAGTGGTTCGCCGCGGCCTCGATGCGCGCGCCCTCGGCCGCCCCCAACCGCACGACCGCGTCGCGGGTCTCGCCAGCGAGCTCGGCGAGGGTGCCGGCGTCGTGCTCGGCGCGGGTCCGAACGGCGCTCAGCGCGTCGAGGGCCGCCTGGTTGCGCTCCGCGTGGGCGGCGTCGAGGGCCGCCACCAGGGTCTCGGTGCGCTCGGCCTCGCGGGCCCCGAGGGCGGCGACCGTAGCCGCGAGCTCTGCCCGCGCGGTCGCGGCTCGGGCCTCCGCCGCGGTGTCCAGCGCGGCCTCCATGCGCCTCGCGAGGTCCGCCGTGTGCTCGTCGAGCCGCCGCGCCGCCGCCTCCCTCGACCGGGCGCGCGACGCGTCGAACTGCGCCTCGAACTCGGTGAGCCGCTCCGCTTGGCGCCCCACGGCGTCCTCGACCTGCCGCGAGAGCCCTTCGGCCCGCTCGGCGACGCGGACCGCCAGATCCTGAATGCCGGCCACCACGGCGTCGGTCTGGACCGCGCCGCGCTCGAGCTGCTCCGCGGTCAACGCGGCGAGCCGGGCGACCTCGCCTCGATCGCGCTCGGCGTTGTCGGCGAGGCCCGCGAGCATCTGGTCAACCGACGACTCGAAGTGGCTCGCGGCGGCCTCGATGCGCGCGCCCTCGGCCGCCCCGAGCTGCACCACGGCGTCGCGCGCCTCGCCGGTGAGCTCGGCGAGGGCGCCGGCGTCCTGCTCGGCCCGAGCCACTACGGCGCCCAGCGCGTCCAGGGCCGCCTGGTTGCGCTCGGCGTGGGCGGCGTCGAGGGTCGCCACCAGAGCCTCGGTGCGCTCGGCCTCGCGGGTCCCCAGCGCGGTGACCGTGGCCTCGAGCTCCGCCCGCGCGGCGGCGGCTCGGGCCTCCGCCGCCGTGTCCAGCGCGGCCTCCATGCGCTCGCCGCGCTCGGCCTGCGCCGACAGCAGCGTGTCTACTCGTGCCAGGAGGGTGTCGGTGCGGGCCGCTTCCCGGTCGGCGGCGGCGCCGAGGGCTGCGTGCACGGCGACCAGATGACCCTCCAGCGCGCGACCCGCGGCCTCGGCGGCGCCCGCGGCCGAGCGCTCGGCCAGCGTCGCGAGCAGCTCGAGCGTCGCGACCTGGCGGCCAGCGGGCGTGAGCGGGCGCAGCGGGCCCGCCGCGTACTCGCTCAGAGCGCCGCGGACCCCCGCCTCGGCCCGGCGCACGAAGACGGCGGCCAGCCCCAGCGCCGCCGACGCCGCGACCCCCGCGACGGAGGTGCCGAAGGCCCGCGTGAGCCCGGCGAAGGGCGCCGCGAGGCCTGCCCTGAGCGTGTCGATGTCCGTGCTGTCGCCGACCACGGCGCGCGCCCCGGCCATCGTGTCGACCAGGCCCAGGAAGGTGCCCAGCATGCCGATCATCACCAGCAGCCCCACGAGGTAGGGGACGAAGCCGGTCGGGGTCGGAGGCGCCGAGCGACCAGCGCACGCGGCCCGCAACCACCGGCGCACGAAGGGCGACGCCCCCTCGACGACCGCCTCGGTGGCGGGACGCTCCAGCGCGACCACCTCCCCCGCCACGCGCGCCGCGCGCCCGAGGCGCAGCCACAGCTCGACGGCGCCGACGAGCAAGCCGAGGCCGACCAGCCCCACCACCGTGAGCGCGAGCGGATCCGTCCCGCGGTAGACCTGGCCGCAACGCAGCACCAGCGCCCCCCCCAGGGCGACCAATGACAGCACGGCGAGGCGGTTCATCCGCGGCTCCAGTCGGGTGGTCGAACGGCTCCTAATGTCGCACCTCTGAACACCTGTCAAGAGGTGACACGGGGCGTGAAGTCAGTGACCCCAGCGCCCCGGCTCGAGGGTCTCGTGGCAGCGGTGGCAGGTGTCGCTGAGGCGCTCCCAGGTCCGCGTCGCGTTGGCCTGGTCAGAGGCGATGAGGAAGGTCCACAGCTCCACGGCGCGCACCCGCAGATCCTCGTCGAGCGCCTCGAAGGTGGTGAAGGCCCCGGGTCGTACGTCTTCCTCCCTCAGCCGAGGGGCATCGGCGATCGCCCTCGCGTGCAGCGCAGCGGCGCCCAGATCCCCCGACTCGAAGCTCGGGCCCAGGGCGCGCAAGGCCGTTCGGTGGACCGCCATCTTCGCGCGCAGCGCGGCGCCCGCCGCCTTCTCGTGACGGTAGACAGCGGCCACGTTCATCGGCAGCCACGCTTCGTACCCGTTCCAGCCGGCGTACTTGGGGAGCCTGATCCGCGCCACCGTCGCGGCCTCGTCGAGCCCGTCACCGATCGCCGCCAGCACGGCCGTGCGCAGCTCGCGCCAGTAGGCACGATGCGCCTCCAGCTTCTCTCGCCCGCCGGGGCGTCCGTGTCCGAAGGCGGCGCGCTCGGCGGGGAGGCCCAGGACGCGATCCATCGAGGTCCAGTATTGCGGAAGCCAGGCCCCTGGCAGGTCGCGGTAGCCGATCCCGTCGCCGCTCATGAAGTCGACGACCATCACCAGCTTCGCCTCGGGGATCCAGCCGATGAGCATGTCGGAGGTGTGGTTGGGCCCCACGTCGTGTAGCTCCAGCGTGAGGTCCCCGAAGCGTCGGCTCCAGGGCGGATCGATGAGCTCGGTCGGCGGCACGACCTCGGGCCACGACTTCTGGGCGAGGAGCTCCGCCGTCTTCCGGTTCGCGATGATCGGCACGTCGCCGCCATAGGCGTCGAGCAGCGGGCGAGCGCCGCCGGCGTGGTCGGCGTGGTAGTGGGAGTAGACGATGGCGGCGAGCACGCGGTCCGGCGCGAGCTCGCGCAGCACGCCCACCAGGTGCGTCGCCGCCTCCTCGTTGAGCGGATCCATCACCACCACGCCGGCGTCCGTCACCAGGAAGAGGTTGAAGTGCCCCTCGTCGCGCAGCGCGTAGATGCCGTCCGTGATGGGGATGACCTCGAAGCGGAGGCTGGCCGAGGTGGTGGGCTTCGGGGTGCTGGAGCAGGCCCACAGCGCGAGCAGGCCGAGCGTTCGTGTCGCGTGCATGGAGCCAACCTAGGGTCGCCGGCGCCGCCGGGCAACGTCGCCGCGTTCCAGGAGCCGGCCGAAGGTGACCTCCAGCATCGAGGACCCGCCATCGCGGCCCGCGCCGCAGGCCCGAACGGCGCCCCGACCCAGCGCCGACCGGTGGCGGAAGAGGCGCCCCGCCAGGCGGTGGGGGGCGGCGACGTTGCCCACCGCCCGGAGGCGTCTGCCCAGCCCGAGTCGAGCGGGACGCTGCTCGTCGGCGGCGACCACCAGCCGAAACGGTCGGTCGAGGTCGACGGTCGCGTAGTGGCCGCGGTCCGGGTCGTGGAGCGCGCACGCAACCCGCCTTTGCGCGGCGTCGAGCATGGCCCATAGGATAGGCCGCGTGACGCCCTCAAACCCAGACTTCCGCCGCCGGACGCAGCTCCTCGCGCTCGCGGTGGTCGGCGTCGTGGTGGTCTGTGACCGTGCCACCAAGGAGCTCGCGCGCCACTACCTGGCCGACGTCCCCCCCTATCGCGCCTTCGAGGTCATGCCGGATCTGGTCTACCTGCACCTGTCGACCAACGACGCGGGGATGTTCGGGCTGCTCGCCGCCCTCCCGCCGGGCGTCAAGACGCCGCTCTTCCTCGCGCTGACGGTGGGCTTCGTCGGCTACCTCGGGTGGCTGCTCTGGCGCGCGACGCCGGACCAGGTGGGGGAGGTCGCGCCCATCGCGCTGCTGCTCGCGGGGTTCGTCGGCAACGGGCTCGACCGGATCCTCTACGGCGCGGTGATCGACTTCGCGGTCGTCCACCTCCCCGGGGGCGCCGTCGGCGCCAACATCGCCGACGTGGCGATCTTCAGCGCCCTCGCCTGGATCGTCGGGGGGCGCCTCGTGCGCCTCGCCCGGCCGACGGCGGAGACCTCGGAAGGATGAGGGGGCTGGTCGCTGTGCTCTCGGTCATCGTCGCCCTCTCCTTGGCCCTCGCGCTGGCTCTCGTCGGTGGCGGGGAGGTGGAGAGGCCCTCGCGGCCGCCTGAGCGACCCCAGCGCAGAGCCGCCGCGGCGCCAGCGACCGAGCCGGTGCGCAGCAGCTTCGATCCACCCAGTCGGAGCGCAGGCGAACACCGCCTCGAGCTGCGCTCACCGGCGCGCCTCATCTATCGGGGCCCCGGCGGGAATGAGCTTCGCTTGCCGGTGGACGCGCCGGTGAGCGCCTTCGCGGTGGTGGAGGCGGGCGACGCGGCCTATGTCGGCGTCGCGACGCGATCCGGCACGGTGCTCTACGCGCGCGTGGTGGATGGGGTCCTCAAAGCGAGCCGGCGGATCCGCGCCGAGTCCGTCCCCGAACGAGTCGAGGTGCACGTGCGAGGCCCCGAGGTCGAGGTTCGCTACGGCGATCCCGCGCCGCCGCGCAGCCTGCGCACCTCGACCGTCGATCCTTCGTGGTGGGTTCAGGGGCTCGCCAGCGGTTGGGACCCGCCGTGAGCCCGGAGGTGCGCCGGCTCCGCGCCGTGAACTCGGCCGGCGGGCACGCGCATGACCTGGTCGCTCTGGCGGCTACCGCGACACACCGTCCTCGGAGATTCGTTGGAATAGTCCACCCGGCTGCGTCCGTTTGCGGCTCAGCTCGGTCGTACGTTTGGAGGGAAGTCCGATGAAGCAGAAGACACTCGGCGCCATCGGTGCACTCGTGGTGGGCGGCGCGCTCCTGGCGGCACCAGATCGGCGTGCCGAGCTCGATCACGTCGGCACCTACAACTTCATGGTCGAGATCTCCGGGGTGAGCGCCGGCTACTTCAAGGGGGTGGACGGGCTCAGCGCCGAGATGGAGGTCGTCGAGTTCCAGGACGGAGACGACCTCTTCCTGCGCAAGCGACCGGGCCGCGCCAAGTTTGGGGACGTGACGCTGAAGAAGGGCTATCTCGGGAGCCCCGATCTCCAGGAGTGGTGGGGGGCCATCCGCGATGGCCAGTACGATCGGCGCGACATCTCGATCCATCTCGAGGACCGTCGCGGCCGAGCCGTGCGCACCTGGAACCTGTTCGGCTGCTGGCCCAAGCAGTGGAAGGTCAATGGGTTCGACGGCAAGGGCAACGACGTGGTGACGGAGGAGATCACCTTCGTCGTCGAGGAGATGCTGATCGAGTAGGTCTCCGAGGATCGCGTTGATGGGGCCCGTGTTGTCGACAGCCGCATGGACCCATCGCGTCGGTGCGCCTATCCTGGCCGTGGTCACCTGAAGCCCGGCGCGCGAACAGGAGGGTCACCCCGTGAGCAGCCTCACTCAGTATGAGTTCGGGGAGCGCATCCATACGGGCCGTCATCACGGGGTCTTTCGCGGCACGGATCCCGACGGACGACCGGTCATCCTCAAGGTCCTGGAGCAGCTCCATCCATCGCCGGAGCAGGTCGCTCGCTTCCGCCACGAATACCAGACGCAGGCAGCCATCGACTCGCACTACGTGGTGCGGGCTCGGAGCTTCGAGACGGACCAGAGGAGGTGGGCGCTGGTCCTGGAGGACTTCGGTGGTGAGGTGCTCGCCGACCAGTTGCGCGACGCATCACTCGATCTCGCCACCCGGCTCGACATCGCGATCTCGATCGCGACGGGCCTGGACGACGTGCACGACCACCACATCATCCACAAGGACCTGAACCCCTCGAACATCGTGCGCGACCGCGACACCGGGCAGGTCAAGCTCATCGACTTCGGCATCGCCACCGCGCTGGCCACCGAGAGCCCGTCCTTCTCCAATGGGAGCCGCCTGGAAGGGACGCTGCGCTACATCTCTCCCGAGCAGACCGGTCGCGTGGCGGCGGACGTCGACTACCGCTCCGACCTCTACTCGCTGGGCGTCACGCTCTACGAGCTATTCGCGGGTCGAGTCCCCTTTGAGAGCGAGGACCCGCTGGAGCTCGTGCACGCCCACATCGCGCGGCGACCGCGGCCCCCTCGAGAGGTGGCTCCGCGATGCCCCCGCGTCCTGAGCGATCTGGTGCTGCGCCTGCTCCGAAAGAGCGTCGACGCTCGCTATCAGAGCACGTTCGGGCTCCTCTCCGATCTGAAGCGCTGCCGCGCGCTGCTGACGCCGGACGACACCATCGAGGCGTTCGAGCTGGGCCAGGAGGACGTCTCCGAGCGGTTCACGCTCCCATCGCGACTCTACGGGCGCGACGCCGAGGTTCGGCGGCTGGTGGCGGCGCTGGCGCAGACCGAAGAGGTCGCCGGGCGAAGCGCGCCGGCTGTCGTGCTCGTCACCGGTGCGGCGGGGATGGGCAAGTCGGCGCTGGTTCAGGCGCTCTACGAGCCGCTCACCAGGCGCCGCGGATACTACATCGCGGGGAAGTTCGAGCAGTTTCGCCGGACGCCGTTCTCGGCGCTGGTCGCCGCCTTCCGCGCCCTCGTCACGGAGCTGCTGACGGAGAGCGAGGACCGGCTCGAGCGCCTGCGCAACGATCTGGCGAGCGCGCTTGCGCCCAACGGACGGGTCATCATGGAGGTGATCCCGCAAGTCGAGCTCATCATCGGCGAGCAGCCCCCTGTCGAGGTGCTGGGCCCAGCCGAGACACTCAACCGATTCGACGCCGTCTTCAGGGACTTCGTGCGTGTCTTCGCTCGCCCCGCGCATCCGGTCGTCCTCTTCCTCGACGACCTGCAATGGGCCGATCCCGCGAGCCTCGCGCTGATGCGGGGCCTGATCACCGACGAACGGCAGAGCCTGCTCGTCCTGGGGGCCTATCGAGACGACGAGGTCGGCGCGGGCCATCCCCTCTCGACGATGCTCGAGACCCTGGAGGAGGAGGGCGTCGAGCTCCCCAGGCTGGCGCTGCGACCGTTGGCGGAGGTCGACGTGGCCCAGCTCGTCGCCGACACCGCCGGCGGCGCAGAGGGGGACGCGCGGGGGCTCGCCTCCCTCGTCGTGCGCAACACCGGCGGCAACCCGCTCTTCGTGCGCGAGCTGCTCAAGACGCTCGATCGCGACGGCCTCGTCCGATTCGAGCGCGGGGCCGGGTGCTGGACCTGGGATCTCGCCGAGATCGGGGCGCGCGGCTTCACCCAGAGCGTGCTCGACCTCATGATCTCGCGACTTGGCCGGCTCGACGCGGGCACGCGCGATGCCCTGCAGACCGCCGCATGTGCGGGCTCCACCTTCGAGCTTCCGACGGTCGCTCGGCTGCGCGGGGAGACGGTGGAGCAGGTCTGGGGGTGCCTCGTGCCGGCGGTTCAAGCGGGCCTGTTGGTGGCGACCTCCGAGCTGGACGCGCTCATCTCCGATGAGAGGTCACCGGATCGGCGGTGCAGCTTCTTCCACGACCGAATCCAGGAGGCGGCCTACGAGTCGATGGCGGAGCAGGATCGGACTCGGAGCCACCTCGAGATTGGCCGGTTCCTGCTCGCCGAGGCCGGCGGCGACGACCCGCCCGAGGATGTCTTCG
>CAYOBQ010000232.1:0-13119 GCA_964402225.1 uncultured Nannocystaceae bacterium | reverse complement strand
AGTGCTGAAAGCCCTCCACACTCCCTCCGTCAGAATCGGGATATGCACCCAATTCGTTACCAGTCGTTACGCTCGGTCGTGCGGCGGAGCGGAGACGATGCTTGGAGCGCACCTCGCGTAGACGCGCGAAGCACGCTCCTCGACAACCCCTTCGACTGTGCCGCCGAGCAGGGGCGCTGCGGTTGACCAGTCGGTGAGAGGCGGGGACGATGTGGCATGAGCTTCATCGCCCCTTTGGGTACCTCCGACTTTCGCAAGATTCGTGAGCGCGGCGCCGCCTACATCGACAAGACGGACTTCGTCTCCCAGGTCCTTCGACTGGATGGTGAGGTCAAGCTGATTCCCCGGCCACGTCGCTTCGGAAAGACGTTGAACCTCAGCACACTCCGCACGTTCGTCGAGCGGAGCGAGGTCGACGCCAGCCCGCTATTCGAGGGGCTCGCGGTGTGGGACGACAGCGCGGCGCGGGCCCACTTTCAGCGCTACCCCGTCGTGCACATGACGTTCAAGGACGTCAAGCACAGCACGTGGGCGGCTTGCCTGAGATCGATCGCGCTCGAGATCGCGAGGGCGTTTCGGGCCCACGCGGGCGTCTGGGGTTCGCTCGGCGGGGAGCGTGAGGAGGCGCTCCGCGGCTTCGTGCGCCGGACCGCTGGCGTCGAGGAGCTGCAGACCGCCCTCGTCGCTTTGAGTGAAGTGCTGCACGAGCACCACGGTGAGCGCGTCTTCGTTCTCATCGACGAGTACGACGCGCCCATCCACGCCGGCGATGTCCACGGCTACTACGACGAGGTCGTGTCCTTCTTCCGGAACTTCCTCTCCGGCGCCTTCAAGGACAACGAGCACCTGCAGGGGGGCATCCTCACCGGTATCCTGAGGGTCGCCAAGGAGAGCATCTTCAGCGGTCTGAACAACCTCGCCGTCTACTCCCTGCTTCGGCCGGAATTCGCCTCGTGCTTCGGCTTCACGACGACCGAGGTCGAGGCGCTGGCGGAGCGCGCCGGCGCAACGGAGCATCTCGGCACGCTGCGGCGCTGGTACAACGGATATCAGGTGGCTGGGCACACGCTCTACAACCCCTGGTCGGTGCTCTCCTTCCTGTCGAGCCAGGACAAGCAGCCCATCCCCTTTTGGGCGCACACGAGCGCCAACGAGCTCCTGCGTGACCTCGTCCTTCGGGGCGCGCTGGGTGAGACGGAGGACACCCAGGCGCTCCTGGCGGGCGGCGCCGTCCGTCGGCGGGTGCTGGACAACCTCGTCTTCCGCGACCTGCACCGCGACCCCAGCGCCGTCTGGAGCTTGCTGTTCTTCTCGGGCTACCTCACGGCCGAGCGAGTCGAGGTCGACGGTCACTACGACGTGACGCTGCGCATCCCGAACCGAGAGGTCCAGACGGTCTTCGAGGAGGTACTCTTGGGTTGGTTGCGCCAGGGCCTCGGCGGCCCGGGCGCCGTCGACACCCTCGGACGCGCCCTGCTCGAAGGCGACCTCGAGTCCTTCGAAGGCCTGCTCGGCATGCTGCTGCGCGACGCGATGTCCTTCCACGACTTCGGCAAGGAGCCGCGGGAGCGCGTCTACCACGCCTTCCTGGCGGGCCTCCTGCTCCACCTCGAGCCGGACTGGCGCGTCCGCTCCAACCGTGAGTCCGGCTTCGGCCGCGTTGATGTCACGGTCGCGCCCGACGCCGCGGGCAAACCTGGCGTCGTGATGGAGCTCAAGGTCCTGCGCGCGGGCCAGACCGTCGAGGCGAGCCTCGAGGCGGCGCACAAACAGCTCGAGACTCGGGCCTACGCCGCTGATCTCGTCGCGGCGGGCGCCGAGCCGGTCGACCAACTCGCGGTCGTCTTCGACGGCAAGCGCGTCCACGTGCGCAGCGCTGGGATGGGTCGCCTCGGCAGGGGATGACCACCCCCCCGAGACGGCGGGGGAAGTGGGTCCTGTGCCCCCGTGAAGAGTGCGGTACAACGCCGCCGTGGATCTCTTCGAACATCGGCGTCGTGAGCTCGAGACCGTCGGAGCGCCCCTCGCGGCGCGGATGCGGCCGCGCACCTTGGACGAGTTCGTCGGGCAGGCGGCGATCGTCGGGCCGGGGCGGCTGCTGCGTCGCGCGATCCAGGCCGACCAGCTCAGCTCGCTGCTCTTCTACGGTCCCCCCGGGACGGGCAAGACGACGCTGGCGCGCATCATCGCCAACACGACCGCCGCGGACTTCATCGCGATCAACGCGGTCCTGGCCGGCGTCAAGGACCTGCGGGCGGCCATCGCCGAGGCCAAGCGGGTGCGGGGGGAGTACGGGCGCCGGACGATCCTCTTCGTGGACGAGGTCCATCGCTTCAACAAGGCGCAGCAGGACGCGCTCCTGCCCTGGGTGGAGAACGGTACGGTGGTGTTGGTCGGGGCGACCACGGAGAACCCATACTTCGAGGTGAACAAGGCCCTCGTCAGCCGCTCCCGGGTCTTTCAACTCCAGCCGCTATTGCCCGACGACCTGCGTGGGGTCATCGCGCAGGCCCTCTCGGATGCCGACCGCGGCTACGGGGGGCGTGGTGTGGAGCTCGATTCGGAGGCGGCCGACCACCTGGTCGACGTCGCGAACGGCGACGCGCGCGCGCTGCTCAACGCGTTGGAGCTGGCGGTGGAGACGACCCCGTCGGTCGACGGCGTCTCACGGATCACGCTGGCGGTGGCGGAGGAGAGCATCCAGCAACGGGCCGTGCTCTACGACAAGGAAGGCGACGCCCACTTCGACGCGATCAGCGCGTTCATCAAGTCCTGCCGCGGCTCGGACCCCGACGCGACGCTCTACTGGCTCGCCAAGATGGTCTACGCCGGGGAGGATCCCCGCTACCTGTTTCGGCGCATGCTGATCCTGGCGAGCGAGGACGTCGGGCTGGCCGATCCCGACGCCCTGGTGCGGGTCGTCGCCTGCGCCGAGGCCTTCGATCGCGTCGGCCTGCCGGAGGGGCGCTTCCATCTCACGCAGGCCGCCCTGGTGCTGGCCAACGCCGCGAAGTCGAACAGCGCGATGGGCTTCTTCGACGCCCTGAAGGCGGTGGGCACGGAGCGCGACAGCGAGGTGCCCAACCACCTCAAGGACCCGGGCCGCGACAAGGAGGGCTTCGGGCACGGCGTCGGCTACCAGTACCCCCACGCCTACGGTGATCATTGGGTGGCCCAGGCGTATCTGCCCGACGCCCTGCAGGGGCAGGTCTTCTACCAGCCGTCGACGCAAGGGCACGAGGCGGCGATTCGCGAGCACGTCGTCGACCGCCGGGAGGCGCACCTGGCCGCCGCCGCGGCGCCCGTCGATGGCCCCGGCGGCGTGAGCTACGGGCCGGCGAACGTCGGCGTCGAGCGCTGGGTGGAGCGCGCCAACCGCAACGCGGGACAACGGCTCCAGGCCGTGCGCGCTCGGCTCTTCTCACGCGCGGGGGTGCAGCGCCACCACCTGGTCGCAGACCTGGGCACGAGGACCGGCTTCCTGACCTGGGAGGCGCTGCGACAGGCGCCGGAGGGCGGGGTCTTTGCGCGGGTCACGGATCCCGAGGCGCTGCGGCGGCTGACGGAGGTGGTGGAGGCGCTGCCCGAGCTCTCGCGCCCGCTGTTGGGGGCGTGGCCTGCCCCCGAGCTCGTCTTCGACCGCGTGGTTGGCTGCGACGCCGTGGCGGGAGACTTCGACCTGCTGGCCCGCCTGCCCGTCGCCTCGGAGGGTCGAGTCGTGCTGGCGGAGACCGTCCCGAGGCAGACGCAACGGTTGTACGACCTGGTCGCCCCCGAGGGCCTCGACGGGGCGCTGGTGGCGGCGTGGGCGGCGGCGGAGGAGCGGATCTACGCCGAGTCCGAGGACCCGCGGCTGGGCTGGGGCCCGGCGGACCTCCGGGCGGCCCTCGCGGCGGCCGGCTACGAGGTCGAGCTCGAGCTCGAGCTCGAGGCGGAGGCCATCGAGGTGCGCGAGCGGCTCTTCTCGCGCTGGTGGGAAGGGGCGGAGGGACGCCGCTCCTATGCCTCCTGGCTCGGCGAGTCGCTCACCGACGCCCAGGTCTCGACGCTGCGCGCGTGGTCTCGGCGGGCCTGGTCGAGCGGGCCCGTTCGATGGCGACGAGCGGTGGCCTGGGTGGTGGCGACGCGGCGGTGATTGATGGACACCTCTCCAGCGCGGCATGATCCGTGCACAAATGGCGTGCAAGATTCTGCTAGATTGACAACCCGGGCGTGCGCGACGTTTTGCGGCTGATGGAGTATCCACTCCGGTGGCCGGCGCGCTCGCCACCCGGGTCACGCTAAGGAGGCACGATGCGTTTCAGCACCGTCTCGATGGTCGCCCTGCTCGCGCTCGGCTGCGCCGAGCCCATCGAAGAGGAGTCGGCGCTGCGCGTCGAGGACATCTCGTCGACGAACCTCGTCGTCGGCGAGACCGTCGACTTCTACGGCGCCGGCTTCCTCGAGGGTGCGGAGGGCAGCACGCGCCTGCGCTTCGAGGGCACCTTCACCGCCGCCGACGGCACCACGGAGACGGTGCGCATAGCCATCACGCCGACCTACCTCGGACACGTCGTCGATCCGGCGGATCCCGACGGCCCGCCGGCCCAGCAAATCCTCACCTGGACCCGCTTCGGGCCCTTCGCGAACCCGTTCACGGGGGACGCGCGCTACGGCTCCTTCGAGGGCACCATCACCCCGGAGACGACCGACCGCGAGGGCACCGTCACCACCGGCCAGCCCCTCGAGCTCGAGCTCAAGGTCGCCCCGCACATCGTGCTCGAGGCCTTCGAGCCCATCGAGACCTCCTGTGGGGCGCCGGCGATGCGGGCGCTGCCGGGCTTGCCATACCAGCTCCGCGTACGCGCCGTGGGCATCAAGGCTACGCGCTTCGTCTACCAGCTCTCGAACGTCAACGGCGTCCGTGAGGTCGCGACCTTCGAGCACGACTTCGGCGCCGGCCACCCCGTGGCCACCGACGTGCTCGGCCTCGACGAGCCCCTCGTCTTCAACCCCATCGCCCCGGGGAAGCAGAGCTACCTGAGCGCCATCCGCGTGGTGGCCTACGACGACGACGGGAACTCCGTCGAGACCGCGCTCCCGATGACCGTGCATCGGCCGATGGAGGTGGTCTATGCGGGCGGGACGCCCGAGATCGCCCAGCTCTACGAGCCGGTCCCCATCTCCGGCTGCACCCCGGGCAGCATCGGGACCGTCCTCGAGTACGCCGAGTCCGAGACCGAGACCCGGCAGCAGTCCGTGAGCGTGACGGTGAGCAACAAGTGGCTGCGCCAGGAAGGCCGTAGCCTGTCGGCCACCACCCACGAGGGCATCGCCTCCGGCGAGTCGCGCAGCCGCAGCATCGGCGGGGCCGAGTGGGAGGGCGAGACCACCGAGCGGGGCTTCGGCGTCTCCTACGAGCAGAACGACTCCACCCGCATCGGCTACGCGTCGAGCGACGGCGAGAACTGGTCCTGGGACATGTCGGAGGGCGAGACGGACGAGGAGTATCGCAGCCGGATGGACGAGCTCTTCGGCGAAGGGTCGCTGTCGACGACCGTCGGCGCCTCCGGCGAGGGCTCGGTGCCCGGCTTCGCCAAGGTCTCCGGGAGCGTGGAGACCACGGTGGGCGTCACCGCCGGCGCCTCCACCCGCGGCACCGAGGGCAACACCAACAGCCGCACCCGCACGAGGGGCTGGGGCATGGGCGGGCGCAGCAACGAGTCGCGCAGCTTCGGCAGCACGCACAGCGAGGGCCGCTCGGAGAGCATCAACGGCAACTACTCGCTGTCGAGCTCGCGCCAACGCACCTTCAACGACACCGAGACGCGCGACGACTCCCGCACCTGGGACGTCACCCAGGGCCAGGTCGACGACGAGTCCGTCACGACCGGGCGCAGCGACGCGGAGCAGTCCACCTGGACGAGCTCTGAGAGCACCACCGTCAGTCAGGGTCTGACGGGCCGCATCCCCAACGGGCGCGCCGGTCAGTTCTACCGGCAGACCACCCGGCTGGTGAGGCGCGCCGAGGTCCGCGCCTACGACATGTGCGGCCTCGCCACGCACCTCGGCGAGCTGCAGTTCAACGAGTGGAAGTGGGCCGCTGAGCTCGCCGTCGGCGACTCCTGCGACAACGGGCCCGTGACACCGAGCTTCCCGAAGGCGCGCTGCGTCATCGGCCCGTGCGACTGAAAGGGGATGGACGTGAGTCGAAACCGCATCAGTCTCTTGGCCTGTCTCCTCGTCCTCGGTTGCGCCGACGAGGGGGAAGAGGTTCCCATCACGGGCCCCCGCATCCAGGCCCTCTCGTCGAGCCAGATCGTCGTCGGTCAGGCCGTCAGCTTCTACGGCCACAACCTCGGCGTGAACGACGACGGCGCCGCCCGCGTCGTCTTCGACGGCCACTTCCTCGCCGATGACGGGAGCGCCGAGGCGGTCAACGTCCAGTTCGCGGCCATCCCCGATGGGGAGATCGTCCACGGCGGCGAGACGCTCAACGTCTTGACCCTCCTGCGCTTCGGGCCGTTCGCGAACCCCTTCCACGCTGGCGACCGCCCGGGACGCTTCGAAGGCCGCGTCCAGGCCATCATCGAGGACGCCGACGGCACCGTCACCCGCGACGAGTCGCCGACGGAGCTCTCCTTCGAGGTCGGCCCGTCGCTGATCATCGACGCCTTTCAGCCCATCGAGGCCGACTGTGGCGCCCCCGCCCTGCGCGCCCTCGCGGGCATCCCCTACCAGATGACCGTGCGCCCGGTGGGCATCAAGGCGACGCGCTTCCTCTACTCCTTCAGCCAGGTCAACGGCGCGCCCGGGGTGGTCGAATACGTCCACGAGGTCGAGCAGCCGGTGGCCTTCGACACGATCGGGGCCCCGGAGATCGGCGGCCAGCCGATCATCTTCAACCCCGTCCCCGAAGAGCTCCAGTCCTACCTCAGCGCGGTGCGGGTCCTGGCCACCGACGCCGACGGCAACACCGTCGAGACCGCGCTGCCGATCTCGGTTCATCGCCCCATCGAGGTGGTCTACAGCCGCCGCGCCGATCCGGCCCAGATCTACGAGCCGGTCCCGGTCTCCGGGTGCACGCCGGGGGGCTTCGACACCCGCGTGCGATACAGCGAGAGCGTCAAGGAGACGCGCCAGCGCTCGGTGAGCGTCACGGTCAGCGAGGACTGGATGGCCTCGGCCGGGCAGACCACCAACTCGACTTGGAAGGAGGGGGTGCGCAGCGGCACCTCCCGCAGCGAGCGCCTCGGCGGCAGCGAGACCGAGGAGGCCCGTGAGCGTGAGTCCCAGAACCTCCGCTACAACGAGAGCTCGAGCAACGAGGTCGGCGTCAGCGCCACCGACGGCGAGAACTGGAGCTCGAACATGTCCGAGGGGGAGAGCAACTCGGAGTACGAGGACCGGATGAACCGCCTGTACGGCAGCGGCACCCTCTCGGGGACCGTCGGCGTCGAGGCGGAGGGGTCGATCCCGGGCTTCGCGAAGGTCAGCGGGCACACCTCGACCACCGCTGGCGTGCGAGCCGGCGGCGCCACGGCCGGGACCGACGGCACCCGGCACACCAACCGCAGCGAGCGCGGACACAGCATGTCCGGGGAGCACGAGGAGGAGCGCAGCTTCGGCAGCGGCACCTCGGAGTCGCGTGGTGACTCGATCACGAGCGCCTACTCGGTCACCGACCGCCGGACCCGCTCCCACGAGGACCAGCAGGCGCGCAGCGAGAGCCGGAGCTGGGACTTCTCGGAGGGCGTCTCCGCCCGTGAGGTCGTCAGCGAGGGCCACGGCGAGAGTGAGCGCCGCACGTGGGTCGAGTCCTCGAGCAGCCAGACGACCCGCAACGTGAGCGGCCGAATCCCGCGCACCGGCGTGGGCGTGTTCTACCGCCAGACAACCCGGCAGGTCCGCCGCGCCGAGGTCCGCGCCTACAACCTCTGCGGCCTCGCGCGGCACATGGGCGAGCTGCAATTCAACGAGTGGGTCTGGGCCGCCGAGCTGGCCCTCGGCGACTCCTGCGAGGCGCCGCCCGCCTCCAAGCTGCCCGCCGCCGCGTGTCTGATCGAGCCCTGCGATCTCTAGGAAGGGCCGCGATCTGCCGATAGCTCCGATATGGAGCCCGGCCTCCCCTTGAAGCAGCGCGCCGTCGAGGCGCTGGCGGCGCATCGTGAAGCGCCCGAGGAGCTCGGCTACGCCCTGCGCGCCCTGCGCCTGCTGATCGACATCGGTGGCGAAGACGTCGCCCGCGAGGTGGCGTGTGCCTTCGTTCGGCTGCACGACGGCGACGAGCGGGCGGGGGACGCGGTCCTGGCGTTCGCGCGTCAGGCCCCGGAGGCGCGCTTTGAGCCCGGCTGTGCCCTCACCGAGGAAGGCGAGATCGACGCCCGCGTCTTCGTCGTCATGGGCGGTGAGGTCGTCGTGCGTCGCCTCGGCGTCGGCGAGCTGAACCGCCTCGGGCCCGGAGCCACCGTCGGCGAGATCGCGGGGGTCGCCGGCACCGCGCGCACGGCGTCGATCTACGCGCGCACGGCGGTGACCACGCTGTGCATCCCGGGCCGCGCCCTCTCGCAGCTCCGTGAACACTTCCCGGCGACCACCGATCTCGTCGCGCGCCACGCTCGCCAGCGGCTGCTCGCCCAGCTCATCCCCGTGTCGTCGCCGTTCAACGAGATGCCCGAGCCGGAGCAGGAGGCCCTCTTCGATCAGCTCACGGCGCGCACCGTGCCCAAGGGGACCGCCGTGCTGCGTGAGGGGGAGCCCGCGCCTGGCCTCTTCCTCATCGTCGCCGGCCACGCCCAGACCTCGCAGGGCGCGGGGCCCAACGCCCGCCACTTGATGCAGCTCGGGCCGGGAGACGTCTTCGGTGCGGTCTCGCTGATCTTCGATCGTGGCGCGACGGCGGATGTGGTGGCGGTCACGCCGCTGACGGTCTTCGTCCTGGCCCCCGACGACTTTCGGTTGCTCCTGCTCGCCCACCGCCCCGTCGCGTCGCGGCTGATCGATCTGGCGCGCCGCCGGCTGCGCGAGTCCGGCACCGAGAGCGGACCCCTCACCTCGTGGCTCCGCGGCGCCGTCGGACCCTCGCTCTCCCACCAGCCCACCGCGATCACGATCGCCCAGGCCCCGGCCGTGCCGATGCGGGGGGCTACGGCCGCCGCTTCGCGCTCAGTGGATCCGCCAAAACGTCGGTGAAGACCACCGTGAGGCCCACCTGGGCCACGAGGTAGGTCAGAAGCGCCAGGCTCGTCGTCGTGTCGCCTTCGCCCAGCCCCGCGGCGATGCCGAAGGCCGCGCCACCGCCCACCAACGTCCCGACCCCCGATCCGACGGCGCTCCAGCCCACGTCGACGTCCTTCTCGAAGAGCTGGGCTGCGCTCCAGACGCCGAGGGTCGCGCCGAGCGCAGAGCCGGGGATCGCGCCGAAGACGGGGCCGTGGAATCCGCCCAGCGGCTGTGAGGGCGCCCCCGGATCGATGGCCTCGCCCAGGGACCCTCCCAACAGACCCAGCGCCCCGGCCGCGAAGGCGCCAGCGACGGACTCCGTCAGGTAGTCGAGGGCTGGCATCCGGGTGTAGAGCGGGGCTGCGTCCTTCACGAGCGTGTCCCGGGCGCGCTGCTCCGCGTCCCGGGCGCGCTCGGGCTCGGTGACGACCTCGCCGAACTGCGCCTGGTCCGCGCTGAAGTCCTCACTGGCTGGAGGCATCGCGGGCGGCGCCTCCTGGGCATGGCCGGCGGCGGCGGCGAGCAGAACGAAGAGCGTGCGCATGCCTGGATCTCGCGAGATCCATCGCCGGGTGTCAAGCTGGTGCCCGACCGTGACGCCGTCCCCCGAGAACCTCGCCCGCCTGCATTGGCTGATCCGCCTGCGCTGGTTCGCGCTCGGGGGGATCGCGATCTCGGGCCTCGTGGCCGCGAGCGGCGCGGTCCCGGGCGTGAACCTCGCGGTTGTCGCCTGCGCCCTCACCCTCGGAGTGGCGTTCAACCTCTCCTTGGCGTGGCGCGCCCGGCGCAAGGGCGACACCGACGACCGGCACATCCGCCAGGCGCTCCTCGACACGGGCGCCCTGACCCTCCTCGTCTGGGCCGCCGGTGGCGCCGAGTGTCCCTTCATCGGCTTCTACGTCTTCCCGGTCCTGCTCGCGTCGCTCCTCGCGGGGCGGGAGGCCCTGTGGCAGACGGGCGCCGCGTCGGCGGCCGGGATCGTGTTCCAGGTCGCCGCGAGCCACGAGCCGGCGCTGCGTGTCGGCCGGTGGGATCCCGTGGCGCCCTGGGACGTGATGCTCCCGGTCATCGCCCTCACCTTGATGGTGGGGGTGGTCGCCTACTTCGCCGCCGTCTTCACCGACGCGCTGCGCAGCCAGGCCCGAGCCCGCCATCAGGCCGACACCATGCTCCGGCTCGGCTTCGAGGGTCTCGAGGCGGGGATGGAGGTGGTCACCGACGGCCGCGTCACCGCGCAGAACCCCCACGCGGCGCTGCTCCTGGGCGATCGCACCGACGAGCCGTGGTCGTGCCCCTGCGCCACCGTCGGGTGCGAAGCGGTGCAATGTGAGTTTCCCGTCGAGGCGTGGGTCTTCGAGCGCTACACCTTCCCCATCCCGAGCACCGACGGCCAGGCATCGAACCGCGCGATGGTGCTCTACCTCGACCGGACGACGGAGGTGCTCAGCCGGCGCAAGCTCATGCTCACAGAGCGGCTCGCCAGTCTCGGCCGCACGGTACAAGGCGTCGCCCACGAGCTGAACACGCCGTTGGCGACCATCCAGACGATGGGCCGTGACGTCATCGACGCCCTCGCCCAGCCTGGGGTCCCCGAGGCGGTTCGGGCCGACGTCGCCGAGTCCGCTCAGATGGTGGTCGACGAGGTCCAACGCTGCCGGCGCATCACCCACGCGCTTCTGGGGCGCGCCGAGCATCTCGAGCCAGAGCACGGCGGCGAGGCTTCCCTCGGCGCCGCCGTCGATCGCGCCCTCGCGGTGGTCTTCACCAGCGCCCGGGGCCGAGCCTCCGTCGAGCTCGGCAACACCGCCTTTGCACGGTTGCCCCTCGACCCCGTCGTCCAGATCCTGGTGAACCTGCTCCAAAACGCCGCCGACGCCGATCCCGAGGGTCACATCGAGATCCGCGCCACCCACGACGCGGAGCGGGTCGAGCTCCGGGTCCGCGACCACGGCGCCGGGTTGAGCGCCGACGCCGAGCGGCACCTCTTCGAGCCCTTCCACACCACCAAGCCACCGGGGCGGGGGACTGGCCTGGGTCTCTACACGAGCTACGCGCTGGCGCGCACGCTGGGGGGGGATCTAACGGTGAGCAACCACCCGGAGGGCGGCGCCGTGGCGACCCTCAGCGTCCTCTCCACTCGGGATCACGCTTCTGAATGAAGGCCATCACGCCCTCTGCGGCGTCCTCGAGCAGGGTGTTCAAGACCAGTCGGTCACGCAGCGCGTCGAGGGCGGCGTCGAGGGCGAGGTCCTCGGTCTGGTAGAAGGCGTCGCGGCCCAGGGCGAGGACCGCGGGGGAGCGCGCCGCCAGCGCGTCGGCCACCCGCGCGACCTCGGCGTCCAGATCCGCGCGGGGCACCACCCGGTTGAGCAAGCCCAGCTCGCGGGCCCGTGCCGCTGGCAGCTTCTCGCCCAGCATCATCATCTCCAGGGCGACCTTCCGCCCCACGTGGCGCACCAGCAGCGCGGTGACCATCATCGGCCAGAGCCCGACGCGGATCTCCGGGAGCCCGACGCGGACATCGTCGGCGGCGACGGCGAGATCGCAGGCCAGAAGCAGGCCGACGCCGCCCCCCATCGCGTCCCCCGCGAGCCGCGCGACCACCGGTTTGCCGACGCCCCTGAGATCCCGCAGCAGGTCGGCGTAGCGACCCTTCGCGGCGATCTGCGCGGGGAAGCCCTCCCCACCCCCGGTCATCGCGCCCCCCAGGTCTCCGCCGGCGCAGAAGGCTCGGTCGCCGGCGCCGGTCACGACGAGGACGCGGACGTCGGGGTTGACCCTGGCCGCCGCGAGGCGCGCGGAGACCGCGTCCATCAGCGCGGGGGACAGCGCGTTGCGCCGATCGGGGCGATTGAGGGTGAGCGTGGCCACCCCGTCGGCGACGCTCCACTTGACGATTTCGGCTTCGTCGCTCATACCGGGGTCACCTCCAAGGGACACGGTCACGTCGCAACAACGCCCATGAAACGCAAGCTCTTCATCCTCTCCGACGCGACCGGCGACACCGCTGAGCAAGTGGTCCGCGCGGCGCTCAAGCAATTCGACACCTCCGAGGTCCACCTCGAGGTCTTCCCCCGCGTCCGGGCCGAGACGGAGATCGAGGACCTCGTCGAGCGCGCCGCCAACGAGGACGCGCTCCTCGTCCACACCACCGTCAACCCGCGTCAGCGCGAGCTGTTGCAACGCCTCTGCGCCGACGCGGGGCTCGACGACGTGGACCTGATCGGCACGCTGATGGGCAAGCTCGCGACCTTCCTCGAGCTCGAGGCGAAGGCCGAGCCCGGCGGCTTGCACGAGGTCAACGACGAGTATTTCCGGCGCATCGAGGCCGTCGAGTTCGCCGTCAAGAACGACGACGGCCAGCACCCGCGGAACCTGCACAAGGCCGCCATCGTCCTGGTGGGCATCTCGCGGACCTCCAAGACGCCGCTATCGACCTACCTCGCGCAGCGCGGCTACAAGACCGCGAACGTGCCGCTGGTGATGGGCATCGAGCCGCCGCCGGAGCTGTTCCGGGTCGACCAGCGCAAGGTCTTCGGGCTGCGCATCGACGCCGAGGCGCTGTTCCGCATTCGGCAGCGCCGCCTGGAGTCGCTGGGCATGCCCGCCGACACCGCCTACGGCATGCGAGACCACATCGAGAGCGAGCTCAACTACGCAGAGCGCCTCTTCGGCGCGAACCCGAACTGGCCCTGCATCGACGTGACGCACAAGGCGATCGAGGAGATCGCCGGCGAGCTCCTCGCCCACCGCAAGCGCCGGATGGCCGAGCCGCGCTGATCAGCGTCCTGTAGTGACCGTCGCTGGGTCCAGCCGTGATTCGTCTGGGTGCATATCCCGATTCTGACGGAGGGAGTGTGGAGTGCTTTCAGCACTCAGCGGTCAGCTCTCAGCCGCGCAAGCAACGACGCCAGCATG
>CAYOBQ010000231.1:0-13517 GCA_964402225.1 uncultured Nannocystaceae bacterium | reverse complement strand
GGCCCACTGAAGGACGGACCGGTATCGGAAGCCCTGGGTATCCTCGAATTGAATCCCGCCCGCGTGGCGCATCCCCCCCGCGCCCTGCGCCAGCGGCTTGCGCAGCAGCGGCGCGTCGGCTGCGCCAGAGGCCCCGAGCACGAAGCCGAGGGCGCGGTCGTAGTTGGCGTGCAGCTCGTCGGCTGTCAGCGGCGCGTCGAGGTGGACGTCGGCGGGGTCGAGCCGGTGCTGGTGGACGGCGAAGAGCCCGAGGGGACGCGATGGCCTCCCGTGGCAGCTCGGGCTCGCGCAGCGCTCGGCGAGCACGGGCTGGACCTCGGCGACGAAGCGGTCGAGCTCGCCGACGGAGAGCTCGCCGTCGAGGCCGGGACCGCCGACGCATCCGATGAGGAGCAATGGTGACAGGAGCTCAGCGCGCATCGGTCGCCTCGAAGGTCGCGCCCAGCTCGATCCACCGCACCAACTGGAGCAGCTCGTCGGACGTCAGCGGCGCGTCGGCGGGGTGTGTCGTCCCGGGGTCGGCGAGGGCGCGGGGCGCCTCGAGCTCCTCCCCCGTGAGCTTCTCGACAAGGAAGCTCCCGCGCGCCGTATACCGGTCGCGGTCGATGTAGTCCGCCGAGAGCAAGCTCTCGTATGCCTCGGTGAACCACCGTGTCTCCCCACCCGAGAGGCTCGGCGGCGAGCCGCCCCCGTGGCAACGCACACAGCGGCGATCGAGGATCGGCTGCACGTCGCGCTCGAAGTCGATCTCGATGCGGGTCTCGTCGCCGACGACCGGCGCCTCGAGCGGCCGCCGTGGGTTCTGCTGGTCGTAGCGGCTCAGCGTGAGCGAGGCGCCCGTCAGCGCGTCGGGGGGCGGGAAGGGCGCGCGCTCGGTGCCGACGCCGTCGGGGGCCCCGTGGCACGCCGAACAGCGCACGTTGTAGCGCTCGATCCCGGCGGCGACGGAGATGCCCTGGACCAGCTTCTGTCCGGGGGCGACCTCGAACCACCGGTTGTGCACCGCCCCCACCGCCATCCGGCGGGCGTCCAGACCCTGGATTCGGAAGGGCACGTCCGCCGGCACCCGTGCCTGGAAGGTGCCGTCGGCAGCGAGCGGGAGCTCCGCGAGGATGCGCGCGGCGCCAACCGGTGAGAGGGCCACGGAGCTCGCGCCCTCGACGCCGGGGACCGGGGGTCGCTGGTCCGGCGTCCGCGGGAGCGCCTCGACGAGGCGGACGAAGCGCAGATCATCGCGAGGGGACTTGTCGCCCGCGGGGGGCAGGTTCTCGAGCAGGGCGTCGATCATCGGCAACCCGTGGTGGACCAGCAGCCCAGACGGCTCCGCCGCCGGGACGTGGGGCGCAGACGCGTGGAGCGGCGCCCGAAGCGTCACCGGCTCGGGATCGGTGAGCGCGACGCCGGGCATCGACACCAGCGTCCGCCGCTCGTCGATGACCGGGCCGCTGCCGTCGGCGGACTCGGTGAGCGTGAGCACCTCGATCCGCGGCGTGAAGCGCGCGCTCGGATCGTCGAGGGCCGGATCAGCGGGGTCGTGGGCCACCAGCACACGCCCATCGGGCAGGGGCGCTGGATCGCGATAGGCCCCCAGCTCGAGCCGGGTCAGGGGCGCGACGTAGGCCTCGAGGGCCGCCTCGCCGGCGCCCAGCTCGGGGCCGAGGTTCCGGTCGACCACGCCCAGTCGGCCCGCACGCCACACGTCGCCGAGGTCGCCGATCACCGTGACGTAGCGCCCGTCGGGGAGCTCGCGCGTGTCGTAGAAGAGGTTCTCCGGCGGGGTCACGCCGAAGTGTTGGTGGTAGTCGGTGCTCAAGTCTGGCGGGAAACGGAAGGAGTGCGCCCGCGCCTGGCTCGGGATGGCCGCCCGCAGCGCGGTGAAACCGATCTCTCCTCCGGCCTCGTCGCCCACCGTGAAGAAGCCCGGCTTGCGCTCGATCTGCGCCGTGTGAGTCCAGCGGCGCGCGGGATCCAAGGTGTAGAGATCGGCGTCGAGGAGCCGCCCATCATCAGAGAGCGTCCCGGCGCGCGTCGAGACGTACCAGATGGCGTCGTCGGGGCCCCAGGCCGGGTCCCGATCCGTCGCGATGCCACCGCCGGGGAGCGGGCCGTTGCCCTCCGTCAGTTGCTCGACGCGGCGGCTCTCGAGGTCGAGGACGTAGAGGTGGTGGCCCTCGCCCGGGTGGCGCCGCATCGCGAAGAGGACGTTCGATCCGTCGGGCGAGACCGCCGGGTCGCGGATGTCGACGGGCCCCTCGGGGTGCAGGCCCTCGGTCAGGTTCTCCAGCCGCGCCGGGGTCAGTGAGTCGTCGGGCGTCACCGCCAGCCAGAGGTCCCGGCCGGGCTCGAAGGCGTCCACATCGAAGGGGGCGCGGGGTGAGACGGGTCCGGCGACGAAGACGAAGCCGCGCATCGGCGCCTCTCCGGGCTCCAGGCAATCGGCGCCCGTGCGCGCGCGGCGCTCGGCGCAGATCCAGGCGGTGATGGCCGCCCTGCCGGCGGGGTTCTCGGCGTAGAAGTCGAAGTTCGTGCCCTTGTGCACGATGCCCTCGCCGAGCGGGAGCGACTTGCGGAGGAGACGGGACTGAGACGGGTCGCCGTCCAGCGAGAGCTGGGCCAGGCTGGCTTCGTAGTTGCGCCGTATGGAGCCGACGTCGAAGCGTCCGGCGTAGCCCGGGTCGAGCCGGTAGGGCGTGCCGCCGGCGTCCGGCCCGTGGCAGCGGGCCTCCGTGCACGTCCCCTCCACCAGCGCGGGCAGGACGGTCGAGGCGAAGAGCGCCTCCATGGCGCCGAGGGGCTCGGGGTCCTCACCGCCCTCGGTCTGGGTGGCGATCCAGTCGCGCAGCGCGCGCCACTCGGGGTCTCGCGGGGTCACGAAGTTGGCCCGACCGCGGTGCGCCCGGCCCCCGAAGCCCACGCCGAGGGGCTTGCGCAGAAGTGAGGAGAACTCCGGCTCGACGGTGTTGATGTGACGTCGTACGGCGGCCTGTGCCTGATCGATGTCCGTCAGGTGGCCGCTCGCGTCGACCTGGAAGAAGAGCTGCTCCCAGTCGATGTGGTCGCCGCGCGCCTCGGCGCCCGGGGAGACGCCGTGGCAGACGGGTGAGGCGCAGCGGCGCTCGATCACGGGCGCGACGACTTGCTCGAACGCGGTGCGTTCGGCCTCGCCCTCGCACCCCGTGAGGGCGAGGGCGGCGGTGATCAGCGCTGGCGCCCGCACCGATCTACCGGGTGACCAACGGGAGGACGTCGCCCTCCATGGTGGTCTGCACCGCGCGGATCGCCTCCTGCGCGGCGCGGATCTTGTCGGCGGCGGCGGGATCGGTGATGGCGTCGCGGAAGGGCTCCGGGATCTCACCCAGAGCCGCGAGGGCCGCCGTGAGCTCTCCTTTGAGGCGCGCGTCGAGGTCCGCGTCGACGTCGGCGACGAAGGCGGTCAGGCCGACCCCGCTGGTGCCGGCGTCGGGGACGGCGCCGAGGTAGGCGTTCTGCACGCTGCGGACGTTGTTGGTGAAGTCGGTGAGCGAGTTGAAGCTGAACTGGCTCTCGACCAGCTTCGTGTCCTGCTCGTCGAAGGGGTCGGCGATCTTGCCGTTGGCCACCTCGTCGAGGATCCCGATGGCCCCGCGGACGATCTCCTCCGCCGCGGACTGCTTCGAGGGGTACAGGACCGAGTCGGCGCTGCCGGCGGCCTCCAGGACACCAGCGTAGGCCGGCTCACCGTCGAGGCCCTCGGTCCAGGCCCGGTGCAGCTCATCCCCGGCCCCGGCCATCTCAGCGGTGGTGGCGACGAGGTACATGAGCTCCCGATCGCCGAGGTCACCCGAGACGGTCTCGTCGAAGAGCAGGTACTCGGCGGTGTGGAAGCCCTTGAGCGTCGCGTCGAGGCTGGTCATGTAGGCGGCGTTGAGGTCGTCGCCGCTCAAGAGCACGGCGTCGAGGTCGACCCGGTTGACGGGCCAGCTATCGAGGGCGGGGTCGTAGCCGCGCGCGTCGACGGGGCCGAAGAGGAAGCCCTCGCTCTGCTCCCAAGGGCTGCGCGCCGCCACCCACGCGGCCCGGGCGGCGTCGAGGTTGGCCGCCGACGCGTCGCCTTGCAGCGCTTCGGCGGCCTGATGCAACGCGCCCAACCGCTCGGCGAGCAGCGCGTAGGTGGGCACGACCACCTTCTGGGAGAAGTCCTCGACGATGGCCCGGGCCTGGGCGTGGTCCTCGAAGGAGGTCTCGGTGGTGGACGCGTCGTCACCGCCGCAGCCGGCCACGAGCGTGAGGAGGAGGAGGGAGAGGAGCTTCTTCATGGAGGGATCCGTTCGGTTTAGAAGGTGAAGCCAGTGGTGAAGCGCACCGCGCTCTCGGCGCGCAGATCGCCGTCGCCCAGCGCGCGGCGCTGCCACGTGATCCGGCTGACGAGCGTGTCGCGGAAGAGGTGTCCGAGCCCGGCGGCGATGATCGTGCGCTCGAAGCGAGGGTTGTCGAAGCCGTCGGCGCCGACGGCGAACATCGTGTCGTAGTACTCGACGCGCAGGTGCGGCTCGATCCGATGGTCGCCGGGCCCCGCGAAGAGGCGCAGTACATCGACGCCCACCTCCGCCCAGACGGCCAGCGCCTCTGATGCCACCGCCGTCCGCGCGACGTTGAGGTTGTTGGAGAGCCGGCGGTTCTTCTCCGAGATCAGATCGGCGTCGTCGAGGCGGCCCCAGATGATCGCGCCTCGACCTCGTAGGGCGCCTACATCGACGGCGGCGTGGCCATCGACGATGAGCAGCGCGCCGGCGGTGTCCGGGAGGTCCGGCTTGGGGCGGTTGGCGGTGGTGTCGCCCAGGTACGCCGAGGCGCCGATGAGGACGCCGTCGGTCGGCGTGACGTCGACGCGGAGGACCCCCGCGAGACCGGTGGCGCGGACCTGCTCGAAGCGACCCTGATGCCCCGAAGCGACCCACCGCTTCGAGCTGAAGCCCGTCGAGTCGAGCCCGTTGACGATCTGCACCGTGATCTCGACGGGATCGAGGTGTAGCTCGGCGCCGACGCCGATCTCGTCCCACACGCCGGGGAGCATCGTCGCCTCTGACTCGGGCCGCGCCGCGCCCACGTAGTCGACGGGGCGGTGGTGGGAGGGCAACAGCCCCACGGCCACGTAGAAGCGGCCGAGCTTCAGCTCGAGGTGCTCGCCGATCTTCTTCTCGAGGTACAGCTCCTCGAGGATGACCTCGCCGCCGGCCTCGACCTCCTGCTCGTACTCCCCGAACTCGTCGTACTCGAGCTCGAGGGCGGCGCCGGTGCCTCCGTGCTCGAATTCGACCTCCGCCTCGACCTCGACGTCCCACCCGAGCTCGGCCTCGATCTCCAAGGAGAGCCGCGCCAGATCGAAGACCAGCCGGCTCTCCTCCGGCGCGCCGCCCGGCTGGGTCTGGTCGGGCCCGTAGTCGAGGTAGTCGAAGTGGATCTCACCGTAGCCGTGGAGCTCAGGCGCCGCGAAGGCGGGCGCGGCGAAGGCGATCAAGATGCAGAGGCGGTATCTCACGACTGATATTGATAAGGCATTTCAAGATCAGGCGCAACCCCTGATCCGGGACCTATGGCACGAGATCCAGGCTCTCCGACGCGGGGGGGCGCTCCGCGCACACTTGCTCGCAGGTGTCGTCGGCGACCGCGTTGCCCTCGATGCGCGCGCCGTCGAGGACCACCTCCGTCGAGAGTTGGCGCAGCAGCCCGACGCCGTTCCCGGTGATCAGCCCGCCGTGGAGCGTCGCCGCCGCCGCCGAGACGACGAGCCCCGCGTGGGGGTGGCCGTCGATGACCAGATCCGTCGCCTCGAGCCGGGCCATCGCGTCGACGAAGACGCCGTCGGCGGCTTCGCCGCGGGTGCCCGTCACCCGCGCCCGGTCCAGGTCGAGGTCAGCGCCGGCGAAGGCGACGAGCCCGCGTCGTCGTGCCCCCGTCACGAGGACGTCCGACAGCTTCGCGCTCACCTCGTCGCCGAGCAGCACGCCCCAACCGAACCGGTCGTCTCGGGGCTGTGGCGCGACCTCGTTGACCACGAGGCCGCGGAGCTCCAGGGTGGCGCCACGGGTCGCGGCGAGCCCGGCGGCGTGGGTGTCACTGATCCCGAGCTCCGAGGCGTCGAGGGAGGCGGACTGTACCGCCACCCCCGCGCCCAGCGTGCCGTCCGCCGCCAGGGGCGCGATCCCGGTGATGTCGCCCTGCCTCAGCTCGACATGCGCCCCGCCCTGCACGACCAGCCCGGCGCCCCGGGCGCCTGCCACCCGGGTCCGGTTGAGGTCGGCGGTGGCCTGGTTCCCGACGACGATCCCCATCCCCGCGTCGCCCAGGGGCCCCGCGCCGATCGCGCGCACCAGGAGGTCGGTCGCGACCAGGGCGCTGCCGGCCCCATCGACGACGACCCCGGCCCCCGCGTGGCCCTCGTGGACGCTCGACTCGATGTGCGCCTGGGCTCCGTCGGAGATCTGAACACCCCGCGCGGGCGCGGCGTCGGCCTCGGCGCCGACCGTTTGCAGGCGGACCGCGTCGAGCCGGGTCTCTGCACCGGTCGCGATGAGGGCCACGGCCTGGTTGCGACGCAGCGTCACGTCTTCCAGGCGCGCCATCGCGCCATCGGAGACGTCGAGCCCGCGCCCCCCGGTGAAGACCGCGCGCGTGGCTTCGAGGCGCCCCCCGACCACGAGGGCCCCGGCGGCCCGTGCCTCGACCGTGGCGTCCGTCAGCGACGCCGTCCCCTCGTCGATCCACAACGCGATCCCCGGGGCGTCGGCCACCACGAGCCGCTCGGCGGCGAGCACGCTCCCGGCGCCGACGACCTCCAAGGTGCGCTCGGCCCCGCCGCGGACCAGGGCGTCGCGGAGCGTGAGCGCGCCTCCCTCGGAGGCTCTGATCAGCCCGTGGAGGGCGACCTGCTCGAGCGTCACCTCGCCCTCCGATGCGAAGACCGAGCGAGGGGCGGCGGAGGGACGCGAGATGCAGCGCTCGCAATGGAGCTGACCCCCGCGTCCGGCGTGGAAGTAGCCCTCGATCGACACCGCGCGCCCCTCGATGGCGCCATGGCTCGCGGCGAGGTCGCCCCTGTCGCCGAAGACGACGACGCGCTCGACCTCCACCGAGCTGTCCGTGGCGACGATTGAGGTCGGGCCTCCGGTCTCGATCGTGAGGTCGTGGATGCGTACGCGCTCGCGGCCCGGGATCAGCCAGCCACGGATCGTGACCTGGCTTGCGCACACGCCCCCGAGGCGGGCGATCTCCCCGAGCAGGACGACGGCGCCGGGATCGTCACCGTAGGTGCCGGCCGCGAGGTGCACGGTCCCGCCGGGCCCCGCGGCGTCGATGCCTTCGAGCAGCGTCCGCAGGGGTCGGGCGCCGCTCCCGCTCCCCCCGGGCTCCGCCGCCGCATCGACGAAGACCGCCTCGGGGGGCGGTGGACGGTCGCAGTCGTCGAAGCCCAGGTCGTCGCAGGTCCCGTCCAAGCGGGGGAGGGCGCCGGCGGGGCACCCCACGAGCGAGGGCGCGCAGCCGCGGCCTGTTTCGAGGGGCGTCCAGCCGCGGGGGCAGCGCCACGGACCGAGGTCGACCGTCCACGTTGGGGGCTCGCAGCCGGCGGGATCGACCGAGGCGGCCCAGCCGGCGGGGCACGGTGGAGTTGGGATCGCGGGTGGGGCGGCGTCCGGCGCCGCGGCGTCGGCGGGCGGCGGCCGGGCGGCGTCTGCGGGCGATGGGGGGGCGTCGCCGCAGCCGCTCGCCGCGAGGGCGAGGCCGATCATGGCGGTCCGCAGGTCGCTCATCACGCTCCCCCATCCGGTCCAGGGCTCGGAGGGTACCGCGGCCGGTGTCGTGGTGGCGGGGTCGGGCGTCACCCAGCGGCGTCGCGCCCCCGCCAAGCGCCGTCGTCTGCCTTCTGGCCCGGTTCCTGCTAGGCTACGCGCCTGATTCGGATCAGGAGCTGCAGATGACCCGCTACCTCACCCTCTTCGCCGCCTTCGCCCTCGGTTGCGCCGGTGATCCGCTCCCGCCGGACGAGGCCGTCGCCCCGGAGCTCGAGGTCGGGGAGGAGACGCCGGGGCTCGGCAAGTCGGTCTTCGAGCCCGCGGAGCAGACCAACGCCAAGGAGGACGCCTTCGCGACGCGCAAGGGTCTGCCCACCAGCGTGGACAACGACGACGCGCAGGTGTGGAAGGTCACGCGGGACTGGGCGGAGCTGGATCCGGCGGCGGGGATGGCTTGGGGCCCCAACTCGCGCTTGAGCTGGGACGAGAAATACTCGGCCTGGATCGAGGCGATGGAGCGGCGCGACGGGGACAGCTACGGCGAGACCTTCACCATGAAGACGCCCTACGGCAAGACGCTGCCGGCGCCGGCCATCGAGTGCGCCGAGACGGCGCTCTTCCTGCGTTCGACCTTCGCGAGCTGGTACGGCCTGCCCTTCTACGTCCAGGCCTCGGACCGCGAGGGGCGCATCTTCCTGGGCCACTTCGGCTTCCGCCGCGACGACGGCAGCCGCTACCGGAACACGCCCCGTTTCAAGGACTCCTACCGCGACTACAGCGACCGGGCGAGCTCGTGGCAGGCCGACGGTTGGCCGACGGACTCGCGGCTGCGCACCCGGAAGCTCGGCGGTAGCCAGGACGACTTCCAGCCCTTCCTCGGTGACGACGCGCGGGCGGGGACCTACTTCGACGAGCTGCATCTCAACAAGCGCGTCGGCTACTTCCAGATCTTCCTGCTCAGCTACTTCGGCTCGATCAACCTCGCGAGCCCTTCGAATATGTACAACCTGAAGCCCCAGGCCATCCGTGCCGGGGACGTCCTCGTGAAGCGCTACGCCCGCACCGGCATCGGGCACGTCTACGTCGTCAAGCACACCACCCGAACCGGTGACTCCACCGACGCCGAGCTCGTCAGCGGGAGCATGCCGCGGCGCCAGCCCCAGTGGGAGTCGGCGGGCTCGAGCAAGCACGCGCTCACGGCCGAGGCCGGCGGCGGGCCGGGCGAGAACCACGAGGGTGACGCCTACGCCGCCCTCGGTGGCGGCATCAAGCGGTGGCGGACGCCCGTCAAGTCCGGCGGCTACTGGACCAACATCGTGCCCGCCGCCGACCGCTCCACCTTCGTGGACGCCAGCGACCTGAGCGCCATCGCGGCCCGTCCCGGGATCTTCGAGCAGATCCTCGGCACGCTGTCGCCGGAGGGGAAGCGCACGATCCTGTTGGAGCAGATCGAGGCCGCCCGGGAGCACCTGCGCCGCTACCCCGCGAGCTGCTCCGCCCGCACTCGGCGGGAGGACGCCTTCTCCGAGCTCTATGACCTCGCCGACGAGCACTTCTCGCGGCGCCGCGCCGAGGTGGACGCCGAGCATCGCCTCGTCGAGGACTTCGCGCTGCCGGAGCTCGTCTACCACCAGTCGAAGACCTGCTGCTGGAACAGCTCCACCTCCGCGATGTTCGAGATCGTCCTCCAGAAGGCCTTCGACGACATCGAGGGGCACAGCAACGCGAGCTGCGCCGAGCCGACCCCGTTCATGAACCAGGGCGGCGGCTACGCGGTCTTTGCGGCCTACGCCGAGCGGATCGGTCGCGGCGACGAGTGGATCGCCTGGTCAGAGGACGAGAGCTGCGCCCAGCGCGACGTCGTCGATGACACCCAGGAGAGCCACGACGGCACGCCCTGGTGCGAGGTGGGTCACGTGCTGCTCGGAGGGAACAGCGGCGGGGGCGACGATCTCGAGCCCAACGACGCCCGGGGCCAGGCGACGGCCGTCGAGGTGGGGACCCTGGAGTCGACGGTCTGCGACAACGACGCGGCCGACTGGTTCGTGGTCGAGGTGGAGGCCGGCACCCTGAAGATCGAGCTCGACTTCACCCACGCCAGCGGGGATCTCGATGTCCAGCTCTTCCAGGGCGAGGCGAAGATCGGCTCCTCCGCCAGCACCGCGGACCACGAGGTCATCAGCAAGCGCGTGTCCGCGGGTCGCTACCACGTCCGGGTCTTCCCCTACAGCCACGAGGCCGGCTGCCAGCCCTACACGCTCCACGTCACCGCGAGCGGGGCCGCCCCCGACGCCGGTGGAGATGACTTCGGCGCCAACCACACCGCCGCCGACGCCGCCGACCTCTCCTGGGGCCAGCACGAGGCCCAGCTCTGTGAGGGTGAGGAGGATTGGTTCGCCCTCACGCTCGACGAGAGCGCTTCGGCCCAGATCGACGTCGGCTTCACCCACGCGGACGGCGACATCGACATCGAGCTCTACCGCGGCGAGCAGCGGCTGGCGGTCTCTCAGAGCACCGGCGACCTCGAGAAGATCGCCCGCGACCTCGAGTCGGGCACCTACCTGCTCCGTGTCTATCTCTACGGCGAGGGCGCCGGCTGCCAGCCCTACAGCATCAACGCCCGCCGCTGACAGTCCCAGTCAGCCGTCGTGGTCGGTGATCTGATGCACCGCGCGCACGTCGGCATCCCTGCGATGGCTTTTCCTCCACCGTTCGGCTCTCCCCCCTCGCCGTGTGCAGCCCTGGGCCCCGCGCCTGCGGTCCCTCGGCTGGCTGGTCCCCAACGAGGCGTCAGGCAGTGAGCAGCGTCCTCCAGTCGGCGAGCGTCGCCTCCCGCTGCTCGCGTGACCGAAACCCGAAGGGGAGCGCGGCGAGGAGCAGCCGCACCCGCCTCTGGCCGGCCGCCACCGTGGCGACCGCGGGAGGGCGCGAGGCCGCAGCGCTCGAGACCGGGTAGACGAGCATCGTGTCGACCCGGTCGACGCTGTCCAGGTTGGCGTACGCGAGGGCCTGGTGGAGGTCGGCGCGGTGGGCCGCTCTCACGTCATCGCTCAGGCCCATCCATCCACGCCTGCCGAGGAGTCGCAGGTGTGCCTTGTACTTCGCGTCCACCCAGACCATTCGGCCGGCCCCGCGGAGGCCTGTGTCGGGGATGAGCGCGCGCATCGAGGCCAGCGGCGTGAGCCAGTTGAGACCGCGTCGGGTCTGTCCGCGGGCGACGTGGACCAGTCCACACCGGGGCGCGAGAGCGGCGATGAAGGCGTCGACCCAACACTCCCATAGCTCGTCGACGGCGAGGTCCCAACACAGACCGTCGAGGGTCCTCGCGCCGCCGAGCCCGCGCTCCTCCGAGACCCAGCTCATCGCCTGCAGCGCGTCGGCGAGCCAACCCGAGCCGCCCGGGCCGCCGGGTGCAGGGCGACGGTCGGCGCCGGGACCGACTCGCGCGAGCAGGTCACCGACTCGCGCCCGCAGGAGTCGGGCCGGGCCGGCGTGCCCGTGGGGCGACAGCTCCTCGTCGAGGCGGTGCAACGTCCAGCGCACGCAGGCCATGAGGTCGGGGTCGTCGTCGGGCTCGGGGAAGTGGCAGGGCAGGCGTGCCCAGCGACCGGCGGGTACGTCGCGCCGCGCCCACTCACCCCAGTCGACTCGGCCTCGCGGGCTCGACCGGTGCTCGTGACGCTCGACGAAGCCCCGCTTGCGATGGGCCAGCAGACCCTCGAGGCGGCGCAGGACCGGGCTGGCGAGCATCCAGGGCGGGACCTCGCGCGCGGAGCCCGGAACCAGCGGGGCTCCACCCAGGGCGGGCTCGGTGGCGAAGCCCACCTCGCCCAGGACGGCACCCAGGCTGTCCCACCGGAACCGCGGCGCGACGACGAGGCCGGCGGCGACTCGGCGGGTTGCCGGTGAGAGCAGCGGAACCGCGCCGATGCGGGGACCGGGAGAGAGCGCGAGCGCGACCCCCCCACCGGTCTCCACGCGGGTTCGGATGCCAAGGCGGTGCAGGTGCGGACCGTTGGCGTGGAGAAAAGGCTCGATCCAGCGCTCGCCGTCGCCGCCCACGTCGGATGCGCTCAAGCGGATCTCCGGACCGTGGTCGACCCCCCGCAGGAGCGGTCTGGCCGGCGGCAGCGTGAGCAGCGCTCGCTTCGCGCGGCCGCGACCCTTGCGGGTGCGTCCGCGGCTCACTCGCGCTCCAGCAGACGCGCCTCGATCCGGTCGGCCAGGCCGGCCACGGCCACAGAGGCACCTCCGCACAGCCGCTCGTCGAGATAGTCGCGTAGCAACGGCACGAGCTCGAGACGCAGGCGGTTGGCGACGCGGGCTGGACGGCCCTCGCGATCCAGGTCGGGGCGTGGGTCCAGGAAGTAGGCATGCCCGGGCACCAGGCGCAGCGTCTCTTCGTCGGCGTACTCGGTGAAGGTCTGGATGGTGTCGGTGTAGAGCGACTGCGCGAAGTCGACGCCCTCTGCGGCGACCGCCTTGAGCTGCGGCCACACCTCCACGAAGGCGAACCGCCGGCGGATCGCGAGGTCCATTCGGGCGATCGTACGATCTGCGGTGTTCCGGGTGGCCAGCACCGTGAGGTTCGGATGGAGTTGCATGACCTCGGGGTAGCCGTCGGGCGTGTGGGGCAGGCGTACCTCGCGTTGGCCCTCGCCGACCTCGAAGAGCACGACCGCCTCGCCAAGAACGCGGCCGAGGTCGGCGCGGTTGATCTCGTCGACGACGAGCACGTGCGGCGCGCCCTCCGCCGCGCGGTTGGCGCGCAGCAGGTCGCCGGGGCGCACCTCGAAGGTGAGACCACCACCGGCGGGGCGCGGGAACAGGCCGACCACGAAGTCCTCGTAGGTGCGCGCCGGGTGGAACTGAATCCGAGTGGAGGCGCCGATTCGGTCGGCGACGCGGTAGGCGAGCCGCGTCTTGCCCGTCCCCGGCGGTCCCTCGAGGACCAGGAAGCGCCGCTCTCTCAGCAACGCGTGCACAGCCTCGTCGTCGACGGGGGGAAAGATCGCCCCCGCGATATCCTGCGTCCGGGCGTTCCATCGTTCCTTCGCGCCACCTGTCAGCGGCGTGCCGTGCTCGTCGAAGAACAGGTCCAGGAGGTCGGACACGGCCCCCGCGTCCGAGGCTGAGCGAACGCAGGTCGCCGCGTAGATGACGTGGCCGTACGACCTCTGGGCGGCGGCGATGTCCGGCCAGCACTTCGTGACCGCGTCCGGTACCCGGGAGGCGATGTCCAACAGGTCGGGCTTGACCCAGATCGCCCCGCGGTGCAGGCGCGAGAGCGCCCCCAGGCGCCGCCGGTGTCCGGGCCGCCCGAGGATGTGGGCGTCGGCGCCGAATCCGTCGGTCCCGATGACCAGGACCGCCACGCTGCCGCTCTCGCCAGGAAACCAGACAAAGGAGGTGCCCTGGTAGGGCCCGGAGGTCGGGTTCGGCGCCGTGATCCAGCCGGCGTACGAGGAGGCCTCCGCCTTCTTCTGCAGGTTGACCCGGACCTGGTAGCGATCCTTGTGATGCCGCCCGCGGTGGCAGCGCTCCTCGTAGACCCGGTCGAGCAGCTCACGCGTCTTGTCCTTGTCGCCGGAGGTCGGCGCGCCCCGTCCCTGCGCCATACCGGCCACGAGCTCATCGAATGCACCCATATCCACCTCGCCGGCAGTCTCACTCCGCGCGAGTCAGGCGTCAACGCGGCTAGGACGGTGCGGCAGAGTCGCGACGCGGCGCGCTGCACGCGCCCGCCAA
>CAYOBQ010000230.1:0-13524 GCA_964402225.1 uncultured Nannocystaceae bacterium | reverse complement strand
CGGTTGGCGGGCGCGTGCAGCGCGCCGCGTCGCGACTCTGCCGCACCGTCCTAGCACTTCTTCGGGTCGTCGACGAGGCACCCGAGGTCGCTCGCAGGGAGTGGGAGGAACGCTGGAAAGAGGAGGGCGCGCGCCTCCTCTCGCTGCGTGCGAAGGCGCGGGAAATCGAGGTCGGGCTCGCCGCGGAGCCGGAGCTCGTCGGCGAGCTCGGGGACGTGAACCGCAAGCTCCGGGTCTATGAGGAGTCGGGGCATGCGGACATCCTGAAGGCGTACCAGAAGCGGCGCAGGCAGGGTCGGGCGGTAGATGCGTGGGAAGAGAGCTGGGGCGACGCCGGGGATCGGCTGCGTCGACTCGCCCGCGAACTCGCCCCCATCGCGCTGGACGCCTCGTCGCTCGACGCGGAGCTCCCGGCCGACCGCCTTCCGCCCGAAGCGCTCGATCGACTCGATCTGTGGTTCCCCGAGGACGCCCTCGACGTGCAGCATAGCCGGGCGGATCAAGAGCGAAGGTTTCGCCCCATCACCGAGGGATCTCCTGGTGAGAAGACAGCGGCGCTGTTGGCGTTCCTGCTCTCCTACGGGGAGGAGCCGTTGATCCTCGACCAGCCGGAGGATGACCTCGACAACCACCTGATCTACGGGCTGATCGTCAACCAACTCCGGGATGTCAAGCGCCGCCGGCAGGTCATCGTCGTCACGCACAACGCGAACATCGCGGTCAACGGAGATGCCGAGCAGGTGCTCGCGCTTGCGGCGCGGGGCGGCCAGACGCAGACCGAGTGCGCCGGTAGTCTGCAAGAGAGGGAGACGCGGGCGACGATTTGCGCGGTGATGGAGGGCGGTCGGGAAGCGTTCGAGCAGCGCTATCGCCGACTTGTGTTGGAGGATTGAGATGTTCGACAGCCCAGACGAATTGCTGCGCAAGATCCGCCTCGGTGAGGACACGTCCCTCGAGTTGAAGGCCGTTGGTTGGCGCGGGGATCGGGTGGCACAGCCCAAGCGCGACGAGCTGGCGAACGAGATCGCAGCGATGGCCAACACCGCCGATGGGGTGCTGCTGCTGGGCATCGATGACAAGACGCGGGACGTGTTGGGTGTTCCCATCGACAGGCTCGATGCGACCGAATGGCTGGTCTTCGAGATCTGCAACGACAGCATCAAACCGCCCGTCGAGTTTCGCTCGTCTCGGATGGAGCTCCCCGACGCCACTGGCGAGCTCCGGGCCATACTCCGCGTCGACATCCCCCGCAGCCTCTACGTTCATCAGAGTCCCGGTGGCTACTTTCGAAGGCAGGGCAGCTCGAAGCGCGAGATGGCCCCGGACGTGCTCGCGAGGCTGTTCCAGCAACGAAGCCAGGCGCGGTTGATTCGTTTCGACGAGCAGGCCGTACCTCACAGCGGCGAGGGTGACCTGGACGATGGACTCGCGCGCCGCTTCTTGGCTCGGCGGTCAGGTGAAGGGACTGATCGGCTACACAAGCGCGGGTTGCTCACCCGTGACGACACCGGCGCACAGCGATGCACGGTGGCTGGCGTCTTGCTGTGCACGCGAAGCCCGGAGCGATGGCTCCCCAGGGCTTTCATCCAGGCGGCGCGGTATCGTGGAGTCCGCCAGGACTCCAACTACCAGACCGACGCGCAGGAGATCACCGGGCCCCTCGATGAGCAAGTACACGGGGCGATGGCGTTCGTGCGCAGGAACATGTCCGTGGCGGCGCGGAAGGACCCGGCGCGGCTGGACATCCCCCAGTTCAGCTTGCGAGCCGTCTTTGAGGCGGTCGTGAACGCCGTCGCCCATCGCGACTACTCGATCTACGGATCGAAGACGCGGCTCTTCTTGTTCGACGACCGTCTCGAGATCTACTCGCCGGGGCCGCTACCGAATGCGCTGACCGTCGAGTCGCTCGCGCTGCGTCAGTCGACGCGCAACGAGCTCGTCACGACGCTGTTGGCCAAGTGCCCCGTCGACGACCCTGGCGGTGAGCTTGGCCGTCGCTCGCTCATGGAGAAGCGCGGCGATGGGGTCCCGATCATCCTGGAGGAGAGCACGTTGGTCTCTGGGCGTGTTCCCGAGTACCGGGTGCTCGACGACGCCGAGGTCCGGCTCACGATCTGGGGCCCGGCCGGCGACGCGCGCCCCTGACGGTCAGCCGCCGCCGCTCTCTCGTCCCAGGATCAGCAGCACCAGCGGGAGGCCGATGTAGGCGCCGAGGGCGGAGCCGAGGTTGGTCATGACGGCGACCCAGAGCACCCGGCTGAAGGGGTTCTTGTAGAGACCCTTGAGGGTCATGGAGTCGTCGGCGAGGCGGCGGGCGTCGGCGACGGTGGGCTTGCGGAGCCAGGCCTCGAGGAGGCCGACGACGACGCCAGCGGGGAGCGCCGGGTTCAGGGAGGTGATGGGTGAGACGATGGCGGCGGTGAGCACGGAGAGGGGGCGGGCGCCCGCCAGGGCGCAGAAGATGGCGGCGGAGATGGCGTTGGGCAGCACCCAGGCCTCGACCATGTCCTGGAAGGTGTGGCCGGCGAGCTTGGTATAGCCGAAGGCGAAGGCGCCGAGGATGAGGGCCGGGATCACCCACTTCAGGGCCTTGGCCCAGGTCTTCTGAGGGGGAATGACGGAGAGGGCCTCGCGGTCTGCGCCACGGCCCAGGTAGCCGACCATGCCCTCGACGTGGCCGGCGCCGACGACCGCGACGACGGTCTCGCCGGGGGCGTCCTCGATGGCCGACATGAGGTAGCGGTCGCGTTCGTCGATGAGCGGCCCCTGGACGCGCGGCATCTCCTTGGCGAAGGCCTGCATGGTCTCGTTGAGCGTGTCGCGGTCCTTGAGCTCCTCGAGGTCCTCCTCCGTGAGATCCTCGCGGCTGAAGAAGACGCCGGAGACGGCACCGAGGAGCTTCAGCTTGTCGAAGAAGCGCACGTTGGCCCAGGTGCGCTTCAGCGTCGCCTGGATGTCTCGGTCGGCGAGTACGAGCTCGGCGCCGATCTCTTCGGCCTTCGCGACGCCGGCCATGAGCTCGGCCCCCGGTTGTACGCCGAGGGTCTCTCCGAGGCGGCGCTGGTAGGAGGACAGCGCGAGGTTTGCGAGCAGAAACAGGAACTTACGCTCGCGGATGACCTGGAAGATGTCGAGCCTCTTCCAGCGACTATCATCGACGAGCGCGTCGTACCGGGTCTGGCAGAGCTCCACGCAGACGGTGTCCGGCTCGACGGCGTCGATGGTGTTGCGGACGTCCTCTACGGACCGCTGCGAGATGTGGGCGGTGCCGACGATGTAGAAGGTGCGTCCGCCGTGCTCGAGCACGGTGACGTTCGGGCCCAGATCCAATCAGTTGCTCCCGGCGTCCAGCAGTAGCTTGAGGTGTTTGGGGTCGCGGGCGGCGCGCTCGGCGACGTCGCGATCGATGAACCCGTGCTTCACGAGGCGCGACAAGGACTCGTCGAAGGGGATCGAGCCGTCGCGCCGGCTGCTTTGGGTGGTGCTGGCGAACTGGTGCGTGCGCCGCTCGCGGATGAGGTTCGAGAAGGCGTAGTTGATACGGATGAGCTCGATGGCCGGGATGCGACCGCGCCCGTCGGAGGTGGGGAGCAGCCGTTGAGTGACGACGGCGCGAAGGGTGTCGGCGAGCTGGATCCGTACCTGGCTCTGCTGATGTTCGGGGAAGACGTCGATGATGCGGTCGATGGCCTGCGCGGCGCTGCCGCTGTGGAGCGTCGAGAGGACGAGGTGGCCGGTCTCCGCCGCCGTGAGCGCCGAGGCGATGGTGTCCAGATCGCGCATCTCGCCGACGAAGATGACGTCGGGGGCCTCGCGCAGGGCGGCGCGCAGGCCGCTGGAGAAGGTGCGCACGTGCACCCCGACCTCTCGTTGGTGGATGAGGCAGCGCTGGTTGCGGAACACGTACTCGATGGGGTCCTCGAGGGTGATGACGTGCCGTTCGGAGTGGGCGTTGAGGTACTCCAGCAGTGCCGAGAGCGTGGTCGACTTGCCGCTCCCGGTGGGGCCGGTGACGATCACGAGCCCGTAGGGGAAGCCGACGAGGGGGAGCAGCTCCTTGGGCAGGTTGAGCGCCTCGAGGCTGGGGACTTGATCCCAGATGGGCCGGAACGCCGCGGCCAGACCGTGCATCTGATGGAAGACGTTGACCCGAAACCGGAGGCGGGCGGGCCCGTCCATGATCTCGAGGGCCGTGTCCAGGCTGCCCTCGAGCTCGAGGGTCGCGCGGCGCTCGTCGGTGAGCGTGTCCCCGAGTGAGTGCAGGATCGCGGCGTCGTCGAAGACGCCGCCGGGGACGGACTTGTAGTCGCCGGCGAGGCGGACTCGCGCCTCGCGACCGCTCGAGACGACGAGGTCCGAGCCGCGCCGCCCGACCACCTGCTTGAGCAACTCGCGGATGTCGTCGGTGCGCCAGGGCTCCGGGCCGAGGTGGGCCCGGGGCGCGCCGGCCTGCGACGCCTGTCTCCGAATCCCGGAGGCCGGCACCTTGATGATCGCGGCTCCGCCGTCGTCGACCGGATGGAGCGAGGCGGGTCCGGGGCGCTTCTGCCCCTCCTCGAGTCGGAACGCCAGACCGAGGCCGTCGGGCCGCTGCCGCACGCGATAGGTGAAGCGAGGGCCCGAGTTGGCCTGGTAGATCCCGTCGTACTGACCCGTCGCAGAGAGCGCCTGTCGGCCCGCCTCGTCGAGCAACGAGTCGAGGACGCCGGTCATCATGGGCCCAGTGACGGGCACGTTGCTCAGCGGCACCCGCTCCCGACCGATGAGCAAGACCGGCGGGTGGTCCCGCTGGAACTGGAGCGACTGCGCGCCGGCCTTGAGCATGTGCGCGAGCAAATCGTCGAGTCGTGCCACGACCGCCTTATCTCATCTTTCGCGCTCGAGCACAGCGAGCGTGAGCAGGTGGGCGGTGCCCGGGAGCTGGTCGATGAAGCCGATCCGGGTGGGCATCAGCGACGAGACGGCGAGATCGCGGGCCAGGGAGGCGGCGCTCGGCGCCACGTAGAGGACGCGTCTGGGCCGCATCGCGGCGACGGCGGACATCACGGCGGGGCCGAGGGGCCGGCGCATGGCGTGGATGAGGACCAGGTCTGCCCGCACGCCGGTGGCGATCAGCCGGCGCAGCGACTTGCGGGCGCGACCCACCCGGAAGGAGGCGGAGACCCCAGCGTGGGCGGCGTTTCGCGCGGCGTCGGCGACGGCGACGCGAGTCTCGTCCACCCCGAGCAGGGAGGCGGCGCGCCGCGCCACCGGGAGGCTGAGCGTACCGACGCCGCAGCCGACCTCGACCACGTCGTCGTCGGGTGTCGGGTCGAGCCAGTCGACCACCGCGCGGCGCAGCGCCGGCAGCGAGTCGGGGGACTGCGGTGTCCAGGCGGGCCAGCTCGCCTCCAGTCGGTCGCCATCGACGTCGAGGGAGACGATGGCGTCGCCGCGGACGAGCCTCGCGGTGCCGGCGCGCAGCGCGACGCGCGCCCGGCCACCGTGGGCCTGGACCAGGACGGTCTCGACCTCCTCCGGCGGTACGATCCGGCCGAGGATGGCGCGGGCCGCGGGGGTCTGGGCGGGGCACCGCGAGAGGTCGACGGGTTCCTGGTGGCCGGGGTGCGGATACAGCCCGAGCACGCCGTCGATGGGCCGCGCCTGGGCGTGGGCGCGGTAGTCGTCGCGCGGCACCCCGGCTTCGATCCACTCGGCTTCGAGCTCGACGCCTGCGATACGTCGCAGGGTGGCGGCGTGGGCCGCGGACTTGATGGCTCGCTGCCGCGCGGGCGAGAGGTGGCGCAGCGGGCACCCGGGGCAGCGGAACGCCTGCGGGCAACCGGGGTCGACGCGATGGAGCGAGGGTTCGACGACCTCCAGGAGTTGGCCGAAGGGGCGCCCGCGGTGGTCGTGGACTACGCGATAGTGGACGACCTCGCCGACGTCGGTCCCGGGGACGGGCAGCCGGTCGACGACCCCGTGACCGCGCCAACTCAGGCGCGCGACGTGGCCTTGAAGGGGAGCTATCAGGGGACTCGCGGGACCTCGTTGTGATAGCGATTCACCTCCTGGACCCGGCGATCGCCGGCGCTCCAGATGATGTTCGCCACCTCCCAGAAGTGGTCTCGCCGCTGGAGCTCACGCACCCACTCCCCGGCCTGCTGGCCCCCGAGGAAGATGCGCACCGTCACCTCGCTGGGACCCCAGTCGCTGTTCCCGAGGAAGTTCTCGGAGCGGTAGTAGTGGATGCCGACGCGGTAGGGACCGCCGAGGGCGTTGGTGTCCTCGGGCTGGTCGAGGTTGATGTTCTCGGGCCCCGCGCCGTTCGTGTCGTCGATGTCCAGCGAGGGGTTGCCGGCCGGGCCACGCGGGCCCCAGTCGGGCTGAGTGTTGGCGTAGTAGCAGTCGAGGGGCGCCACCGCCCAGGAGCGGCCGTTGGGGTGCAGCAGGTGCATGTCGACGTCGCTGCCCTCGGCGTCCGTCTCGTCGCGGTCGCGCGGCGTGTGCCAGACGAGCTGAACGTGGATGTCCTCGTCGGGACGGGCGTTGACCTCCACCGTCGCCGGCGGCTGGTCGCAGATCTCGCTCGGCGCGCTCAGGTCCAGGGCGTCGGTGACCCGCAGCTCGATGGTGTACTCGCCGGCGAGGTCCACGAAGAAGAAGGCGGTGGGGGTGGTCGTGTCGTCGGCCGCGCCGCCGTCGGCAGGCCGCGCGGGGTTCAGGAAGCGCTCGACGGGCTCGGCCGTGGACCCGTCCGGCCGCTGCGTGACGATCCACTCGTACCGCGCGGGTCGGCCGTCCTCGCTGTCGGGGTCGACGGAGTTGCGTCCGTCGAGGGTGATGATGTCGAGGGGCAGCACGTGGAGCGGCTCCTCGCGGCCCGTGTCTGCGAAGGGGCACTCGTTGATCGTGCCGCGCCCCACGATGGGCACCTCGATGGTGCCGTGGACGGGGTCGTTGCTCTCGATCACCATCGTGCCGCCGTAGGCGCTCTCGTCGTCGGGGCTGAACACGACCGACACGTTGCGCGAGGGCACCTGGTCGGGGTGCTGGGGATCGAAGGCCGGCAGCGCGGCGGGGAGGTCCGGGACCGTCTCCTCGTCGAGCTGGTAGGCCTCGTCCGAGTCGTCCTTGAGGTAGATGCTGCGGATCTCGAGGGGCTGGCCGCCGCAGCTCTCGATGCTCACGGGTCGGGAAGAGTCGCGGCCGACGAGGGCCGCTGGGAAGTTGAGCGTCTCGGGCGTGACGTTGATGCAGGGGCTCGCGCCGTTGGCCGTCAGGTTCACGATGACCGCCGGCTGGATCGGGTCGTTGGTCTCGATGATGAGCTCCCCCGAGTCGGGGCCCTCGATCTGCGGGGCGTAGACGACCTCGAGCTCGAAGGCGCTGGTGGGGGAGAGGCCCGCGGCGCCGTCGCCGTCGGGATCCGCGAGCAGCGCCGCGTCCTGGCGGGGATCGACGCCGTTGATGGAGATCGTGAAGTCGTTGACCTCGCCGTTGAGGTGCATCCGGGAGAAGTCGAGCGTAGCTTGACCGAGGTTGGTGACCACCACCGTCTCGGCCTTCTCGTCGCCAGCGGCCACGCGGCCGAAGTCGATGGAACGAGGCGAGACGTTGATCTCGGCGCCGCTGGCGTCACCCACGACCGGGATCTCGACGGTGGGGTTGGCCGGCGAGTTGGTGTCGAAGCGGACCCAACCGGCCGGCTGCGCCTCGTCCTCCTGGGGGGCGTAGTTGAGGATCAGCATCACCTGCTCTTCGGGCTCGATGGTGATGACCTTGCCCTCGAGCAGGTTCGCCATGCGGCCGTCGTCCTCGGTGATGCCCACGTACTGGTCGTCGCTGCCCGGGAGCACGTAGAACAGCTCGAAGTCCGTGGTGAAGCTGGCCTCGAAGTTTGCGAGCTTCAGGGTGCCGGCGCCGGTGTTCTCGATGACCACGGGCCGGTCGGCGCTCTCGTTCACAGCGAGCTTGGGGAACGCAAACTGGCGCGGGCTCCAGTCCAGGGAGGCCGTCTGCGTGGAGTCGAGCCCACTGGAGTCGTCCTTGCAGCCGCCGACGGCCATCGCCGCCGCCAGCGCGAGGCAGGTAGAGAGCGACATCTTCGCGTTCATCTTCATCGATAGTCCTCACGAGCCCCCGGCGGGCACATTCTGGCGAGTGTCACGGGGGTCGCCAGTGCAAATTCTTGCCCGGCGACACAAACACCTGCGGCGCACGCGTGCTCCGCGCGTCCCCGTATTGATAGCATCGGCGCGCGGCGCGGGTCCAACCGGCCCCCTCATTTCGACTCCCGCGCGAGCCACTCGCCGAGCGGGAGCCGGGTGGCTTTGCGCAAGCGAATGCAGCGGGTGACGGCCTCCAGCGCGAGGCCCAGGTTGCGGGCGGTGCCGTCGGGGGCGTGGTCGGGCTGGTCGAACCACGCGGCGACCCGTGAGCGGTCCGCCTCGGTGCAGAAGCCCGCCCCCAACCAGGGCAACCGCGGGGCCGCGCTGGGTCCCGTGACGCGCAGGATCTCGTCGTAGTGCTGGGTCATCCAGGTCCACGTAGCCTCTCGGGTCGCGGGCACGCCGCCGCGCGCGAGCTGGCGTAGATCCTGCGCGCGCAGCGTGCCGTCGAGCACCAGCCCCAAGCTACGCACCCGGAGCGCAGGTGTTTCGAAGGCGCCCAGGGCGCCCACCAGCGCGACCCGCGCCACCGGGTCCGTCGCCGCCACCGCCGCGTCCTTGAGTCGGGTCCACAGTGAGTCGTCCCCGCTCCAAGCCGCCATCGGCAACACCAACGCGAGCACCTCCGGCGTCACCGATCCCGCGTCGGCGAGGTAGGCTTCGACCAGCGCCCGCGAACGGGCGAGGAGCGCGGCGTCGCGGGTGATGTAGGTGTAGGCGCCCAGCAGCTCCGGGCGCAGCAGCTTCACGTCCACCGTCTCACCGGCCTTGGGCTCCAACCCGATCCGCGCCACGTGGGGTTTCAGGACCTTCTTCACGTAGGCCCGATAGGGCGCCGTCAGCTCACCCTCGACCGCCACCCGCTCGAGGTGCGCCAACGCCCTGCTCACCCCGCTCAGCACCAGACGGTGCTCCTCGCCGGCGAGGGCGGCGAGGCCCTTCAGGTAGCTGCTCACGGGGAGCTCGCCGGCCTCGAGCAGCGCGCGGAGTTGGCCGACCAGCGCGACCCGCTCCACCATCGTGAGGGCGGGGCGATGCGCCTCGACGAGGCCCCCGAGGGCGCCGGTGGGGACGCTCCACTGGTAGTAGCCTCGCTGCCTGGCGTTGGGGTGCAGCCATGATGGGCAACCGGGGTGCGCGAGCTCGACGGCCTTCACCGGGCCGTCGAGGACGAAGCACTGCCGATGGGCCGCGTCGCCGATGCCGTAGCGGACGCAGACCGGGACCCGCCACGGCTCCCCCTGCTGGGCGTCGCTCCCCGCCGGGAGGTAGCGGCGCTGGGTCGTCGTGAGGGTCGCCGGGCCATCCCCGGAGCACGCGAGCTGCGCGTTCACGAGCGGGGTCCCCGGTTGGTCGAGGAAGTTCCGCGCGACCTCGTCGACGGGCTTGCCCGACGCCTTCGCCAGCGCCGCCATCAGGTCGACCGTCGCCGCGTTGCCGTAGGCGTGACGCTCCATGTAGGCGCGAACGGCCTTGCGAAAGGGCGCCTCGCCGATCCAGGCCTCGAGCATCCGCAGCACCGCGGCGCCCTTGCCATAGGTGATGACGTCGAAGGCGTTGTCCACGTCGCCGCCGTCCTCGATGGGTTGGCGGATGGCCCGGGCGTGCTTCTGCGCGTCGTGGCTCATCACCCAGTGGGTCCCGGCGACCGTCGACAGGTTGACCTCCAGCGCGGGATCGACCTCGTGCACGATGCGGCTCGCCATCCAGGTGGCGAAGGCCTCGTTGAGCCACAGATCGTCCCACCATCGCGGGGTCACGAGGTTCCCGAACCACATGTGGGCGAGCTCGTGGGCGATGACCTGCTGGCTCCACATCTTTCGCGTCGCCGGCGCGGTCTCGCCGTCGAGCAGCACCAGCGTCTCGCGGAAGGTCACCAGCCCCACGTTCTCCATCGCGCCCGCCGCGAAGTTCGGCACAGCGACCAGGTCGAGCTTGTCGAAGGGGTGCGGGCGCCCGAAGTAGCGCGCGAGCGCCGCGTGGATCACCGGCGTGCGCGACAACGCGTACTGCGCGAGGCCGCCTTTGCCCTTGGTGGCGATGAGGCGGAGTGGCACGTTCGGGATGGCGTCTGCGGGGGCTTCGACCACGTCGAAGGCGCCCACGGCGAAGGCCACCAGGTAGGTCGGCAGGGGCTTTGTCTCCGCGAAGGAGAAGATGTCGTCTCCGCCCTCCGTCTTGCGCCCGATCTCCCGCGAGTTGGCGATCGCAAGTTGCCCCGTCGGGACCCGCAGCGTGACGGAGTAGGGCGTCTTGAACTCGGGCTGGTCGAAGCAGGGGAAGGCGTTTCGCGCGTCCGTGGCCTCGAACTGCGTGAAGGCGTACCAGTCCTCGCCATCCTTGACCCGGTACAAACCCTCCGGGGTCTCGGGGAGCGGCGCTTCGTAGACCACCCGCAACGTCACCTCGCCGGCGGGCAGCGGTTCGCTGAAGCGCAGCGCCAGCCCGCCGTTCTCGCCGAGGGCGGGGGTCGCCTCTCGCTCCGCGCCGTCGGCCACCGCGTCCGCCGCGTGGATGTCGAGGTGGCGCCCGTGCAGGTGGAGCTCGGCCGTCGGCGTCTCGAGGCGCACCTCGATGCGGGCCACCCCGGAGACCCGCGATTGCGTCGGATCGATGCGCAGATCGAGGGCGTAGCGCAGGGGGACGACCTCGCGGCCCAGGCGGACGTTGCCGTCGGGGCCCGGCGGACCCGGGGGAGGGGGCGGAGCCTTCGATTGAAGCGCGCTGCAACCGAGCAACAGGAATGGCAGGCACCAGCGCATCGAAAGCTCCTTCGAGATCGGCCGCGGCGAGTCGCGCAACATAGGGCCGGCGTGGCCGCGGCTCAAGGTGCTGCGTCGGGTGGCCGTATCACCGGACGTGGCGCAACATCTCCGAGCGGGATCCATCAGGCCGCCGCGTATGCCCACCAAGGAGCGCGCCGCCGAGCTCCTGCGTGACGACCACGCCGACACCGATGAGGCTCTCGATTGCGTGCCGACGCCGGATCCGGTGGCGGCCCTCGCGTGCGCCTACGCCGAGCGGGTCGACACGAGCCAGCGCCTCGCCTCCTTCGGGGTCTTCGCCGCGGGGCTGTCACACCACGTGCTCAACCCGCTGTCGGCCATCGCCGCCAACGCGGACCTGATGCCGAGCTTCATGCAGCTCGTCGCGGATCGCACCGACGACCCCGAGATCCTCGGTGCCCTCACCGAGCTGGACGAGATGGCGACCGACATCCGCGTCGCCGCGGCGCGCATCCTCGAGACGGTCTACGGCTTCGGCGGCGTCACGACCGCTGGGCGCGGTCGCAAGGAGGTCGCCGTCTCGCCGCTACGGCCCCTGGTAGAGGCGGCCGTGCGCGGCCTCGATCCGGCGCTGGTCGGCGACACCGAGGTCTACCTCGAGATCCCCGAGGACACCCCCATCGAAGCCGACACGATGTCGGTCTCCCACGTCTTCACCCAGCTCCTCACCAACGCGTTGGAGGCCGGTGCGGCCAACATCTGGGTGGTCTACGAGCCCGGCACGCCGACGCTGTTGACCTTCGCCGACGACGGCGCCGGCGTGTCCGAGGAGGACGAACCCCATATCTTCGAGCCCTTCTTCAGCGGATGGGGCCGCCCGAACCACTTCGGGATGGGTCTGCCCAGCTCGCAGTTGCTCATTGAGAGCGGGGGCGGCAAGCTCATTCACGAGCGTCGCCACGGCGGCGGCGCCACGTTCCGAATTGTCTTCGCGTAGGAGCCCGTGGGCCGCCTCACCTTCCTTGGCACCGCCGATGCTTTCGCGTCGGGGGGCCGCGCGCACAGCGCGTACTGGATCGACGACGCTCGCGGCGCCTACTGCCTCGACTTCGGGCCCACATCCCTGAGCCGCGCGAAGGCGCTCGGCCGCGATCCCGACGAGCTCGACGGCGTGCTGCTCACGCATCTGCACGGGGATCACATCGGTGGACTCGCCGTGCTCCTGATGGATCTCGAGTTCCGCGCCCACCGGACGCGTCCGCTGGTCATCGCCGGCCCACCGGGGCACCAGAAACGGGTCACCGCGCTCCGCAACAGCTCGTTTCCTTCCCTCGTCCAGCGGGGGCACAGCTACCCGCTCGTCTTCGAGACGACGGAGGTCCCGGGCACCGTCACGTTCCTCGGCCGCGAGGTCACCGCGATCCGCGCCCGGCACGACAGCGAGGCCGTCGCCAGCTCCCTGGTCGTCGACGACGGGGCATGCCGGCTCGCCTTCAGCGGTGACACCGGTTGGCAGGAGACGTTGCCCGAGCTCGTGCGCGGCGCCGACGCCTTCGTGTGCGAGTGCAGCGAGGTCGAGCCGGGCTTCTGGGCCCACCTCAGCGTGGCGGAGATCGAGACCCACCGAGCGGCCCTCGCCGTGGGGCGCTTGTTCCTGAGCCACCTGGGCGTCGCGTCGCGTCGCGTCGCGTGCGAGCGCGCCGCCGAGCTCGACGTGACGGTCGCCGACGACGGCCTCGTCGTTACTCTCTGATCCACCCGCCGTCGCCGCGGTGAGGCCTTTGCGGGATGGCGGAGCGTGTCTACGTCTGATGCCGCCGCCGACGCATGTCCCCCGCTTTATCAAGAAGTCGGAAGTATGGGCGGTAGCGCGTCCGCGTCCGTCGCTACGGCAACCGCCTGTTGCTGGTTCAGCGGTGGTTGGACGCCCGGAACCGCTCGCTGTCGGCGGCCAGGGAGTCCAGCACCTTCAGCAAGGTAGGCCTCGAGTCGCCAGTCGAAAGGCGTGTAGCGACCAGGCCGGTCACGAACGAGAGCACCATCGCGCCAATCAGGGCAAGGAGCTGGGCGACCCCGGCTTCCCCCGTCAGGGCGGTCGGCTCGTCCAGCCCGAATGTGGCAAGGAGGTAGAGCGTGGGCACCGCCACCGCCGCGACAGTCAAGATGACGCCCATGACCTTCTTCAACGACACGTCTTTCTCTCCATCATCTGGGCTCAGGCTAGCGTTTCTGGTCCCTTTTTTCTTCCTTTTCCGATCGTTCGGCGTTGTTACCGATTCCCTTGACGGCCGTTACGATTCGCACGACATCGCTCGGGCTGACCGACTCGCCCGATGCGAGAGGGGCCGCGACGGCGAGACCGAGGGCTCCACACACCAGCAGCAGCCCAGTGATGACGACCGGGGCGCCCGTCAGCGCGCAGACGAACCCTCCCGCGATACCCGCGAGCGCGCACACGCCGACGCCATTCTTCAATCGACGACGCACGGCGTTGTTCGAGCGTTTCTCGATCTCGTCCGGATCTCGACACTTGATATCGATGATCGCGTCTGCGCGCTTCTGAAAGTGCTCGAGCCGTTGCTCCTCGAATCGATTGGGTGCAGATCCAGTGGTGCGACAAGAATATGCAATAATATCAGATAGATGTG
>CAYOBQ010000229.1:0-13560 GCA_964402225.1 uncultured Nannocystaceae bacterium | reverse complement strand
ACCAGCACCTGGACCTTATCGTCGGTGTCGATCGGGGGCTCGGGCGCCGCGGCGTGCTCCGGCTCGGCGGCGGGCTCCGGCGCGGGCGGCTCGGCGGCGGGGGCAGCGGCCACGGCGACCCCCTTGGCGATCGGGCCCGTCCGACCCGCCGTCAGCAAGTACACCTCGTCCGCCTCGGCGAACTTGCCCTGGAAGGAGGCCTTGCCCGCCCGCGCAGACAGCCGCGTCCCGGGGACGCCGCGCACGCGCAACATCGCCTCGCCGGTCGGACCCGTCTTGCCCACCAGCTTGTCGTTGACCTTGACCGGCGTGGCCGGTTGAAGCGTGCGCACCATCAGCAAGTAGTCCCGCTCGGGGCGTTGGAGCTGCGCCGGGAGGTCGACCTGAAGGGCGCGACCACCCTCCGGGTACTTGACGGTGATCTGCCAGAGGCTCTGGTCCACGTTGGGCGGCACGCTGTAACCCGACGGGGCCTCGACGTTGAAGCTGAGGACCTCGCCGTCCTTGGCCGCGTAATTCCCCTTGAACCGGCCCTCGTCGTCGGTGATCCCAAACTTCTTCCCGTTGATGTAGAAGCGCACCATCGGGACCGGGTTGTCAGCCAGATCGGTGGTCGTGACGTTGAGGATGACCTCACGCGGCTTGGGCTTCTCCGCGGGCTTGTCGTCGCAGGCGACCGCCAGAAAGAGGAGCGCGGGCAGCAGTGCGTAGCGTCTCATGATCTCCCCAGACCTCAGGTGCCCTGGACGGGCACCGACGAGTCGTCGGTCGTGTTCTCGCGTTCCTCGAGGACGTCGGGCGCGGTCTCTTCGATGTCGGGTGTGCGCGGCTTCATCACCAGGTCGTCCACCCGGGTCGGGCCGCCTTGCACCTCCACCTCGAAGACGAGGTCCTCGTAGCCGAACTTGTGCACCTCGATCTTGTATACGCCCGGCGCGATCGACTCTGTCTCACCGAACTCGTTGAGGCGCTGTCGCAGAACGAAGAAGCCGCGGGAGTTGGTCACCGCGATGTCGGTCTCGGGCGTGGTGAGCACCTCGGCCTTGGCGATGGGCTCACCGCGACCGTCGATGACCTTCCCGGCGATGCTCACGGGGCCCCCGCCGCAGGCGGCGAGGCCGCCGAGGGCGAAGAGCGCGCACACGTAGCGGAGGCTCATCCGCCCTCCATTCTCTGTCCGATCACCGACAGGGCGTACTCGACCGTCCACTCCCGGGGGTCCAGGTCGCGCAGGCTGGCGAGGTGGTCGTAGGCGCCCGTGAGCTTCCCCTCGTTGGCCGCGTCGATGGCCTTCGTGAGCAGGCTACGCCGCATGTCGACGACCTCCGGTAAGGTGTTCGTCTCCGCGATCTTGTCGCCGATCTCCTGCAACAGGTCCGGCGCATCGTTCTGGAGCTTGCGCCCCGTCAACAACAAGTAGGCGCGCGCGTACTTCTTCAAGCCGGAGGCCAGCAGCTCGGACTTGTTGCGCCGCGCCTTCCCGGCCTTGGCGAGGATCGCCTTCCCCTCGTCCACCATCGCCCGCGCGTCCTCGACGGGGCCGGCGAAGGCGCCCGAAGGCAGCAGGAGCAGGGCGCCCAGGACGGTCGCTCGCATCAAGAGAATCCCCTGTAACCGCAGAATCTTGCGGCGAAAGCGTAGACCAAGCCTCATTCGATCGCCACCTCCACGCGGCTGCCCTCGGGCGTCGGCGTGGCCTCCGCGGGGCGCGCGTCGCCCCCCTCGGGCGTCACCTCCAACGCGAACCGCCGGCCGGGTGCTCCGACCAACGTGAGCGGCGTCTTGCCCGCGTCGGCCCCATCGACCGTCACGCCCGCCCCCGGCGGGGTGGTGACCACTACGGCGTGACCGATCTGCTTCCCCTTGGCGGGGAGCACGACGTAGAGCCAGCCGGGACCTCGTTGCGCAGCCATCGTAGTCTTGTACGTACCGGTCGCCGTCGCGATCTGAAGACGATGCTCGGCCTTGTCCTCTTCGAGGCTGTACTCGATGGGCGTCTCGCCGCGGAAGCGTCCGTGGTCGAAGATCTCGAGGCCCGCCGGCGCGCTGTTGACGACCACCGATGGAGGTCCGAGATCCGCCGGCGCCACGGGGCCCCCGAACGGATCCAGCGCGACGATCGCCGCCGCCCCCACCCCCACGAGGAGGACCGCCCCCAGCACCGCCAACCACTTGCCCCGACCGGGCCGCGACCGCGTCGTCAACGCGGGCGCCGCGACGGCGGGCTGGGCCACCGGCGCCGCCACGACCGGCTGCGCCGCCACCGGCATCGGCGCCGCGGGCCGAGGCGCCGGCGCGGGGGCCGCGGGCTTCGGGGCCGGGCGGGCGGGCGCCTGAGCCGCCTGTTGCGCGAAGCGGTCAGCGTCGGCGGGGCCGAGGCTGAAGGTCGGCCGGGGCCGACCATCGACGCCGGGCACGAGCGGCGCGTCCAGATCGCGGGCCGGCTTCATCCGCGGCGCCTTCATCCGCCCCGAAAGCGAGTCGTCGAAGCTTGGGATCGGGACGATCCGCGACGGCTCGACCTCCTCGAGCTCCTCCTCGTCGAGCTCGAGCATGGTCAGCTCGTCGGCGTCGACCGAGGCGCGCGGCTGCGAGAAGACGCCCCCGGGACGCGAGCCGGAGAGCGCCGGTGAGGAGGCCAGCACGCTGTCGTCGTCGAACTCGTCGTCGTCGAACTCCGCGGCGATCTTGGCGGCGGCCTCCTCGGGCAGCTCGAGCATCGTCTTGTCGTCGTCGTCGTCCTCGTAGACCGCCGCCGTGGCCTCGTCCCCGTCGAAGCTCGCCGACAGCGAGTCCGAGGCGAAGACGTCCGGGTCCTCCGCCGCCGTGGGCGTTCCGGGGACCGGGATCGACTCTTCCAACATCAAGGTCGGTCCCGGCTCGTCCTCATCATCGTCGTCGCCGACCGCCACGTGGATCGCCTCGTGCTCAGTACTCGTCGCCATCGCCGCCAGCCGAGCGGGGACGGCGTAGAAACCGCTGTTGAACTTGTAGTTCTCGATCGACTCGAGGAACTCGTCGGCGTTCTGGTATCGAACGCGACGGTCCTTCTCGAGGGCCCGCAGCACGGTGCGCTCGAGCTCGATCGGGCAGTCCGGCCGGACCTCGCTCAGCGGCGTCGGCGTGTCGCGCAGGTGCATCATCATCACGTCGACCGGGGTCTCGGCGACGAAGGGGAGCCGGCCCCCGAGCATCTCGTAGAGGATGACGCCGAGGGAGTAGAGGTCCGACTGCTGATCGACCTGCTTGCCGCGGATCTGCTCCGGGCTCATGTAGTTGGGCGTGCCGTAGATCTTCCCCTGCATCGTCAGGCCGCCCTGGTAGCCCTCCAGTCCGTCTTGGACGGCGGTGAGCTTGGCGATGCCGAAGTCGAGGACCTTGACGAAGTCCTCGTCGCCCTCGAGGGAGGTGAGGAAGATGTTGTCCGGCTTGAGGTCGCGGTGGATGAGGCCGCTGCGGTGGGCCTCGGCGATGGTCCGCAGGCCCTGGGTCATGATCTTGACGGCCAGGGTCGTCGGCAGCGGGCCCAGGTGCGCCATTCGCTCCTTGAGGGTCTCGCCGGGCAGGTACTCCATCGCGATGTAGAGCAGGCCGTCGGCGGTGTTGCCGAAGTCGTGGATCACGATGGCGTTCGGGTGCTTCAGCCGCGAGGCGAGGTAGGCCTCGTGGCGGAAGCGCTCGACGGAGATCGGATCGCCTCGCTGGTCGTGGAGCAGGATCTTGAGGGCGACGACGCGGTCCATCGATATCTGGCGCGCCTTGTAGATCGCGCCCATCCCGCCCTCACCGAGCTTCTCGATGATCTCGAAGCGGTCGTCGATGACCTGGCCCAGCAGATCCTCGGCCGAGAACTCGTCGCTCGCCATTCCGCTCCCGTGCGTGGCCGGCCGCCTGTGCCGTGCGGGACGCATTCTAGGTGCCGCTGGGTTGAAGGTCCACCCTGCACGGCTTCGGGTCTCGTTGACCCCGCGCGCGTGTCGAGTCTAAGTTCACTCGTCCTCGGAGGCTCCCGGAAACGATGATGATTCGATGGGTTGTACGACTCTCCCTGGTCGCGGCGATGCTCTGCGGCTGCTGGGAGGACACCGCGGAGGCCGATCGGGTCGGCGCTGATCCCGGCCACGACGGTGACGACGGCGGGGGCGCCGGCGACGTCGGACCCGGCGGCGCCTGCGACGACGGCGAAACGCGGTGCAACGCCGCCGATGAGCGTGAGACATGCGCCGATGGGGCGTGGGCGGCCGACCCCTGCGTCGATCCGCTGGTCTGCGTCGACGGCGCGTGCCAGCCCGAGGTGGTGTGCACCCCCAACGACAGCCGCTGCGCGTCGGATCTCGTCTTGGAGGTCTGCGACGAGGACGGCACGGGCTGGGAACAGACGCAGTGCGGAGATCGCTGCCTCGAGGGCGCCGGGATGGCGGTCTGCGGCGATCTGGAGTGCCTCCCGGGCGAGACGCGCTGCAACGGCTCCCAGGTGGTGGTCGAGTGCAGCGCCGACGGCGGCGGCTTCGAGTTCAAGGAGCGCTGCAACGGGCGCACGACCGGGAAGGAGTGCAGCCGCGGGGAGTGCATCCCCCTGTGCATCCTCAGCGAGAAGCAGAAGACCAACGTCGGCTGCGACTACTGGGCCGTCGACCTCGATAACGCCTTCGTCCCGGGGGGCGAGCGAGGCTTCCTGGACGCGGCCGCGGCCCCCTTCGCCGTCGTGGTGAGCAACCCCCACGAGGCGTTCACCGCCGAGGTCTCGGTCCTCAACGTCGATGGCACCGTCGACGCCACGATCGTGCCGCCGCTGGGGCTGCACGTCTTCAACCTGCCCCGGCGCGACGTGGACGGGACGGTGATCAGCCCCTTCGCCTACCGCGTGCGCAGCTCGATCCCCATCGTCGCCTACCAGTTCAACCCGCTCGACAACGAGGACGTCTTCAGCAACGACGCCTCGCTGCTCTTGCCCAGCAACGTGCTGGGCACCAGGTACTACGTGATGACCCGCGAGCAGAGCTTCGCGCGGCTACGCGGCTACCTGACGGTGGCGGCCATCCAGCAGCCCGACGGCGAGTCCCAGGAGACGCGGGTCACGGTCCGGGTCACGGCGCGGACCCAGCCGGGCGTGCCGGGGATCCCCGCGATGTCCCCCGGCGACACCTTCGAGGCCACGCTCCAGCCCTACGACGTGCTCAACATCGAGACCCAGGGCCCGGGGGCGGATCTCACGGGCTCCTACATCGAGGCCAGCAACCCGGTCGTCGTCTTCGGGGGCAGCGAGGCGGCCAACGCGCCGAACACCAACCACTGCGTCGACATCGACGAGGTCACCGGCGAGGGGGTCTGCGAGTTCAAGCGCGACGAACCGTGTAGCGACAACTACGACTGCAACGCCGCGCGCCTCAACACGTGCTGCGCCGACCACCTCGAGCAGCAGCTCTACCCCATCGGCGTGTGGCGCACCCACTACGTGGCCACCAAGAGCTTCGACCGCGGCCTGGAGAACGACTACTGGCGCATCCTCGCCAGTGAGGACGACACCAAGGTCGAGACCGTGCCGCCCCAGACGGTGGTGCCCACCCTCGACGCGGGTGAGTTCTTCGAGTTCGGCAGCCGCGAGCACTTCGAGGTCATCAGCGACAAGCCGGTGCTGTTGGGCCAGTTCCTGGCCAGCGAGCAGGCGCCCAACCCGAACCTGCGCGACATCCACGAGGAGGGCGACGCCGGCACCGGCGACCCGGCCTTCATCCTGACGGTCCCCCAGGAGCAGTTCCGTGACAGCTACGTCTTCCTGGCCCCCGACAAGTACGCCTTCGACTACGTCTCGATCGTGCGGCCGACGGGGGTCGAGGTCTTCTTCGACGAGCTCCCGGTGGCGGTCGAGTGGGAGGCCGTAGGCACCGGCGAGATGTGGGAGGTGGCGCGCTTCGCCATCGGCGACGGGGTGCACTTCGTCCAGGCGGAGCAGCCGGTCTCGGTCATCGTGTATGGTTATGACCAGTTCGTCTCCTACGGATATCCCGGGGGTCTGAACCTCGCCGTGGAGGAGCCCGGCGAGGGTCAGTAGCAGTTACGGAGGCCTAAATGGGACGGTTTCTCGGTGTCGCTCTGATCGCGCTCGCGTTCGGTTGCCAACCCGACTCGAAGGATGAGCAAGAGGCGGACGGCGGAGCCGACCAGGGGCCGCAGCTCGGCGACGCGACGGTGATGCCCGACGACCTGGGCATCAACGACGACGCGGCCCGAACGGACGTGTTCATCCCCGAGGCCGACGCCTTCATCGAGCTCCAGGTCTTGAGCCTGAACTCGATCATCCCGAACCGGGGGCCCGCCGCGGGCGGCACGTCGGTGCGCATCATCGGCACCGGCTTCAACGACGCCACCGAGTTCCTGTTCGGCGGGGCGCCCTGCGCCGAGATCGAGATCGAGAGCGGCAACCACGCCCGCTGCGTGACCCCCCAGGGGGCCGCCGGCCCGGTCACGATCGAGGTCTCCCAGGAGGCGATCGGCGTCGCCGGCCCCGAGACCCGGCGGGCGATGCTCGCCGACGCCTTCACCTACTTTGACACCGTAGCGCTGGCCACCGTGGCGCCCGCGCGCAGCCCCTTGCGCGGGGGGGTCCAGCTCGTGCTCACGGGGACCGGCTTCATCGAGGGCTCCGCGGTGGGCGTCGACGGCGTGCGCGCCCAGGACGTGGTCCTCGAGCCGAACGGGACGATCACCGCCCTCGCGCCTGCCGGTGATCCGGGGCCGGCGGACGTCACGGTCTCGAACATCAACGGCACCGCGACCCTCCAAGGCGCGCTCTTCTACTACGAGCCCCTCGACGTGACCGCGATCGTCCCCCCCCTCGGCCCCCTCGGCGGTGGGCTGCGAGCGACGCTGCGCGGCGAAGGCCTCGTAGCGAACAGCCGGGTCTCGTTCGGCGAGGGCGGCGCGGAGGTGCAGGGCGCCAACGACGACCGGACGGAGCTCGAGGTCCTCGTCCCCCGCGGGGACGCCGTGGGCGCCGTCGATGTCGCGCTGACCAACGAGAACGGCGAGTTCCTGATGCCCAGCGGCTTCGTCTACTTCGACGAAGGCGCCGAGGGCTTCGCGGTGGTGGGTCTGGCCCCGGCCAGCGGGCCGGTCGACGGAGGCGTCGACTTCTTCGTCGCGGGCGCGGGCTTCACCGGCGCGACGACCGTCAGCTTGGAGGGCCGGCAGATCGACTGCGCGCTGGTCGACGCGCACCAGCTCCGGTGCACCCCACCGCCCCACGAAGCGGCCACCGTCGCGGTGGTGGTCAGCGAGGGCGGGCAGGACATCGAGGTCGAGGGCGGCTACACCTACTTCCAGACGCTCGAGCTCATCGCGGTGATCCCGGACCGGGGCTCCGTGGCCGGCGGCACCGTGCTCATGGTGAGCGGCACGGGCTTCGTGCCCGGGATGGTGCTCGATCTCGGCGGGCAGGTCATCGAGGAGGTCGAGTTCGTCGACGAGACGACGGTGGTCGCTGTCACCCCACCCAGCACCGCCGGGCCCGTCGATGTGCGGCTCTCCACCGAGTTCTCCCGCGCGGGCATCCCGGGCGGGTTCACCTACTTCGATCCCGTCACCCGGTTTGGCGGCGTGTGGGGCGCCCGTATCCGCGGGGCCCTCAACGTGACGGTGCTCAACGCCAGCACCGGGCAGCCTGAGCCCGAGGCGGTGGTCCACGCCATCACCGAGGACGAAGCCATCGAGCTCGTCGGTGAGAGCAACGCGCAGGGCCAGGTCACGCTCTCCCAGCGAGGGCTTCGCGGGCCCCTGAACGTGACCGCGGCGAAGGACGGCTTCGAGGCAACGACCATCGAGGACGTCGAGGTCGAGAACGTCACCATCTATCTGCGCCCGAACGAGAGCGATGGCGACCCCCCGCCGGGTGTACCGGCGGCCATCCTGCGGGGCGAGGTCAGCGGCCTCGATCTGCTGCCGAAGCCGGTCAACGAGCGCTACATCAACATCATCGTCATCGAGACCAGCCACCCGGGCCCGAACAACCGGTCGCGCCTGCCGCCCCCGGGTCCGGGCGGGCTGCTGCGCGAGGACGGCCCCTACGAGATCATCGCGCGCCCTGGCGAGCTCGCGGTCATCGCCACCGCCGGCGAGATGGACAAGGAGCTGCTGCGAGCCTTCGAGCAGGGTGAGATCGGCTACTGGGACATGCGCCTGAACCTGCGCCCGCTCTCGATGGGGATGCGGCGGTTCATCTCCGCCGGGCCGGGCCAGGAGATCGACGGGCTCGACGTGGTGCTCGACCACCCGATGGACTTCGTGATCCCCGTAGACCTGGACAACCCGCCCCGCGGCCCCGAGGGCGGGCCCGAGTTCTACGCCGTGCTGCCGAGGCTGAACCTGGGCGCAGAGGGCTTCTGGGAGCTCGACGTGCAGGCGGTGAGCGTCGAGCCCGGCCTCGTGCTCCGCTCGATGCCGCAGCTCGACGGTTGGGCCCCCGACATCACCTACTACCTGCTCGGCATCGCCTTCAGCGCCACCGCCGACAACACCCCGATGACGATCACCATCGAGGAGACGCGCGACGTCGACGCCGGGGTCTTCATCACCCCCTTCGTGGGCTCCCCGTTCCACATCGATCCGGCCCCCGGCGGCCAGCTCAACCCCGACCGCATCGTGACCTGGGGCGTCTACGACGGAATCGACGGACCCATCGCCCCGCCATCCGCCAACCTCGTGCAGATCGAGGAGCCGGCCCTGGGCCCCCCGAAGCCGCTGTGGTTCTACGTGACGCCGAGCCTGGTGACGGAGTTCGAGTTCCCCGTCCTCCCCCTCAACCCTCTGGGCGAAGGCGTGATGTTCCTCAACATCTTCCCCTTCATCATCGACGGTGAGTTCGACTTCGAGGAGTTCACGTACGACGACCTGGGCAGCTTCCGCTGGAAGAGCTGGGGCATCGCGACCACCACCTTCAGCGAGTAGCGCAAGCCAGAGCACATGGTTGCGTCACCCAGGATACGGACTACGAGCGGGTCTACCGAGAGGACGCGGCCGCGGTCGCCTGCCTGGGGGAAGGCGGGCATATGCTGGTGGCGGACACGCCGAGGAACGTGCCGCTGATCCGAGCCTTCTTCGCGGAGCGCTCCGCCGATTGGTCGGCGACTCTGACGCGGAAGGGCATTGGCTTCTACCGCCGCACCGGCGCCGGTCTGCCCTTGACCGATGCGGGTTCGCGCGAGTAGAAGTAGCCGCGTTGAGTTGCGTCAACCATACCGCTAGCACCGCCGACCGGCTCCGCGACTTCGCCTCGTTGGCGAAGCCACGCGTCACCCTGATGGTGCTCATCACCACCGCAGGCGGGGCGTGGCTCGCGCCGGGGACCATCGGCTGGGTCCAGCTCGTCGCCGCGGTCCTCGGGACGACGGGTATCGTCGCCGCAGCGAACGCCCTCAACTGCTACCTGGAGCGCGAATCCGACAAGTACATGGCGCGTACGCGGTCACGCCCGCTGCCTGCCGGGCGCATGCCACCGCGCCACGCCCTCCTCTTCGGCCTCGGCCTCACCGCGCTCTCGCTGCCGGCCCTGACCTGGCTCGTGAACCCCGTCACGGGGCTTCTCGCCGCCATCGCCTTGGTCAGCTACGTGTGGATCTACACGCCGATGAAGGCGCTGAGTCCCCGCGCCCTGGTGGTGGGCGCCGTGCCTGGGGCGATGCCGCCGCTGATGGGTTGGACCGCGGTCACCGGGCGCATCGAGTGGCCGGGCGTCGTCTTGTTCGGCATCCTCTTCCTCTGGCAGTTGCCGCACTTCATCGCCATCTCCGTCTACCGCATCCGGGAGTATGACAAGGCCGGGCTCGCGACGGTGCCGAGCCGACGGGGGATGGGCGCGGCCAAGGCCCAGGTCTTCTGGTGGATCGCGACGTTGGTGCCCGTCAGCCTGATGTTGGTCCCGTTGGGGATCGCCGGCTGGACCTACATGGCAATCGCCTTCGCGCTGGGTTTGGTCTTCGTCGCGTGGGCTCTGCAGGGCTACGTCGCCGACAACCAGGGGAAGTGGGCGCGAGGCCTGTTCCTCTACTCGCTGGTCTACCTCACGCTGCTGTTCACCGCGCTCATGATCGACGCGGGCCCCGCCCTCGCGGGCTGAACCGCTTGCCCCACATGTCCCCTCTCTTGGAGATCGCGGATCTCCGCGTCGCGTTTGGCGCACTGCGAGTCCTCGACGGGCTCTCCTTCGACGTGGGGCGCGGCGAGGTCTTCGGCCTCCTCGGCCCCAACGGGAGTGGCAAGAGCACCACCTTCTCGGTGCTGACGGGGATGCTGGTCCCCGAGTCCATCTCCCTGCGCTTCGATGGACGCGAGATCGCGCCCGGCGCCCGCGCGCTGCGGGCCCGGATGGGGGTCGTCTTCCAGAAGCCGAGCCTCGATCCGAACCTCGACGCGCGGGAGAACCTGATGCTCGCCGGGGCCCTCTTCGCGATCCCGCGAGCCGAGCGTGCGTCCCGCGCCGACGAGCTGTTGCGCTTCGCCGACCTGTCCGAACGGGCCACCAGTCCGGTCAAGACGCTCTCCGGTGGAATGCGCCGTCGATTGGAGTTGGCGCGCGCCCTGGTCCATCGACCTGAGCTGTTGGTGATGGACGAGCCCACGACGGGGCTCGACGAGGCCTCCTTCCAGCGCACCTGGCAGCGGCTCGACCAGCTCCGCCACGAGCGCGGCGTGAGCATCCTGGTGAGCACCCACCGCCCCGAGGAGGCCGCGCGCTGCGATCGCCTCGCGCTGGTCGACGACGGCCGGGTGGTGGCCTGCGACACACCGGAGAACCTCCAGTCGGGCGTGAGCGGCGACGTGGTCTCGGTTCACGGCCCGGATCCGGAGGAGCTCGCCGCCGTGGTCCGCGACCGGTTCGAGCTCGAGCCGCGCACCCTGGACGGTGCCGTCGAGTTCGTCTGCGAGCGAGGGCACGAGCTCATCCCGCGTCTGGTCGAGGCCTTCCCCCGCGGTCGCCTGAGCGCCGTGAACATGAAGCGCCCGAGCCTCGCCGATGTCTTCCTCCGGCTCACGGGCAACACGCTCGCCAAGGCAGAGGGGTCATCGTGATCCACTACGAGCTGGCGACCGTCCGCGTCCTCTGGTGGCGCGATATCGTGCGCTTCCTGCGCCAGCGCACTCGCCTGTTCGGCGCTCTGCTCCAACCCGTCGTCTTCTGGCTGCTCATCGGCGGCGGGATGGCCTCGACCTTCCGCCTCGGCTCGGCCTCCGGGCTGGGCTACATGGAGTATTTCTATCCGGGCATCGTGATGATGATGGTGCTCTTTGCCAGCATCTTCGGGACGATCACCGTGATCGAGGACCGCAACGAGGGCTTCCTCCAATCAGTGCTCGTCGGCCCCGGCTCGCGGAGCTCGATCGTCGTCGGCAAGTCCCTCGGCGTCGGCAGCGTCGGGATCCTCCAGGCCTCCCTCTTCCTCCTGCTCGCCCCGTTCGCGGGCTTCGCCTTCGGGGACATCTCCTGGCTCACGCTGCTGCTCTTCCTGGTGCTCAGCGCGCTGGCGCTGTCGGCCTTCGGCTTCGCCCTCGCGTGGTGGATCGACTCGAGCCAGGGCTACCACGCGGTCATGAGCATCCTGCTGCTGCCGGCGTGGGTGCTCAGCGGCGCGATGTTCCCGCCCAGCGCCGACTCCGGTCCGCTGATGGCCGTCATGGCCGGCAACCCGATGAGCTATATGGTCAGCGGCGTGCGGCGCGCCTTCTACCCCGGCGGGCTCCCCGAGGGCACCTCCGTGAGCACCTCCTTCGGTATGGACCTGGCCGTCGTCGCGGGCTTCGCCTTCGCGTCGTGCGCGTTGGCGACCTGGGTCTGCCACCGGCGCAGGTGAACAACAAGGGTGCCACCTGGCGCGCCTCTGTCACCGAGGTATTGACCGCCGACCGCGCAAACCCTCATCAACGTTGGGCCTGACGCCCACCCTTGAGAATAATAGCTGACAGCCTGGGCCTCGCCGTCACCTCTCCGTAGACCACGAATCAACGGTTCTTCAGGAGGGATCCCCATGTTTCGAGCTTTGCAATTTGGCGCCGCGTTGATCGCGCTTGCGGCCATCGGCTGTGTCGAAGCGGACGCCGCCGACGACGGCGCGTTCTCCGAGCAGGCCCAAGCCGCCCGCGCCGACAACGCCGCCGGCGACCGGCCCGCGGACATCGTCCCCGACCACTGCCCCGACGTGGCGCGGATCTGCGAGGCCATCTGCGACGGCGCCGACGTCGAGGTGCCCCGGGGTTGCCCCCAACCGCAGTGCCTCTGCGAGGACCACTGTCCCGACGCCGACCGCGTCTGCGAGGCCATCTGCGACGGCGCCGACATCGCGGTGCCCCGCGACTGCCCGCGACCGCGCTGCGACTGCCGTCCCGAGTGCCCGGACCCGGCCCGCATCTGCGAGGCCATCTGCCACGGCGAGGACATCGACGTCCCGCGGGGCTGCCCGATCCCCGGATGCCGTTGCCCGGAGCCCGAGGCCCCGGCGCCGGTGGTCGTGCGCCTGCTTTGGGGTCAGCTCCCGGGTGCGCTCGGCGGCCGTGAAGATGGCGATCCCCGAGCGCGGCTCGTCGACGAGGCCGCCGTCGACCACCTCCGCGCCGTCGACGCTCGGGCCGTCCCCGCGGTTCGGCCGGTCCCCCACCCGACGCTCTGGGCCGGCAGCGCTCGGGGCCACGGCGTCCGCGTCGAGGTCCTCGACACCGTCCGCTTCGAGGAGGGTGACCGCGTGAGCGGGTGCCGAGCCGACCGCGCGCTCGACGCCGACCGACCCCACCGCCGCTGCACGCTCGCGGAGTGGAAGACGCGCACGACCGTGAGCCACGACGGGCTGATCCTGCGCTTCAGCCCCATCCGCGGCATGGTCCCGCGGGCGGTCGTCTTCAACCTCGGCCCCCTGCAGGACATCGCCATCCCCTACGACAAGCTGGCCGAGCTCAACGGCCTCGTCCCGCTCGGTGACCGCCTCGGCAACCAGGTCTCCGTCGCCGCCGTGGAGCTCGGTGAGTGCGGTGCCGGCTTCATCGAGGGCCTCTGGTACGGATCGGCGCCGGGCCAGGGCGGCTTCGCTGGCCTCTGGTACGGCTACGAAGGCACCCTCGGCGGCGGTATGCAGGGCGTGTATCGGCCCGACAGCCTCGCCTACGGCGTCTTCCGCCGGATCGACGGGACCGACATCGCCTTCGGCGACGGGAACTACGGCGGAGGTGAGTTCGACATGACCGCCCGGAACGTGGTGGGGGAGCCCGTCGCGAGCCTCTGGGGCCACTACGGCGCGGGCTTCTACCACGGCGCCTTCGCCATCACCTGCGGTGGCGACGACGAGCCCCGCCCCCGCCCGGCCCTGGCCGAGCCGGCCCGCCGAGATCCCAACGTCGACGCGCGCTAGCGTCTCCCCGAGCGCGCCTCGCGGACCCCTCCCGAGGCGCCACCTGCCCCGGGGTTGCGGACGGCTGCCGCAACCTCGGGGCCTTTTTCGTTTGGGTGCCCATCCCAACTCTGACGGCGGGAGTGTGGAGGGCTTTCAGCACTCAGCGGTCAGCTCTCAGCCGCGCAAGCAA
>CAYOBQ010000228.1:0-13631 GCA_964402225.1 uncultured Nannocystaceae bacterium | reverse complement strand
CCGACCGGCGAATGACGCTAAGTTACGGAAAGGACTTGGGATCTCGGGTACTAGTTTGGCCCTTCGACTGGTTGCCCCGGGACGCGCGGGTTAGGGTCGGGGCCACCCTACGGCGCGGCGAGGAACGGATGGGACGGAAGAGGGAGACGGTCGCCGGCTTCGCGCTCGACGCCTCGGCTGCGGACGGCCCGGCGTTGACCGACATCGCGAAGGAGCACCTCGGCGGGCGCTGGCAGGCCCATGTGTTGCCGGGGGACGAAGGGGGCGTCCTGGTGTTGTCGGAGGCGCCGGTCGCCAAGCCGATGGCGATCCTGGCGCGGGCCGCTCTGGCCCTGGGTCTCGCCGCCGAGGCCGACGTGTCCTTCGTCGACTGGCCGCTCCCGGCCGGCCCGGAGGTCAGGCCGCTCGCGCAGCCGTCGGAGAGGGATTGGGCTCTGGACGCGGTGGGCGTGCCGGACGTCTGGCGGACCCACGGAGTTCGCGGGGACGGGGTGAAGATCGGGCACCCGGACACCGGCTACACCCGCCACCCCGACGTGGATGACATCCGGCGCCGACTGATCCTGGGGGCCGACCAGGACCTCATCGAGCCCGGTCGAAAGCCCCTCGATCGCCTCTACGAGGGGCCGCGACTCCTGCGTTTTCTCTACCATCCGGGCCACGGCACCGCGACGGGCGCCCGCATCGTGAGCGCCGACGTCCCGCGCGCGACGCGGCCGGACGACGAAGACGTCCTCGGCGCCGCGCCGGGAGCGTGCCTCATCCCGTATCGGGTCACCCGGAGCGTGGCCATCGGCTGGTCGGGTCAGCAGCGCCGGCTCGCCCACGCCATCGGCCGGGCGGTCAACAGCGGCGCGGACGTCGTCTCGATCAGCCTCGGCTTCCCCTTCGCCTACGACACACTTCGATACTACGTCGACGAGGCGCTCCGGCGTGGGGTCATCGTCGTCGCCGCGGCGGGCCAACTCGGCCGAGGTCTGCCGCACCCGCCGCTGATGGCGCCGGGCACCCTCCCAGGGGTCGTCTGTGTGGCCGCGTCGCGGAGAGGGGATCGCCGCGCCAAGTGGTCCGCCCGCGGTGGCGCCGTGGCGGTGACCGCGCCGGGGCAGGACATCGAGATCGCGCGGGCGCGCAAGTCGGGCATGTCGTGGGGCCTCGGCGATGGCACCTCCTACGCCACCGCGATCACCGCCGGCGTCGCGGCCCTGTGGGTCGAGAAGTGGCGGAAGCGGGTGCCCAAGCGCTATCGCGCCGTAGCGTTTCGCAACGCCATCATCGCGTCGGCCTCGAGCGCGCGTCCGGTCAAGGGCGGAAAGGCCGGCCGCTGGGGGGTCGGCATCCTCGACGCGCCGGCGATCGTCGGCCACCAGCCCCCCCAGTACCCGTCACCACTGGAGTCGGAGGCCTTCGACCCGATCCCGCGTCGTCTGCGCGGCGCCTACCCCGAGTCGTGGGCCTGGATGGCGTACGCGGCGAGCGCCGACATGCACCCGCGTGACCTCTCGCCGCAGGGCGTCGCCGTCGCGCGGGCGCAGTTGGACGCGGCGTTGGACGTGCGCGCCGTCGCGGGCGCGGATGTCAGGACGGTGCTGCGGGCGGCGAACCTCACCGAGGTCCTCTCGTTGTAGGCGTCGAGAGGTGTCTACGAACCAGCGGCCGAGCGCGGCGCCGCGTCGACAGCTCGAGGGACACCTCTTGCGGCACCGGAGGGAAGATCCTGGCCCGTTGTCGTCGTTGCCCTACCGCGAGCAGCACTTTGCTCGAGTCCGTCGCCTTTCGGAGGAAGCACACATGGAGATCAAGAAGGACCTGTACAGCGGGCAGCTCTACACCGAGCACGTCTACTTCGGACGCCAGACGGTGACGTTCGCCCCGACCGACTACAATGCGGGACGGTTGGCCGCGAGCGCCCCCTTCGAGGCCCACGCGCTCCACCACCAGCCCGGGGTGCTTCGCTCCGGCCCCGCCACGTTCTACTTGGCGCCGCCCTTCATCGTGAAGTAGCCAGACCGGACAACACTACCCGTCCAGCGCATCCGGCCACCGAGACCTGAGGACGGCCAAGAGGGTGTCGACATCGTCGCGTCGCGACGACGTGATCTCCCGGAGCACCAACCGCTTGATCGCCCCGTCACCGAGGGTCGGCTTCTCGCGTCGTGTGCGTTGCACTACCCCCTCGACGTATTGGGCCTGGTCCGTGTTCAGCAGGTACATTCGATCCCCCGACCGTCCAGGGTGGGCGGCCTCACCACTGGACGTCGCCGCGTCGTCGGCTCAATGACAGTTCCTCAAGACTCGAGGACGAAGTCCACGGTGACGCGCTTCTTGCTGCGGATCGCCGCGCCGTCGAGGGTCGCCGGCTCGAACAACCACCGGCGGACGGCGCCGATGGCCGCCTCATCGAGCCCCGCCCCCAGCCCCTTCACCAGCTTCGCCTTCGACACCGTGCCGTTGCTTTCGATGGTCACCAGCACCACGACTCGACCGGAGACCCCCTGGCGCAGCGCGTGTCGGGTGTACTTCGGGCGATACTGCTTCTTCACCCTCGCGATGGTCCGCACCGACTCGGGGGTCGGTGCCCCCGGGCGCAGCTCGTCGCCGCCGGGGGCGGGGCTCGTGACCGGCGCCTTGGCTCGACCGGCTCGGGTGCCGCCGAGGGCGTTGCCGACCTGTATGGCGGGGCCCCGGCCCCGCGCGCTCGTGCTGCGGAGGGTGATCCCGAGCTGGACCGGGGCAGGCTTCGGCGGCGTGGCCGAGGGCTGCGCCGGCGGGGGCTTCGGCTTCCGTGGCCTCTTGGCGACCTTGGGCTTCCGCTTCTTGGGCTTCCGCTTCTTGGGCTTCCGCGTCTCGGGCTTGGGCTTTGGCGCCTCCACGACCGGCTCGGGCGGCGGCTCCGTCACCTTCGGGGCCGGCTCGAGCTTCGGCGGTGGCGGCACGAGGAACCGGACGACGCTCGCTCGAGGGTGCGTGCGACGTGGCGATTCATAGCGGCTCGCCGCGGCGATCCCGCCGCCCCACAGCGCCGCTGCGACCAGCGCGCCGAAGCCCAACACCATCCAGCGGTGGCCGCGCTCCGGCTCGTCCTGGAGCGCGAAGCTCACAGCGCGGGCTCCTCCGAGGGGCTGATGCTGATCGCGAAGTTCACCACGCCGTTGTCGCGCACGAAGTCGATCAGCGCCGTGACGCGGCCGTGGGGCACCGTGGCGTCGGCGGCGATGACGGCCATCGCGTCGGGCTGGCCTTTCGCCCGCGCGCACGCCGAGGCGATCGCCTCCTTCGTCGTCGGCGTGTCGCCCATGTAGAGGGCGCCGTCGGCGGCGATCTTGAATGCCAGCGTCTCGCCCACGGTGTCGCCGCCGGTGGCCGCCCGGGGCAGGTTCACCTCGATGCTCTGCTTCACCAGGTAGTTCGAGGCGACCATGAAGACGATGAGCAGCACCAACATGATGTCGACCAGGGGCGTCACGTTGATCCCCGAGATGATCTGCTCTTCCCCAGCCGTGTCCAGTGTGCCAGCCATGGTTCAGTCTTCCCGCTGGTTTGCGTGGGCGAGGACGATGCTGGCCAGGAAGTCGGTGTTGCTGATGCGATCGTTGACCGTGCTCTTGAAGCCGTTGAAAGTCGCCACCGAGGGGATCGCGACGATGAGCCCGACGGCGGTGGCGACCAGCGCCTCGGCGATGGCCGGGCCGACCACCTCGAGGCCCCCCGCCGGGTTCGCGGCCAGCTCGTTGAAGGCGAGGATGATCCCGATGACGGTGCCCAGCAGCCCGATGAACGGGGCGTTGTTGCCGATGGTGCCGAAGTAGTTGAGGAAGCGGTTGTACCGCTGCTTCTCGCGAACCAACGCGCTGCGCATCGTCTGCTCGATGACCACCGGTCCCTGGTTGTAGACCTCGAGCGCGTCGGCGAGGACGCGCTCCTCCATGCCGCGGCCGCGGGCGAACTGCGCGCGGGCGTCGTCGAGGGACCCGGCGTCGAGGAGCTGGACCAGGTCTCGGCCCAGCTCTCCCGCGTCGACCCGGGTCCGAAGGTAGAGCCGCATCCGTTCGATGGCCAACATGACCAACAGGAAGCCGAGGGCGACCATCAGCCACATGACCCACTCGGCGCCGAGCTCGGCGAACTTCAGGAACGCGGTGATGAGCGAGAGTCCGGTGTCTTGGGTCATCTGTCTGTACTCCCATGTCAGGGGTCGACGGTGATCTCGATTTGCTCTAAGGCGGTGCCGCCACGGCGGTCGCGGGCGACCACGAAGAGCGAGTAAGTCCCCGGCTCCTCGGGCGTGGTGTAGTCGACGGTGTTCGAGGGCGGGCCGAAGGCCCTCTCGAGCGTGCCAGCGGTGGCGTACCAGCGGTAGAGATAGCTCTCCTTGGTACCGTCCGTGTCGAGCTCGCGGTCGGCCTCGTCGATGACGAGCTTGATCTCAACGCGCTCATCGGCGCCCACGGGCCCAGGTGCTTCGTCGTCGATGGTGAAGCCGTGGAAGACAGGGTTCGTGTTCAGCGGATCGCCGTCGCGGATTCGGACCCGCTTGTAGGTGCTCTCGACCCGACCGCCCGAGGCGCGGCTGATGATGTGCACGAACACGTCGAAGCCGTCCTCGAGGGTCTGTGGCACCCCCGCCGCGTTGGGGACGGGGCCGAAGCGCTCGTAGAGGTTGCGGATGTCGAACCCGTCGGGCCCGAAGTCGATCCGCATCGTCGGTCCGTCCCCTTCGAGGGGACCGTCGAGGCGCTCGTCGACGCACGCGAAGTTCGTCGCGGAGCCGAAGCTGAACAGACAGAGGCTCCACTCATAGGTCACCGGCTCGCCGTCTGGATCGAGGTCGACGACCCGCAGCTCGACCTCGCCGTCGGGGTCGATCTCCGGTGGCTCGGCGACCACGGCCAGGACGCGGTACTCGGTGAGCTCCCACTCGTCCGGGAGCTTGTCTGTGCAGGCGCCCAGCAGCAGCGTGAGGGTCGCCATGGATAGAGTCGTGCGCACTAGAACTCCCCCCTCAGGCCCAGCGATGGGATGATCGGCAGGCCCGCCTGGGTGACCGACTCTCGATAGTCGAAGCTGTACTCGATGCCCTCCGGGTTCTCCCGGTTGTAGACGTTCTGGACGTCGAGGTAGGCCGTCAGCTTCCAGGTGTCGAAGACCCAGTTTTTGTCCACCCGCAGGTCGAGCTGGTGGAACGCCGGCAGGCGATCGCTGTTCACCGCGCCGTAGACCGGAACGAAGGTGCCCTCGTCGGCGTCGAAGTCGGCGCTGGTGACGGGCGTGGTGGGGTTGCCCGTCACGTAGCGGAAGCGCAGGCCCACCACCCAGGTCGGGGTGATCTTGTATTGGCCGACCACGATCAGGTTGTGCGTCTGGTCCAGATCGAAGGGCCGGGTGTCGGCCCCGGGCTCGTCCTCGCGCTCGGAGCGCATCAGGGTGTAGGCGATCCATCCGAAGAAGCGCTCCGTGAGGTCGTGGCGAATGAGCAGCTCGAGACCGAAGGCCCGCCCCTGGCCCTGGTTTCTCACTTGGACGCTGGGGTCGTCGACGCTGGTGATCAGGTCGTCGAGCGTCTTGTAGAAGCCGATCAGATCGACGCTGAGCGCGTCGGTCAAGCGCCTCTCGAAGCCCAGGGAATAGTGGACCGACCGCTCGGGGCCGATGTCCGGGTTGCCGAACTCGTCGGAGGTCTCGTCGGGCGACGGCGGCTCGGCATAGAGCCCGACGGCGCCCTTCAGCGTCGTCGCGGGCTGGAGCTTGTAGCGGACCGCGAGCCGAGGCTGGGCCTCGAAGTCCTCGGTGCCTCCGAAGTAGTCGACGCGCACGCCGGGGAGGAGCGTCACGGCGCCGAACTCGAGCTCCACGTCGGACCACAGCGAGGGCGACAGCGCGTCGAGATCGGCGTCGAATTCGCGGAAGATGTCTTCGTTTGGCTTGCCGTTGGCGCTCGGCTCGCCCTCGCGGGGCGGCGCCGGCACGCGCCCGCTGTAGTTGGCCAGCAGCAGCTCGCTGTCGGTGCCGACGCGCAGCTTCGCCCAGTCTGCGAGCTCCAGGTTCAGCGTGTCGCGTAGGGTGAGGCGGCGCTCGATGACGTCCAATCCCACCGATGGCCCCCCGCCGAAGTCGACGCCGAAGCCCGACTCCTGCTGGAGGTAGGAGACGCTGAGCTCGTTTCGCACCCGCTCGTCGGGCCGGAAGGTCCACTCCAGCCGGGCGCCCTCCCAGTCCTGTCCGAAGCGTACGCCGGTGTCACTCTCGTCGCCGCGGGGGAACAGGATCTCGAGCAGGTCGCTGGAGAAGAGCCCCAGCGCGCGGACTGTGTGGCGCCCGTACTTGCCTTCCACCAGCACCTGGCCGTCGTAGTACCGCGGCGCGGTGTTGAAGTTGCCCAGGATCTCGGCGTCGAGCACCAGCGGCAGGAGCTGGTCGATGTAGGAGCGCCGACCGGCGACGGCGAAGCTCCAGTGCTCGTCGATGGGCCCCTCGAGCAGGAAGCCGGCGTCGAAGAAGTCCGCCTCGATGAAGCCGTGGTAGCCGTCGGTGCGCGGTGAGCGGAGCCCGATCTCGATGATCCCGCCGTTGAGCCGCCCGTACTCGGCGCCGAAGTTGCCGGGGTAGAGATCGATGTTCTCGATCAGCCCGCTAGACACCGTGCTGCGCAGGCCGCCGAAGTGGAACGCCAGCGGGATGGGGTGCTGGTCCACGAAGGCCTGCGACCGCCCGCCGCCGCGCAGGACGATCTCATCGGAGATCACCTGCCGCGCGACCCCCGGGAGGTTCTGGATCACCTTGAGCGCGTCGCCTTGGGTCCCCGGGATGGTCCGAATCTCCTGGATGGTCAGCGTGCGCCGCACGACCTGCTTCTTGGGACGCCGCCCGACGACGGTGATCCCGTCCTCGAAGCCGGTCCGCTCGAGGTAGTAGGTCACCTCCGTCGCCTGCCCGGTCATGACCGTCTCTTCGTCCTCGAGCTCGGCGTAGAGCGGGTCGCGCACGATGATCGTCACGGTCCCGGCGGGGACGGCCTCGAACTCGAAGCGCCCCTCGGCGTCGGTGAAGGCCTCCGAGCCCAGGGCGGGCAGGCGGATCTCCATGCCCGGCAGCGGCGCCCGCGTGCCTCGCTCCAGGAGTTGTCCGCGGAGGACGCCCGAGGGGATCTCCGGCTCGGGGATCGGCACCTCCTCCACCTTCGTTTCGAGGGTGAAGGCGTAGTCGTAGCGGATGCGGACGGCGCCGGGCTCGTCGTCGATGAGCGCCGGGGAGAAGACGAACTGCGTCACGGCGGCGACGGCGGCGGCGTCGAGGTCTGCCCCCGCCGAGCTCGACACCTCGATGTCGGTGACGGTGCCATCGGCTTGGATGGTGAAGACCAGGCCCACCGTCCCCACCCGTCCCTCGGCCCGGGCGGACTCGGGGTACTCCGCCTCCACGAACGTCGTCAGCTCCGGCGTCTTCGTGACGACGGGTGAAGAAGCGTCCGACCCGGAGGGCTCTGACTCGTCGGGGGGGGGATCGCTCGGCGCCGCGAGGGCGGCGGCGAGGACGAACAGCCGAGTCATGGACCCTCCGGGTGAGACGTGACCCAACAGTCTAGCAACGGGCGGGCCAACCCGGCAGGGTCCCAGGGGCCTGGGCGTGCGCGCTGGCTTTTCGGCGATCGCTGAGAATTCAGCGGTGGATCACCAGCGGTACTCGACGCCCAGGTAGAGGATCCGGTTCACGTAGTCCTCGCTGTCCACCGACGAGATGTTCTGCCGGACGCTCCCCCGGAGCTTGGCCGTCAGGGCGTCGGTCAAGGCCGCGGCCGCGGAGGCGGAGACCAGGTAGCGGAAGTCGCGACGCTCGGTGTCGTTCGCCCGTCCGAGGGGGTCTTTGACGAAGCTGATGACGATGGCCTCGCCGTAGGCGCCGAGGGTCCAGGTCGTGTCCAGGCGCCAGGACAGAAGGGTCGTCCCCCGAAGCTTGCGGTAGTTGAACTGGGCGTCGGTCTCCAGGTCGTCGTCGGCCAGGGAGGTACCGTCGACGGTCTGGAGGCCGGTCTCCGGGCTGTTATCGAGCTCGAGTCGCAGCGTACCGAGGAGCGTGACCCCGCCGCTGCCCACCCAGTCGACGCCCAGGTCGTGGCTCATTCGCAGACCGTCGCTCGGCGCCGAGAGCACGTCGCTCGCCTGGGCTCGGAACGCCCCGTGGTAGGCCGCCGCCGTGCCGCGCGCCCAGTAGGACAGCCGGTGGCCGTCCAAGTAGCGCAGCTCGAAGAAGGCGCCGACCGTGTCGTAGCTCAGGGTCGTCGTCTGGAAGTACTCGGCGTGGAGACTCTCGGTGCCCACCTGCAACCGCCAGGCCTCGGTGAGGGCGGCGCGCCAGGCGAGGGTTGCGTGCCCGCGGCACACATCGAAGGCTCCATCGTCGGGCTCGAGGAAACAGTCCGTGAAGCTCGCGAAGCTGACGGCGTGGCGGGCGCTGAACCGGTAGGCGAGGTAGAGCTCGCCCTCGGTGTAGAGGCGCGCCCGCTTCGGGCGGAGGTTGGGTTCGTCGATGCGCAGCTTCATGCGCGCGTCGATGTCGAAGGCCTCACCGAGGTAGCCCCCGGCCACCCCCGCGTGCAGCTCCGTCACGGGCTCACCGCGCACCACCCCCGAGGGGTCCTCGCGGGTCGATAGGTCCACGTTGTCATCGTACTTCTCGCCCAGGCCGAGCTGGCCCGCGACGTTCCAGCCGCTGGGCTGCGCCAGCGCGCCGGAGGTCAGCAACATCACCCACGAGAGCCGCCTCATGGTCGCTTCGTCTCCTCTTCGCGGATCCGCCGCGCGTGCTCCAGGTAGCGGGCGTGCCGCCCCCGGATCTCGTCGATCGCGGCGCCGATCGCGCGCAACGCGCCCCCGCACTTCAGGCTCAACGTCTCCAGCTCCCGCAGGCGCCCCCGCAGCGCGTGCTGTCGCTGCCGCAACAACACGTCGCGCCGGTTGCGCACGGTGGACAGCTCGCGCAGGGCCTCGGCCTGACGAGCGACCCCGTCCCTGCTCCTGTCGAGCTCCACGCACAGCGGGCGAAGGCGATCGCGCTCCCGCGTGAGCGCGTCGCGTCGGTCGGCGATGATCTCGGCCTTCTCCGAGAGCTCCTCGGGCCCATCGAGCGGCTCGATGGCGACGGCGGCGTCGATCGACGCCCACCCCTCCCAAGCGGTCATCGACGAGGTGCCGGGCTGACCCCACGCGGCCCCCATGGAGGCGACCACCAACCAGCTTGGGATCCGTCGGCTCAATCGCCGATGCCGAGCTTCTCGAGCTTGTAGCGTAGGCGGTTGCGATCGATGCCCAGCAACCGAGCGGCCTTGGCCTTCACCCCCCCGGCCTGCCGGTAGGCCTGGAGGACGAGCCGCCGCTCGAAGTCCGTGATCGCGGCGTCGAAGTCCAGCCCGCCGGGGGGGATGGGCGCCACCGCCACGGTTCGTTCGCGAAGCGCCGCGGGCAGGTGCGCTGGCGTGATCGGGCCATCCCCACAGAGGATGGCGGCGCGCTGGATCACGTTCTGCAGCTCCCGGACGTTCCCCGGCCAGTCCCAGCGCCGAAGCGTCGCGCTGGCCGCGTCATCAGGTCCAGCGACGGCACGCCCGAGGCGCCTCGACTCCCGCCCGACGAAGGCCCGCACCAACGCCGGGATGTCGTCGCGCCGCGACCGCAGGGGCGGCAACTCGAGGCTGAAGACGTCCAACCGGTAGAAGAGGTCTTCGCGGAAGGTCCCCGCCCCGATGGCGGCCGGAAGGTCCTGGTGGGTCGCGGCGACGACTCGAATATCGACCTCGATTTGCTGCGTGCCGCCCACCCGTTCGAAACGACGCTCCTGGAGGACTCGCAGCAGCTTGATCTGGGTGCTCAGCGGGATGTCGCCGACCTCGTCGAGGAAGAAGGTGCCGCCGGAGGCCAGCTCGAAGCGTCCCAGCTTGCGCGCCGTGGCCCCGGTGAAGGCCCCCCGCTCATGGCCGAAGAGCTCGCTCTCCAAGACGCCCTCGGCGTACGCCGCACAGTGCACCTGGACGAAGGGGCCATCGGCGCGGGCGCTCTGCTCGTGGATCGCGCGGGCGAGGAGCTCCTTCCCGGTGCCGCTCTCTCCGAGGATCAGCACGTTGGCGTCGGTCGGGGCCACCTGCGCGGCGGCCTCCAAGACCCGCCGCATGGCCTCGCTCGAGCCGACGATCCCCGCGGGACCCGGCTTCGCCTCGTAGTCGGCGAGCGCGCGCTTTAGTCGCTCGACTTGCTGGGCCATCTCGCGCTGGGTCAAGACGTTGGCGACCCGCATCCGCAGGGCCTCGATGTCCAGCGGCTTGGTGACGAAGTCGACGGCGCCGTGGCGCATCGCCTCCACCGCCGCCTCGACGCTGCCGTGGCCCGTCACCACGATCACCGCGGTCTCGGGCCAGCGCTGATGGATGGCCCGAACGACGCCGAGGCCGTCCACTTCGGGCATCCGCAGATCCGTGATCACGACCTCGAAGGGGCCCGCCTCCAGCGCGTCGAGGGCCCCTCGGCCGTCGTGGACGGCGTGGCTCTCGTAGCCGCTGCGCCGGAACAGCGCCGCCAGCGTCAGGGCCGCCGTGCGATCGTCGTCGGCGATGAGGATCCGCGTCATGTCGGCTGCCCCCGGGGGATCTCTACCACCGCCACCGTCCCCCCGCCGACCCGCTCGTCCAGGCGGAGCGTGCCGCGGTGGGCGGCGACGATGGCCTGGGCGTTGGACAAGCCCAGCCCGCTGCCGTCGGCCCGCGTGGTGAAGAAGGGCTCGAAGAGCCGTGACCGGTTGACGGTGACGATCCCCGGACCTCGATCGAAGACGCGGTAGCGCACTCGCTCCGGCGTCGCGTCGACCTCCACCAGCACCTCCGCATCCCTCGGGCTCGCTTGGACCGCGTTGAGGACCAGGTTTAGCAAGCACTGTTCCAACCGCTCTCGGTCGAGGGCGGCGTGGAACGGGTCGGGGGCCCGCAGCTCGACTCTGACCCCTCCCTGGGCGGCGTCGGCTTCGACCATTCGGACGGCGGCCGTCGCCGGCGCGATCGCGTCGACGGGCGCCTGGTCGACGGAGACCGGCTTGGACCAGAGCAAGAACTCATCCAGGAACCGGCTGAGGCGGCCGATCTCGTCGTGCAGCACCTCGATGGTGCCCGCTTGACCCGCGTGGCCGGCGTCCCGCAGCTCTTCGTCGAGCAGGCTCACGAGCAGCTTGATGGAGTTGAGCGGGTTGCGGACCTCGTGGGCCACGGTCGCCGCGAGCGCCTTGAGCTCGCGGTCCCGCCCCTCGACCTGCTCGGCCATCGTGTTGATCGACTCCGCCAGCACGCTCAGCTCATAGAGCCGCGGCACCTCGACGCGGGCGGTGTACTCCCCACCGCCGACGCGGTCCGCCGTCGCGGCCACGCGACGGATGGGGTCGCTTATCCAGCGGGCCAGCATCAGGCTGATGAGGAACGCCAGGAAGGCGTCGATCCCGGCCACGATGTACAGGACGTGGCGGGTCTCGACGAGGACCTCCAAGGTGGCGGCGTCGCTGCGTACGGCGAGGATCGCGAGCTCGCCGCCCGTCGTGGTGATCGGCGCCAGGGCGGTGAGCGCGTCGGGGTCGCTCGTGGCGAACCACTCCGTCTCGCCAGCGGCCAGCGCGGGTCTCCACTCCGCGCTCGGCGGCAGCCCGCACGGCGCGCCGATCTCCAGCGCCGCGCCTGCCCGGAGCAGCGTCAGCCCGTCGGTCGAGCACAGCCAGATGGCCTCGCTGCCCGACGCCTCGCGCAACGACTCGAGCTTCCGCTGGAGCCGCCGGACCATGCGCGTCGACTCCCCACCCGGTCGAATCAGCGCGACGCGCGCCGCCGGGATCTGGCGCGCGCCGATCCGCGCGATGTCGACCAGCTTGTCGACGATCTCGGCCCGCAACCGGTTCTGCGCGGTGCTGATCCCGAAGGCCGCCAGGGCCCCGGTCACGAAGAGGATGACGATGAGGTGCGAGGCGACCTGCGCCGTCCAAATGGACCACGCCTTCCGCGGCGGGACCGGACTCGCCATGGCCACAGCCTGAGCGAGTCGCCTCCCTCGCGCAACCGCGCTTGGCCCGTACGTTCCTCGAGCAGGCCATCAACAACCTCGTCGACAACGCGCTTCGCTATCTCGGCGATGGAGGCCACGTCGCGATCGTCCTGGAGACCACCGGCGATCGCTTCACGCTCCGGGTTCTCGACGACGGCCCGGGCTTGCCCGAAGCCGAGGGGCGCCGCGTCGTGGGGCGGGGCATCCGAGGAGATCTCGCGCGTAGCCGAGCGCCGGGGGGCGATGGTCTCGGCCTCACGATCGTCTCCCGTGTCGCCCATGCCCACGGCTGGGGACGCCCACCGGCCTCGTCGCCGAGCTCACCGGGCCTCTGTTGACGTGAGCTACGGACAGGGGGTGGCGGCGATGCCTGCGAGATCGAGGGGGAGGCCGTCGGCGCCATTGGGATGGGTCGAGACGAGGGCGGCGGCGGCCTCGGCGGCGTGTTGGAGTCGGGCGCCCGTGGGATCCCGTGAGGGATCGGCGTGGACGGTGGCGAGCCGGGCGGTGGTGCGCCGGAGGCGTCGGGCGAGGTCGCGCATCAGTCCGTCGAGGAGCACGTAGGCGAAGCGGGAGCGGGCCTGGATCAGGCGCTCGAAGTCCGACCGGAGGAGCTGGAGAGTGCTCACGGAGGTGATCTCGGCGATGGCGGTGGCTGTCCGGGGGCCGTCGTCGAGCAGGGCGAGCTCACCGATGATGCCGCCGGGGCGAGTCTGGGCGAGGCGGACGTCGCTGCCATCGGCGAGGCGGCGGTAGATGCCCACTCTTCCGGCGACCTGGAGGTAGCAGCATGTGCCGTGGCGGCCCTCGCGAAACAGCGTGTCGCCGGGGGCGAAGCTCCGGGGCGTCAGCACCGAGGCGAAGGCCTCGAGCTCGGAGGGCTCCAGGTCGTTGCACAGCGGCATCGAGCGCAACATCTCGAGGGGCGCGGGGCTCACTTCCGCCTCCAAAAGGCCAACCGGCCGAGGAGGCCGGCCGCCGTCTCGGCGGGCTCGTCGGCGCCCCGCGAGGGGGCGAGCAGGCGGCCGATGTGGTCGTTGGTCGCGCGCTGCCGGGCCGCGAGCGTCCGCGCGAGGCCTCGCAACAGGGTGTAGGCCGCCGCTCGATGGTGGCGGCGCAGGAAGTCGAACTCGGCGCCGTCGATGCGCAGGAGTCGCGTCGCCCGGGTGGCGACGACGGTCGCGCTGCGCTCACCGCCGTCGATGAGGGCCAGCTCGCCGACGATCTCGCCCGGCTCGACGTGGGCGACGCAGATGGCGACCCCTTCGGCCTCCGCGGAGACCCGCAGCCGGCCGCTGTCGACGAGGTAGGCGGCGTCCCCGGCCTCACCCTGACGGAAGAGCGCATCGCCACGTGAGATCTCGACCGGGCGGATGGCGCGCGCGAGATCCGAGACCTCGTCGTCCTCGAGGGACGCGAAGATTGGGAAGCGCGCGAGGGTAGGACGCAGAGCGTGGCTCACGTCCCTGGTGACGGCGTTCCACGACTGACGCTTGAGCCCTTGCGGGAAAGACGCCGGGTGCATATCCCGATTCTGACGGAGGGAGTGTGGAGGGCTTTCAGCACTCA
>CAYOBQ010000227.1:0-13657 GCA_964402225.1 uncultured Nannocystaceae bacterium | reverse complement strand
CTGAGTGCTGAAAGCCCTCCACACTCCCTCCGTCAGAATCGGGATATGCACCCATGAGCTTTGCCGAGGCCGATCTCCTCTCTCCCGGGGTCCACACCGACGATCCGCTCCCGCTCTACAGTTGGATGCTGGAGGAGGCGCCCCTCTTCTGGGACCGCACCAATGAGCTGTGGGCCGTGTCTCGCTACGACGACGTGGTCCACGTCTCGAAGCACCCCGAGATCTTCTGCTCCGGCTACGGGGTGGTGCCCAAGCTGGGCCTCGATATCTGGCCCGACGAGGCGATGATCAACCTCGATGGCGACGCCCACACGCGCCAACGCGGGCTCGTGAGCAGCGCGTTTGTGCCCCGTCGGATTCACGGCATCGAGCAGACGGTGCGGGCCCTCGTGGACGAGTTGGTCGACCGGATCGCGCCCCGGGGTCAGGCGGATCTGGTGCAGGACCTCGCGCGCCCGCTGCCCTTTCGGTTGATCGCGTCGATGCTGGGCTACCCGGCGGGGCAGGCCGACCAGGTCCTCGACTGGACCGACACCTACACCCACGCCGGCTGTGGGCCCGACTACGTCACCGAGGAGGTGGCCGAGGCCTTCGCCAACTTCTGCGAGTTCCACGAGGTGCTGTTGGAGCAGAAGAAGGCCGAGCCCGGGGACGACTTGCTCAGCGCCTGGCTCGTGGCGGAGCTCGACGGCCACCGGCTCAGCGAGGACAAGCTGCTCTTCGAGCACAACCTGCTGCTCGTCGGTGGGAGCGAGACGACGCGCAGCGTGATCTCGCTGGGGATGCACGCGCTGATGGAGCACCCCGAGCAGATGGCGTGGCTCGCCGAGCACGTCGAGGACGACGACGCCCTCGACGTCGCCACCGAGGAGCTCATCCGCTGGTCGTGTCCCTTCGTGCGCATGCGCCGGACGGCGACGCGCGACGTCGAGATGTACGGGCGCACGATCCGCGAGATGGACGAGATCATCATGGTCTACCCCGCCGCCAACCGGGATCCACGCGCCTTCGACGATCCCGACACCTTCGACATCCGTCGACGACCCAAGAACCCGGCGCTGTCCTTCGGCGTCGGCAAGCACTTCTGCCTCGGTGCCTCGCTGGCGCGGATGGAGACCCGGCTGATGGTCCGTGCGCTGCTGAAGCGGCTACCGGATATGCGCCTGGCCCCCGACGCCGAGCCGGTCTTCGCGCGGTCGAGCTTCGTGCGCGGGATGGTGCGCTGCCCCGTCGTCTTCACACCCCGGTGAGAGGAGCTGCCGTGCCCACCCCTGACCACCAAGGACGCGTCGACGGGCCTCGCCCTCGCTTCCCGATCCCGCGCTACCCGACGGGGTGGTTCCAGGTCGCCTGGTCCCATGAGATCGAGCCGGGGCAGGTGACGCCCATCGAGGCCTTCGGGCAAGCCCTCGTCGCGTTTCGGACGGAGGGCGGCCAGGTGTCCGTCCTCGACGCATACTGTCCGCACCTGGGCGCCCACCTCGGGCACGGAGGCGAGGTCGATGGTGAGGACCTCGTGTGCCCCTTCCACGCCTGGAGATTCTCGGGTGACGGCGCCTGCACGGGCATCCCGTACGCGACGAAGATCCCGCCCAAGGCGAAGATCCCGTGCTGGCCGGTCCACGAGGTCAACGGCCTGGTCATGGTGTGGCACGACATCGACAAGGGCCCCCCGCGTTGGGCCATCCCGGCGTTGCCCGAGTTCTCCGGGAGCGACGAGTGGGCCGAGCCGAGGCACCGGACGTGGCGCATCCGAACGCACAATCAGGAGATGGCCGAGAACATCGTCGACACCGCCCACTTCAAGTATCTGCACGGCACCGTCAACTTCCCGGACGCCAAGGTCACCGCTGACGGTCACGTCTTTCACATGGTCTCGCCGACCACGATGACGACCCCCGGCGGGCAGGTCGAGGGCCAGGTGGAGTCGATCTCCCAGGGCTTCGGCTTCGCGACCAACCGCTTCACCGGCCTGGTCGAGACGCTGCTCATCGGCGCGGTCACACCGATCGACGAGGAGGACGTGCAGGTGCGCTTCTCCTTCACCGTGAAGAAGGTCGGCGGCCGCGACATCACCAAGGGCGTCGGCAAGGCCTTCGTCGCCGAGATCTCCCGGCAGCTCGAGCAGGACAAGCCGGTCTGGGAGCACAAGGTCTACTTCGAGCGCCCGCTGCTCTGCGACGGCGACGGCCCCTTCATGTTGCTGCGCAGGTGGGGTCGGCAGTTCTTCCCGGAGTGGTACCTGAAGGAGGCCCACGATGCCTTCCACGGCTAGGCGGAGGCTCTTTGATTGCGAAGGCTACCCGCGGGGCTGGTTCGTGGTCGCCTTCACCGACGAGCTCCCCGCGGGCGAGGTCCGCCCGTTGAAGTACTTCGGCCAGCACCTCGTCCTCTTTCGCACCGAGGGTGGTGAGGCGAAGGTCCTCGACGCCTACTGTCCGCACCTCGGCGCTCACCTGGGTCAGGGGGGCGTGGTGGAGGGAGAGACCCTCCGCTGCCCATTCCACGCGTGGAGGTTCGACGGCTCGGGCCAGTGCACGGAGATCCCCTACGCGACGAAGATCCCGCCCAAGGCGAAGGTGCCGTGCTGGTCCGTCCGCGAGGTCAACGGGATGGTGCACGTCTGGCACGATCCCGCCGGCGGCCCCCCCCGCTGGGAGGTCCCCGTGATGGCCGAGTACGGCGCGCCGGGGTGGTCCGCCTGGGACCACGCGATGCTCGCGATCGACACCCACCCCCACGCCATCGTCGAGAACGTCTCCGACACGGCGCACTTCATCCCGGTCCACGGCACCCACGTCGAGTCCTTCTCCAACGAGTTCGACGGCCACCGCGCGGTCCAGACCAACAGCGGCGTCGCCTACCCCGTGGGCGGCGGCGAGGACCGCTACAGCCTGTGCGCCACCTACTATGGGCCGGGCTTCCAGATCACGGAGATGGCGGGCTACCTCGACAGCCGCCTGATCAACGCGAACACGCCCGTCGACGAGGGCACGGTGCACCTGCGCTATGGCGTGATGCTCGACACCGGCGAACGGACCGAGTCCGCGGCCTTCACCGCGAAGTACGTCGAGAACCTGCGCACCGGATACCTCCAGGACGTGCGGCTCTGGGAGCACAAGACCTTCCACGAGCGCCCGGGGCTCTGCGCGGGGGACGGCCCGATCATGGAGCTGCGCCGCTGGTACGCGCAGTTCTACGCCCCATGAGGACGCCGCTGTGTCAACGGCTGGGGATCGAGTTCCCCATCTTCGCCTTCAGCCACTGCCGCGACGTGGTGGCCGCCGTCAGCCGCGCCGGCGGGTTGGGTGTGCTCGGCGCCATCGCCTACAGCCCCGAGCAGCTCGAGACGGAGCTGCGCTGGATCGACGAGCGCGTCGATGGGAAGCCCTACGGCGTCGACACCGTGATCCCCGCGGCCTATCTGGGCAAGCAGGAGGGGGATCTGGAGAAGTCGGCGCTTGCGGCCATGGTCCCCGAGCGCCACCGCCGCTTCATCGAGGACCTGCTCGTCCGCCACGGCGTACCCGAGCTGCCCGAGGGCGTCGACTCCACGGAGAGCCTCCTGGGCTGGAGCACGAGCAAGGGTCTGGCCCACGTCGAGGTGGCCCTGCGCCACCCCATCGCGCTTCTGGCCAACGCCCTGGGGCCCCCGCCGCCGGAGGCGATCGCGGCGGCCCACGCCAAGGGGGTGGCCGTCGCGGCGCTGTGCGGCACCGTGAAGCAGGCCCGCCGGCAGGCGGAGGCGGGGGTCGATGTGGTGATCGCGTCGGGCTACGAGGCCGGCGGGCACACCGGTGAGATCGCCTCGATGGTGCTGGTCCCGCAGGTGGTGGACGCGGTCGCTCCGACGCCGGTCCTCGCCGCCGGCGGGATCGGCGGCGGACGCCAGATGGCGGCGGCGATGGCGCTGGGCGCGCAGGGCGTGTGGACCGGATCAATCTGGCTCACGACGGCGGAGTCGGACTGTCCGCCGCCGCTGGTGGAGAAGCTGCTGGATGCGCGATCCCAGGACACGGTGCGCTCGCGCTGTATCAGCGGGAAGCCAGCGCGGCAGCTCGTGACGCCCTACACCAAGGCGTGGGAGAGCGAGGACTCGCCGGGCACGCTGCCGATGCCCCTCCAGTGGATGGCGACGGCGGAGGCGACGCAGCGAATCTATCGCCACGCGCCGAGATCGGCGGAGCTCCTGGGGACGCCGGTGGGTCAGGTCGTGGGGCAGATGAACGCGGTGCGCTCGGTGGCCAGCGTCATGCGCGAGATGGTCCACGGGTACATCGACGCCGTGAGCGGGGCCGCGGCGGCCCTCGAGGAGGAGCGCTGATGTCCGCGCGCTGGGAGGTGGTCGTGTTCGCCGACCAATGCGATGGCTACGGCCACTGCGTGTCGCGGGCCCCCGAGGTCTTCGTTCTCTCGGCAGGCGGCGCGGTGGAGCTGCTCCAGCCGAACCCCGCCGATGCGCTGCGGTCCGCGGTCGAGGCGGCGGTCTCGTGGTGTCCGAAGGGCGTCATCTCCATTCGGGAACAGCGGTAGGCCAGCAGCGTCTCGAGCAGACGCGCGCCCTCCCCGATGGCGTCCCGCCGCCGCGATAGCGCCGAAGGTCAGGAGGGCGGCCGTGAGCAGGAGAGCGAGTCGCACCGCCCGAATACACGCCGCCCAGAACTTTGTGTGACGTCGGACGTCGAAGAACGCAGGAGGTGGCCGATGAAGCTCCGCTTCGAGTGCGACGAGGATTGGGACGCGATGCAGGGCGATGACCGTCGCCGGCGCCACGCGCTGGACGCCGCGGGGGCCACCGACCGACTCCTCGCGTGGGCCGCGGTGGCGGCGGTGCCGATGCTGGCGGTGGGGCTCGGCGCATCGGAGGTCCCGGAGCGCAGCGCCGCCGGTCACGGTCAGGGTCCCCAGGCGAGCTTCGGTTCGCCGTCGGGGCCCGCCGGGATGCGGGCGGCCATCGACGACGCCCTCGCCGTGGCGCTCGAGGCGAAGCCGGGTCCCGTTCGGATCGCCGCCGCCGAGGTCGAGCCCCATCCCCCCCTCGCGGCGGGGCCCGAGCCGACTGTCGCCGTGCGTCGCCGCATGGGCAAGCCGGTGTTGCACCGCAAGGCGATGGGAGAGCCGGCCCGGCCGGCGCTCATGAAGTAGCTACCAGTCGATCGGCTCCGCGTCCCGGAAGAAGCCGCCCCGGGGCCCGTCGGGGCCGAGGGTCGCGGCCCAGACGACGCCTGCGGCGCCCTCGGACACCTCGCGCGTCGCCCCGGGTCCGCCGAAGGGGGTCTTGACCCAGCCCGGGCAGACCGAGTTGACGCGCACCTCGGGGGGCAGCTCGGCGTGCAGGATCCGCGTGAGGGCGTTCATCCCCGTCTTGGACATGCGGTAGCCGGCGAAGGCTTCGCCCATCTCGCACAGGGCGCCCATCCCCGAGGACAGGTTCACCAGGTTGCCGCCGCGCTCGCGTAGGAGCGGCGCGAAGGCCTGGGCCACCCGCAGGGCGCCGATGGTGTTGGTGGCGTATGTCTGGAGGACGAGGTCCGGGTCGACGCTCAAGGCCTGGGGGGTCGCCTGCTCGACGATGATCGCGGCGTTGTTCACCAACGCGTCGAGGCGCCCGAAGCGCTCGCGGACGAAGTCGGCGGCGGCCCGGGCCTCGTCGCTCTGCGTGACGTCGAGGCCGAAGCCCGTCGCGCCATCGATGCCCTCGGCCGCCGCCTCGGCCTGCTCGCGGGTGCGCGCCGTGAGCACGACCTGCCAGCCGAGGGCGGCGAGCTGGCGACACGTCTCCTTGCCGATCCCCGTCGCCGCGCCGGTGACCAGGGCGACCTTCACGAGCGCACGATCTTGATGTTGAAGTCGGCGGTCCCGAAGGCCTTCCAGAGGCGCGTCCACCACAGCAGCCAGGCCTCGAGCCCGCGGGCCGCGTCGATCCCGCCCATGTCGATCGGCGCCGGCCAGCCGAAGCTCTGGAGCAGCTCGATGACCTGGCCCTTGGCGCCCTCGTCGTCGCCGCAGACGAAGACGTCGGTCTCGCCGCCGATCCGGTCTGGATCGACCATGATGGGGTTGGCCATCGTGTTGAGCGACTTGACGACCTTCGCGTCCGGGAACGCGCGCTGGACCTGCTCACCCAGGCTGTCGTCGTTGCAGACGCTCAGCCGCGGCGGGAAGCCCTGGGAGAAGTCGAGGGGGTTGGCCACGTCGAGCAGCGTCTTGCCCGCCAGGTTGGGGGCGCCCGCCATCTCGAGCGCCGTCAACGTGTGCTGCCCCGCGGTGCAGTTGATGGTGAGCTCACCGAAGGCGGCGGCGTCGGCGAAGGTGCCGTGGGAGCCCGCCTCGCCCACCTCGGCGGCCCAGGCCGCCGCCTTCTCGTTGGTCGCCTCGCGGGCGCCCATCCGCACCTGGTGCCCCAGCGAGACCAACTTGTTTGCCAGCATGTGGGCGACTTGTCCGGTCCCGAGCATCGCGATCTTCATCGTTCTCTCCTTGCGTGTGCACCCAAGGTATGGACCCCACCGCGACGACACAATGGGTCTTTGATTCACTCCAACGATGACTCATAGTTGACGATTGCCCGCGAGTGTCGCCGTCGATGAGGCGTCTCGTTGACGTGCCTCACAGAGCGCTCAAGCCGCCGGGCTTCGGCGCCGTACGAGGGATCGAGGAGGCGTGAATGGTGATGGCGCGTTCCCGGCCGCTCGCTGCTCGCCCGGATGTGACGCCGCTGGCGGAGATCGCGGAGTCCGTGCTCACGAGCGGTCTGTTGACGCTGTGCGCCGTCGCTGAGGGGCGGGTCGTCTTTCGGACCCCCGGCTTCGACCGCCTCTTCGGCGACGCTGGCAGCCGGCCGTGCCGCTTCCTGGACTTCGCAGCACCCCACGAGCGCGAACGCGTCGACGCCGTGCTGCGCTCGGCCACAGGTGAGGTCGCCACGCCGCTGCTCTTCGAGGGCATCTGCCTCGATGGCCGCTCATGCACGCTCCAGGCGTCCTTCACCCGGGCCAAGGGTGCGCAGCCGGGGGTGGTCTTCGTCTCGCTCCACGACGTGACCCGGTGGACCGAGTCCACCGAGCGGTTCCGGTCGATGGCGCTGCACGACCCGCTGACCGAGCTGCCGAACCGCCTCCTCTTCAACGACCGGGCCAAAAAGGCCCTCGCGCCCACCGGCGTCGACACCCGCGCGTGCCTGATGTTGTTGGATCTCGATGGCTTCAAGCAGGTCAACGACGTGCACGGCCACGCCGCCGGCGACGCGGTCTTGAGAAACGTCGCGCGGCGCCTGCGGGCCTGCTTCCGCGAGGACGACACCGTCGCCCGCCTCGGCGGTGACGAGTTCGCCGTCGTGCTGCCGGAGATCCAGTCCCGCGAGATCGCCGCGGTCACGGCGGCGCGGGTCGTTCGGGCCCTCGGTGAGCCCTTTCGGCAGGACGGCGTGGCGCTGAGCATCGGCGCGAGCGTCGGGATCGCGCTGGCCCCCGAGGATGGGGACAGTGTCGCTGGCCTCCTGGAGAGCGTCGACGCGGCGATGTACGCGGCCAAGACCGCCGGCAAGCGGAGGTTCGTCTTCGCGACCCAGAGCGCTCGGGCCGTCCGCGCCCGCAGCTTCGTGTCCTGGGGCGTCGAGTGCCAGCTCGGGGTGCCCGAGATGGACGGTGAGCACGAGGCGCTCTTCGTGGCGCTGTCGGGCCTCGACGACGACCTGCGGCAGCCGGCGCTCCGGTCGGTGGCCGCGGCGGTCGCCGAGCACTTCGCCTCCGAGGAGGCGTTGATGGCTCGAGCCGGCGTCCCCGGGCTCGACGCGCACCGGGAGGAGCACCGCCGGCTCCTCGAAGACCTCGATCTGCTCATCGAGCACGCCGCTCAACTGGCGGGCCCCATCGTGAAGCGCTTCCTGCACACCTGGCTTCTGGGCCACCTGCGGACCTACGACCGGGCGGTGGCGCGGGCGCTCCTCCGAAGGGCCTGAAGAGGCCGCTTCAGAACTTCGCCTGCATTCGCGCGCTCAACACATCCCCCAGGGCGTCGCCCGTCACCTTCGGCCCTCGCTCGTCCCAAACCCGCCCGCTCGCGCCGCTCTGCGGGAGTCGCTTGGAGCCGGTCACCACGACCTTGGTGCCGCCGAAGTCGAGCTCCCGCCGGAGATACCACGCGACGCCGATCTCGGCCGCCCGGAGCGTGTCGTCATCCTCCGCGAGGTTCGGATCGAGCTGCTGGTACCGGGCGAGCAGGTCCAAGTCGCGGTGGATCGCCCAGACCGCCGTGGCCCCGAAGCCGAAGGCCTCCTCTTCGTACTCACCGACGGTCGCCGACGCGTCCGCCCGCAGCGGCCCGGCGTGTACCGCGACGTCGGCGGTGTAGGCCGTCTCGCGCGCCTCGTCGGCGCCATCGAAGCCGAGGTAGGCGCCGGCCCCCAGGGTGAGCCCACCCACCGGCGTGACCGTCGCCCGCGCGGAGAAGTCCTTCGCCTGGTTCTCGTCGTGGAGCCCGATCCCGTTGCCGTTGAAGACGCCCAGCGCGTAGCTCCAGCCCAGGCCCTCCTTCGCCTTGCCCGAGAGCTGCGCGCCCAGGTCGCGGAACGCGGTGCCCGTTCGCCCGATCTTGCCGAAGAACCAGTTGCTGTGGACCGGGAGCGTCAGAAAGGGCAGGCGCCACGCGGAGAGCAGGCTGTCCCGGGAGGGGCTGAACTTGCCCTGGCCGACGCGCAGTCGCAGCAGGGGGTGGAGCGTGAGGGTGGCGTTGGCGTCGAGGGCGCGCACCGACGCCGCGGCGTCCGGCGAGTTGGCGCCACCCAGGCCCATCAGGAACTTGTACGTCACGGTTGGCGCCGCGTCGCCGCGGACCCCGAGGCGCGCGCGACGGATGAAGAAGGTGTCGTCGTAGGGCTCGTCGGGGGCGACGCGGCCGTAGTAGTCGGCCTGGGCAAAGCCCCACAGCTTCGGGCCGTCGGCCCAGCCGGCGCCGGGCGCGAGCGCGATGGCGAGCACCGCGCCGATGACCCGGCTCACGCGGGGACCGGGAGCTCTGCGACGTCGAGCCAGTAGCGGGCGAGCCGGTCGATCATGTCGAAGAAGGTGCGCGCCGCGAGGGGCTTGCGCAGGTAGCTGTTGGCGCCGAGGGCGTAGCACGTCTCCACGTCCTCGTGGTGGGTGGAGGTCGTCAGCACGATCACCGGGATCTTGCGCAGCTTGGGATCGGCCTTCATCTCCGCGAGGACCTCGCGACCATCGAGGCCCGGCATGTTCAGGTCCAGCAGCACGATGCAGGGCATCGCGGCCCGGGAGCCGACGTGGGCGCCGTCGCGCCGCAGGAAGTCGAGGGCGTCTTGTCCATCGGCGCAGCGGATGAGGGGGTTCTTGATCCCCGCCTTCGAGAAGGCGCGCTGCGTCAGGAAGTAGTCGTCTTCGCCGTCTTCGACGATGAGCACGGGATCATGCGGTCCCATGGTCGACCTCCGATCCCGAGAGCGTGAAGTAGAAGGAGCTCCCCTCACCGGGGGTGGATTCGACCCGGATCGAGCCGCCATGGCGCTCGATGATGCGCTTCACGATGGTGAGTCCGGCGCCGACGCCGCCGCCGAAGGCGCCCTCGCCGTGGAGTCGCTTGAAGATCCCGAAGACGCGCTCTCGATGCGCTGGTGGGATGCCGATGCCGTTGTCGCGCACGTAGAAGGTCCTCGCCGTCCCCTCGCCATTGTACCCGATCTCGACCCACCGTTTTTCGCTTTGGTTGTACTTGGTCGCGTTGCCCACGAGGTTTCGGAAGACCTGGGCGACTCGAACGCGGTCGCAGACCGCTCGTGGGAGCTTGCGGGGCACGCGCACCTCGGTCTCGGAGGTCGAGATCGCCTCCGCAAGCTCGTCGAGGACGTCTCGCAGGACGACGTCGAGATCGACCTCCGTCAGGTTCAGCCCGACGTTGCCGATCCGCGAATACTCGAGCAACGCCGCCACGAGCTCGTCCATCCGCACGACGATCTGCTGCTGGCGCTCCAGGAGCCGCCGGCCCTCCTCGTCGATCGAGTCGCCGTGGTCCTCCAGCAGGATCTCGGCGTAGCCGAACATCGCCCGCATCGGCGTTCGTAGATCGTGGGAGGCGACATAGGCGAAGCTCTCCAGCTCCTCGTTGCTCCGCCGCAGCTCCGTCTGCGCGCGTACGAGCCTCAGGTTGCTCCGGCGGAGGTGCTCCGCGATGCCCGCCAGCACCAGGACCGCCGCGATGAGGAGCGCCACCAGCCACGGCCAGTAGCGCTCGAGGACCTGCGCCAGGGTGATCCGCCCGAGGTCGCGGTAGGGGCCGACGTGGAGCGTCCTCATCAGCTCGTGGACCGGCTCGTAGTCGAGGGGGACGGTCCAGCCGACGTAGTGACCGGCCCGCGCGGCGTCGGCGTCCTCGGGCATCTCGAGCAGCGCGACGAGCACCTCCTCGGCGAGGGCGTCGGGCGTATTTCTCGCGCGCGCGAACGGCCACTCGGGGTACAGCGGCGTGCTGTGGAGCAGCGGAAAGCCCTCCGTCCGGCGCTGGTGGATGACCTTGATCTGCCCCAGATCGATCTCCCCCGCGGCGCCGAGTCGCTCGAGCATGTCCGTGCGCACGCACCCCGCGTCGACCTCGCCGGCGAGGACGGCGCGCACGACCTTGTCCTGCAGGAACCCGAACTCGAGGCGGGAGAAGTCGTCGGTGTCGAGGCCGTTTCGCCGCAGCTCCCGCAGCTCCATCCACCAGCCGCCGAAGGCCTTCTCCGCCACCGCCATGAAGGACTTGCCGCGGAGGTCGCGCAGATCCTCGATGTCCTCCCGCTCGGCCCGCGTGAAGAAGACGCCGCCGAAGCGGGTGTAGCCCGCCCCGAGCCTTCGGTTGATCAGCGTGGCGACGCGCGTCACGCCGAAGCGGGCCTCGAGCTCGACGTAGGAGGAGGGGTTGGTCAGCACGAAGTCCACCGAGCCCTGCGCCACCGCCTCGGCCATCTCGTCGATGCCCTCGTGGGGGACCAGCGCGAAGGGGCGCCCGGTCGCGCGCGCGAGGTAGTCCGCCGTCGGCTTCCACTTGCGGATGGCCTTGTCGACCCCGCTGTGCGCCCGCACCGCGAGGCGCACCGTCTCCGGCTCTCCGCCATCGCTCGCGTTGGCCGGTGTGGTGAGGAGCAAGGCGAGGGGGATGAGCCGCTTCATCGCGCTACTCCGTCTCCCCCCGCGCGATGCGGCGCGCCTCGTCGTAGGAGCTCACGGAGATCCGTAGGCGCTCGGTCTGCTCATCGAGGCGCGCGCGGGCCGTCTTCAGCGTCTGGTTGGCGTCGGCGCCGGCGATGGCCACCACCTGGTCGCAGGCCTCGGCCACCTGGGCCTCCGCCTCGGCCAGGCGCGCCTCGATGTCCGTCAGCGCCAGGCGCAGCGGCTCGGCGATGCTGCCCAAGGCTCGCTCCCCGACGTGCTCGCGCAGCTCCGTGCGGGCGTCCACGAGCTCCACCAGGGACTCGATGAGCGTGTCGGTCTGCGACAGCAGACCGCCGACGTAGGTGTCTCCGGTGCGTCGCACGAGGGCCGCCACGCGCCCCCGCCGCTCGAGGACGCGGCGCAACGTCGAGCTGTGCTCCGCGGACTCGAGCCACCGCGCCGGGAGCCGCTGGCGGCGGACGAAGCGGTAGACCGCGACGCCGGCGGCGACGAGGAAGCCGAGGATGATGAGCCGGACGAGCAACGGCCTATGGCCGCGTCTGCGGCAGGAAGAACCGCCGCCAGGTCGCCATCGAGGCGAAGCGGTGCAGGAAGGTCGGGTCGCTGGAGTCGAGCTGGATGTCACCGAGCTTGAAGTTCCGCGCGGCGAGGATGGCGCTGTAGGTCCGACCCGCGCGGGTGTTGAGCGCGCTGGCCTTGAGCTTCTCGCCGAGGGCCTCCGCCTCGGCGATGGCCCGCCCACCCTGGGCCGAAGACTCCTCGTAGTGGGCGTCGGCCTCGGCGCGCACCCGGCGGTCGTAGCGCTTCGCCTCGGCGTTGATCTCGGCGATCTTGAGCTGCCACTGCTGGCGCAGATCGGCGATCTGCTTGTTCCACTCCTGCTCCTCGACCGCCTCGTCCTTGTCGATGCCCTTCTTGACGGTGTCCGTCTCCATGCGCGCGAGGGACTCCTTCTCCTTGGCGGTGTCGAGCCGCGCCTGGACGGCGAGGAGCTGCTGGGCCTGGAGGCGCCCCTCGAAGGAGCGCTCGAAGCGCAACGCTCGTAGCACCACGCCCTCGTGGTGGACCTTCACGTGGTATTGCGCGAGCTGCTCGTTGAGGGGCTCCACCGCCGACTCGGAGATCTCGATGCGCTTGTCGGGCTCGAGGACGTCCTCGTTGGAGAGCTGGGCGAGGTGCACCCGCAGGAAGCCTTCGCAGACCGACTTGACCTTGGCCTGCCAGGTGTTGATGAGCCCCTCGTGACCGAGCTTGTGGGCTTCGCCCTCGGCGATCTCGTAGACCACCGTGGCGTCCACGAAGAACTGGTTGTTCTGCTTGTTGCGGATCGGAAACTGGCGCAAGTCGAGGTATTGCAGGGTCCGCGGGAGCCGGTAGAACGAGTGCAAGAGCGGCAGGTCACCGTGGCGGCCCTGGGCGAAGTCCTCGTCGTCGATGCCGCCGAAGACCGCCTTGCGGATGCCGATCTCGTCGGGGTGGATGTAGCTCGTCGAGCACAGCGGCAGGTAGATGATGGCGAGAAAGACGAGGCAGCAGATCTGGATGGCTTTGCTCATTGGCCCCGCGCCCCCGTCTGGATGTGGCGGATGTCCACCGGGTGTCGCGCCTTCTGGTAGGGCACCGCGCCGACCCGCTCGATCTGGGGCATGACGAGCTCGGCGATGGTGCGGTCGAGCATGCCCGGCCCCTGGGCGCCGATGGCCTCGATCTCCGCCTGGAGGCCCCGCGCGCGCTCGGTCGCCGCGACGCGGATGCCCGCCGCGCGGGTGATCTTCTCCTGCTTCTCGGCGTCGGCCTCGGCGCGTCGCCCGATGGCGAAGGTGTCGGCGGCCGTGCGGGTCTCGACGAGCTGGGCCTCGGCCTGCTTGAACTCGGCCTCGAGGCGCGCCTTGAGTGATTGCAGCTCGGCGTTTTTGGTCTGGCGCACGGTCTGGACGCGCCGGTCTCGCTTCTTGACGAGGCGCTCGCGCTCGCGTTGCTGGACGCGCACCTCCTGCTGCGCCGTCTGGCGGTCGTTGATGGCCTGCTCGACGTTCTGGTCGAAGCGCGGGCGTGGGGTCTTGATGAGCGTGACCTGGATGCCGGTGGGGTTGAGCCGCGAGTTGAGGCGCCGCGTCGCCTCGGCGGTGGCGGTCTGGTAGGACGAAGGATCGGCCGCTTCGAGGAAGGTGTAGCGGCCGAACTCGTCGCGCAGCACCTGGCGCGCGTGGGTGCGCACCGCGTTCTTGTAGCCGTCGCCGCGGCCATGCTTGGCGAGCATGGCGCCAACCATCGCCGAGGTGAGCTGGTAGTGGATCTCGAGCTCGTCGAACCAGAACTCCGAGCCGTCCTTTGCGCGGACCGTGAGCCGCACGTCGTGGTTGGGGTCCTTCGCGACCTTCTCGCGGTCCATCGTGAGGACCTGCGGCTGCACGTCGATGCGCTCCACCCGCTGAAAGAGGCCCTCCTCACATCTTCGTGGGTACCGGATACTCCGAATGCCGACAGGACAG
>CAYOBQ010000226.1:0-13916 GCA_964402225.1 uncultured Nannocystaceae bacterium | reverse complement strand
CGGTTGGCGGGGGCGTGCAGCGCGCCGCGTCGCGACTCTGCCGCACCGTCCTAGGGGTGACTCAACCGGCCTCGTCGACCTCGATGAGGCTGTTCCCGCGCCGGGCGAGCGTCGCGATCGTCACCGACTTCAGCGTGTAGTAGGCCTGCGTCTCGATCTCGCCCACGACGCCGTGGACCGCGCACGCGTTCGGATCGGGGGCGCAGCCGCCGTCGTGGCGCAGGCTGCAATCGCTGCACTGGGTGGGGCGCGTGCCCTCGAGGCACTCGACGATGTCGAGCATCGTGAGTTCATCGGCGGGGCGAGCGAGCTGGAAGCCGCCGCCGACGCCCCGCGTGCTGGCCACGATGCGAGCGCGGGCGAGCTGTTGGAGGATCTTCGCGACGTGGCTCTCGCTCACGCGGAAGCGAGCGGCCACCTCCTTGACGGAGACCCGGCGGTCGGACTCCGACGCCATGGTGACCACCGCGTAGAGACCGTAGAGAGAGGACTTGTTGAGCAGCATCCCGCCGACGTTACCACGCGGTGGGGCCCCGGACCTCACGCGGCGGCAGCCAGCCGCTCGTGGCGATAGGCGCCCCACAGCGCCGCGCCGATCGCGCCGGCGTGGACCCCGTTGACGTGGGTGCGCACCTCGACATCGCGCAGCCGGATCTTCACCAACGAGTCGGCGATGCACGACACCAGGCCACGATCGGCGGAGAGCCCGCCCGTCACCAGGACCACGCCCTTCTTGAACTTGCTCGCCCGGAGCAGCTTCGAGCAGCGCCCCGCCATGGACTCGTGGATACCGCGCAGGATGTTGGGCAAGGCGATGCCGCGAGAGACCATGTTGATCACGTCGGTCTCCGCGAGCACCGCGCAGATGCTCGAGACTTGCTCGGGATCATCGGCCGTCAGCGACAGGCCGCCGACCTCGTCGAGCGTGACCCCGAGATAGCGCGCGATGTTCTCGAGGAACTGGCCGGAGCCCGACGCGCATTGGCTCGTCATCCGGTAGCCCAGGACCTTCGATCGCGCGTCGATCTTGATCGCCCGCGCGTGCAGGCCGCCGACGTCCAGGACCGCCCGCGCCTCGGGCTCGAGGAAGAGCCCGCCCCGGGCGTGGGCCGTCATCCCGTAGAAGTGGCCGGTGCGAAACTCGACCGTCTCCCCCTCCCCCGTCGTCGCCCAGTACTCCACGTCGCCCAACTCGGCGCCCGCCGCCGAGAGCGCCGCGTCGCGGGCGAGCTCGACGACCTGGAGTTGGTCCCTGCGTCGCAGCCGCTCGGTGTGCGTCGCCAGGACCTTCGCCCCCGCCCGCTCCCGACCAGACCCCTCCGGGCTCGACACCACCGCGACCTTCACGCTGCTGCTGCCGACATCGATCCCTGCTGTGATGATCATGCTCATGCCTCCCTCACGCGGCCTGCCCGACGTCACCGTCGCGGATCGCCCGCAGCGCGAAGAGCGCCGCGCCGAGGGCCCCGGTGTAGATCGAGCCCGACGAGATGTTGATGGTGCGCTCGCCGTAGTTCTCGTCGACGAGGGCGCGTAGAGCGCTGACGGCGGCGACGTTGTTGGCCACCCCACCGGTGAAGGTGAACTCCTCCTCCACCCCGCCCGAGCGCGCGAGCAAGGCCATCGCTCGCAGGATGATGGCGCGGTGCAGCCCCGCGAGGATGTCCTCCCGCTTCTGCCCCATCGCCAGCCGGTCGCGCAGCTCGGCCCCCGCAAAGACCGTGCAGGTGCTGGAGATCTTCACCTTGCGGCACGACTTCGAGGCCAACGGCCCCAGCTCGTGGACGCCGAGGGACATCTCATCGGCGATGTAGCCGAGGTAGCGCCCGCAGCCCGCGGCGCAGCGGTCGTTCATCTGAAAGCTGGTGACGATCCCGTTGCCGTCGACCTGGATGGCCTTCGTGTCCTGGCCCCCGATGTCGAGGACCGTGCGGGTGTTCGGGAACTGGATGTGCGCCCCGAGCCCGTGACACAGGATCTCGGACCGGATCGACTCCCGCGGGAACGGCAGGCGCTGCCGCCCATAGCCGGTGCCGATGGTCATCTCCGGCTCGATCTCGATCCCGAGCACCCGGTCGACGGCGGCCCGGTACCGCTCCTGCCGCTCCTCCGCGAGCGTGCGGGTGCAGGCCGCGACCGCCCCCCGGATGTTGCCCTCGAAGGTCAGGTCCATGGGGGTGTTCTCGACGTGCAGGATCGCCTTGTCGAAGATCCCCATCAGGTCCTCGAACTTCACTCGCTTGTCGGCCCAGGTCTCGCACAGCCGGCTGAACTCGCTGGCGGCCCGGTCGCGGAAGAAGTCCGAGGTCTTCTTCTCCGGCTGGAGCGCCGCGTCGAGGGAGGGGCGCTTCGCGTCGCGCTCCATCTGCCCGAACATCCCGTCGAGCTTCGCCCGCAGGGGCTCGGCGATCGACTTCACACGGTCGGCCTCCGTTTGCTGGAGGGCCATCTCGCGCAGGCGATCGAGCTGCGTGAGGTGCTGCTGCTCACGAAACGACGCCATGAGGTGCTGCCGAAAGCGCGACGCGTCGTCGGCGATGACCTCGTCGGCCGTGAGCTCCCGGTCGAGCAGCGTGAAGCGCGCGCTCACGCGGGCCTCGTCCTGCGCGATGCGCGACGCCAGGTCGTAGTTGCTGCGGCTGTTGGTGATGCCCCGGCCGAGCACGGCCTGGTCTTCGTCGAGGAAGACCGCCTTGGTGGTCGTAGATCCGAGATCGATGCCGACAAAGACCTTCATCGGGCGAACTCCCCGAACTGGATCGGTGAGGGCGAGGCGCCCGCCCGGCGCTTCTGGTCGATCATCTGCAGATAGCTCTCGATGCGGTTCTTCACGTTGGCGCCCGAGAAGTACCGGCTGTCGACGAGATCCGTCTCGATGAAGCCGCCGGGCACACCGGTGCGGGCCTCGAGCACCCGCTGCATCAAGAGTTGCCCGGCCGAGAAGCTGTTGCAGCTCTTGATCGAGTTGGTGAGCACGCCGTCGGCCTGGTACTCGCGGACGTACTTCTCGAGCAGGTCGACGCGGCCCGGCAGGTTTCGGTTCGTGTAGCAACCGAGGCAGTAGTCGGCGAGCGTGTCGATGGGGGCGTCCGGGTCGTGCCGGAAGCCGAGGTCGTAGACCCCGCCGACCTTGGTGTAGCTGCTGGCGACGACTACGGCGCCCTCCTCGTAGAACATCCGCCAGAACTCGCGGAAGTTGGTCCAGTTCGGTGGCCCCTCGACCACCAACCGGTACTTCTCCTCGCCCATGGGCCCGTCCGGCGTGACCGGGCCGAGACCCGCGGCGACGCGCGCGTCCACCTCGGCGCGCAGGGTCTGGTAGTAGTCGACGGCGCCCTCGGTCCCACGAAAGGCGGTGAAGATCGGGCCGATGTAATAGACCCCACCGAAGTAGGCGTCGATGGGCGAGCGGCGGTTCTTTCCGCTCTCGAGGACCGCCACCAGGTCGTCTTCGGCCTTCGCCGAGTTCGCCAGCAGCGCTTGTAGCCGGTCCTCGTCGTAGGGACGTCCGCTGACCTTCTCGAGGGCCGGGATGACCTCCCCGCGGATCTGGTCGATCACGTACTTACGCATGCTCTCGGTGACCACGCCGTCGCCCTGGTAGGGCACGTGCAGCATCACCACCGGGCAGTCGTACTCCTCGCGGAGCAGCTCGAACCACTTCATGAAGGTGAAGCAGCCGGTGTAGCTGAGCAGCAAGAGGTCGGGGGGCGGCAGCGGGTCGCCGGTGGGCCCCACGTTGCCGTTCTTCATCATCCCGATGTCGCACTTCACGTAGGTGCACACATCCTCGGAGTGCCCGCGCCGCTCGGCCTCCCCGATGTAGGCCATCGACTTCTTCCGCATCGCCGACTGGAGCGCGTTGATCTCGGGATAGACCGGGAGCGTGTCGAAGCTGAGCATCAGCTCCGTGAGGTTGCCGGGCACGAAGGTGTAGACCACCGGCCGCTTCGTCTCCCCCCGGGCCACCGAGGCGAGCTTGCCGAAGTGGTCGGCGATCATCGCCTTCTGCTTCAGCATCGAGGATTCCTTCTGGACGGCGTCGCTCATGGGTCGCTCCACAGACGAATGGAATCGGCGAAGGTGCCGGCTTGCTCTCGGATGACCTGGAACTGACCGAGGTTCTCGGCGTACTTGAAGGCGGTCCAGGGCACGCCTTCGTTGTCGAGGGCGGTCTGCAGCATCGGCTGGTCGAGCAGTGATGGATCACAGAAGCTGGGCGCCGCGAAGACGACCCCCTCGGCCCGCGTCTCCACCACCCGCTCGCAGAGGGGCTGCCCCTTGGTGCATTCGGCGTCGTACTTCGATGCGTTGTCTATCGACTGCGTCAGAAACGCGTTGGCCAGGTTCTCGACGGGGTCGCCCTCGGTGGCGACGTCGCCCTGAATCCACTGAGCGCCGATCGTCAGATCGTCCCATACGACGTAGCAGCCGGCGCGCTCGAGCGTCCGCACCAGCTCGATGGGCGGCTGCTCGCAAAACGCGCCCGTGACGAGGATGCGCGTGTGGTCACGGCGCCGCCGATCGGAGTTGGCGGCGAGCTCGGCGTACCGCTCGAGCAGGGCCGTGTGTTCACCCACGGGCAGCACATCGCCGGCGCGGATCATCAGGTAGACCTCGTGGGCGGGGAGCTTCCACGGCACCTCGACCCGCAGCCGACCCAGCTCGGCGATCGCCCGTCGGTTCGCGTTGTAGCGCTCGATCGAGGCGCGCAACGCGGCGTCGTCCGTCGGCGCCCCGGAGAGCTCCGTCAGTTGCTCGCGCAGCTCCCCGAGCTCCCGGCGGTAGAAGGCCCCACCGAGCTCGGGGTGGAAGTTCTGCGGCACGTCGAGGTAGCGCGTGTACTTCTCCGGGAACAGCAGCTTCCACATCCCCGACAGGTTGCGGATCACATCGCAGATCGACGGAAAGAGGAAACCATCGATGCAGTCGAGCCGCCCGGAGAGCGCGAGCTCCACCACGCTCCGGGGGATCTGACAGATGTAGGACTGAAAGTAGGCGTCGCCGCGGATGATCTCGATGCGGTCGCCCGCGCCGTGCAGCCCCACTGGCAGCATCCCCGCGGCGTCGATGAACTCCCGCGGTACATAGATCGGCAGGTAGCCCACCGCCTTGCTCCCGGTGCGCTCCTTCCACGCGGCGACCGCGCCGAGATCGATGTCGTGAAGCAGCGCCTCGGCGCCCTCGACGATCCCTTCGAGTTCCTTCACAGGGCCAGCTCCAGTTCGGTGTAGGGGCCGGCGCTGAAGCCCGACCCTCGGAAGAAACGCAGCACGCTCACGTCGTCGCGCCGCACCATGGTGCGCACCGCGGTGACGCCCGCGGCCTCGAACCGCGCGAGGGCCTCCCGTAACAGGAGGCGCCCCACGCCGTCAGCCTGGCTCTCGCGGGCGACGCCCACGCCGATGACCCAGCCCGCAGGCGCCGAGCCGAACTCCCAGGAGCGCACCTCGCCGACGAGGTACCCCAGGATCTCTTCGGCGTCCGCCGCCACCAGCGCCACGGCGTCGTCCTCGCGGGCGAGGAGATCGGCGATGCGGCGGTGCCAGCTCTCGGGGGGCTGCACCCCCGTGTGGTCCGAGTAGATCGTCGCCACCCGCTCGAGGTCACGCCCGGACATGGGACGCGTGTCGATCACTTCCCGGGGATCCACGAGGCGATGAGGGCTGGGGAAGGTCTCAACTCTGGCCCCCGTGGGTTCCAAAGTCGGGCACCAACACCGGCCGCTTCTTCAGCGAGTGGGTGCGCAGGGCCTCGAAGGTCTCATTGATCGTGCTCATCGCGCGACGCTCGATGAACGGCTCAAGCCGCACCTCGCCGCGCAACACCAGGTCGACCACCGCCGGGTAGTGCTCGGGCAGGCAGCCCCACGTCCCACGGGCGGTGGCGGCGAAGGCCATCAGGTTGCTCAGGCGGACGCTGACCGGATCCCGCGTGTAGCCCACGACCCCCAGGTGGGCCCCGAAGGTCAGCAGGCCGAAGGCCGTGGTCTGCCCGGCGGCGGTGCCCGAGGTCTCGAAGATCCGCCAGCCCGTGGTCGGATAGCCGTGCTCCTTGCACCACGCGGAGATCTGCTTGCGCAGCGCCCGCGGCTCCCCCGCCTCGCAGACCAGCTCGGCGCCGTGGGCGCGGATCGCCTCCAGCCGCTCCGGATCGACGTCGATGGCCACCGCGTGGGCGCCCAGCGCCCGGGCGAGCTGAACGCCGTATCCACCCACGCCACCGATGCCCACGAAGATCGCGACGTCGCCATCGGCGAGATCCGCGTCGAGCATGGCCTGCCAGGCAGTCGTGACGGCGTCGGCCACCACCGAGAGATCGCACAGCTCGACATCGGAGGCCGCGAGCGCCTCCGGATCGACGCGACACAGCGCACGCGCGGGCACCACCACATGGGACGCGAAGCCGCCGTGGTCGTCGTTGCCCGGGAAGAGCTGCGCCTTGCAGATCGCGCCCTGCCCGGCCTCGCACGCGGGGCACTCACCGCAGGGCATCACGGCGGGTACGACCACGGGCCGGCCGACCAGGGCGGGATCCGCCGCGTGGACGACCGTGCCCGCGATCTCGTGACCCAGCGTCAGCGGGAGCGCGTGCCGCGTGCGGACGCCGTCGTAGAGGAAGCCGAGATCCGTGTGGCAGACCCCGCAACCGGCGACCTCGACGACCGCCATCTCAGGCGCCAGCGCGTCGGTGTCAAGCTGCCGAGTCCCCCGTCGCATGGGCTCGTTCGGCGTCTCCATCAGCCAGCAGTCGATGTCGATCGTGCTCACCGGATCCCCTTTTTTAGACAAATCAGCACTTGAATTCCTATTTGACGACGAGGGGCGTGTCAAGCGGGGTTTGAAGTTGAGCCCAGGACCGAGGACACTCGGGCTCATGATGGTCGTCCCCACCAAGTCTCGCCGGCCGGGTAGGTCTCGCTGGCCGGGTAGGTCTCGCTGGCCGGGTAGGTCTCGCTGGCCGGGTAGGTCTCGCTGGCCGGGTAGGTCCCCGTGACCTGGCTGCTCCGCGCAGGCGTCGTCACGGCGGTGCTGTTGGTCCCCCTCTCCCTCGTCGGGTACCGGTACGCGCCGGCGGCGGTGGCCTGGTTCGACGACGAGAGCTGCGTCGGCTGCCACCGCGTGCGCAACGAGCACCTCGTCGGCCAGTGGATCGACAGCGCCCACTTCGCTGCGCGCGTAGGTTGCGAGGGGTGTCACGGCACCGATCACGACGCCGCCTTCGCTGCCAACGGCGACGTCTCACCGGAGATCTGCGGCGGCTGCCACGAGGCCGAGTACGCGGGCTTCGCCAAGAGCCACCACGCGCGCGCCGAGGAAGATGCCCGGAAGAACGCGCGCTTCATGGTCGCCCCGGAGGCCATCCAGCGCCAGGGGTGTCTCACCTGCCACGCCATCGGCGCGAAGTTCGCCGACGGCGGCACGGGACGCTGCAACGACTGCCACTCGGGCCACCTCTTCTCCGGGGCGGAGGCGCGCGAGCCGCGGGCCTGCGAGGGGTGCCACATGGGGCCCGACCACCCGCAGGCGGAGGCGTGGCGGGCCTCGAAGCACGGCATCCTCTATCGCGGCGTGAAGGACGGCGATGTGGCGCCGGCCTGCGTCGGCTGTCACACGGGCGGGCCCTCACGCCACGACTTCGACGTCCGTCGCGATGAGATCGTAGACGCCTGCGAGCGCTGCCACGCCGCCGGCTTCGTGCGTCGGAACCTCGACGACACCGATGAGATACGGCGCATCGCCGACGCGTTGGTGGCCGAGGCGACGCAGATCGTCAACGAGCTCCACGACGAGGGGCTGCTCGACCCGATGCCCGCCGACCGCCCCCCCCACCCCGTGGCGGGCCACGCCATGGTGCTCGGGGCCGACCAGCTCTACTCCGACACCACCGAGGTCGAGCAGCGCCTCTTCGAGATGCAGAAGTTCCACCGCGCGACGACGGTCAAGGGGGCCAATCACTTCTCACCGGACCACACGCATTGGCTCGGTTACGCCGAGCTCCAGGCCGACCTGACCCGGGTTCGAGACTCCGCCCGCCGCTTGCGCCAGCACCGGGCCCGCGAGGCCGCGCCGGCGCCACCGAAGGTCGAGGAGTAGGTGCGCCGCTACGTCGCAGTCGCGGTGCTCGGGGCCGCCGTCACCGCCATCGTCTGGTTGTGGCCCCGCAGCGCCGCGGTCCCGATCGTCGCCGAGGGCACCTACGCCGGCTCCGAGGCCTGCCAGGCGTGCCACCCCGAGGCCTACCGACTCTGGAAGGGCTCCACCCATGGTCGGCACATGGCCAGGCCGAGCCCCGAGAGCGTGCTCGGCGACTTCGAGAAGGACAACGTCTACGACTACCGTGGCACGCGCTCGCGCATGTTCCGGCGCGATGATGGCTACTACATCGAGCACACCCGCGACGGGCACTCCGAGACCTACGAGATCGCCTGGGCCCTGGGTCGCACGCGCCACCAGGTCTATCTCTGGCAGGCGCCCGACGGCCGACTGCAGTCGTTGCCCACCTATTGGAATGTCGAGGAGGGTCATTGGCGCGACAACACCGAGGGTCCCGTCGACGGTCCCGGCCCAACGCAGCTCACGAACAAGGACCACTGGGAGAACTACGGCCGCACCTATCAGCTCGTCTGCATGGAGTGCCACGCCAGCCAGCCAAAGAAGAACTACGACCGTGAGAAGAACACCTACGCGAGCACCTTCGATCCGCTGATCAACTGCGAGGCCTGCCATGGGCCGGCGGGGCAGCACGTCGCGCGATGGCAGGCCCTCGACGGTGACGCCGCCGACGGCTTGCGGCCCCTCACCACCCTGGACGCCAACGGGCGCATCGAGGTCTGCGCCCGCTGCCACGCCCGCAAGCGCGTCTACGCCGAGGCGGGCGAAGACACGCCCTTCTACGACGCCTTCGCCCCCGACGTATGGGCCCGCGGGCACTTCTACGCCGACGGGCGCTCCACCAGCTTGAACTATCGCTACGTCGAGTACATGCAGAGCCGCTGCCGAGTCGCGGGGCGCAGCGGTCGCGCCCCGGAGCGCATGGAGTGTGGCTACTGCCATCCGCCCCATGGGCTGGAGAGCGCCCGCCACGCGACGACCACGCAGGCCAACGACATCTGCACGGAGTGTCACCTCCAACACAAGACGCAGCTCACCGCTCACACCCACCACGCACCGGAGTCCAAGGGCAGTCGATGCATCGAGTGCCACATGCCGAAGATGGATCTCGACCTGCGGATGACGGTGCGAGACCACACCATCGGCAGTCCCCTCCCGGAGCTGACGCGAGACTTCCAGGTGCCCAACGCCTGCAACCAGTGCCACTCCGACCAACCCGTCGACTGGGCCATCGAGCACGTCGAGGCCTGGTACGGCGACCGCCCCACCTTCCAGGCGATGCGCGAGCGCGTACGGAGCCGGGCGGCGGTCCTCTCAGAGGCCTTCGCAGGGCGCCCGCCCATCGCGGCCCTCACGGGTTGGCTGGACGACGCCTCCCGCACGCTGATCGAGCGCGCCAGCGCCGCGGAGTTGCTCGCCCACGCCGCCCCCGCCAGCGCCGCCCGCGATGGGCTGCGCCGGCACCTCGAGGACCCCCATCCGCTCGTGCGCTACGCCGTGGTCAGAGCCCTCGCCAGGTTCCCCGAGGAGCCGACGTATGTGGCGCTGCGCAAAGCGTTGGCCGACGAGCGGAGGATCGTACGGGTCGCCGCCTACGAGTCGCTCTTCTTCCTCCAGCCTGAGATCGAGACCGAGACCGACCCGGAGACCACGCGGGCGCGGGAGGAGTACTACATTCGCCAAAACGAGATCCGGGGGGACGATCCGCGTTGGCTCCCGAACCTCGCGCTGTGGCACTACACCCGCGGGAACAAGCCGAAGGCCGAAGAGCTGCTCCGCCACGCCGTGAGGCTCGCGCCCCGCGCCCCCAAACACATCGCAGATCTGGTGCAGATCCTGGTCGACAGCCGTCGCTTCGACGAAGCGGAGAGCCACGTGCAGAAGCTAGAGGCCCTCGCCCCCCGGCATCCTCTGGCGGGCATCACCCGCGCCACCCTGCTCCTGGCCCACGGGAAGCACCGCGAGGCGGTCACCGTCCTCGAGGGCTTCGACCCCAACAACAAGCTCATCCAGCGCGCCATGGCCGCCGCCCGGCGCGGTCTCCGTTGAAGCGCTGGCGCACAGCCCACGCCGCCCTAGCCACCATCGCCGTCCTCAGTTGGGCGACCGGCTACGTCCCCGGCGGCGCCCCCCACGTCTGGCTCGCGACCCTCTCGCTACCGCTCGTCGCCTGGGCCGGCTGGGTCGGCGCCCGGCTCCTGCTCAGCCTCCGTCGCAGCACCCCGACCAGGCAGCTCAACGTGCTCTTCTCGCGGCTCACGCTCCTGCTCCTCGTGGTCGCCGCGATCACTGGCGTCCTCGCCTCCCTCACCCCCGGCTCCCTCGCCCGGCTGCGCGCGCTCCGCCTGCACGAGGTCACCGCCGATCTCTGCGTGCCCACCTTCGTCGCCCACGCCCTGCTCTCGACGACAATCAGAGCAAGGCGCTGGAGGCGCCGCCAAATCGGAAGCCAGGGCGCTCCTTCCATCAAGGGGTGAACGGCGGCGCCTCCACCCCTCCAATGTGGGCCAGCGCCGATTCGGATCACCGCGTCTTCGAAAGTGGAGCTGCACCCAAAACTGTTCATTCGAGGGGGCTTGCGCCGAGGCGAGTTGAGGTCGTTGACGGCGGCGACCACGGCTCGTTCAGGGGACGCCTCGTGTGCTTGGCGTCGCGCTGTTGATCGTCGCGGTCGTCGCCGCGGTTGGTGCTGAAAGCTGACAGCCTCTCCAAAGACGACCGCAGATCTGGGATTTGCACCCGTTTATTCTTGGACCGCCCCTAACGGGCGGCCTACGGCCGGCGGTGTCTCAGCACAACTAGAACGCCACCTCGAGGGCCTCGCAGAGGAAGCCCATATACGATGCCGCGCGGCGGAGCTGATCGAGGGTGAAGTCCACCAGCTCCGGGGACTCGACGACCGCGTCTGGGATATCGCAGACCGCGATGTGGTGCTTGCGCTTGAGGTCCTCGACACACGGGTGGTCCTTCGCGTAGCCGCGCGGCGGGCGCTTGAGCGTCTCGCCCTCGCGACGAAAGGCAGCGACGAATTCGGGCGCCTCTACGATCTCGCGCCAGCGCGCCTGCTCGGCGTCGATCTTGGCCCGAATCGCGTTGAGCGCTGGCGTCGGCGGGCCCCATATCCCCACGCCCACGAAGCACTCGTCGTTGGCGAGGTGCACGTAGAGGCCCGGCGCGTGCACGTCCTTGCCGGCGGCGTGGCGGAAGTGGACGCCGACGTTGTTCTTGTAGGGCGACTTGTCCTTCGAGAAGCGGACGTCGCGGTGGATGCGCATCAGCGACCCGCCGACCTTCCGGTCGTCTGCGCGCAGGTGGTCGGTGACCGCGCCCAGACGAGCCCCCACCGCGCGTACGAAGGCGCGGGCCGGCTCCCGGAGGGCGCTCTCGTAGCGCGCCTGGTTGGCCTTGAACCAGGTGCGCTCATTGTTGCCCTCGAGCTCGGCGAGGAAGCGGAAGGCGTCGGCGCTGAAGTGGTCGAAGTCGGCATCCTTGCTGGCGGTCATCGTCTCTCCTGTCCCTTTGTGCTACGCAACTCCGCATGATCCTCGGAACCGCGGGACACGTCGACCACGGAAAGACGACCCTGGTGCGCGCGCTCACGGGGGTCGACTGCGATCGCCTCGAGGAAGAGCGGCGGCGAGGGATCACCATCTCCCTGGGCTTCGCGCCATGGGACCTGCCGGATGGCCGCCGGATCTCGGTGGTGGACGTCCCCGGCCACGAGCGCCTCGTACGGACCATGCTGGTGGGCGCGGGGGGGCTCGACGCCGTGATGCTGGTGGTCTCGGCGGAGGCGGGGGTGATGCCGCAGACCCGCGAGCACCTCGCCGCGTGCCAGGTCCTGGGCGTCACGCGCGGCGTCGTCTGCGTCACCTTCATCGACCGCACGGACGGGATCGACGACGCCCTCGAGCTCATCCGCGCGGATCTCGCGGGTACCCCCCTCGCCGACGCGCCGCTCTTCCCGGTCTGTGCGCCGCGGGGCGATGGGCTCGGGCCGCTCACGGACGCCGTGGCCGCCCTCGCCTCGAGCTACGTCGCGCCGCGTACCGACGTGCCCGCGCTGCTCCCGGTGGACCGCGTCTTCTCCGTGGCCGGATACGGCACGGTGGTCACCGGCTCGCTCCTGCGAGGGCGCCTCTCGGTGGGGGATCTCGTCGCGCTCCACCCGGGGCCGGAGCGGGTGCGGATCCGCGGCCTCCAGATGCACGGCGCCCACGTGGAGGTCGCCGATCCCGGACAGCGCGTCGCCGTGAACCTCGCCGATGCGGCCCGCGCCGATGTGGTCTCGGGCGCCTTCCTCGCCCCCCCCGGCTCTCTCCTCCGCACCCGCGTCCTGGACGCCGAGATCGAGTGGCTACCCCACGCCGAGGCGCCGTTGCGCAGGCTGCGCGGCGTGTCCTTCCATCTGGCCGCGGCCCGCGCCCTCGCCGACGTGCGCGCCGACACCCCGATCGTCCCCGGCACACGGGGCACGGCGCGCCTCCACCTGGACCGCCCCCTCCCCGTTCCACCCGGCGCCCGCTTCGTCCTGCGGGGTGCGGCGACGGTCGCCTTCGGGGGCATCCGCGGCGGCGGTCGAGTCCTCGATCCCCGTCCGCCCAAGCGCCGGCGGCCCGAGGTGCGCGGGGCCCTCGCGGCGAACCCCGAGGACATCGAGGTGCTGGTCGCAGAGGCCGGCGCACGCGGCCTCTCCCCCGCCCTGCTGTCCAGACGCCTCCCCGTCCCGCCACGTCCCGACGGGCCGCCGCTCTTCTCGCGCGAGGCCACAGACGCCGCCCACGCGCGGCTGATCGACGCGGTCAGCCGCTGGCATCGGAGTCGGCCCCTCGATCCGGGCATCCCGGCGGCGCAGTTGACGGACACCCCTATCGGCGAGCGCGCCCTCGACGACGCCCTCGCCCGACGCTCGGTGGTCCGCCGCGGTGCTTGCGTGGCGCTCCCCTCGCACACCGGCGAGATGGACGCGCACGGCGAGCAGCTCGCCCGCAAGCTCATGCGCGCCGTCGGACGCGCGGGCCTGTCGGCGCCGACCGAGAAAGAGCTGCTCGCGCGGTTCCCCGCCCCCGACGCCGAGCTGAAGGCGGTCATCGCGCACCTGGAGCGCGCGGGCCGCATCGTGCGCAGCCACGGGATGTGCTTCCCGGGACGCGAGATCCACGAGCTGCGCCAGGACGCCGCCCGCGCAGCCCTCGCTGGGCCCCTCGACATCCGCTGGCTCAAGGGCCGCGCCGGCGTCACGCGCAAGCACGCCATTCCGCTATTCAACTGGCTGGACGCGAGCGGCGTCACCGCCCGTCGCGGCGACGTCCGAGTGGCCGGCCCCAAGGCGAGGGAGGTGGCCGAGAAGAGAACGGACCGAGGGAGCGCGAGCCCCCCCGATCCGGTTGAAGAGCCCTCCGAGGGCTAGCTCTGAGCCCCCGAGAGAGCGTTGAGTTTCGGCATGTGCATTCCCTCCTCCGGCGTTCGCCGGCACCCCGTCGTCTTCTGGGCGACTCGCCGCGAACGGCGGCCGCGCGCACGAGCGAGGTGTTCCACCACTGGAGGCTCGCGCCTCCCGTTGACGGCGGACTCGGAACATCCCGGGGCGCGTGGCACCCACTCCGCCGTATGCTCGGGGCCTGCGAGAGGCGAGACGAGCGTGGGCAGAGGGTAGCAAGAATCGGGGCAGAGAGGGGCCGCGAGTGCCTCGGACTGAATTGATGTGGGTGCAAATCCCAGATCTGCGGTCGTCTTTGGAGAGGCTGTCAGCTTTCAGCTTTCAGCACTCAGCCGTCAGTTTGCTCAAAGGACCTTGACACC
>CAYOBQ010000225.1:0-14014 GCA_964402225.1 uncultured Nannocystaceae bacterium | reverse complement strand
GAAAGCTGACAGCCTCTCCAAAGACGACCGCAGATCTGGGATTTGCACCCAGCTCAAGGCGCGAAGCGGTAGCGATATCCGAAGATATCGGTAGGCTTCGCAACGCCGAAACCGGTTGGCGGGCGCGTGCAGCGCGCCGCGTCGCGCGCTCTGCCGCACCGTCCTAGCGCCGGAGCGCCAATCAACCGCCCCGCTACCGTTCAACAAGTACAACCGCGGAGCCCATATGCGAGGAGGAGGCGACGGGCTTCATCGACGGTACGTCGCGAGGCGCCTACACCGGAAAGCCACGACCCGCGCTCGTCGTCCAGTCGAACCTCTTCGTAGACGAGATGGTATGCTGGGGCGATGGCGATCGGACCCATCGGCGGCGCGCGCTCGGCTCTGCAACTGGCCCAGCGTCAGCTCGAGGCCTCCGCCCACAACACGGCGAACCTGGCGACCGAGGGCTTCCGTCGCGTCGGCGTCGACGGGACGGGCCGGACCGCTCGCGCGAGCCAGCCGGGGGCCGATCCGATCGCGGACACCGTCGACCGGATCTCGGCGACCACCCTCTACCAAGCCAACCTCGCCGTCCTGGCCGTCGACGATGAGCTGAAGGGGGATCTGCTCGACACCCTCGGGTAGCCAACTCTCCGTCCCAGGACCGTGCGGCAGAGTCGCGACGCGGCGGGCACGCACTTGGCTGCCTCGCTTGGTCTGCCGCAGCGTCCCGGCCATCGCGCTCCTCGTCGGCTGCGGCGCGGAGTCCCCGCCAATGGAGGCCAGCCCCCCCGACGCCACCCCCGCGCCGCCGCGGACGGAGCCCGACGCAGGCCCCGTGCCCAGGGAGGCGGGCCCCCCCGACGCGACCCCCGCGCCGCCGCGGACGGGGCTCGACGCCATCGACTGGTTGCCGGTCCTCCAGATGCCCGGAGTGCCGCCCGAGCCTTGCGGGCGGTGGACCGCGCCCCAGGCGGCGGACGTGGGCTGCGACTCGGGGGGCATCGCCCTCGGACCGCTGCCCCTCGCCGACTGGTTCGGCCTCCGCCAACGCGGTGAGCCCGTCGTCGATGGCCGCGCGGCCCACAGCTCCGTGCAGTTCGACCCCATCGACGACTTTCGCGTCACCGTCCGATTCCGGGTGCTCGGCCCGGAGCCCCCCGACCGCCCGCTCGACGGCCAGGTCTTCGGCTACCTGGGCCTCGGCTTCGTCGACGAGCGCGCGGAGCCGGGCTTCCCCGGCAACGCGACCGGCCTCGCCTTCTTCCCGGACGAGCTGCCGCGCTTCTACTACCAGCGCAGCCCCTCCTCCGGCGGCGGCTTCTCCCCCGTCGACCTCGGCGCGCCACTCACCCTACGCATCGAGCGCGTCGCGCAGACGCTGTCGACCTACGTCGAGGGCGAGTACACCGGCCACCGGACCGTCCCCGCCGGGGACCGCCCCCACGCGCCCCTGCGCCACCTCTTCGTCGCCTGCGTTCACTGCCGGGGGATCGTCGAGTCGGTGGTCCTCGAGCGCCCCCGCCACGCGATCCCTCGGGTCGAGAGACCACCCTGCCCCAACCTCCTCCGCAACGCGGACTTCGCCGACGAGACCGAGGGCGTCCCACACTTCTGGGCGGCGGAGGTCGCAGGCGTGCTGGCCGGCGACTGCTGCCGCGCCCCCACGGCTGCGGCCTGGCGACGAGCCTTGGACTCCGTGCAGACCCCCCCCGAGGGAGGGCTCCACCTCGACGCCACCGTCGAGGGCGTGATCCCCACGCGCCTCGTGCAACCCGTCGAGCTGCCCGCCGATACAGGCCCCGTCTCCGTGAGCCTCACTACGGACAACGCCGTCGAGGCGCGGCTGGTCTTGAGGCTCCCCGGCTGCGTCCCGGAGCGGACGGACCTGGAGATCCCCGTCGGCCCCGGGCGGGTCCACGTAACCGCGGACTGCGCCGACGTGACCGCTACCCAAGTCCAGCTCGCGAACCCCGGCTCGTCCCCGGTCGCGGTGCGCGACGTTCAGCTCGAGCGCGGCGCCGAGGCGACGCCGTGGTGTACGGACTGGCGCGATCGCTACCGCCTCCCCATCGGATCCAGACCCGCGCCCCCGCACCTGGCCGTCCCCGGCGATCACCGCTTCGACGACGCCCACGGGCTCGGCGCCGCCGTCGAGGGTGCCGCCCTCGTCCTCACCTACTACGGCGCCCCCCGACAGCTCCGACTCGACCTCGTCGACCGCGCGACGCTCCTCGTCTCCGGGGCGCGCACCGACGCCTCGGCGGGCGAGGTCGAGGTCCAGGCCACGCCCCCCGCGATTCGTTGGCGGATCCCCGCAGACGCCCTGCACGCCGACGCCTCAACCGGGTCGCGCTGGCCGCTCCACGTGGCGGCGGACGGCGCCCTCGCCGAGCGGCTCCATCTCGTCCTCGACGCCCGTGACCTCGACGGGCTCCTCGGCCCCCCGCCGGACTACGCGCCGGCGCCCCCAGCCCCGACGTGGGCGCGCCGCGTCTCGACCTGGGTCCTGCACCAGCGGCGCGTCGGCCCCGAGCGCGCCCCGTCCATCGACGCCACCCACTTCGACCTCTTCGCGGAGCTCGGTCTCGCCGGCGTCGGTCTGGTGAACCCCCACCCCGACGAGATCGAGGGCTTCGTCGCTGAGGCCGGCGCGCGGGGGCTCGCCCTGGACCTGCAGACCTTCTTCTCGATCCCCTTCTGGCGCGACGACGAGGATCGAAGGACGCTGCTTCGCTGGGCCGAAGCCATCACCGACGCCGTGGCGGCGTGCACCCCTGACTGCCCGGAGCTCCACTGGAACGTGCTCGACGAGCCGAGCCAGCGCGAGCTCTCCCTGTGCCGCGACGACCTCTCGAGCCGCGCCGACCGCTCGGATCTCCGGCCGGAGCTTCGCCAGACCCTCTCCGCCCTGGGCTGCGAAGGCCCCGACCCCTGCGACGCCGGCACCGCCCTCCTCGCCTGCCGCGCCGCCTTCCCAGCCCTGCTCACGGCGCTGGTCGCCGACCTGAAGGCCGCCCTGCCACCGCGCGTCTCGGTGGGCATCAACCTCACGCGGGACGCGGGCCTCTCGCTCCTCGGCGGCCTGGACGCGCCCCTCGACTTCCTCAGCCTCACCAACAACTGGATCGGCCGCGAGCCTCCCCGGTCCTGGACGCTCACGCCCACCGACCGGCTCCGAGACGAGGGCGGCCACCTCTCCTATGTGGGCTACAACCAGATCGGCGGCCCGGTCGGGGGCTGGCGCACCCGCGGAGGCCCCAGCGCCCGCGCCTATCGAGGCATGACGTGGCTTCAGATCGCCCGCGGCGCCCTGTCGATGCGCGCCTTTGTCTGGCCCCCGGCGAGCGGCGCGCTGGTCGACGAGCTCGCGGCGGAGCGAGCGCTGATGGCCGAGCTCGCGCCGACCGTCCCCCGGGCGCGACTCCAGCCCGATCCTCCAACCTCCAACCCGATGCTGGTCGCCGCGGCCTTCGTCGACGAGCGCCGCTCGATCCTCGTCGCGGTGAACCGCGGCGACCGCCCCATCCTCGGACGAGTCGACGTGCGCGGTCTGGGCGAAGCCGCCGTCCGCGTCGCCGTGCCCCGAGAGGTCCGCGTCGCCGACGGCGCGCTCCACGACCGCTGGGCGCCCTTCGAGGCCCACATCTATCGGTTGAGCGAGGCTCCCTGAGCCGCCATCATCGTCCGGGCCCCAGCCCCGAGGAGAACCGATGTCCTCTCCGAGCTTCCCCGAGCCGCCGCCGCAGGTCCCCCAGACCACGCTCTCCCAGTGTGACGCAGCGGTCAGCGACCTCCACGCCGCGTCTGCCGACTGGGTAGCGTTGGGCATCCCCGGCCGAGTCGATCTGCTGCGCCGCACCATGGAGCGCCTCAAGCCGGTCTCCCACGAGTGGGTCGCGGCGGCCGCCCGCGCCAAGGGCCACGGCGCCGGCTCCCACGGCGAAGGCGAGGAGTGGCTGGGCGGACCGATGACGACGATGCGCAACCTGCGTCTGCTGGCGGCGACGCTCGAGGCCGGCGGCGCGCCGAAGCCGCCCAAGCTCGAGCGACGCGGAGAGCAATGGATCGCCCAGGTCTTTCCGGGTGACCTCAAGGACAAGGCGGTCTTCGCGGGCTTCTCGGCGGAGGTCTGGATGATGCCGGGCGCCGAGCCGAGCCAGGGCCGCCTCTACCGCGAGAAGGCCGCCGGCCGCTCCGGTAGCGGGGGCGTCGCGCTGGTCCTCGGCGCCGGCAACCAGTCGTCCATCGGCCCGATGGACCTGCTCTACAAGCTCTACGTCGATGACGAGGTCGTCGTCCTCAAGATGAACCCCGTCAACGAGTACGTCGGTCCGTTCCTGGAGCGCGCCTTCTCCCCCTTCATCGACCGCGGCTTCCTTCGCATCGTCTACGGTGGCGCCGAGGTCGGCGCCCACCTCTGCGCCCACGAGCGGGTCGGCTCGATCCACATCACCGGCTCCAACCGCACCCACGACGCCATCGTCTGGGGGGGGGACACGGAGGAGCAGCGCGCGCGCAAGGAGCGGGGCGAGCGGAACAACACCAAGCCCATCAGCAGCGAGCTCGGCGCCGTCACCCCGCTGATCGTCGTCCCCGGCCCCTGGAGTGACGCAGAGATCGCCTTCCAGGCCCGCCACGCCGCGGCGATGGTGAGCCACAACGCGAGCTTCAACTGCAACGCCGCGAAGGTCCTGCTGCTCCCGCGAAGCTGGGACCGACGCGACGCCTTCCTCGCCGCCCTCACCGACGCCCTCCGCGCCACCGCGCCGCGCAAGGCCTACTATCCCGGAGCCGCACAGCGCTACGACGGCTTCCTCGAGAACTACCCGCAGGCCCGCCCCCTGGGACCACGCAGCGACGACGTGGTGCCCTGGACCCTCATCCCCGACGTCCCCGCCCAGCCCGGCGAGTACGCCCTCACGAACGAGGCCTTCTGCGGGGTCCTCGCGATCGTCGACCTCGACGGCGACGACGCGACCCAATTCCTCGCCAACGCCGTCCCCTTCGCCAACGACCACTGCTGGGGGACGCTCTCCTGCATGCTCCTCGTGCACCCCGAGACCGAGAAGCGCCACGGCGGCGCCGTCGAAGGGGCGATCGCCGAGCTGCGCTATGGGGGCATCGGCGTCAACGTCTGGGCCGGCCTGGTCTACGGCCTCGTCGTCACCACCTGGGGCGCCTTCCCGGGCCACCCGCTGGAGGACATCCAGTCGGGGCGCGGCGTGGTGCACAATACCTACCTCTTCGACCACCCACAGAAGTCCGTCGTCCGTGCGCCCTTCCTCATCAAGCCCACCCCCGCCTGGTTCGCCGACCACCGGAACCTCGCGCAGCTCGGGCGTCGCCTCACGATGTTCGAGGCCAACCCGTCGTGGTTCGGGCTCCCCAAGGTCGCGATGGCCGGACTGAAGGGCTGAATGGACCGCTTCGGACAGGATCGGCTCCGCCGCCGCCTCGAGGAGGCCCAGGCCCTCGTTGGCGACGCTCCGCTCGCCGCCTTCGCCCGGCTGGTCCCCGACCGACTCGCCGGCGAGCGCGGCGAGGGCGTCCGCCGGCTGCGGAGCTGGCCCATGGACGCCTACGACGGCGCCAGCGCGGCCCTGCGCTCGGAGGTGCTGCGCTTCCTCCTGCGCCACTTCGAGCGCGCCGTCGGACAGCGCGCGAGGCAGTACGCATGGCCCGCCGTCTGGTACGCCGCCCTCTTCGTCGCGACGCCACCGCGACCATCCGAGGCCGAGAAGGCCGCCCGTGACTGCGTCCGCCTGCCCCTGCGCGCAGAGACCGAGCAGCTCTACCTCCGGTTGCGAGCGTGGCACCCCGCCTCCGGCGCCGTCGCCCGCAGTTGGGTGCGCCACCTCGCCCACGCCAAGGCCCACGGCCGGGTCATCGATGAGGCTCGCGCCCTCGACTCCGAGCACGACGACGCCACGACCCGGCGGGCCCTGGTCGAGCTGCGAGTGAAGGCCCACCTGGCCCGGGCCGACGCCACCGTCGATCCCCCCGACGTCGAGGCCGCCTACCGGGCGCTCCTCGTCATGCGCCGCGGCCCCCTCTGGCAGCCCAAGCGCCACGACAGGCTCGAGACCACGGTCCTCGACGCAGCGACCCCCGAGGCGCTCCGCGAAGGGCGCGCCGCCCGCGACAACCCCGTCGGCGTCGCCTGGCGGGGTCTGCAAAGGGCCGGCCGCTGGCTGGGGACACGGCTCGGGGGACGAGAGGCCCGCCTCCCCCGGGACGAGGCCGTCCTCGCGAGCTGTCCGTGGCCCCTGCCAGCTACGCGCGTGGCGCAAGCGCTGCTCGAAGACGCGCGCGCAGACGCCCAGATCCGCGCGACCGTTGGCCTTGAGGACACCGGCATCAAGGCGCTGTGGACCCTGCTGCGCATCCAACCCGACCTCCTCGAGACGGGCGTTGGCGACGCGCCGGACGTCGCGCCGGAGCACCTGGCGCCCTGGCTCGCCGCCCAGCGCGTCGCCTTCGACTACGCCCGCGCCGGTCACGAGGTCCGCCACCTCGAGGATGCCTGGCTGAGCATCGATGGACACCGAGCCCAGGTGGTCTGCGCTTCTGACACGGACTCCGTGGAGGCCGCCCTGGCGGCCCACGAGCAGCCGGTCATCGCCAGCGTCGACGCCGCCACGCTCGGCCACCACGACCGGGTGTGGATCCACGACGCGCTGCGCCACGAAGAGGTGCGCCTCTACGCCGACGCGCTACGGGACCGGGACGAGCCCGACGCGCTGCGGCCCCTGCGCTTGATGGCCGCCGGCTTCGCCGCAGACGCCCCCAGCGAGCTCGACGCGCGCCCCGTCGCGATCCCCGGGACGGAGGCCACCGAGGCCGCCGACGCCGGGGTGATGGCCGGAGGTGCGGGCGCCGGGGCGCTGCTCGGGGGGAAGCTGGGGGCCTTCGCCGGCCCCGTCGGCGCCGTGGTCGGGGCCAGCCTCGGCGGCGTCCTGGGCGGGATCGCCGCCGGCACGGGCGCCGACGCCGCGCGACACGCCGAGGTCTGCGACGCCCGGGACCACGTGGTCTGCGCCCTCGGCGACTACGCGACCTGGTTCACCGACGAGGTCGTCGCGGGCCGCCTCGCCGCCTCCTCCGCCCGGTTGGGCCGCGCCGTCGAGTGGTCTCGAGACGTCCGCATGGTCGAGGGCGTCGGGGCCGTCGTGCTGGCCCTCCACGCCGCCGAGCGGGAGACCGAAGCGCGTCTGCGCGACCTCGAGGTCTGGCTCCGGGCAGCCTGTAGCGCCGACGACCACGGCCGCGCCCACGCCGGCTGGGCGGCCCTCGAGCGGTCCGGCGCCTTCTTCCACCCGGAGCTGCGCGTCCGCCTCGACGCCGTGCGCCGCAGCCTCCACGGCTACTCCGTCGCGCGGGGCGCCCCCATCGACGTCTGAACATGGTCGCGGACGGCGTCGGCCAGGGCCGCCACCCCGCGACGGCTCGCGTGAACACAGGGGATGGATCGCCCTCGGCAGGCCCTCGCGTAGACGCCGCTGGTCGAGTGGTTGAGGATCGTCCGGCCCCAGACCACCACCACGTCCTGGCCAGCGACGTCCTGCTTCGCCCGCGACAGCGGTGGATCGAGCTCGCCGTCGACCAACTTGAGGGTGATCGGCTCGCCGGCGGCGTCGCGCCTCAAGGCGGTCCGAGTCCCGGGCGCGCCGCCGACCACCAGGATTCGCCGCACGCCAGCGCCGCGACAGGCCTCGGCCATCTGCGCGACCGCCCGCTTGTTCGAGCTGCCGCCGCAGATCTCGCACTCCGCCGCCGCCACATCGACGCAGTCCCGGCCACGCTGGGCCACCACCGCCTGACACCCCGAGTCCTCGCAGACCCGAACGACGTAGGTGTCGAGCAGCCGTTGGACGGCCCGCGGATCGGTGACGGAGAGGGCATCGAGGATCCGCCCCGAGACGGCGGCGCGCTTCAACAGGTGGATGACCGCCGCGGCAGACGTCGCAGGCGGCAGCCCCCGTCCTACCAGGAACTCCGGGAGCCCCGGCGCCCGCGGCCCGTCCTCGACGGGCACCGCCGCGGGGGAGGCCGTGATCCCCTCGATCTTGCGACGCAGGCGCCCGTTCTCCGTCTCCAGGGCCTTGATCCGCCGATCGCGTTCGCGCAGCGCATCCACCAGCGCGTCGTGCTTTTTCCGGTAGTGACCCTCGAGCTGCCGCGGCCCCGCGGGCTCGATGGGCGCGGCGGTTGGGGGCGCAGGGGCCCTCGGCGCGGGGGGGGGCGGCTCACTCCGGGCGGCGCCCCCCAGCTCCGCTGTGACCTGAGTCACCTCATCGGGTAACAGGTCGCGCCCAGCCTCCGCTCCCCGGATGCCCAGGCGCGCGCACACCTCGAGGACGGTCTCGAAGGCGACGCCGCAGGCCTCCGCGAGCTCGATCGCGTCGCGGGCTTGCGCCCCGAATTGGAAGGGAGAGTCCACGCCCGGACTCTACGACGGTGCGGCAGACAAAGCGACGCAGCCAAGCGCGTGCCCGCCCGCCGAGTTCAACGCGCGAAGCCTTGGCGGTATCCGAAGATCTCGGAAGGACTCGAGAACGCCGACAGCGCGCGCCACCCGCGACGGCCGGCTGCACCCGAAGGACGAAGACACGCGCGAGCCCCATCAGCCGGGTCCGTTCGCGGGCGGCCTCCGTCGACGACGGGTACCACCGTGATGTGGGCGCTGGCCTTCGGTGTTGTCACCGCGCCGCGCCGCCGTATATTGCCGACGCGTGCGGCGCTGCATCATCCTCGCGTTTGCCGTCGTCGCCTGCGACGACGCCGCCGCCCCGACGCCCGACGTCGGGGCCGTCGAGCCGGGCGTGGCCGCCTTCCTCGCCGTCACGTTCAACACCGGCACGCCCGGCCGAGCCACCTCCGACGCCTTGGGCTACGGGCGCGACCAGGCTCGCCACAACGACGAGTGGTACGGCAACGGGCTGGCCTGGCCAGCGCTCATCGAGGGCGTCGCGACCTTCCTCGCGGAGGTCGATCCGGATCTGGTCGCCTTCCAGGAGGTCTTCTGGCCTGGGGCGTGCGCGGACATCCCTCCCGAGGCGCGGGCCGGGTTCGTGTGCGAGGGCTGGCGCGACGACGACCCGGTCGTGATGCAGGCGGCGCTCGGGGCCGGCTGGCAGGTCGCATGCCACCCGGGACACCCCGACAAGTGCATCGGGGTCCGGGCGCGCTTCGGGCGCATCCGCGGGTGCGAGGGCGACCTGTGCCTCGACGGGCTGGCCGGCTTCCGGGTGCCCGGCTGCGGGCACGGGGCCCGGGTGGCCAGAGCAGTGGTGGAGCGGGTGGACGGGTCGAGCCTGACGGTGGTGAGCGTCCACGGGAGCTCCGGTTTCACCCCGGACGACGTGCGTTGCCGGGTGGCCCAGGTCGAGCAGGTCTTCGTGGATCTCGGCGACGGGCGACCGGCGGCGGACGGGGAGGTGAACGTGGTGCTCGGGGACCTCAACACCGACCCCGGACGCTTCACGACCTGGGACGAGAGCGCGCAGCGGTGGCTCGACCACACGGGTGAAGGCGTGGATTTCGTGACCGAGCTCGGGCCCGAGGCGACGGCGAGCTACAGCGGGGTGGCCAGCATCGACCACGTGCTGAGCGACGCGCTGGTGGGCGAGTGCTTCGTGGGCGGCGTGACCGCGAGTCGGCCGACCCTGGCCCACGCGGAGTTCTTCGATCACCGACCCGTGGTCTGCGCGCTCCGACCGCGCTGATACGGCCGGGCTTGGACCAAGCTGGCCAGGGGAGCCCTCGCTCCGACATCGGGACGCCTTCGCGAATGCGCGGCTCGTGGTACACCGTCGAGGTGCCGCGCCACCTGCCTTCAGAATGTCTCGTCGCGATGCTCTTGACCGCCTGCCTGGCGGTCCCCGAGCGCGACTTCACCTCGTCGGCGGAGATGGACGCGACGCCCGGTCTCGCGGCAGACGCCTCGCAGGCCTCACTCGACGGACCGAGCCCATCGCCAGACGGCGCGCCTGACGCGCAGGGAGACGCGGCGCCCGATATCGGCCCCGATGTCGGCCCCGACGCGGAGCCCGATGTCGGCCCCGACGCGGCACCCGATGCCGGCCCCGACGCGGCACCCGATGTCGGCCCCGACGCGGCACCTGATGTCGGCCCCGACGCGGGTCCGCCAACTCCGTGGACGCCCGCGCGATGCCCTCCCGAGCCCGACGCCTCGCGCGAGCACGTCTTCTGGGTGGCGACCGCGCGTGGGCTCGAGAGCTACCCGCTTCGGCCTGGCCCGCGCGCCGCGCTGGTGGCGTACCACCAAGCGCTGCGCTTCGCCCTCCACCCCAACGGCGTCCGCGCCGCGGTGATCGACGAGGACGACATCGCGCGCGTCGACCTCGTCGGCGGGGCGGTCCTCGACCAGCGCCACGGCGCCACGCCTCGAACGCTCGGGCTCTCCCTCGATGGGGCCTACGCGGTGGTGGCCGCGGAGGGCAACAGGACCGACGTGCTCGCCGTCGCCGACCTCGCGGAGGGCGACATGGTCGACCAGAACCCGGGGGTGGCGGGGACTCAGCACAAGCCGATCGCGCGGATACCGCCGAGCGTGTTGGTGGCCACCGACAACCGAGTCTTCGTCGGCGACGGACCAGGGGTCGTGCTGGAATACACCGGCCTCCCCGTGCTCCGGGCCGGTCGGCGCGCGGAGGTCTGCCCAGGCCGGGACACCGAAGGGCCGCTGACGATGACGGCCGACGGCCGCTTCATCGCCGTCGCCGCGGACGGATACATCGGGTCGGTCTCGCTCTCCGAGCCGCCGGTCGTCGGCGAGTGCCACTCGGTGGTCCGCCCGGATCTGCGTACGCGCATGTATGGGATGGCGGCCCTACCGGGCGGGCGCGACGTGGTGGTCGTGTTGGGGATCGCGGAGGAGCGCTTCGGGATCGATGTCGTCCGCGTCGACCCGGTCGATGGCACGGTGCGCTGGCGCACGCGGCTGGAGGAGCTTCGCGCCCCGCCCGACGAGTCCGAGGGCCACCGAATCGCGTTCCACGCCGACCGCGGCCGGGTCCTCGTGCTGAGCCCGGGCGAGGACCGCGTCCACGTCTTGGAGGCAGACGGAGGAGAGCTGCTCCCCTCGGTGGAGCTCGAGGAGCCGGCCGTCGATCTCGCCACGCGGCGCGTCCCCAGCGAGGCGCTCAACGAGCTCGACGACGACTGCGATGGTCAGGTCGACGAGGGGCTGATGCCGGTCGAGCCGGATCCGCCGGGGCCGCTTCGACTGTCGGAGGCCGGCTTCAGAGCCTCGTGGCCCGACGTGGCGGCGGACGGTGAGGATCTGCTCGCGACGTGGGTCGAGATGATGGACGACGGGGTGAGGCTGCGCATCCAACGCCGAGACGCTGAGCTGACGGTCGTGGCGAGCGAGGCCCTCGACTTCGGTGGCGGGCGCCTCTCGCGTCCGATGATCGCCCCCAGCCGAACCGATGACGGCACCGTCGCCGTCGCCTGGCTCGAGCACGACGGCCGTGACACACGAGCGAAGTTCCAGATCTTCGACCAGAACCTGAACCCGACCTCGCCGGTGATGACACCCGGGGTCGGGGTGGCCGTCGGCGTGCGCCCGACGGTCAGCTACATCGTCGGTGAGTGGCACGTCTGTTATGCGCGCGGCGCGCAGCGCACCTTGACCTGCACCGTCTACCCCGACCGCGGCGGCCCTGGGATGAGCGTGCCGCTCGGGGTGATGGGCGTGCACGCCCTCGCGGCGGTCCGCACCCCTCGCACGCTGCGCCTGGCGTGGCGGACCAACCTCGCGGGCCTCGCGATCGGCGCGACCGACGACCGCGGTCTGCCGACCCATCTGATGCCCACCGGCTCGGGAGTCCAGGTGGCCATCGCCCCCGGAGCCGAGCCGGATCGGCACGTGTTGCTGCACGAGGCCGGCGACCCGACCGAGATTCAACTGACCCCGCTCGACGACATGCTCGGGGCGGCGGAGCGGATCTCCAGCGGGGACGCCGTCGCGTTCGACCCACACATCGCGCGTGCCGGAGCGCTCATGGCCGCCACCTGGACCCACCGCGGGCGCGAGATGCCGTCGGTGGTCCTGAGCTGGAGCAGGGACGACGGCGCCCTCGTCGCAGACGAGGAGATCATCGGCCCAGGTCAGCAGCCGCGGGTGGCCGGCTACGAAGAGCGCGCTGTCGTCGGCTGGATCGCCACCGACGATGCAGGCGAGGAAGCGGCCTGGATCCTCGAGCGATCGCCCCCCGACTGAGCGCAGGCTCAGAGCTCGGGCAGCGCGTCGTGGTACGCGTTGACCTCGGCGACGCGCAGCTCGCCGTCCTCGTAGTGGATCGCCGCTGCCTCCCAGAAGTGGCCGGTGTCGAGCAGCTCGCGCCGAAACTCCCAGACGAGTTCGTCCCCGACCGAGACCCGCACCGTTGCGTCGCTCGGGCCCCACGTCCCCCCCCTCAAGTTGTTCGCGCGGTAGTAGTGCACACCCAGGCGGTACGGTCCGCCGAGCCGCACCGTGTCCTCCGGCTCGGCCAACACCAACAGCTCCGGCCCAGCGCCGTCGACGTCGTCGAGCAGGAACCGCGGGTTGTTCCCGGGTCCCTCCGCGCCCCAGTCGGGCTGGGTGTTGGCGTAGTAGCAGTCCTGGGGAGCGACGTTCCACGCGCGCGCCGTGGGGTGAAGGAGGTGCAGGTCGACGTCGCTCCCCTCCATATCCGTCTGGTCCGGATCCCCCGGAGTGTCCCAGACGAGCTCGACGTGGACGCCCTCGTCTCCGCCGCCGACGCTGATGTGCGCCCTCGAATGCGGCGCCGGACAAAGCTGGCTGGGGGACGCCAGATCCATCGCGTCGACGACGCGCAGCTCGACCAGGTACGCGCCGGCGAGGGGCACGAAGAGCATCGCGGCCGGCGTGCTCGAATCGTCGGGCGGGCCTCCGTCAGCGGGCCTCTCCGCGTCGAAGAAGCCCTCCACCAGCCTCGCGGCCGCCCCGGGCGGCGCCGCGACCACTGTCCATTCGTAGGTCACGGGACGACCGCCGGGACCGTCGGGATCGGTCGAGCCACTCCCGTCGAGCACCACCACGTCCCGAGGCTGGGCGCGCAGCGGCTCGCCGTCGCCGGCGACCGCCACCGGGCACCGATTGGCGGTGCCAGTGCCGATCATGGGCACCTCCACGACGCCGGAAGCTCGGCCGTTGCTCTCGATGATCAGCGTCCCCGCGTAGCCCTCCTCGGCGCCAGGCTCGAAGACCACCTCGACGACCTGCACGGGCCGCGGCTCCCCCGGCTGCGCCGCTGGTAGGAGGATCGGCAGCTCGAGGAGCCCGTCCGGGTCGAGGCCGAAGACGCCGTTGTCGTCCGCGAGCCGAATGGCAGTGATGCGCAACGGGCCGTCGCCGCAGCTCTCGACCCCGAGGGACCTCGACGCCACCTCGCCGATGAGCGTCGCGCCGAAGGCCATCCGCAGCGGTGTGACGTTGATACACGGCCCGGCCTCGACCTCCCCTTCGCCTTCACCTTCCCCTTCCCCTTCCCCTTCCCCTTCGCCCTCGCCCTCGCCTTCGCCCTCCCCCTCCCCCTCGCCCTCGCCCTCCGCCGCGCCCTCTCCCTCCCCTTCACCTTCACCCTCCCCTTCACCCTCTCCTTCACCTTCACCCTCTCCTTCACCCTGGCCTTCGCCGCCGTTCATCCCACCATCCCCGTGGTCATCGGAGCTGCCGCCTCCCGGCGCAATGCAACCCGCCGCGAAGAGCATCACGATCGCCAGCACGCCCCTACGATCACGCATCCCGCACCCTCACTCGATTGAGGCCGAACCATGCCAGCAGAGCCCCACCTCGTTCCAGCTCGGAAGCCCCCAAGCTTGACGATGGGCCTGGGCTCGCGAGAGGCGCGACCGCGTTGCAGTGTCCTAGGACGGTGCGGCAGACCAAGCGACGCAGCTAAATGCGTGCCCGCCGGCCGAGTTCAAGGCGCGAAGCCGTAGCGATATCGGTAGGCTTCGCAACGCCGAAATCGGTTGGCGGGCGCGTGCAGCGCGC
>CAYOBQ010000224.1:9962-14132 GCA_964402225.1 uncultured Nannocystaceae bacterium | reverse complement strand
CCTTGGCGACCACTGTCGCCTCAAACTGGGTGTCTGGAAAAGCGGGGCAGGTCCACACGCGAGCACGCCTTCGGTCGAGCGCTCACCGCGATGAGCGGGCTCCTCGGTGCGATGAGCCGCGAGGTGATTGATCCACTTCGGCCCCGCCGACGTACCCACCCAAACCATGGTGGGGCCACGCCCCGGACGGGACAACACGTGACTCGACTCGTGCCCCTGATCTGCCTCCTCGCCCTTGGCTGCGCCGACGAGGACTGCGACAACGGCCAGGACGACGATGGTAACGGCGACGTCGACTGCGACGACGTCGCCTGCACCGATGACCCCATCTGCTCCCCGAAGACCGAGGGCAACTGCGGCGACGAGGTCGACAACGACAGCGACGGGCTCGTCGACTGCGACGACCCCGATTGCCGCAACTCGATCCTCTGCGAGACTGACGGAGGCGAGGCCTGCGACCCCGAGGACCCCGTGTGCGGCGCCCCGTCGGAGGTCTGTGACGACGGCGAAGACAACGACGGGGACGGCGACGCCGACTGCGCGGACTCCGACTGCGCCGAAGCCATGGCCTGCGGCCCGCCGGATGAGCAATGCGACGACGGGGAAGACAACGACGGCGACGGCGCCATCGACTGCGCGGACAACGACTGCGCGGGGGATCCCGCCTGCGACGAGGAGCGCGAGGGCATCTGCGACAACGGCGAGGACGACGACGAGGACGGCGAGGTCGACTGCGAGGACGAGGACTGCACCCAGGATCCCGCCTGCGCCCCCGAGTGCGGCAACGGCGCGGTCGAGGACGGCGAGGAGTGTGACGACGGCAACACCGAGGACGGCGACGGGTGCAGCAGCGAGTGCCGGCGCGAGGTGGAGGACTGCGTCAACGAGCAGGACGATGACGGTGACGGCGACGTCGACTGCGAGGACACCGACTGCGCCGACGAGCCCCACTGCCACGAGAGCGTCTGTGACAACGGCGAGGACGAGGACGGAGACGGCGACGTCGACTGCGACGACGCCGACTGCGCCGACGACCCCGCCTGCGCCGAGGAGGTGGAGGGCATCTGCGACAACCGCGAAGACGACGACCTCGATGGCGACAGCGACTGCGAGGACCCGGACTGCGCCGCCGATCCCGCCTGCGTGCAGGGGGACGAGCGCTGTGACGACGGGATCGACAACGACGGGGACATGGCCACCGACTGCGCCGACGACGAGTGCGAGTGCGAGCCGGTCATCTACGTGCCCGTGGCCCCTGGCGCCACCAACACCAGCCGCGGCGTGCCCGCGGAGGCGGGTGGGTGGCCCGGCGTCGCCTTCGACTGCGAGGAGGCCCTCGCCGAGGACCTCGGCTTCTTCAGCTACCCCATCGTCAACGCCACCGGCGCCCCGCAGACCGTGCGGGTGCACGTGCGCTTCTTCGGCGACGAAGGCCTTCTCTTCCTGTTCACCGAGCCCTTCGATCCCGACAACCCGACCCGCAACTGCCTGCCCCTGGTCCGCCTCGGCGAGGCCACGTTCATCGACGTCGAGATCCCGCCGGGCGGCCGGTTGGTGGCCGTGGTCAGCGACCTCTTCTTCGACTTCCCCGTCGGGGAGCACCGCGTCGAGGTGACCACCCTGGGCCCGCCCGAGATGCTCTGCACCGATGGCGAGGACAACGACTTCGACGGCTTCACCGACAACGAGGACCGCGGCTGCATTCCCAAGTGCCGCCAGGACACCTGCGAAGACGCCGAGGTCGGTGGAATCGGCCGGGACCCCTGGGCCGTGGTCGACGCGCTGACCGACTGCGCCGACCCGGCCTGCGAGCGCGACCAGGTCGAGGCCATCGTGCCCGTGCTGCTCGGCGAGGGGGCCTACTGTGTTCGTGTCGAGTCCGACTTCCTGGACGTGCGGCTCTCGCGCGTCGAGTCCTGCCTGGACTTCGCCGGCGGCCTCGTCTGCGCCGAACCGTCGGGCACGCGGATCGACGAGCTCGAGGTGGACGGGGGCCAGCGGACGCTGCTGGCTACGACGGTCTTCGGCCCCCGCGAGGCGGTTGACGCCCGGATGAGCGCGCGGGAGGGCCGCTGCAACGAGATCGTCTGCGACGATCGGGAGGATGAGGACCGGGATGGGCACACCGACTGCGAGGACTCGGACTGCAACTTCCAGGGCCCCTGCGTCGGCCGCCTCGACGTGCCCCTCCCCGGCCAGGACACCGCGGTCCTGTTGACCGCCCGCGACGAGCAGCCCCTCAACGCCGGGGCCTGCGGCGGCCCGCCCGAGGGCTACGCGGGCCGCCTGGTGCTGGTCGCCAACCCCCACCCCTTCGAGGTCACCATCGACCTGTCGGCCGAGCACCTCGAGCACAACGGCACGGTCTTCCTCATCGATCGCCCCGTAGAAGGCTTCGACCCGGCCGCCGTCGAGGGCTGCCTGGACGCGGACGCCGCCGGTGATTTCAGGGACACCAGCGCCCTGAGCGGCATCGTGCTGGCGCCGGGCCAGCAGCTCCTCGCCTACTTCTCCACCTTCCGCCCGGGTCGGCGCATGGGCCTCACCGAGGTCACCGCGAGAACCCAGCGGGTCCCTGAGCTCTGTGGCAACGGCGGGGACGACGACTTCGACGACCTGGTCGACTGCGCCGACCCGGACTGCGCGGACGCCTGCAACGAGGCTCTCAACTGCGCCGACGAGGTCGACAACGACGACAACGGCCAGACCGACTGCGAAGACCCGGTCTGTGTGCAGGACCCGGTGTGCGAGCCCGACAGCGAGCTGCTCTGCGGTGACAACCGGGACAACGACAACGACGGGGCCACCGACTGCCAGGACACCGAGTGCGCCCTGGAGCCCGGATGCATCGACACGATCCACGAGCTCCACCCCGTCCGCATCACCGGCGGCGTCAGCGCGGTCCCCGTGGACGCCCCCCGCTGGAACGCCAACCCGGAGTTCTGCGGCCTGGCGGCGCAGCAGGGCGCCCGCTTCGCGGTCAACCGGATCGAGAACAACACCGGCGACGCGGTGGCCTTCGCCCTCAACGTCAGCAGCTCGATCCGCGACCACGCCTTCTGGGTCTTCGGCCCGGGCGGCTTCGAGGACTGCGTGGTCGGCGTGCAGGCCGAGAACTTCGGCGCCGAAGTCGGCCGCCTCGAGCTGGGAGACGGAGGCGCCCTCACCGTCGTGGTCAGCACCCCCTCCAGCGAGGTCCACGTCTCGGTCACCACCCAGCTACGACCGTTGGGAGAATAGGGCCCTCCTGACACGTTCGTGGGCACTGGACACCGCGAACGCCGAATGGACGGATCTTCGACTGGGGATTGGAGTGTCGGGCGCCGGGGGAAGAGGCAGGCAACCCACCACCGCGGCCCAAAGTCCCCCGTTTCCAAGGCCGGGGCACCGCCCCCACTTCCCCCACACCTGGACCAACGCCTGGACGGGGCGGCGCCGTCCCCCCCGGGCCAGGCGATGGACAAGCACCCAAGAGCTGGTCCTCCCGACGGGCCGACGTAGGGCACTCCCAAGACGATGGCCACCCGCGCCTCGATGTCGTCGACACCGTCGAGATGTCGCTCCTCGGCCTGGTGGGCTGACGCGTTGACCTCAGGGGATGCGGATGACCCCCGGGGCTACGGCGAACTCGGCGACCGAGTTGCCCGCTGCGTCGGTGACCTCCGTGACGCTGATCTGAAGCGGATGGTCTCCCGCCGCGGCCGCCGGGTCGACGTCGATGCCCAGCGTCGCGAGCGTCTTTGCGCCGTCGTTGTCGCCGTCCATGATCTCGTTGAAGTTGAGGGCCGAGACGGTGAGCACGCGCGCGCCGCCGGCGCCGGCCTGGTTGGTCGCCGTCTTCATGGCGGCGGCGGCGTCGGCGCCGATCTCGATACCCGGCGGCACCTCGTTCTGGTCACGCAGCGCGTAGACGCCAGCGGCGTTCGTGAACTCCAACGTCACGCTCCCGATGCCGACCAGGTCTTCCTCGGCGGTCACGGCCACGGTGATGGTGTCGCCCGCGTCGGCGGCGACGAGGGCGAGGTGGATGATCACGTCGCCGTCGCAGGCGTCACCGGTGTTGTTCGCGTCCGCGTCGTCTTGGCCGGGGTTGTAGTGGTTGGGGCAGTTGTCGGTCGCGTCCGGCTCACCATCCTCGTCGCCGTCCGCCGGTGGCGGCCCGTCGGGGGC
>CAYOBQ010000224.1:0-9862 GCA_964402225.1 uncultured Nannocystaceae bacterium | reverse complement strand
CATGTCGGGGGTGGCCATGTCGGGGGTGGCCATGTCGGGGGTGGCCATGTCGGGGGTGGCCATGTCGGGGATGGCCATGTCCGGGGTCGCCATGTCGGGGAGGGGCCCATCGGGGAGCGGCCCGTCGCTCGCCATGTCGGCCGTCGCACCGTCGGGGCCTGCGTCGGCGACCACGTGCATGTCCGGCGGCGGATTGGTGTCCCCGTCGTCGCACGCGATGAACGCCAGCGCACACAGCAGGCACAGATCCAGGTTCGTTACGTTTCTCATCACTCCTCCTCATCTTCGAGGAACAGCCTCGAAGCCTTTCGTATCCGGTGTTGCCAGTTGTAGATGACCTGCGGCATGACCCCGAGGGCCCGTGCCGCGGCCGACACCTCGTACCCGTCGGTGTAGAGCAGCCGAAACACCAGCCACCCGCGCTCGGGCAGGACCTCGCGGAGGTGCCGACCAAGCCGCTCGAGGGTCAGACGATCGGTGGCCGTGCGCTCTGGATCTGCCCCTTCGTCGGGCTGGGGGCCCACCGACTCTAGCCGCCGCCGAGCCGCCCCCGCCCCTCGCTTTGCCGCCGTGTGCCGCTCGATGAGGTTCAGCGCCGCGTGTTCCGCTACCCGTCCCACGTAGTTCTCGAGGCTCGCGGCCCCGCGCTCATCCCAACCCCGCAGCGCTCGCCCATCGTTGGCGAGCAGCCGCAGCCAGGCTTCCTGAACGGCGTCCTCGAGATCGAGGGCCGCCGAGACCCCCGCGGGGGCGAAGCGGAAGGACCGCCGCATCCGCGCGTGAATCACCGGCAGTAGCCGTCTCAGGAGGCGCCCCCCGGCGACGCGGTCCCCCGCGAGCGCGCTGTCGATCAGCGTGCGGGCGCCCGCGGCGACCGCGGTCATGAGCAGGAGCAGCCGGTGCATGGCTACTTGACGGTCAAGCGCAGCGGGGCCACCTGCTTGCTCTTGGGCTTGCCCGCCTTGTCGAAGGTGTAGGTCACCAGCTCCCCCGAACACGCGCCCGCCAGGCAGCGGTCGCGCACGCTCTGCGAGAGCCGCGCGTCCTTGATCACGATGGTGTTGCCGCGCTTCCAGTCGACGACCGGTGAGAGCTTCTGCAGTGACGCGCTATAGGCCGAGCCCGCCGAGTCGCGCAGCACGATGAAGCCGCTGTCGACCACGGTGCGTGGGTTCATCGCCGAGCTCAGCTCGAGCCATGCGTCCAACCGAGCGGTGGGTCCTCCGTCGCGCACGAAGGCCGAGCAGTCGGGGCATGTCGGCTGCCCAGGCTGGCCCCCGGCGGTCCCGAGGGAGTGCGCGTCGATACCCAACTCGTAGGGGCACGCGCGGTCCTCGCGTTCCGGGTCGCCACAGTCTCCGTCCGCCGCCAGCCCGCGATCCGCCGCCCGATCGCAGCGACACGCCACGGGCGGCAGCGGCCGGTGCGCCTCCGGCCACTCGATGGAGTCGGCCTCGACGTCCGGGCACGCGGGCGCGCAGGCGGTGACCGCCCCCGCGCAATCCACGGCGCGGTCGAAGGACCCGTCGTCGGGTCCGTCAACGGCGCACGCCACGACGTCTGAACATCGCGTCGCGGCGAGGGCGCGGCACAGGTTCAGTCGCCGGATGGCCGCGGAATCGAAGGCCGCCCCGGCGACCTCGACCCCCGTGGCCCAGGCGAGCTGTCGCAGCGCCGAGGCCGGCGAGGCGGCGCCCGTGAGGTCCACCCCGGCGCCGAGCAGCCGAGCGATGGCGCCAGAGGTCAAGGCGGCGGCGACCGAGGTGCCGGTGACCGCGGTCGGGCTCCGCAGGGCCCCGTCGTCGGGCGTGCCCTCTTCGCTGCACACGGGCACCGCGGCGGCGGCGGGCAGGGCGTCGTGGGCGGCATAGACGAGCTGGCCGGGGGCGACCAACGGCGGCTGGGCGCCCCGGATGGTGAGGGCGGTGTCGCGATCCCGATCGTCGATGGCCCCGACCGCCCAGGTGAGGAAGCGCGGCCCTTGGCCCGCCACGCAGCTCGGCAGCCGACTCCAGTAGGCCGGATAGAAGAGCGGCGGCCCGGTGGGCAGGTCTGCGGCGGGGCAGCCCGTTGGAGGGTCGGCCTGCGCGTCGACGCCGAACCAGGCCTCGTAGACGCGCTCGTTCACCGCCGGATGCCCCGGTCGGTTCCCCGCCGCGGCGATCGTCACCAGCGGCGCCGCGGCGGTGCTGAGCTGCCCCGCGAGGGCGAGCATGTAGCGGACCGACTCGCCGGCCGGGTCCTCGGTGACGGGACCCTGGGACGAGGGGACCAGCCGCGGGCGGCCCAACTCGGGGGGCCAGCCGACGCTGAGGTTGATGACCGTCGGCGTGTCGCCAAACCCACGGGCTTGGACCGCGACGGCGATCCCCGCCGCCACGTCCCCGATGGCCCCCATGCCGTCGCGGCCGAGGGCCCGGATGGATCCAATCCGCGCGTTCGAGGCGAGCTGCTCGACGAAGAGCGCCATCGCGCCGCCGTGGGGGTGGGGCGGACCCTCGTCGTCCCCGTCGCGCCCCGCGAGGTCCCGGACATCGGTCTCGTCGATGTCCAGCGTGGCGGCCAGGGCGGCGGGCACGCCGGTGTCCACCAGCATGACATCGACGGGGGCCCCGTCGGCACCGCCGCCCTCGGCGCCGAGGCGATCCAGGTGCCAGCTTCGCATCGCCTCGGTCGCGCCGGGCTCGACGCCCAAGATGTGGGCCACGCACTCGCGCCCCACGTAGACGGCAGGTGCGCCGGGCACGCTGGCCACAACCGCGCGCACGAAGGCGATCACGTCCCCGAGGCGGTCGGGTTCGATCGGCGCGGGGTCATCGCCGCGGCGGAAGTAGATCCTGAGGAAGCGCGCGCCGGCGTCGGCCCCGAGGCCGTCGGGTAGCTCCAGCGGGGGCAACAGCGGTCGAAGCTCGGCGGACGGCGACGGGCACTCCGCATCCGCCGGGCAGAACCACCTGGGATCGAGCTCCAGCAGCGCCCCCGCCAGCGTCTCGAAGGTCTCGGGCGGGAGCGCCGAGGCGCTCGAGGCGGGGACCTCGACGAAGAGGCGGTCGTCGAGGCACCCATGGTGTGCCGTCGGCGCGGTCACCGCTTCGATCGGTACGCCTCCGTCAGGGGGGGGCGTTGGGTCGCCGGGGGCCGGATCGCAGGCCGCGTCGGGCGCAAGCCCCTCGTCGGGTACGACGCCCTGGTCCCGCGTCGCGCCGAGATCGGGCCCCGGGCCGACGTCTCCCCCGACGCTGGCGTCTCCCTCGACCCCGGCGTCCGTGACGATGATCGTCGTCACCTCGTCCGGACAACCCAGAAGCAGCAGGGCCAAGGCGCTCCATGACGCGTTCTTCGTGTTTATCTCTCCCCCAGGTATTCAGCACGCACCGTCAACCAGCGCCCCTGCCGCGCCTCGAGGCGCGCGCGCTCCCGCGCCAGATCCTCCGGGTCGATCGCCTCGGCGCCGACCGCGATGTGTAGTGTGTAGCGTCCCGGGACGTCGAAGACCCGCCGGGCGGGGGCGCTCACCTCGAGGGCCCCCCCTTCGCCCCGCAGGACCTCGACCTCCACCCGCCGCGCCGGCGCGCCGGGTCCCTCGACGACGACGGCGACGGGCGGCGCGTCGCTTCCCGCCCGGGCGGGACGCAACACCACTCGCAGCGTGCTCCCGGGGCCGAAGCGCTGCGTCGTGGCTTCGGCGCCTTGCACCTCCCGGAGCCCCCCGAAGGGCCCCTCGGCCGCGTACGGTGGGAGTTCGAGGCGGACATCCCCCGGCCACGTCAGCCACAACATCGCGCCGGCCATCGCCGCGGTCAGGAACAACGGCCCCGGGGCGAGCAGCCACTTCAGCCAGCCACGCTTCGCGGCGGGCGTCGGGAGCACCTCTTCGGCCCGAGCGAATGCCCGCGGGGGGACCGGCTCGGACAGCTCTACGAACAGCGATCGGTCCCGAGGTCGCTGTGCGAGGCGCCCCTCGAGGGCCGCGGCGTCGGTCTCCGACAGCTCGCCATGGCGCAGCAGCAGCGCGTCGTCGGCGGCGGCGTCGTCGTCGTCCGCCGCCGTCTCCGGCAGCCGCCGCAGCAGCGCGTCGAGCTCGGCCTCCGTCACGGTCTCCCCGCCAGATAGAACGCCGTCCAAATCTCGTCGCCGCGCGCGCGCGCCTCCGCGGAGGCTTGCTCCAACGCCCGCGACGGCTGGTACCCCCCACCGAGGGCGAAGAACCGAGAGACGAACGCGCTGGCCGCTGCATCGCCTACCACACGGCGGGTGGCGAGGACAGATCGCGCGCCCGCCGCCAGGAAGGCCTCCGGCAGGCCAACGCGCTCGCGCCGGCCGATCGGCGCGTTGCCTCCGGTCTCGCACCCGTTGAGGACCACCACGCCCACCGCGGGGCGGGCCGCGATCACGTCGACGAGGTCCAGACGCTCGCCGTCGTGGAGGCGGAGGTGGGCGGCCCAGGGGGCGTCGGGGCGCAGCACGCCGTGGCCGGTGAAATGGAAGATAGGCGTCCCGTCCAGCGCCTCCAGGACCGTCGCCCTCGTCGCCTCCGCGCCGATGAGCAGCCGCGCCGCGAGCCCCAGCGCGACGATCTCTCCCTCCTTCTTCGAGGCCGCGAGATCAGACTCGGGATCAGCGACGACGAGGGGCCGTCCGGGGGTCTCCCGGGGCGGGCGGGTCAGCCAGCCGGCGTAGGGCAGGTAGCTGACGCCGATCCCGAGCCCGGTGGGGGTGAGCTCGCCGACGATGTAGAGGTGCGTGAGCCCCGCGACCGCGTCACGCCAGGCCCCCGACCGTGCGTCGGGGACGTATCTCAGCGTCGTTGGGGTCAGGAAGAAGGCGCCGTCTCCACTCTCAAGGAGGAGACCACGGTCGGGCCCCATCGCCTCCCGTACGGCGGTGAGGCGGGTCGCTGACGGCAACGGGATGTCGCCCTCGAGCACCGCCTGCGCCGCGTCGAAGGCTCGCCGCACGCGGGCGTCGGCCTGTTGGCGAGCGTGGGCCCACGCCTTCGCTTCGGCGGCGGGGACCAATCGTCCCCGACGACGGATCCGCGCAGCCTCCTCGCGCGCCGTCAGCCAGGTGCGCAGCCGGGCATCCCAGCGGCGTCCGGGGGCGGGGCCGAGGCGCTGGAGCCGGCCGCGCAGCTCGACGGCCCGCAACACCTGGGCGCGCGCCGCGTCTTCGACGGCGAAGGCCAGGTCGGTTTGACCTTGCTCCAGGAGCAGCGCGACGAGGTCGTCGGTGGGGGCCTGGCGATCGGCGAGGAATGGCGCGCGACCGCTGGTCACGCCGACGGCCCGCCCCGCCCGCTCGACGGCGGCCACGGCCCGGCGCAACCAGCGAGCGGCGACGGCGGGTGCCCTCGCCGCGCGGGCTCGGCCGTGCATCGCGCGCCAGGCGACCTCGGCGCCGGCCATCGCGAGGGACTCGAAGCGTGCCGCCGCGGCTTCGCGGCGCCCAGCGGCGAGATCCAGCTCGGCGGTGAGGAGCTCCGCGAGATCCGAGGCGGCGCCGCTGGCGTCGGGATCCGTCAATCGGGCCGAGGCGATGTGCTCGCGGGCCCGTGGGTGGTCTCCAGCCGCGAAGGCGAGGCCCGCGAGGTTGGTGAGCACGTTCGCGCGCAGCGACGGCTCACCGATGGCCTCCGTGAGCGCCAGGGCTCGCTCGAAGGCGGCGCGGGGCCGCGCCTCGTCGAAGGGGAGGGCGCGGTGGGTCATCGCCGACATCAGCGTCCAGCCGAGGTTGACCTGGAACTCCTGGGTGGCGCGGGTGGGCGCGTCGCGGGGCGGTTCGGCCTCGGCGATGAGACGCAGCGCGTCGCGGTGCCGGCCGAGCTCCGTGTGGAGGAGAGCGAGGTCCTGGGTGGCCCGCCGGGCGTCGGCGTCGCGGCCCAGCTCGTGGCTCAGCGCGCGGGCCCGCTCGAGCAGCTCGAGGGCGCGGGCGTAGCGCCCGGTGGCTTGGGCGACGTCCGCCCGGTACTTGAGGGCGCGCGCCTCTCCGAAGCTGTTGCCGACGCGGCGATCCACCTCGTCGGCTTCGTCGAGGAGCGCCTGGGCCTGGCGGTATTCTCGGCGCCATAGCGCGTGGAACGCGGCGGCGCGTAGCGCTCGGCTGCGCTCGGTGGGCACGCCAGCGGACTGAGCGGCGGCGGCGGCTCGGCTCCAGGCGCGGACCGGAGCATCGGCTGTGGCGCGGGCCTCCGCGATGGCATCGCAGGCCAGGGCCCACGCCCGCGGGCTGGCCGTGGGCCCACACTCCGTGCCGAAGATGACCGGCCACTCGTGCAAGACACGCTGGCCCTGGTGGAGGAGGACCCGGCCCGGTCCCGCGCTCAGCGGGCGCTTCGGGTGGACGCGGAGGAGGTGACGCGGTGGTCGAGCTTCGTGGGTGAGGGTGACGGCGACCGGCTGACCATCGTCGATCACGACCCGAACCCCGTCGGGGGGGCGGGTCTCGAAGCGGAGCACCGGGGGGTGGGTCTTGTCGAACATGGGCCGCGTCTCCTCGCTCTCGACTTCGAGCAGCGCGCGGTGACCGAGGAGCGTGACCTCGGGTGCCGGCGCGGGGGTCGCGTCACGTTCGCAGCCCGCGCAGAGCGCGAGGGCCGTGAGTGGCGCGATGGCTGAGCGGCGGCGCCTCATCGGCGGACGGTATCGCGTCGCTCAACGACGCGATACCGTCCGTCTGGATCCCACCGCCTCAGCCTTCAGAAACAGATGTACGAGTGCTGTGGGTCGGAGCTCGTCACGGGCCCTTCGCAGCCGTGGAGGTCGTAGGTGCGTGTCACGCCCATCTCTCCCCGGACCTCGACGCAGTAGCCCCGACCGCTCCGACAGGTGCGCATGTCGAAGTACTCCGTCCGGGAGCTGGTCCCGTCGTCAGCGTTCTCACAGGCGGTCGTGAACGCGCGGTCGGAGTCCTGGCACTCGTGGTTCTTCAGCGTTCGGCGCTCCGTGGCCGCGGCGTCGCAGGCGCCCACACCTCCAGCGACGCAGTTCACCGGGAGGCCGTCGACCACCATCGCGACGTGCTCGACCAGCGCCAGCTCGAAGTTGACGAAGCCGGCGCGGTCCTCGAGACCCCACGTGCCGTCTTCCATCGGGAAGGCCTGCAAGCGCCCGAGGACGATCTCGGCCTCCCGCTCCGTCGTGTACAGCGTCTGACCGACGAGGGCCCCGGCGAGGTCCTCCCACGGATCGCCCAAGCCAAGCTCGAGGTCCTCGAGATCGTTCCAATGGACGGCGCTGAGCCGGGCGCCGCGCCGCTCGCCGCGGACGAAGACCTCGATCTGCTCACCGGGGGCCACCGGATCTGCGAACACGACGTCGGCGTAGTTGAGCCGCGCCTCCGCCACCTGCGCTCCGGGGCTCCCCGCGCCGACCTCGACCCCCGTCAGCTCGCCGCCGGTGCCGCGGAACTCCAGGCGCACATGGTGCATCGGACGCCCCGTCAGGTTGGTCACCCCGAAGGGCCCCATGCGCAGGCCAGGCTCCGGGTCCTCGCAGATGCAATCGGCCGCGTTGCCCCCGTTGGTCCGCGGTCGCGGGCCCTCGGGGACCGCCTCGGTGGGCTTGATGGGCTCACACTCGTCGTCGTCCATCTCGCCGTCGCCGTCGGCGTCGGTCCACCCGTAGTCGAAGCGGCCGTCGCCGTCGGTGTCGACCTTGACGCTCGTCTTTTTCCCCTCTTCGTCGAACTCGTGGAGCGTGTCCCAGTCACCGTCGTCGTCGGTGTCGATTCCGGCCTCCTCGTCGTGGCCATCCTGGTCGGCGTCGACGCGGTAGTAGTCGGGGTTTCCGTCGCCGTCGTAGTCGTGGAAGAAGTGGTCGTTCACGCCGTCGCCATCCCAGTCCTCCCCCCACTCACCGAGGACGGCGAGGTCCAGCAGGTCGTCCAGGGCCTCGAGGCGAGCGAGGCCCGCCGGCACGAGGTCCACCGCCAGCGCCAGGGTGTTGCTGCGGAACGCCAGCTCGTTGCCGGACTCCGGGTCGATGGCCGTACGCGTCAACTCCACGGCGAACGTACGCTTCCCGGCGATGTCGACTGCGGGCAGCTCGAAGCTCACCGCGCCGTCGTGGACCTCGAACTGCTCGATGACCCACCGCTGACGCTCGCGCCTCGGGACGTCGTCCCCCTCGCGGACCACGATCTCCATGCCGCCGGCCTCACCGCTGACGAGGCCGGCGCCGTGCAGCGTGATCGGCGCGCCGGGGCGCGCGACCGGCTGGCCGACGCCGGTGAGCGTCGGACGCAGCCCGCGGGCGGCGGCGAAGGTCTGCAACGCGTCGGCGACCGTCGATCGGCCGTCGCCGTTGAAGTCACCGGGCACGCACTCCGTGGGGTCGCTCAGCGACGAGGTCAACAGCCGTAGGCCGACCCCGGGATCGGGCTCGACGATGGCCAGCTCCAGGGAGGTCTCGGGATCGCCGACCACGTTCCCGGCGACATAGATCGATCCGCCCCCGCGTCGGTGGGAGTACACGAGGTCGAACTCGTCGTCCCAGAAGCGCTCGTCGAGGAACCGCTCGAAGTCGCTGACGACCTCGGTGGGCGTCCGGCCCGGCGCGACCTGGAAGACGTCCCGCACGCCGGCGATGGCGACGAGCACCTCGCCGGTCCCCAGGGAGGTCCCGGGCCCCACCATCGCGAGCACCCGGCCGCCGTCGTCGTCGTCGACGTGCTCGCGCCCGACGCGGTCGCCGTCGGCGAGGGCGTTTCCTCCCAGGGTCCACCACCACCGCTTGATCTTGATCTCTGCGAAGTCGCTGTCGATGGTGATCTTCGCCTTGCCGTTCTTGGCGACCTGGCCGGCGTAGAGGTTGTGCTTCTTGCCGCCGTTGGCGCCCCGCTCTTCCTCGAACGGTCCGCGGCCGGTGATGGTGCTCCCGAGGGTCGTCTCGATGTGCAGGTCGTCGACGGGATCGTCCCGGCCCGTCTTGTTCTCGAACTCGATGATTCGGTGCGCGGCGGTGGCCACGGTGGGGGCGGTGGCGAGGGCGCCGGCCAGACAGAGGCCGAGCGCACGGGGGGTGTTGAACAGACGCATTTCGTCTCCTTGGGTTTGATTCTGTCGGTTCTTGGGATGGGCTCAGCGCACCCGCAGCGTGGGGCGGCGGAGGGTGGCTTCGATGACGTTCCCGGCGGCGTCGGTGGCCTCCACGACCTCCACCGGCAGCTCGATTCTGCCCGTGGCGTCACGGTCGATATCGAAGCCCAGGCTCGCGACGCTGGTGGTGCCGTCACCGTCGGCGTCCTCGATGACCTCGAAGTTGGGCGCCGCGATGGTCAGCACGCGCGCGGTCCCCGGCGCCGGCTGGTTGGACACCGCTTTGGCGGCGGCCGTCGCGTCGCGCTCCAGGGCGATCCCCGGGGGGGTCGCCGCCTGCTCACGCAGCCGGAGCCGGCCCAGCCGGTCGGCGAAGCGCAACGTCAGGCTGCCCAGGCCGACGGTGTCCTCCACCACGCGCAGTCGCGCCACGGTGGTCTCGCCCGCTGTGGCCTCGCGGGCGGCGGTGAGCTCGAGCACCACGTCCGCGGTCTCCGGGGTCGCCGGTGGTAGGGTCGGCGCCTCATCGACGCCGTCCTCCAGCCACCCGCAGCCGGCGATCAGCGCCGCTGCGATGGCCAGCGACGCGTATCTCAGGTTCCTCATGCCTCGTCTCCTCGTTGGGGGTCATCGAGGGCATTCAGGAATCGGGGCTGAGTTCTTTTCGGGCGGGGTGCGTTTTTCTCGATCTAGGACGGTGCGGCAGACAAAGCGCCCGCCGGCCGAGCTCAAGGCGCGAGGCCGTAGCGACATCCGAAGATATCGGTAGGCTTAGCAACGCCGAAATCGGTTGGCGGGCGCGTGCAGCGCGCCGCGTCGCGACTCTGC
>CAYOBQ010000223.1:0-14145 GCA_964402225.1 uncultured Nannocystaceae bacterium | reverse complement strand
CGGCCGGCGGGCACGCACATCACTTGGTCGCTTGGTCTGCCGCACCGTCCTAGACCAACAACCTCAAGACGTCGGTTGGGAACTTGTACCGCCGGCCCCGTGCGTCGAGGCCGATCACCGGGTACTTCCGATTTCGAGGCTTGAGCCCCACCAGCGTGAAGCGCCCGCGGGGAGTGGAGAAGGTCCGGCCGTAGTCGTCCGCGGAGAGGTCGAAGACCCGTGCGTGCATGGCGAACTCCGCTCGGTCTCCGCTCTCGACCTGCTCGTTGCCGATCGCGAAGGTGTAGCCGACCTCGAGGCTCGTGGTGCTGAATCTCGTGGTGCCACGCGTCACCGACACGCCGAACTCCTCGCAGAGCCCAGCGAGCGCCGCGTCGAGCCGCTCGGTGAACGTCGTCACGGTGCCTCGGTCGAAGTGCACGAGGCTCTGCGTGTCGCCGCCTCTCGCCCCGGCCTGAATACGCGCGAGCTCACGAGCGCTCACCACGGCGAGGCTGTCTTCGGTGTCGGCGCGGCGACCGGGGACCCAGGCGCCGCGGTAGTCACGACTCGGCGGGCGAGCGTGGAAGGCGCGAAAGACCTCGCCCGTGTCTCGGTGGATCAGAAAGTAGGCCCCCGCGACGGAGCTGACCTCTGAGACGTCCACGGTGCGCTCGGGGCGGGCTCCGATGCGGCTCGCGATGGCGCGCCAGCGTGCGTCGTGGCCGCAATCCTGGCCGTGCTCGACGAAGGCGAGGGCGTGGGCGATCTCGTGGAGGATGGTGTCCCTCGTCTCGTCGTCAGAGTTGATGGCGGCGAGGTTGCGGCTGACTCTAATCTGCCGGCGTCCGGGGACGCAGGCGCCGAAGCGACGGACCGCCGCGTCGAGCTCCCACGTCCAGCCGAGCTCGGTCAGCCCGTGCTCGACGAGCAGCCGACTGAGCAGCTCTTCTACCTGGGCCGGCTTCACGGGCGAGGAGAGCCGGCGGGGGCCGTCCAGCGCTTCAGGTGGGCCGCGAAGGCGCTGCTCACGGGATCGTCGTGGCGCGCGACGAAGGCGGCGAAGGCCTCGAAGTCGATGCAACGACCCTTGGTCGCGCGCGGCTGGATGTAGAGGACCTCGATGTCGAACTCGTGGGCCTCGACGGTGACCTCGATCTCCCGTTGCCGTGCTCGCAGGCCGCGCCTCGCCGTCGGGTAGACGAGGTCGAGCAAGTCGGCGGGGAGTCGGAGACAGCCGTGTTGCTCGAGCTCGTGGAGAAGGTGGGCGTACTTCTGGTGGGCCGTGGTGGCGAGGACGAGCCGTGTGATGCCCTCGACGATGGACCGAAAGCCGACCCCACGGGCGACCTCCAGATAGTGATCCTGGGCCTCTCGCCGCGAGCCCAGATCGGTCTTGAGCTCGACGAAGAAGGCTCGGCTGCGATCCTCGGCGAGCAGGCAGTAGTCGACCTTCACCGAGAGGTGGCTCCGACGCTCAGGCCAGACCAGATCTCGCTTGATGGGCAGCTCGGGGAGTATCCGGGGGGAGATCGAGACGCCGGTGACCTCCGAGACGAGCCCTGCGAGGTACACGGAGAAGAGGACGTCGGCGCGGCGCTCCAACTGGTATCCAGGCAGGTGTCGCCAGCGGTCCAGGTGATCGAAGAGAGTCTCGGTGGGCGTCACCAGGGGCCCTCTCGGTCAGCCGCCCGTGAGGAAGTACCAGGCGCCGAAGCCGACGGCGACGGCGAGGACCAGGCCGAGGCCCATCACCAAGCCCATATTGCCGCCGTTGCCGGCCGCGCTGGCGCTGTCGTTGAAGGCGCTGCTGGGGCCCGTCATTATCGCCGGCGGCGAGGGGGCCACGGGGGATGCGGGCGCCGCGGGGACCGGGGCAGGGGCGGCCGGCGCTGGCGCTGGCGCCGCCGGCTGCTTGCGAGGGGCCGAGGCGAGCGCCTCGGCGGCCATTGCCTGGGCGATCATATCCGTCGAGAGCTGGAGCGTGGCGGCGCCTTCGACCTGGTCGTCGGCGCCGGCCATCAAGTACGCCATCTCCTCGGGGTTCAGATCGAGGGCTGCGTCGCGGCGCGCGCGCAGCTTTTCGATCGCCGCCTCGAGGGCGTCTTTCACCTCGATGGCGTGGGCGAAGCGCGTCTCTTTGTTCTTCGACAGGAGCTTGAGCACCACCGCCTCGAGCTCGGGTGGGTAGCTCCAATCCGAGCGGACCTTCGAGGGCGGCACGGGCTCCTCGATCACGATCTTCGTCGCAACCTCGACGGCGGATTCGGCGAAGAACGGGAGCTGCCCCGTCAGCGTCTGGTAGAGGATGATCCCCAGGCTGAAGAGGTCGGAGCGGTTGTCGAGCTCGAAGCCCTGGACTTGCTCGGGGGACATGTAGGCGGGCGTACCGCAGACGATGCCGTCGCGGGTGAGCGGCTGGTAGTCCTCACCGGGGTCGGTGATCTTCGCGATGCCGAAATCGAGGACCTTCACGAAGTCCTTGGTCCGACGGTGGTCGAAGCACACGACGTTTGCGGGTTTGAGATCGCGGTGGATGATCTTGGCGGAGTGCGCCTCGTCCAGCGCCTCGCAGACCTGAGAGATGATGTGCACGACTCGCTGGGTCGGGAGCGGAGAGTCCTCGGCGATGATCAGGCCGAGGTCACGCCCCTGGATGAACTCCATCGCCATCCACAGCAGGTCGCCGTCGTCGTCGGCGCCGAATCCGAAGATCGAGATGCAGTTGGGGTGGTTCATCCGGCTGGCGGCGAGGGCCTCGCGCTTGAACCGTTCGACCACCGTGGCGTCGCTGACCAGATTGGAGCGCAGGATCTTCAGCGCCACCTTCTTCTTCAAGGTGATCTGCTGAGCCTGATAGACGCGGCCCATGGCCCCTTCGCCGACCAGCTTTTCAATCTCGTAGTCGCCACCGACCGTGCGGCCGATCAGCGGATCGGCGCCGCCAGTCTCGTAGGTGAGAGAGGCACCGCAGGCTGGGCAGAAGTTTGGGCGACCTTGAATGTCATGGCCGCATTTCGGGCACGCGTGCATGCGCGTTCGGACCCTTTCGTCCCGGGCTAGGACCGGCGGCGACCTTAACAGGCCCCCTGGGGAGTGGCAAGAGTTCGAGGCCCCGTCGGCCGCCGTGTTCCGGGCGTTCGTGGATGGTCGATGGGGCAATCCATTTCCCTTTGTAGGACGCGAGACCTCGGGTATGTTGCGGACCCTTTCTGCACGAATCGCGCGAGGAGGCGAAGGCCCAATGTTGCGCAAGGCCCTGGCGACGGCGCTGGCCGCCGCGATGCTGTTCTCCGTCGGCTGCTACAACACGTACAGCGTGAACCTCGACGAGCTGTCGAAGGCGGCGGAGGGCGGGACCTCCGGTTCCGTCACGGTGGCCACGGGGGAGGGGGAGGACGTCCTCGTCACCGAGAACACCAAGATCGGCGTCACGGACAACGACGGGAAGTACCACGCCGTCTCGCCCTTCAACTTCACCCTCACGCGGGGCCAGCTCGTCGCTCCGGACGAGGACCTCCTGCTGAACCGATCCGACATCGCGACGGGCAACGTGAAGCTCGTCAGCGGTGGCAAGACCGCCGGGCTGGTGGTCTCCGGGGTCGTTGCGTTGGTGGGGCTGGGCCTCGCTGTCGCGCTGAGCGCGGAGGAGAAGAAGGGCTTCGGCGAGAAGTGATAGCTTGAGGTCCGTGCGTCTTCGGGCCCCCCACGTTGCTCCGATCTTCCTCATCTGCCTGCTGGGCTGCGCCGACCGTGCCCCCGGCTTCTCCGAGGTCAACGTCCTTCGCGACAGCGCCGACCCCTTCGGGGCGTACACGGTGGTCGCCCTGGTGCGCCCCGGAGACGGCGAGACGTCCGTGCGGCTGCGGCTCAGCGACCAGGGCGCCGAGGGTCTGCTCGGGGATTGCTCGGCGGGGGTATCCCGCGGTCGCTGGAGAAACGTGGATGACCGTGACGCCGGGGTGGACGCTGGCGCCCCCGCCCCGTCCCCGCCATGCGCGTTGATACCGCTGCGGCGAGCGCGCGGCGCGTGGCGCGCGCGCTTCGGGGGGCCTCCATACCCGTTGGGTACTCGCCTCCACTTCGTGGTCGAGGCCCGTGACGAGGACGGCGATCTCGCGATCTGGCCCGCCTCCGGCGTCTCGTGGGTGGACATCGGCCCACCTGGACACCCGCCGGAGGTCGTAGGGCTGGCGCCGGTCTCCGGCCCGGCCGCGGGCGGCACCGAGGTCCTCCTCCGCGGCGCGGGCTTCGCCCTCGACACCGAGGTGCGCTTCGACGGCGAGCTCGCCCCCGAGCTCGAGTTGGCCTCCGAGCACCTGCTCGTCGTGCGCACGCCCCCGGGGGCGCCGGGGGCCGTCGATGTCACCGTGGCGCGGGCGGGCCTGTCGACGACGCTCGCCGGCGCGTTCACCTACCTGCCGCCGCCAGAGATCACGAACGTGGCGCCGGCGGAGGGACCGACGGAGGGGGGCACGCTGGTTGTCGTGGACGGCGCGTTCTTCCAGGACGGTGCTGTTGCGTCCTTCGATGAAGGCGCGCTCCCGACGCTGTGGCTGGCACCTGGTCGGTTGATGGTGACGGCGCCGCCCCACGAGGCTGGCGCGGTCGACGTGCACGTCGCCAACCCGGATGGCCAGCGCGGTACCCTCGAGCGCGGGTTCCGCTACCGCCCGCCGCCGCGCCTGACCGCCATCGATCCGTCGGCTGGCCCCGACACGGGCGGCTCCCGAGTCCGGCTCGAGGGGGCGTCTCTGCGGGGCCCCGGAGCGGTCTATATCGTCGACCGGGGGGCTGCGGAGCCCGGGGGGCGACCGGCGACGGACGTGACCGTCGAGCCCGGGGGCCTGGGGGCGACGTTCGTCACACCGCTGCACCCCGAAGGCGTCGTCGACGTCGTGTGGTTCAATCCCGACGGGCAGTCCGCGACGATCGATGGCGGCTTTCGTTTCATCGGCCCGCCGGTGGTGGTCGAGATCGAGCCTCCGTTGGCGAGTCGTTGCGGCGGCAGCCTCGCGGTGGTCGTCGGACGCAACTTCGTTGCGGAGTCGCGGGTCTTCGTCGGAGGCGTCGAGGTCCAGGTCCGCGGGGTGAGCGCCGATGGGACGCGTCTGGAGGTCGTCCTGCCGCCCGGGGCCCCCGGCGACGTCCGCGTGGAGGTCGTGAACCCCGATGGGCGAAGCGCCGCCGCCGACGATGTCCTCGAGTTCGGGATCCGGCCGGTCTTGCGCTCGGTGGACGTTCGCCAACACCCGGTCTGGGGCGGCACCGAGGTCACCATCGAGGGTGGTGACTTCGAGCCCGGCGCGTCGGCGGCCTTCGGTGGCGTGCCCGCCGAGCGCACGATCGTTCGGCGCGAGGGCTGTGACGCCGTCATCGACGCCATCGTCCCCGCCCACGAGGCCGGGGTTGTCGAGGTGACGGTCACCAACCTCGACGGCAGCGCGGGGACCCGGCGCGACGCCGTCGAGTACATCGCGCCGACCCTCGATCCACCGCGTGGGTTGGTCCCCGGCTACACCAACGCCGCCCTGCGTGGCGTCGATCTGCGGCGGGGATTGATCGTGCGCATCGGCGGAAACGCGGTTCGAGACCTCCAGCGCGTGAGCGACGAGGAGTGGCGGGTCGTCACCGCCGCCGGCGAGCGTGGAGCCGCCGATGTCGAGGTGCGAAACCGCGATGGGCGCGGAGTGGTGCTCGAGGCTGGCTTCTCGGTCCGGGTCTGGCAGGACGCCACGGCGGGGCGCTTCGAGCCCGGCTTCGACTGCAACGATGTCTCCGTCGGAGACGTCGACGGTGATGGCGATCCCGACGTCGTGGCCGCCCATGGCGCGGTGGCACAGATCGGTCAGGTCGAGCAGAACCCGCGGGTCCATCTCAACGACGGCCGCGGCCGTTTCCGTGCGCGGTCCTTGAACCCTCCGGGCAACGGCATGAACGCGCGGCTGGGAGACTACGACGGAGACGGCGACCCCGATCTGCTCCTCGCGAACCTCTCGAGCAGCCGCAACCATCTCTTCCGCAACGATGGCCGCGGCGGCTTCGCCGAGGTGCGGGACTTCCTCGGTCGAGGCCCGAGCTACGATGCTGACTTCCTCGACCACGACGGCGACGGCGATCTCGACGTCTTCTTGCTGTCGACGGGGAGCCCGGAGAACAACGCCGTGGCGGGCCCCGAGAACCTCCTGATCAACCAGGGGGGTGGTCGCTTCGCCGACGCGTCCGACCAGGTCTACTTCTCGCTCACAGACGTGCACGACCACGACTTCTCCCATGGGGATCTCGACGGTGATGGGCTCCCGGACGTCGTCATCGTCGTGGACAACCTGAGCAACGCGTTCGAGGGCTCGGAGAATCGAGTGCTGCTCAACCGCGACGGCGCCTACGTCTTGCAGCCGGCGCCGTTTGCGGATGTGCCGGGCGACTGGTTGAACGTCGAGCTCGCCGACATCGACGCGGATGGGGATCTGGACGTGCTGTTGCCCCAGGACTATGTCGAGGGCTTCTCCCGCCCGGGCACGCCGGCGCTGGGCGTCTACCTCAACGACGGCCGCGCCAACTTCGAGGCGGCGCACCATCTGGTCCATGGCTACCCGCGGCTACCGGCTTTCGAGGCGGTCGCCACCGACGTGGATCTCGATGGCGACATCGACGTGCTCGTCGCCGTGTACGGGGTGCTCTTCCAAGACGGGAACATCGACGCCTTCGCGAGCACCGTCTTGCTCAACGACGGGACCGGGCACCTCTACGAGTCGGCGAGCGCCTTTGAGGTGCGCCTCGATATCGCCTCGGCGGACTTCGGGGCCGCGGACTTCGATGGCGACGAGGACGTCGATCTCGTCGAGTGCGCGGCGCGCGGGCAGTCCCGGCTGTGGATTCAGGTCGAGTAGGCGCGCCGTCAGCGATGATTGGCGTCTGAGGTGCTGACCTGCATCCGTCTGGGGGACTTCCCGGTCGGGCTGCTCCTCAACCTCGGGGCCCGTCGAATCAAGGACGGCATCACTCGATTGGTCAACGGCCTCCCCGACTGAATTCCCTCTGCGCCTCTGCGCCTCTGCGCGAGAATCCCCGAGTTGGCGCGACGCCGTGCCAAGACGCGAAAGGGTCAATGAACGCAGGACGTCGCCGGCAGATCCGTCGTCACGCAGATGCACTGGCGGTGGGCATCGGGCAGCTTGGTCGCGGCGACCGAGGAGCACCTCGACAGACCCTGAGATGGGCATCCCGATCACGGGCGGGCAGAGCGCCGCCGGTCCAGGGCTACTGACGACGGCGCAACGGCAGGACCGCAACATCAACGCCCGCCAGGGCACGTAGACCGACACCGAGACCGAGCGCCGGCTCTCTTGGTCGAGCTCCGCGCGGCGGGTGACTCATCGGCGAAGATCCGCGCGCTTCGCGAGCGGACACCCCTGGATCCCCTGCACGGGCGATCAAAGCTGGGCTCGCCGTGCCGGCTGTTGTCCGACCCAAGGTGTGTTGCTAATGTGCGGCGCTGACGCGGCGCGCTGTCGCGGGCCGTCCAGACGGAGAGCCGATTGGCACTGACGACTGAGCGTTCGCCGAGCCGAGCCGATCTGGAGCGAGAGCTTCGGGAGTGCCTCGCGCGCATGCGCCTCGCGTCCCTCGACTTCCGGCTCCGCGTGGAGGCCGGCGAGCTGCTCGTGGCGCTCGGGGACCGTCCTCGCGGAGTTCGCGTGCTGCGGAGCTGCGCCGACTATTTCACCCTCGCCGGCTTCCCGCTGCGGGCGCTGTGGGCGCTGAAGCTGCTGGAGCTGAACCAGGCCGAGCAGGCCGTGGTCGACCGCGGCCTCAGCTTGATCGCTCGGCACTACGCGCGCGCCGAGAACCGGGTCTGGGGCGATCCGATCTTCGAGATGCCCCTGCCCAGACGAGGCGACGTCGACGTGGCGGGGCTCCCGTCGAGCTTCGACGAGGTAGTCGCCGAGGTCGACCGGCGTGCGACGGACATCATCCGTGGGGCCGAGTTCCCCGACCAGCTCCCGCGCCTCCCGTTGTTGAGCGACCTCGAGACCAGCGAGTTCCTCACCGTGGCGCGCGCGAGTCGGCTGCGCCGAGTCGTCGACGGCGCGGTCCTCGTCGACGAGGGTGAGCCAGGGCGTGCGGCGTACATGGTGGTCACCGGGACGGTCCGCGTCACCAAGCGAGCGGACAACGGGCAGAGCACCACGCTCACGCGGCTCTCCGAGGGCGACATCTTCGGTGAGATGGCGCTGATCACGCAGTCTCCGCGAGTGGCCTCGGTGATCGCGGAGGGGCCGGTGAACGTGCTCGAGCTGCCGGCGACGCTGCTCGGCGAGCTCGGCACCGAGGCGGCCACCCTCCAAAGCGCGCTGTCTCGGCACGTCTGTGACCGCATGGTCAGCAACCTCATGAACCTCTCCCCGGTCTTCAAGGTGCTGCCCGTCGACCGCCGAGGCGAGCTCATGTCTCGCTTTCAGTCCCGACTCATCGACGGCGACGAGGACATCATCGTCGAGGGAGATCCCGGCCGGGGCATCTACATCATCCTCGATGGCCAGGTGCAGGTCTCGCGTCGCAAGGACGGGCACACCCACGTGCTGAGCTACCTGCGCGAGGGCGACATCTTCGGTGAGATATCGTTGCTCAAGCACACCCCGGCCACCGCGACGTGCACCGCCACGCGACGCACGATGGTCATGTTCCTCTCTCGTGATGCCTTCGACGAGATGACGCGCGACTACCCCGAGGTCGTCGAGAAGATCCACGAGATGGGCGAGTTCCGCCTGCTCGAGAGCATCTACACGCTCGCCTGACCCTTCGAAGCTCTACCCGCGTTTTTGACCGTTCTCCGAGCTGGATCTAGGCTCGCTGGACGTACAAAGAGCGCAGGACGAGTTCATGGCGGCGCAGCGGAAGGGCGGGCGAGGGAACATCACCGCCGAGGCGCGTCAAAAAGGCGCGCTCTCCAAGACCCAGCGCGGGATCTTCAACCGCTACATTCGCTCGCTCTCGGGCCGGGCCGTCGAGCGAAACCGTGAAAAGATTCGCGAGATCGACGAGATGCTCGAGCGGGGAACCCGGCTGAAGAAGGCGCCGGTCTTCGAGGACGGGAAGCGTGTCGGAACGACCAGCAAGGAGCTGCCCCTGCTACCGTCCGAGCGCGCGACGTTGATGGTGACGCGACGCAAGCTCTGCGAAGCCCTCGCGAACCGCGCGCCCTCCGGGCTGCGGACCGAGTTCATCGAGATGCTGCCGGGTTACGCGGCGCGCAACGAGTTCACGCGCGAGATCCTGCTGGCGGCGGGGGTGCCCGAGGCGGATCTGGAGGAGGCGGGCATCACCGCCTGACGGGGTGATGCCCGAGAGGGAGCGACGCTACAGCGCGCCGATACCCAACAGGTCGTAGATGTAGATCATGTTGGACAGACGGTCCTCTTGCCTCGCCAAGCTGTTCTCGGTGATTCGCAGCTCGTCGGTGGCCTCGTTGACCGACATCCCGTCGGGGAGCTGACCCGACGTCAACCCATCGTCGAGCTCGTCCCAGCGGACCGAGAGCTCACGGCAGCGCTCCAGAGCGCGCACCGCGATGCTGGGCTGGATGGTGGTCTGCACCGCCGCGAAGCGCCGGTGGGTCAGGGGGCTGACGCAGTCGACCAGATCGTCCTCGTCGATGTGGTCGATGTCGAAGCCGGTGTTGCCACCGACCTCGAAGACGCGCATCGACGAGGTGAACGAGATGTCGAGGTAGTACGACGTGTTCACCGCGCCATAGATGAGCGAGTACAGGCCGAGGTACGTCGACGCACCGGGCTCGACGCGGCGCCCCTCCGGCTGGAGATCGCGCGGATCGAAGCCCTGACCGGGGTTGAAGAACGTGCCGTCCCAGAAGGTGCGCTGCTGGAGGTTCCCGGTCCCGGCGTCATAGCTCATGGCCGACTGCTCGACCTCGTTGGAGATGAAGGAGCCGAGCAGGTCGATGTAGGCGTTGCGGAAGTAGTCGTAGAAGTTGAGCTGGAACCGCTCGTCGCTGCCGAGCGTCGAGGCGCCCCAGTCGCGCAGCGTCAGGGTGAGCAGCGCGGCGAGCTTGTCGTAGAACACGCCCACGTAGGACAGGCGGTCGACCTCACCGAAGTAGCCCTCCTCCCAACTCGAGTAGAGCGTCTTGCCCTGGCCGAGGGGGATGTTGATGAACTCGTCGTTCGGGTTCTCGTGGAGAGCCGTGTCGCGCCACTCGTAGATGTCGAGGTCCTCATCCCAGGTGTAGGCACCGGGCTGCGGCTGGGCGAGCACGTTGCCCAGGAAGTCGAAGCCGATGACCGTGGCGCGCAGCATGTCCTGGAAGCCGCCGGCTCCCTCGTTGGCGCGGAAGCCAGGCTCGAAGAAGTACTTGTAGAGTAGCGACTGCATCTGGTCGCCGATGACGACGAAGTAGCGACCGAAGATTCGGCTGAAGTAGCCCTGCGTCGAGAAGCCCTGGCGGTAGCGGCGGAAGTTGTTGAACACGAAGCCGCGCTCGTAGGTCTCGATCATGTTCCGCACGATCTCCTCCGAGCTCTCCCCCTCGTCGAAGCGGTTGCAGAACGGTCGGTCGCGAACGCGGTCGTCGCTGCAGAACTTGTGACGCGCGTTGACACGGAAGCGGCCGTTCGAGCCGCGCGCCTCGTCGTCGTCCCAGTTGGTGCACAGCTTCACGCCGAGGAGCTCGGCGTCGGTGCGGTCACCCTTGCACGTCTGTCCGTTGGCCGCCCCGGGACAGTCCCCGTCGCTGTCGCACAGCTCGCCGCCCATGTAGTAGGGGACGTGCTCGCGGGCCTCGGGGTCGAGCTTGCCGGCGAAGCCGCACTCGTCGATCGTGCTGTTGGTGCAGTCGACGCGGTCGACCTTGCCCGCGTACAGGAAGCGCATGGCCGCCTTGTCGTAGTCGCCGAGCCCGTTCCAGTCGTTATAGCTCAGGCCGCTGTAGTCCATGATCGACGTGTAGCGGAACTGCCGCAGCCCGGCGTCGTCCTGCATGCGGCGCAGCAGCTCTCGATCCTCCTCCCACTGGGTGTAGCGCGCGAGGTACTCGGCCTGGCTCTCGCCGTCCTCGTCCCAGAAGGGGGTGAACTCGGGCAGCGCACGGCCGGTCTCGGCCTCGAAGGCGTCGTTGGTCGACTTGCGGATCTCCCAGTACTCCGGGAAGAAGTTGGCGCGGTCGAAGGACGAGATGAAGTTGTGCCGCAGACCCATGTTGTGGCCGAGCTCGTGGAGCGTGACGGCGCGGAACGCCTGCTCGCGCACGATCTGCGTGAAGTCGTCGCGATCCTTGTCGAGGTGCTCCTTCGCGAAGGCCCACAGAGCGTTGTCGTTGAAGAGGTAGTCGGCGGGCTCGATGGCGCGCGATGCGAGGGTCTGGACCCGACGCTCGAGGCGTCCGGCGACGCCAGCGTTCGGGTTCAGCGGGTTGAAGCCGTCGATCTCCTCCTGGGTGAGCTCGTGGGCGTGGCGGGCGAGCCCACCGCTGAGCTCGGCGGCGAGGCCGTCGGGGATGAGCAAGCGATCGAGGCCCGCGGCCCGCGCCTTCTGGGCGTTGGCGTGCAGCGCCCCACGGTGGTTGCGCAGCTCCGTCATCTTGTCGCGCATCTCGACCAGCCGGCCGGAGATCTCGTCGGCGCCACCCGTCTCGAGGTTGTACGCCGCCGCCGTGATCGGCCGGATGGGCGTGGTAGGCGGCTGCACCCGACCCTGCGCTTGCAGCAGGTCGAGCACGCGCAGCCCGCGCAGGTACTGATTCTCATCGATGTCGTTGCAGGCCACTGGCATCTCACCGTCGCCGTCGCGGCGGTGTTGGGCGCAGAGGATGTCGACCATGTCCATGATGCGCGTCTCGATGTAGTCGAAGCACGTGGCACCGTAGATGTAGGCGACACCGTTGATCAGCTCGCCGGTCTCCGGGTCGTTGGCCGGGCCGCCGACGCCGCAGGGGGTCGAGCCCGGATCCTCGATGAAGGCGATGTAGCTGTAGCGCAGGTCGCCGAGGAACTGGCTGCCGTCGTTCTCACGGAGCTCGAAGGCGCAGGTGCCCTCCATGCGCCAGTCGGTGTCGGTGTTCGAGCACTGGTCGAAAGAGGTGCCGCCGCCGCAGAAGACCTGGCAGCTCTCGGTCAGGTCCACGCCCTCGTAGACGTCGTTGTAGGCGTCGTTCCACTCCTTGGCGATCTGGAACGCCATCTTCTTCAGATCCTGGGGGAACCCGCGGTTGAGGTAGTAGACGATCGGGCGGACCCCACGCTCGGCCACCGGGATGGGTCGGTAGCCGTCGACGCAGTCGTCTCCGTCGGTGCAGGCCTCGCGGGTCTTGTCCCAGATGTGCCACCGCGTCGCGAGGTACTCCTTGAAGTCGGTCTGGCCGCGACCGCGGGTGAAGGCCGACTTGGTGACGCGCCAGGTGCCGAAGCGCTCGAACAGGCGGTCGGGGTAGGCCATTCGTTCGTAGGCCTCCTCCGGGGCGCGCTCGGGGACGCGAAGGAAGGAGTAGCGAACGCCGATCTCGGAGTTCGTGCACGCCCGCGTGTAGCCGTAGACGTAGTTGATAAGGCAGCCGAACAGGCCGTTGTCGCCCGGTCCGATGGTGTAGCGGTTCGTGACGAGGATGCTGTTGTCCTCGACGACGGGCGGGACGAAGCCCTCGTGGCAGGTGCTGTAGTCGATCGTGCCGTCGTCGCGCGTCGTGCGGCAGTCGCCGGCCTCCTCCTGCACGTAGTAGGGGTTCTGCAGCACGCTCATCCAGCCGATGGAGGACTGGCCCCAGATGGAGTAGTTGGTGTCGGAGACGGTGGAGTCCCACCACGAGACGCGGACGTAGTCGCGCTCGTGCCAGTGCCGGTCGCTGGTGTCCTCGGTGATGACGTTCGACTGCTCACCCGTCGAGGAGTTGTAGCTGCGGATGATGTCGAAGTGCTTGGCGATCGGGAACGCCGCGATCGGGTGCTCACAGGGGAACTTCACGCCCTCGTCGTTGGCCGCCCGCTGTTCGCTGTTCTGCGGATCGAGCTCGCGGTCGTGGCCGCCCTTTCCGTCGCTGTTGCTGTCGACGACGACCTCGTCGGCCCGGCAGGCGATGAGGGACTTCTCCTCGATGCGCCACCTGATCTTGAGCGCCGGGAAGTCCTCGGCGCCGAGGCTCCACTCCTGGCGGTCGCCGACGAATGTGCCGGTCGCCTCGAAGGGCGCGTCAACGACCGTTCGCGCGAAGTACCATTCGCCCTCGAAGAGCGACTTCTTCAGCGCGTTCGGCTGGGTGCGGTCGACATCTTCGACCTTCTCGGCGCAGGCGCCGAGGAACGCGGTGAGACCGATGAGCAGGCCGAAGCCAAGGAAACGGTGCGAGAGCATGCTTTGTCCTCCGAACTCAGGCCCGCTTTTTCGGGCCGACTGGCGAGCAACGCGCCTTACTACAGAGCGGACCCCGAAGCTGTCAAGCGGCGCGGTTCTTCTCGGACGAGGTACGCGGCACGCGGCTCACGGTGTCAGATTCGTACCGTGCGACTACACATACTGAGCCGAAGAGCCGATGTTTCGTGTGTGGGACCACCGCCGCCCGATTCCGTCGTCGACTCCAGCGCGCGCCTCGTGTTCGTGGCGCGAGACGGGCTGAGCGAGGCCCACGGCCACGTCGCGCGGCATCGCGGCGTGGAGATGACGGTCCGCTGTGTGGGCAACGGTGAGGTCCGCGCCGGTACGGTTTGCGTGGTCGCCGTGCGGACGGAGACGGGGTTGGCCCGCGCGCGCGCACACGTGGAGGAGAGTAGCGACATCGCGGTCAAGCTCCGTCTCTGCGACCCGCTCGCGGTCTCGGACCGAAGGATGTACGGCCGCGTCGACCTGCCGGTTCGTCTCTGGTGGCGCCGTCTGGCGCGCGCCGAGTCGGCGCCCCGGCTGGTCGCCGTCGGCGAGGACGATTGCGCGATCTCCACGGTGGTCGAGTTGAGCCCAGCCGGCATGCGCGTGGCCCTCGAGGGGCTATGGAGCCCCGGAGACCGGATGCTGCTCCACATGCGCTTCGCCGACGCCGATCTGCGGGTGGTCGGGGAGGTCCGCCGGCTCCTCGACCGCGACGAGGTCGCCGTCGCCTTCACCGAAGTGGACGACGAGACCCGTCATGAACTCGCCCGCGTCGTCGATGAGGCGATCCTGGGTTAG
>CAYOBQ010000222.1:0-14173 GCA_964402225.1 uncultured Nannocystaceae bacterium | reverse complement strand
TCGGTTGGCGGGCGCGTGCAGCGCGCCGCGTCGCGACTCTGCCGCGCCGTCCTAGCGACAACCGGGCAGGCCCTCGACTGACTCCAGCACTTCGCAGTCGGCGCGCTGGAGGCACTCCGGTTGCTCGTCGTAGACCAGCCGGCCGCGGCAGCGATGATAGATCGCGAGCTGGTTTTGGGTGTGCTTGCCGGCCTCGAAGCCATCCTTCTCGTAGCCGGCGACCCACTCGTGCTTGCCGTTGACGTCGCCGAACCGAATCGTGGAGACGCCATCCCCCGCGGACACCCCGGGGGTGGGTCCGAGGGCGGGCTCCTCCGCCGGGTTGTTGCCGAGGAGGTCGTCCACGTCGTAGCGGCTCTGGGCGAAGACGCCGGTAGCCATCAGCTTGTCGATCCGGGGCTGCCACTCGTCGCGCTCGAAGCCGAAGACGCCCGCCGCGAGGGCGAGGTTCACGCTGCTGGCGACGGGGACCGTGTCGTCGCCGAGGGCGTTGTAGAAGAGGACCTTCGTCGGGGGCCAGTCACGCAGGGGCTCCCAGCTCAGGTGACGCACGAAGTTGATCGGGTCGCAGCGGTCCAGGACGTGCTGTTGGACGTTGATGATGCGCCGGAAGTCCGGTGTGTTGCGGAGGTATCCGGCCCCCTCGAACTTCGACGGCGTCTCGAACACGCCGCCGCCGATCTCGAGCTGAAGCCGGTCGCCGGGATCCGACGAGACCGCCAGGGCGAAGCCCCCGGCCTCGTTCACGGACGCCTCGGCGACCTCGTCGTTGTCGAGGTTCGTCAGCTTCACGACGGTCCCGGGCTCGGCGTCCGGGTGCACGCCGAAGCTGGTGGCCTCGAGATCGGCGCGGCAGTGGTCGGTGTCGTTGCCCTGGGAGAGGTAGACCTCGCCGCCTGTGCCGGGGCAGCCGACCACCACGCTCCCCAGGGCGTCGAGGAAGACGAGCTCGGTGATGAAACGCAGATCGGTGCGCGAGAGGATGTCCGTCAGCCCGCCGCCGGCGACGATGGGCGTGACCACGTCGACCTCGGGCTCGAGGGCAGCCGCCATCGACGCGTGGACGCCGCCCAGGGAGGTGCCGGCGGCGCTGAAGGCCGCGTCTGGGCCGCCGACGTCGATCACGCCGTCGGCGTCGAAGTCGCCAGCGAGAAGCGAGGGTCTCAAGAGATCGATGTCCGCGGCGCCGGGGTCGTCGATGGCGTCGGGTACGGCGTCGGGATCGAGGCTCCGCATGCTGCGCACGATGTGCTGGAAGTCGACGATGTCCTGCCAGAAGGAGGCGCACTGCCGGAACGGGTCGGCGAAGAAGAAGCCCTCGGCGATCTCGAGGACGCCGTTGCCGTTCACGTCGCCGTCGATGTTGCGGCCGTGGACGGCGAGCTCGGCGAAGGCGCCGATGGCGTAGAGGGCGTCGACGGCGTCCTCGAACTCCATCGCAGCGATCTCGTTGACGCGGTCGGGGGCGAAGATGCGGGCCAGGATCGCCGGGGCCGCGCGGATGAGCTGCTCCTGGTCGGGGTTCTGGGCGATGACCGTCGGCAGGTGGAAGAGGGGACCGTGGCCGACCTGGTCGAAGGAGAGCATCGCGATGCCCTGCTGGGCCGCCGTGTCACACAGGGCCATGGCCTCCATGCGGCTGGTGCCCGTCCCGTGGAAGTAGAACATCACGTCGAAGGGCTGCCGGTATTTGTCGGTCGCCTTGGGGACGCAGAGCATGAAGGGCACGTCGTTGGTCCCCACCTCGCCCTCGCCGCTGTGGAGGTCGAGGCCGAAGGTCTTGTCGTGCCCGGTGCGCAGGTCCGGCGTCGCGAAGCTGCCGAAGACGAGGTGGTCGACGTGGGGGAAGTCGAGCACGAAGTTGTCGTCTCCCTGGATGGAGCCGATGAGCTGGAGGACCTTCGAGAGGAAGGGCGGCTGCATGATGTGGCCGTGGTCCCGGGGGTCCTGCTCTTCGTCGTTGTCGAAGGGGATGTCGTTGGCCCGGACCTCGGCTATGCCGTGGGGGGCGATGTCGGCGATGCGCGACAGCGGTCCGGTGCCCCACACGCCGTCGCGGGCGTTGAGCAGGGGCGTCGTGAGGTCGCCGGTGGTGTAGGTCCAGCCGAAGGCGAGGGCCTCGGCGGTGATCCCCGCGATGTCGAGGGCGCCCTCGATGTGCTCGGCCTGGGCCGCGTGGGCCTTGGTCTCGAAGGCCGAACGCACGGGCTTGCCGTCCGTGCCGAGGACGTCTCGGGTGATCAGCACGGCGTGGCGCGCCCCCCCCGCCAGCGGCATGAGCGTGCGCAACAGCAGGGTGTTGGACTGGAAATCGAAGTGGGTGACGGGCTCCGCCTCGCCGTCACCGTCGAGATCGAAGACGTTGCCTTCACCGTAGAGGATGCCCGGGAGCGCGTGCATCGGGTCCTGGGGGAAGTAGGTGCCCGGCTGGGTGAAGTCGCCCGGGAAGTGCCCGCGGCCGAGATCCAGGGGGGCGCGCTCACCCCGCCGCGGGTGCCCCGGCTCGATGTTGACGATCATCACCGAGTCCTCGGTCACGGTCGCCAGATCGAGGGGCGCGTCGAAGGAGACGAAGGCCGGCCCGTAGGTGCCGAACCCGTCGAGCTCGTTGAGCCCCGCGCGCAGCCGGCTCTGGTGCTCGGTGGGTCGCTCCGTCGAGACGTTCCACACCGCGCCGCTCGGAGAGGCCTCCTCGACGCGGAGCAGCAGGTCGTTGGGGAAGGGGACGTCCGGCGTGGGACGCAGCAGCGGCTGGAAGACCACGCGCGGGCCATGGGGCCCCGGACCGACGGCCATTCCCTTCTCCGCGCCGCCCTCGCACGCGAGCAAGAGCGCCAACAACGGGGTCCACCTCACCACGCGGCCTCCAGGTGCAGCCAGGCGCCGGTCATGTCGTCTGCTCCATCCCCGTCGGCGGTGTCGAAGACGGCCCCCGGCTGGAACCAGGCGAGCTCCGCCCGCGCGCCGAGCTGCACGTCGCCGACGCGGTGGCGGTAGCCGGCGCCGAGATCGACCTCGTGCCCGAGGGCGTGGGCGTCGATGGCCCCGCGGGGGCCCGTCGAGGTGCCGCCGGCGACGCCGCTGCGAAAGGCGTCCGTCATCGGCTCCTCGGTGCGCCCGTACAAGTAGCCGGCGTAGAGCGTGGCACCTCGCAGCGGCGTCCAGGCGAACCTCGGGTTGAGGTACACCGCGTTGCGCACGGCGCCTCCGCTCGCCAACGCGTCGTAGCCTCGCGGGGGCTCCCCACGGAAGGTCTCGTCGGCGACGTTGTGGGCGGTGATCGCGGTGTGCGTCCGCAACGCCTCGTGGAACATCAGCAGGCCGACGCGGTAGGAGCGGTCGAAGCTGAAGGTGCGGACCTGGTCGTCGAAGGGGTTGTCGTCCCCCGAGGCGTAGCCGCCCTCGAGCACGCCGCGCAGCGTCGACCAGCGGGCTCCGACCCGTCCGACGCCGCCCATCGCGAAGACCTCGAAGGGCGTCGATTGGAACACGCTCTGGGACAACGTCGTCTCGCCGAAGTAGGCCGCCAGCTCCCCCTCGGCCCACAGCTCGATGGGGGCGTGCAGCACGTCGTATCGGCCGTGGGCCACGCCGATCCACACCTTGGTCTCACCACCCTCGGCGTAGGTCTGCTCCCGGCGAACCAGCCCCGCCCCCAAGCGGAGGTCGGCGACGTCGATGAAGGCGCCGCCGAGGATCTGGTAGGCCCGGTCGTCGTCGGCCCAACGCGCCGTGTCGTCGTCGATGATCGCGTCGGCCGCCACCGCCAGCGTCAGCGGTCGGGTCGAGCGGCCATCCCCACCGACACCGGGGCGCAGGGGGAAGGCGGCGACCTGGACGCGGGCGTTGCGGTCTCCCTCGCGGGCGAAGCCGAAGGGGCTCGCGCGGACCACGCCGGGCGTCGCGTCTTCTCCGTCGTTGGCGACCACCCCGAGCCCGAAGTGCGAGCGAACGAGGCCCACCTTCAGCGCCAGGTGGGCCCCCGCGGCGAGGGCGTACGCCTGGGAGAGGCGGAGGCCCGACCGATCCTCGCGATGGCGCTGTCGGGGGTCGTGCTCCAGGCCGACGGGGGTGTCGCCGCCGAAGGCGAGGCCGGTGAGCTCGGCGTCCACCGCCAGGCGATAGACCTTGAAGAACCCGACGCCGGGGGCGACCAGCGCCGGCCGCAGCCGCAGGCGGTAGGTGCCGAAGGCGTCGGCCTCCGTGACCTCGTCGACGGCGGGGTCGGGCGCGCTGGTCTGCACGCCGTCGGCGCGGCCTCCGACGAGCCGGAGCGCCCCGGGGAGCGTCAGCGCGAGGGCTCGCCCGATACCCACCGTGACGCGGTCGGTCTGGGGCAGCACCGGCTCGTGACCGAGCTGCGCGCTGGCGAGGGCAGGGAGAAGGAGGACGAGTGGTGTACGCACGGCTTCGCAGCTTGCCGCGCCGGAGGGGACACGTCCAGCGTCAGCGGACCGGCTGGGGCCACTTCGACACGTCGTGGCGCGGGAGCTGGGTTGGGCGCCACACTCGGAAGACCACGGCGGCACCGACCGCGGCGAGGGCCGGACGACGGTCGACCCAGCTCTGGACGCGGCGGAGGAATTGGACGAGCTCGCGTCCCCCGGGGAGCCGCGGGCGGGTACCCTCGGGGCCCACGGCGGGGGTGTGCGCCGGTGGCTGGACGCGGACGACGCGGGCCGGGGCCTCTCGCTCCCAGGACGCGGGCGCCGCGGAGGTCATCACGGCCGGCTGTCCATCGTCGTCGTCCTCGTCATCGAGGATGTGGACGCCCGCGAAGGCGTGAACGCCCGTCGTCGCCGCCCGAAAGACGGGGAGCGGGTTGGTCTCGAGCCTCGCCTCGTCGCGCGCGGGCGGGGCGGATTCTGAAGGGGTGGGCGCCTCGTAGACGTCCTGGACGATGCGGAAGACGTCGGTGATGGGGCGGCCCCGGAGGCGGACGGACGGTGTCCGTGCCCGCTCGTGGCGGCGACGTGGGGGTGGGCCGACGACCTGCGCGATGGGGCGAGTCGAGGAGGAGGTGGTCTCCTCCTCCGAGGTCTCAGGCGGCGAGCCGTAGCCGAGCAAGGCGGGGAGCAGGTGCCGTTCGCGTAGGGTCGGCGCGTCGTCGTCCGGCATCGTCGCCTCGTGTCCCTCTATCAGGGTCGGCGTCTCGTCGGCGCGGACCGAGATGAAGCAGCTCTGGCGAAAGGCGACGGCGGCGTTCGGACTCATCCATTCCTCCTCTACTCCTTCTAGCTCTACCGGTAGAGGGTGTAGAAGTAAAGGAGGCGTAAAAAGTATCAGGGTTCGAACGGATCCCTGACGAGCCCCCCGGCGATGGCGACCGCCTCCCAATCGGGGGGCGCCTTCATCCAGCGGGGCCAGGCGGCGATGAGCTGACCACGCCGGCGCAGCTCGCTGAGGGCCTCGATCAATCGGCGCGGGCGCCCATCGGCGGCGTAGATCAGGGGTTGGCGTTCGGTGGCGTCGAGCTCGACCAGATCCGCGGCGATGCGGTCGAGGACCTCGTCGTCCAGGGGCTCGACGGGGCGGGCGGCCACGGACAACCACGTCGGCTGGATCCCCGAGCGCGCGACGGCGGCCTCGGCGGTGACCACGACGATGCAGGGCAGGTTGTTGCTCCGCACCGCCTCGATCACGGCCACGATGGCGCGGTCGATGGTGCGCATCCCGTCGACCGTCAGGACGAAGGGCCGGCGAATGCAGGCGCAGCTCAGGAAGCGCGTGAGCTGCATCGCCTCGACCTCGGCGTTGGTCGGCGTGGTGCCGCAGGCCCACTCCACCAGCCGATGGCGGGCGAGCTGGTCGCCGACGCCGTGGCCCTTGAGCCACCACACGACGTGGTCGCGTCGGGCGGCGTCGTCGGTCATGCCCAGCGCGCCGGTGATCGAGAGCGCCAGATGCCGCACGCCCTGGCCGGACTCCCAATGGTGGAGGTGTCCGTCGATTTGGCCCGCCGCCATGAAGGGGGTCGTCATCTCTTCGGCGAGGCGCGACTTGCCGACGCCCGCGGGGCCCGTCAGCACGAGGGAGCCCGGCTGCGGTTGGTGGCGCCAGCGCTCGAGGCCTCGGGAGAGGTGGAGCAGGAGATCGTCGCGCCCGAGGAAGGAGGCCGGGCGCAGCGGCGGCTCCATGGGACGGGAGACCAAGCTGCCGTCGGCGCTCTGAGCGTATCGCGCCGTGCGCTTCTTCAGCAGGCGCTCCGCCTCGTCGTCGGTGAGCCCCGTCGGTGAGAGCGGGGGGGCCTGGCCGATGCCCTGGGCCGGCGTGTGCCCGGTGGAGGGGACCAGCGTCTCCCGCGGCGCCTCGGCCAGCGCCCCGAAGGCCGCGCGGGCGTCGGCGGCGTGGACGAAGCGCTGGAAGGGGTCCGGCCGCATCAGCCGGTCGAGGGTCTCCCAGAGCCCGATCGGGGTCGCGAAGCCCGGTCGGGGCTCCAACGGGGGGCAGCCGTGGTCCAGCCGGAGCATCAGCGACTGCACGGGGCTCGGGGCCCAGAAGGGGAGGCGCCCGCAGACCAGCTCGTAGATGCAGATGCCGAGGCAGTAGAGATCGGTCCACGGCCCGATTCGGCGGCGATTGCCCGTGGCCTGTTCCGGGGCGGCGTAGTCGACGGTGCCCAGCATGTCGTAGGCGGAGGTTCCGCTGCGCGCCTTGTCCTTGAGCCTGGCGACGCCGAAGTCGAGGAGCACGACGTCGTCGTGGTGGTCGACGAGGATGTTGTCCGGCTTGATGTCGCGGTGGATGACGCCGTGGGCGTGGGCGTAGGCGAGGACCTCGAAGACCTGGTCGATGACCAGCCAGAGTCGGTCCCAGTCGCGCCACGTGCCCGCCGTCTCGTGCAGCGGCTTGCCGCGTTGCAGGGTCATCACGAAGTAGAGGCCCACCACCGGATCGGAGCCGGCGTCCAGGACCGGGACCACGCGCGGGTGGTTCAGGCGTGACATCGCGAGGATCTCACGTTGAAAGCGCAGCTCCGCCGCCGGGGCGCCGGCGATGGAGGGGCGCAGGACCTTGACGGCCACGGTCTGCTCGGTGAGGCGGTCACGGGCGCGCCAGACCTCGCCCATGCCGCCGACGCCGAGGCGGCTGACCAGGTCGTAGCGCTGGGCGATGCGGACCCCGCCGGCGGTGGGCACGCTCTCCAGCGAATTTCCGGGCTGGGAGTCGTCGTCCACGGCGCTCAAAGCCGCCCGACGCGGTTGAGGACGAGCAGGCGGATCTCGGTCATGTCTTCCATCGCGAATCGAATCCCCTCTCTGCCCAGTCCAGAGTCCTTCACCCCTCCATACGGCATCGAGTCGACGCGCATCGAGGGGATGTCGTTGATGACGACCCCTCCCACCTCGAGCTCCTCGAAGGCATAGAAGGCCTTGTGGATGTCGCGGGTGAAGATGCCCGCCTGGAGACCGAAGGCGGAGTCGTTGACGACGTCGCAGGCGGCGCGGAAGTCGGTGAACGGTTCGATGCACGCGATGGGGCCGAAGACCTCGGCGGCCTGGACCTTCGCGTCGCGGGGGGCGTTCTCGATCAGCGTGGCGTCGAAGAAGACCCCCTCGCGGGTGCCGCCGCACAGGACGCGGGCGCCGGCGGCGACGGCCTCCTCGGTCCAGGCGGCCATCCGGGCGGCGTCAGCCTCGGTGATCATCGGCCCGATGAAGGTCTGCTCGTCGGTGGGGTCGCCCTTGGGCAACGCGCGCGTGGCGCGGACCAGGCGATCGCGGAGTGCGTCGTAGAGGTCGACGTGGCAGAGGATGCGCTGGACGCCGATGCAGCTCTGCCCGGACTGGTAGAAGGCGCCCTTCACGATGCGCTCGACGGCGAAGTCGAGATCGGCGTCGGCGTCGACGATGCAGGCGGCGTTGCCGCCCAGCTCGAGCACCACCTTCTTCTTGCCGGCGCGGGCCTTGAGGTCCCAGCCGACGCCCGGGGAGCCGGTGAAGGAGAGCAGCTTCAGCCGGTCGTCGGTGGTCAGCGCGGCGGCGGCCTGTCGACTCGCGGGCAGGATGCTGAAGGCACCCCGGGGCAGGTCCGTCTCGGCGAGGATCTCTCCGAGGATGATCGCGCCGATGGGGGTGAGGGACGCCGGCTTGAGGACGAAGGGGCAGCCCACCGCGATCGCCGGGGCGATCTTGTGGGCCACCAGGTTGATCGGGAAGTTGAAGGGCGAGATGAAGCTGCAGGGGCCGATGGGGACTCGCTTCCAGATCGCCTGGTAGCCGTCGGCGCGCGGGGAGATGTCGAGGGGCTGGTGCTCGCCGTAGCGGCGCACGCTCTCTTCCGCGGCGATGCGGAAGGTGTCGATCCCGCGCGTGACCTCGCCGCGCGCGTCGCGGATGGGCTTGCCGGCCTCGACGCAGAGCGCGCGGGCGAGCTCCTCGTGGCGCTCCTCGATGCGGGTGACGACGTGCTGGAGCGTTTGCTGGCGCTGCCACGCCGGCATCCGGCGCATGGGCTCGGCGGCGGCGACGGCGGCGGCGATGGCCTGGTCGATGGCCTCCTCGTCGGCCAGCGCGACGCGGGTCGCCACCGCGCCGGTGTACTTGTTGCGGACCTCCAGCGCGGCGTTCGCCTGTACGGGCGCGTTGGCCAGATAGTAGGGGTACTCGGCGCGGAGCGGCATCGGCGGGCCTCTTCCCTTGTCGCGGCGACGTGGTCGGGGGATTCTCCCACGACGCGACAGGCGAACAAAGGGACTGGCCAATGCGGAGCGCGCTCTTGGTGTTGCTGGTGGCGTGCGGGTGGCCGGCGAAGCCCCTCGCGGCGACGGGGGACGGCGTCTGGCGCCACAAGTCCCTGGTGGGCCTGCGCTACAACCGGCTGGGGCTGAGCTGGTTCTCTGATACGGGCTACCGGGTGCCCTTGTCGAAGCGGCGCACGGTGTTGTTGAGCAACACCTACGTCGAGATCGGGGGCCACGCGAAGGTGAGCCCCGCGTCCCTCCACCCGGGGGCGTATGTGGAGGTGGTGCCCATCGCCCCCATCCGGCTGCGCGCGACGGTGCTCCAGCTCCGCTACTTCGGCACCTACACGGCGCTGTTCGAGTTCGATGAGGGCGCCGACGCCGACTGGAGCGACAGCGAGCTCGATCGGATCGAGGACGAGGGGCTCGCGCGACACGGGACGGGCTTGGAGGTGCAGGGCATCGCGCAGCTTCGCCTCAAGCTGGGGCGGGTCCTCGCGCTCTACGAGAGTCGGCTCTCGTACCTGCGGATCGACGACGTGAAGCCCGGACACACGTGGTACGAGACGACCTACGACGTCCTGCTGGCGCCCGAGGACGGGGTCCACGTGATGTACGGCACGCTCGCCTACATCCTCTGGGGTGACACCGACCGAGACATGCTCGTGGTGGGGACGCGGTACCAGCGAGACGCGACCTTCGAGACCGGCATCGAGCGGCAGATCCTGAGCGGCGCGTTGCTCTATCGGCCCTCGAAGAGCGCGTGGTTCTTGGGGGCGAAGCCGACCTTCGGCTTCCTCGGCGGCGGGTACCTGCAGGATCCCTACCGCGAGGGCGAGCCCATCTTCCACACGTTCGCGGTCCTCGAATGGAAGGACCTGGGACGCTGACGCGCTGGCTCCTCCTCGCGGGCGCCGTCGTCGGCGGGTGCGCGCCCGCCGGAGGTGGTGGTGCGGGGGATGTCGGCGGGCGTCGGGACGCGTCGGGCCAGCCGTGTCGACTCAACAGCGACTGCGCGCCGGGGCTGTACTGCGAGGCGCGCCGGTGCACGCTCGACTGTCGGGTCGATCGCGATTGCCCACGCGGGGCGATCTGCGAGAGCGGCGAGTGTCTGTCGACGGAGGCGCCCGACGCCGCCCCCGACGGCGGCCTGGACGCGAGGGTGCCCGACGCCGCCCGGGTCGATGTGGGCCCTGAGATCGACGGCGAGGTGGCGCGCGACGCCATGGTGGCGCGCGACGAAGCGGTGCCCCGCGACGAGTCCGTCGAGGCCGACGCCCAGGTGCGCCCGTCGCCGCTCGGTGCGGCCTGTGAGGGACGGGCGGATTGCGACAGCGACATCTGTCTCGACGTGACCGTCAACCGAGTCCAGCACACCGTCTGCGCCGCGTTGTGTTGCAGTGAGCATGACTGCCCCGTGGGCTTCGGTTGCTTGTATCTGGCGGGGGCGCGCTTCTGCATGCCCGCCCGGATCTACCCGCCCGGCTTCGACTTCACGGCGAGCGCCGGTCAGCGCTGCGGCGCGGGGGGCAACGCGTGTCGCAGCGGCCTGTGTGACGTGGGGCGCGACGAGTGCCTCGGGGCGTGCTGTACCGACCAGGACTGCAGAGGCGGGGTGTGCCGGTGGCAGATCGCGGGGCAGAGCAACCGCGCGATCTGCGATCGGGTGCCCATCGCCTTCGGGCGGACGGGCGACGGTTGTGGCAACGAGCTCGACTGCACCAGCGGCGTGTGCGTGCCCTCGCCGAACGCGCAGCCCGGTGGTCTGCCCGGCGTGTGCGGCGACCTCTGCTGCACCCACGCGGATTGCCCGGCCCCCTACGGCTGCGGGCAGGTGCGTGGTCCCCGGGGCAACGTCGTCTCCGCTTGCGTACCGATGTTGCGCGGTCAGGTCCAAGAGGGTGGAGCGTGCGGCGCCGACGAGGCCTGCCAGACGGGCCTCTGCGTGGAGGGCGCGTGCGCCGAGCCGTGCTGCGCCGACGTCCATTGCCCACCCGCCGGACAAGCGTGCCTGCCCAGATTCAACGACGAGGGCACGATCATCCGAATCTGCGCCGAGCCCTGATCTATAGTCCCGCGCCAGACACTCGAGGAGGCCGAATCGTGGTGGACTTTCGCTTGACCGAGGAGCAGCAGCAGCTCCAGCAGCTCGCCCGAGACTTCGCGAAGAACGAGATCAGGCCCGTCGCGAAGCATCACGACGAGACGGGGGAGTTCCCCGCCGAGACCTTGAAGAAGGCGTGGCGGCTAGGACTGATGAACACCCACGTCCCGGAGGCCGTCGGCGGGCTCGGCTTGGGGACCTTCGACTGCGCGCTCATCGCGGAGGAGAACGCCTGGGGGTGCAGTGGCATCGGGACCGCCATCGAGGCCAACACCCTCGCCCAGATGCCGGTCATCGTGGCCGGCACCGAGGCCCAGCAGAAGAAGTACCTCGGCCCGATGCTCGAGGACTTCTCGCTCGCGGCCTATTGCGTCACCGAGCCGGGGGCGGGCTCCGACGTCGCCGCGATTCGGGCCCGGGCCGAGCGCAGGGGGGACACCTACGTCCTCAATGGCGAGAAGATGTGGATCACCAACGCCGGCAAGGCCGACTGGTACTTCGTCCTCGCCAAGACCGACCCCGACGCTGGACACCGAGGCATGACCGGCTTCATCGTCGACGCGAACTCACCGGGCATCACCCCGGGCAAGAAGGAGTGGAACCTCGGCCAGCGCGCCAGCGACACCCGAGGCGTCACTTTCGAAGACGTGGAGGTCCCCGCCAGCGACCGGCTCGGCGAGGAGGGCGAAGGCTTCAAGATCGCGATGCGGGCCTTCGACAAGACCCGCCCCACCGTAGCCGCCGCCGCCGTGGGCGTCGCCCGCGCCGCCTTCGAGCACGCCGTAGACTACGCCCAGCAGCGCACCTCCATGGGCAAGCCCCTCTACGCCCACCAGGCCATCGGCTTCATGGTCGCCGACATGGCCAAGGACATCGAAGCCGCCCGCCTCCTCGTCTGGCAGTGCGCCTGGGCCATCGACAACGGCGTCCGCAACACCAGGCTCGCCGCCATGGCCAAGTGCTTCGCCGCCGACACGTGCCACCGAGTCTGCTCCGACGCCGTCCAGGTCTTCGGCGGCAACGGCTACAGCACGGAGTACCCGGTGGAGAAGCTCCTCCGCGACTCGAAGATCTTCCAGATCTACGAGGGGACGTCGCAGATCCAGCGGCTGATCATCACCAAGGAGATCTTCGGGCGGCGCTGAGGGAGGGGTGCCCAGGTCGGTACCTGCGCTTGCCAGACACTTGCCAGCCGCTGACGGCGTAGAAACCCCGGACAGGTTCGTTCGATGGACACCAGGTGCCGGTAGACGGCCGAGTCGTGCGCCGCCCGACCTGCGTGGCCATCCAGTCCAGCCAGCGCTCGAAGTCCCCGAACTCAGCTTCTCCTGCACAGGCGTTTAGTTCCTCCGGCGCAGGCCCTGCCTGGCCCATGGACAGTGCCGCTCCTGTCGGGCCTGTGGACAGCTCGTCGTCCTTCGGCCGTCGACCTGCCCACAGCAGCTTGACCAACCCTCCGCTGCGCTCCGGGTTGCTCACACTGCCCACAGGCCCCACGACGGCGGGTTCTCGGTTCCGTGATCAGGGTGGGTCACTTCTGGCGAGCACAAGTGGGTCAGTTCTGCCGAGCCCCGAAGTCCGCCGCTGCCTCTGGGGTTCCCAGACCCCCGGCACGCCCACCTCCTACAGGCCCCCGAGCCCGCTGCGCAGGTCCACCGAGCCGAAGACCACCACGACCCTCGACACGAAGACCCTCACGGTTGAGGTGATCGGTCTCCGGGGCCGCCAGGGGTTCCCCGACGACCATCGGGGCCTCGTCTACATCCACTACGAGGCTCGGGAGATGCCGAAGCGGTACACGGGGGTAGTCGGGTGCCAGGTCCGAACCTGGGCGATCCGCCACGGCGGGCACGAGCAGGCGTGGCGGGTGGAGATGGTGGGCCTCCTTGCAGTGCGGGAGACCTACTGGCGGGCCGGGCGCAGTTACTGGCGAAGATTGGCGAGGTCACGGGGCTGAGCCCCCGCAAGTCCTTCGAGGACGCAGCGCCCCATCAAACGTGCCGTGATGTCCTGATCCGGCGCCCGAACTTCCGGTACTACCAGGTCGAAGTGAATGGTCTTGTCGTGGGCGTGGTCGAGGTAGCGAGCGGGCAGCGCCCGTACTTCCCCATCACCGACGGGCGGGATCTGCCGAAGGACCGCTGCTCTTCTCGGGACGGGACCCGGAACACCTTCGCCGCGCCGGACCAGATCCAGGAGTGGGCACGGGAGGACGGCGCTCTCCGGTTGGTCGCCGTGCAGGCCGAGCAGATCGAGCTGGAGATGACGCCCCACGTCGAGTTGATCCTGGAGGGGCCATCCCGCCAGGGCACCAGGTCTTCGTGGAAGTGCGGCGTATGCAACCCCGGAAGGGAACCCTTCTACGTCCAGGATGTTCAGGTGCGGGTCACGGACAGAGGCTCGGTGTCCGCCGAGCCCATTCACGCAGGCTCCTTGCCAATAACGGCCCCGGTGCTCGTGGCGACGGGAAGGAACCAGGATCAGTCTTCTGTAGCGGGTGCGTTGCGTGACCCCCGACGGCGGCCCCGACTACGAGACCACCATCTGGATCGACGACAAGGAGCTGAGCCTGGCCGAGCTCGGTCGGATGCTGCTGAACTACAACGGGTGGGGGATGCGGACCGCCTTCGTCCCGGACGACGAAATCCACGAGCAGCCGGTGATCGAGGTGAGGGAGCCGGAGGACCCCAAAGGAGCCGCCGGAGTAGATCAGGCAGCCGACGCCAAGCTCTCCCGAATGATCCTGGGGTGACGGGCTGCGATCCGCAGCAGGGCCAGGCTCGGCCCCTCGGGGCGACGGCGGCCCTGCTCCCAACCCTGCAACGTGCGGACGCTGATCCCGAGGGCGGTGGCGAACTCGACCTGGGTGAGCCCCACGAAGGCACGCAGGTCGGCGATGTCCCTCCCGGACTGGATGTCTCCGGCCATGAGGCGCTGCCGCTGCGCCCTGACCAGGGTCCGCTCGAAGTCCTTCTCGGTCAGCTCAGGGATCTCGTCGGTCATCGTCGTTCCTCCATCTGGCGGTGGTAGAGGCGTCGCTCGTTCGGGGTCGCCCAGCGGGCGGAGATCACCCGGATGATCTCGTCCACCCTCTCGGTCCAGACCACCAGCACGAGCCCGCCCTGGATCGGACCGATGGTGATGAACCGATCCTCGAAGTCCGAGTGGTGCTCGTCGGACAGCTCCAGAGCCTCGTCGTCGGCATCGAAGACGCTGACCGCCTCCTCGAAGCTCACGCCGTGCTTCTTCTGGTTGGTGCGGTTCTTCTCCGGGTCCCACTCGAACTCCATCATCGAGATCGTAGGATGGTGACGCAGGTGCGTCAATGACGTGGACCTGCCCCGCTTTTCCAGACACCCGATTTGAGGCGACAGTGGTCGCCAAGG
>CAYOBQ010000221.1:0-14192 GCA_964402225.1 uncultured Nannocystaceae bacterium | reverse complement strand
CCCGCGCCCGCAAACCCATTCCGGCGTTGCTATCCCTACCTATACCCTAATATAGGGGTAGGCTTCGCAACGCCATCTCGGGGGACGTGGTGGACGCGGCGTACAAGGTCTACACGACGCTGGGTCCTGGCCTGTTCGAGTCAGTGTAATCAACGGGCTCGCCGCCGAACTGGTTCATCGGAGCATCGCGTCGAGCGTCTCTCGTGCGGACCTGGTCGTGGACTGCCAGGTGCTCGTCGAGCTGTAGTCCGTCGAACGGGTCGCGCCGGTCCACAAGAAGCGGGTGCTGACCTACATCCGTCTGGGGGACTTCCCGGTCAGACTGCTCCTCAACTTCGGGGCCCGTCGAATCAAGGACGGCAGCACTCGATTGGTCAGCGGCCTCCCCGACTGAGTTCCCTCTGCGCCTCCGCGCCTCTGCGCGAGAATCCCCGAGTTGGCGCGACGCCGTGCCGAGCTGACGGTCTTGGTCAGCGGGTTGGCGGCGGGGTGCCGAAACCTCAAGGAGGTGGAGCGGCTGAACGAGGGCTCGGCACTTCCTGAGCTGCTCTGTGAGCTTGCCGATGGCTACTCATCCTGTCGCGCCGCGTGGCTGGCTACAGGTCGCCCTGGTCGCGGCGACCGAGGAGCACCTCGACGGGCTGAGGGCCTGTCCAGGGCGACTGACGACGGCGCAACTGCAGGACCGCAACATCAACGCCCACCAGGGCACGTAGACCGACACCGAGACCGAGCGCTGGCGCTCTTGGTCGAGTCCCGCGCGGCGGGTGACTCATCGGCGAAGAATCGCGTGCTCCGCGAGCGGACACCCCTGGATCCCCTGCACGGGCGACCAACGCTGCAGGCAGAAGCGCGTCGACGGCGCTTTGCCCGGGAGACTGGTAGACTGACGGAATGGACCATCGTCAGCTACTCGCCGCGCTCGCGCCCAACCGGCCGCTCACCGGCAAAGACGTGCGCTACGTCGATCGACCCCGCGGAGGGCTGCAACTGGCCCGTCAGGTGGAACTCGATCCCGCGCCGGTCGTCCTCGTCGGTCCGCCGGGCGTGGGGAAGAGCACGGAGCTCGCGCGCGCCGCCGCCGCCCTCCATCAGGCAGCCGTCGCGGTGCACGTCCCCCTCGACCGTTTCCTGGACGTGCGCGACGTGACAGCGGACCTGGTCTTCACTGCCTGCGCCGACCGAGTCGCCGAGATCGCACAGAGAGCCCTGCACCTCGACGTCGAGCCCTGGCCCTCCGACATGAACGCGCCAGAGCCGCAGCGCCCCCCGCTTGACCGGCTGCTCGAGGTCAGTCGACGCACCGTGCGAGAGAGCCGACAGGGCCGCGTCGCCCTCCTGGTCGACGGACTCGAGAAGTGCCCCGATGAGTCGAAGGCTCGTGACCTGGTGCTCGCCCTCGGCCGTGTCGCGGAGGAGTGCAATCTCGTGGTCGTCGCTCCCGCGACTCTGGTCACCGGCCCGCCGGGGTTTCAGGTCTTCGAGGGCTATCAGTTGTTCACTCTGGCGCCCCTCGCGCCGGCTGAGGCGAGACCATTCCTGCTCGAGATCCTGGCTAGGAGACTGGCCGCGCCACCGCCCGGCTTGTCGGATGTCGTCGACGCCGCGCTCCTCGCGAGCGGGGGCCTGCCGCGTACTTTCCTCAGCCTGGTCCGCGGCGCGATTGCCTGCGCCGGCCTCGCGGGCCGCGACCACGTAACCGAGGTCGACGGCGCGGCGGCTATCGCACAGCACGCGGAGAACCTGCGTCGCATCATGGGCACCGGCGACAAGGCGGTCTTGGATGACGCGCGGGACGCCAACGAACTCGACGTCGCCGTGCTCGCGCGCCTCCTGACCCACGGACTGCTCCTGGAGACGCGAAACGAGGAGGGCCGGATAGGCTACACCGTCCATCCATTGCTGCGCCACGACGCCGCCTGATGGAAGGCACCAAAGCGTTGCTTCTCGCGGTCGACAGCGCCGATCCGCTCGCCCTGGTGGTGTACGACGACGGGGAGGGGCGCGAAGCGTTGATCGACGAGGTCGAGACCTTGCGACCAGCCGACTGGGTGCGCATCGACGATCCGATGTGCGTGTTCACTGAACAGCGGCCTGTTCTCCTCACCCCACTCGATGAAGCGGCGTGCGTGCGACGACTCGAAGGGCGACGTGACATTCTCCTCGCCCGAGGCGAGTCGCCGGTCGTCCTGTTTCTCCTCGGCGGCGGGACCGGCCTCGCCGCGTTGAGCCAGGCACCGAACCTCAAGAGCTGGCTCCAGGGGGCGCAGGCCGAGCCTGACGCACCTCTCGACCTGGACACCGAGCGTCGCTCCTTCGAGGCAAAGACAGGGGCGAGTCCGGAAGTGTGGCTGAAGCGATGGCGAAGGGGGGAGATTGCCGAGTCGGCGCAGACGCATGGGTTGGCGATTCGGGCGGGCCTGCTTGAGCAGCGCTGACACCCCGTCGGCGGCATGGGTTCGCGTCGCCATCGCTTGCGAACAGTCGCGGGAGAGCTGCCGGCAAAAACCGAAGGACACTCTGAAGTCCCTGCGGGGCAGGATTGGACGCCTCGTCGAAGCAGGGTCGTGCAACCGGGCGGCGACAGTCTGGCTCGGGACTCGACGCGTGGGGCCCCACCCGCGGAGGTGGGAGATCGCCTTCTCGGCCGACGTGGACGGCGAGGCCGGACGGGTCGGAGCGCTCGCGCTCAACGGGCTCCAGATGCTCGAGGACGGCGCAGCCCTGGCGATCCACGTCCTCGTATCGGAGGACCTGCTGCTCGAGTACTCAGTTGGGTGGAGCGTGGTGCCGAGACTCTCGAGGCCGCGGTCGCCGCGGGTAACGTCGACAACAAGATGGGTGGTGGGCTGTGCGGGCACGCCCCGCTCCACTGTCATGTGGGCAGATCCGAGGGCCAGGATCGCCACGAAGCGCGTGTCCCGCTGCCCTGGCTGACACCCGCTGATGCGCTGGACTGGGTGCTCACCACCGCGGATCCGTGTTTCGAGCCCAGTCCATGGAGCTCGCCGTAGGTCTACGCACCGAACCTGGCCGGCCACCAGCGGGCCACGACGGTGGTCCCCGGGGGAGCTGTCACGTTCCAGCCGACGACGTTGAGCGGGCCCTCTTCAGTCGCGGCGCGCGGTGAAGGGGTCGAGCTCCTTGAGGGCGATGGTCTGGGTCCAGCAGCGGCCGGCGAGCTGGAGGACGTAGGTGCTCTCGCCGAGGTGGGCGGTCTCGGGGTCGGTGGACTGCTCCTCGTCGAGGTAGAGGTCGCAGGGGCCGACGGTCTTGGGGACGTGGGTGAGCTTGGGGACGGAGCGGAGCCAGGGCTCGAGGGTGCCGGAGACGGGGAGGTCGCCGAAGTTGCCGGGGCGGAAGATGGCGACGTAACCGATGGTCTCGGGGGCGTGGCCGAGGCCGGCGTTGGCCTCCTCGTGGACGAGGGAGGCGCGGAAGCGGGTGGTACTCACGGCGTACATGCGGACCGCGGCGGGGGTGGGGTCGTTGCGGGTCTGAGCGGTGAGCCAGACGCTGGGCTTGAGGGGGAAGGGGGCGCTGAAGCCCTGTTGGACCCAGACGCCATCGTCGGCGACGGGGAAGCTGCCGGCCTCGATGATGGTGCCGTCGGGCAGGAGGTGGCGACCGCGCTCGATGGCGAGGTAGGGAGCGGTCTCGGCGCCGTGGGGGCCGTCGGCGTAGGCCCACTCGCCGAAGGAGAGCTCGAAGCCGGCGGGTCCGACGTTGCGGACGAAGGCGCCACCGGGCTCGGCGTCGTCGGTGGTGGGCGGACCGATGAGGACGATGGGATCGGTCATCGGCTGGGCGAAGGCGACGGGGGCCCAGTTGTCGTCGAAGACGACGTCGGCGACCTGGACGCCGGTGCCGCTGATCTGCACGTTCTGGGCGTGGACCGCGACGGAGCCGTCGCTGTCGGTGACGGTGAGGGTGACCGGGTAGCTGCCCGGCGCGAGCCACGTGTGCTCCGGGCTCGGCAGCGCGCTGCCGGGGCTGCCGTCGCCGAAGTCCCAATCCCAGTCGATAATCGGGTCGGGGGAGGTGCTGGCGTCGGTGATCTGGAGAGTCTGGTCGGCGGTGGGGAAGTGACCGAAGGCGGGGACGGGCACGCTGTCCTGGACCCCGATCAAGGCGCTGTCGATCGCCTGCAGGCCAGCCTCGTCGGTGACCGTGACCTGGACCATGAAGGGTCCGTCGGTGGCGTAGGTGTGGCTGACGAGGGGTCCGTTGCCGAGCTGCCCGTCGCCGAAGTCCCACTCGTAGGCGAGGATGGCGCCGTTGACGCTGGAGGCGTTGGCGAACAACGCGGCGGACTGGCCTTGGACCGCGGCGGGGGGCAGCACGATGCTGACCGTCGGCGGCACCTTCGGGAGGCCGACGACGGTGATCCGCCGGACATCCGCGGGGGTGTTTACGAGGCCGATGACCGAGGTCGTGAGGCGCACCTCGTAGACGCCGGCCTGGCCGAAATAGACCGGGCCGGGCTGCGCGTCGCTGCTGTCGGGGCGCGCGCCGTCGAAGTCCCACTGGTAGTCGATGGGGTGGCCCATCCCGAGCTCGGTGACGATGCTCTCGAAGGTGAGGGTCGTGCCGGTGGGGATCGTGGGATGGCCGATGGGGAGCTGGATGTTGGCGTAGGAGAGGCACGCGTCGCCCACCCCATCGCCGTTTGCGTCCGCCTGGTCCCGGTTGCAGACGTTGAGGCAGTTGTCGATGGCGTCGGCGTGGCCGTCTGGCTCGCCGCCGCCGCAGTCGTCGCTGTCGACGATGAGGGAGGTGCCGACCACGCAGGCGTCGGCGGGATCGTTGGGGCAGGGATCGACGCCGTCGACGGCGAGGTCGCCATCGGTGTCCGGCAGGCGGGGGTCGGTGGCCGTGTCGGGGGCGGAGAGCTCGTCGCCGTTGGTCAAGCCGTCACCGTCGAAGTCCCCCGCGGGATCGAGCAACGCCGCGAGGGCGCCGGGCGGGATCTCGCCCATCGCCTCGGGGCCAAGGACCACCAGGAGCCGGGCATAGTGGCGCAGATCCGCGGCGCCGGGATCCCGCTGGACGACGTGGGCGACCTCGTGGTCCGTCGTCTCCCCGAGCGGATCGAGGGCTCCGAGGTAGATCCCGTCGCGCAGCGCCTCCATCTGAGGCGCGAGCGCCGTGTGGGCGGCCTCCTCGAGCCGGCCCTGGAGCTGGTCGAGGGCGTCGGCGACGGGCTGGGCGGGGAGGCCGCCGATGGCCCCCTCCTGCCGGGGATCTCCGAGGATGGCGCCGAAGTCCCGCTCCAGGGCGAGCACGGCGTCGATGGGCTCGTCGTTGGTGTCGGCGCCGAGCACGATGAGGGCGCCGTCGCTGAGCCCGGCGTACCAGGCGATGAGGGACTCCACGAGCGCGATGCCGAGGCCGGTGTCGGGGCCCACGTCCAGGGCCTTGGCGACCACCAGGCGATCGACCATCAGCGCCACGAAGGCGTCGCGCCAGTCATCGGCGACGGCGATCTCGGCGAGGTCCGGGGCGAGCAGGTCCGTCGCCTCCTCCGGGCGCAGGTCTGGCACCATCGGGCACCAGCCCTTGACGGTCCATGCGTCCTGGCGCAGCCGGATCACGAAGGGCCGGTCCGCCGGTGAGCGGATGGGCGCGATCATTCCCAGAGGGAGGGCGCTGAGATCGGTGGAGAAGCCGGTAGCGTCGCGCAACTCGAGGGCGAGCATCTCGGTGTTGAAGGACTCGCCACGGCCGTTCCCGACGGCGGGCGTCGTGCCGGCTACGTCGGTGAAGGCGCTGACCTGGGTGATGGCCTCTGCGGCGTAGAGGCCGCGGGCGACGGGGTGGGAGTCCGGCGTGAGCTCGTCGGTGCCGCGCAGGTTCTCGTCCCAGTCGCTCCAGTCGTCTCCGTCGGTGTCGGCGATCAGCCCGTCGCGGAGCCACTCGTCGAAGTCCGTCCAGCCATCGCCATTGGTGTCGCGGGCGAAGTCCTGGTTGAACGGGTCGAGACCGATCGCGGCCTCGACGAGGTCGGGGACGCCGTCGCCGTCGGAGTCGCGAAGCGCCGTGGTCCCCGCGCCCAGGGCGATCTCGTAGTCCGCGAGCAGCGGCGCCCCGTCCACGACGCCCTGGGTCGCCCAGTAGCGCAGCGTGTGCGGGCCGCTGAAGACGAGGTCGATGCGGGCCTGGTCCCCGACCACCGTCTGGGTCGGGCCACCATCGAGCTCCCAATGCAGCTCGGTGTAGGCGGGGCCGCCGGGGTAGCGGACGGCAGAGAGCGTGATCTGGACCGTCCCGTCGTAGGTCCCGGGCCGCGGCGAGACGGCTACCTTGGGGGCGAGGTCGCCGCCGTTGTGGAACAGCGGTGCTTCCAGGCCGCGCAAGGAGGCGCCCATCCGCCCGGGTGCCGGGGGCATCGGCCTCCAGCTTCGGGTCGCGTCGTTCACCAAGACCGTCGAGGTCAGCGGTGACGCCGGGATGACCTCCGACATCCCGCCACCGGGGCCGTAGCGCACGCGGACGCTCCCCCCGAGGGGCAGGGCGCTGTGGGTGTGGGCGCCGGCCCCGACGGCGTAGGTCGCAGGCGTCGGCTCGCCGTCGCGCAGGACCCAGGCGTTGGTGGTCGCGCCGGGGGTGAAGACCGGTGATTGCGCCGCGGCTGGGGACACAGCGAAGAGGGCGCAGAGGATCGTGAACCGTCGCATCGGGGACCTCACGGTGCCTGGATCCAGTCGGTGTTGCGGTGCCCGGTGATCTCGCCCCGGGCGTCGAAGAACACCACCTGGTAGCGGTAGTGGTAGGTCGAGACGTGTGGATAGCGGTCGACGTACGCCAGGCTGAGCGTCGGCCATGGATCGGTCTGGTCGGGGAAGACCATCAGCTTGACGTAGGGGTCGTGGAGGAACTCGATGCACTCGTTCTCCCCCAGACCCCCGCCCGGCACGTTCACGTTCACGTCGGCGTTGAGCCCGTTGTTCACGTTCTCGACGCCGACGATGCCGCCGGCCTGCTCCCCGGGCCGCGGCACGAGGCCCGGGGCCCGCAGATCGAGGTCGAAGTCCTCGCCCTGGATCTCCGGGGCGCAGATTCGGCCGCAGTAGGCGCGTTCGATGAGCGGTGAGACCTGCTGGAAGTCCCCCGGTGCCGCCGCCGCGGCCGTCTTCGACTGGCGATAGACGACGAATCGCCGGTTCGTACCCAACGCCGCGTCGACGCGTTCACAGAAGTCGTCGCAGAAGCGGAAGCCGACGGCGTCGTCGTTGACGCAGGCTTCCTGCCGGCGACAGATGGGCAGCCGGTCGAGGGGGACGCAGCGCAGGTCGTGACCCTGGTTCTCCAGGAGGCTGGTCGGCAGCTCCCCGAGCTGGATCGCGGGGATGCCATCGTTGGGCATGTAGCGCACCGCCAGCTCGTCGCCGATCGTCCCCGGCGCCTTGACGTCCGGCCAGGGCAGGTAGTCGGGGTACTCGGTCGTGCGGATCTGGCACAGCGGGGCGCTCCACTCGGACATCAGATCCGCGTCGGAGGCGCTGTGGGTCGCGATGGCGCGGGCCCGCACGCACCAGATCTCCTCGTCTCCAGGGGCCGGCGCCGGCGTCAGCGGCAACATCACCTCGTGGGGGTTGTCGATGCCGAAGGCCCCGGCGTGCCCGAAGAAGTCCGAGCGCACGATGTCGCCGCCCTTCAGCGACCACTCCATCATCACCCCCGCGGTGGGCATGTCGGGGGCGGCCCAGCGCATGCGCCCGTCGTTGCCGACGAATTCGAGGGAGATCATCTTGGGTGGGTCCGGTGGCCCGCTGGGCTGCACCTTGAAGCACGGGAGCTCGACGTCGGTGCTGGTGTTGTTGTTCTCGTCGTGGACCGTGAGCGTGAAGCACTGGAGATCGGCGCCCAGCCCGGGCACGTCGTAGTGCCAGGGCCAGTCGCCGGGGCAGAGGAAGGCCACGCGGCGGGACTCGCCGTCGATCTCACGGTTCACGCTGACGCAGTTGGCGATGGGCCCCGGATCGACCACCAGCGTTCCGTCGATGATCCCGCCGGGACGCACCGGGCGGACGCCCTCGCGGCAGTCCTTGCGCAGCTCGACGGTGAAGTCGCAGCGCCCGATGTTGTCGGCGATCCCGGCGACGGCGCCCTGGCCGAGGTCGACGGGGGTGCTGGCGAGGACCCGACCCTCGGCGTCCATGAACTGGGCCTCGATCTCGCACACGCGCGCGGCCTGGTGGAGCAGCGGGCACTCGCGCTCGCCGACGTTGCCGACGTTGAGCAGCCCGTCGTCGATGGTCTCGAGCGGGATCTCGAGGAACGGAATACCGACCCGCCGCCGCTGGATGATCGCGCGCTCGGCCCCCTCGCGGTTGACGACCGCGTTTTGCAGGTTGGCCTGCTCGCCGTCGACGGCGTTCGGGTCGAGCTGCGCCTGGTTGGCGGCTTCGTTGGCGACATCGAGCCGGAAGTTCTGGCCGCCTGCCTCCTCGTTGGCGGCGGCGGCGCGCTCCTGCTCCTCCGGCGGGGGCTCCGCTGCGGCGAAGTCGTTCCGCTCGGCGAAGGCGGCGGCGCCACCGAAGCGCAGGAAGGAGGCGACCCCCTCCTGGTTGGCGCGGGCGAGGCCGTTGTCCTGCCGGCGAGGGATGCAGGTGAAGCGGACGGAGGCGGCGTCCCCCGTGTGGTCGACGGCGTTCCAGCCGTTGACGTTGGGGGGGACCTGCCGGGCGTAGTAGTCGCACCACCCGAAGCCGACCTTGCCGGGCCGCTTCGGCTTGGTCTCCTTGGGGAAGAAGGCGCGCACGGGCTGGCTGAGCACGCTCACGCGGTCGTTGGTGCCCACCGCCGAGACGCGGTACCAGCGCACATCGCCCTTTGCGGCGGCGCCGATGGAGAACGCGGCCTGGAGCACGAGGCGTCCGTCTTCGGTGCGCACGGCGTCCGCCGCCGGGACCACCGCGGCCCGGCGGTCGGTCCCCGCGCCGGCGCTCGGATCGCACGCCGTGCCGGGATCGGTGAGCTGGAAGCCGCCCTTGAAGAGGCCGGTGGGCTGCTGCTCCTCCACGTCGGAGATGCCATCGCCGTCGGTGTCCGTGAAGGCGCGCGCCTCGGCCTCCGAGTCGAAGCCGTAGACCACGTAGCGGTCCACCGCGGCGTTGACCTGCACCAGCCGCCCCTCGTCGCAGGCGCGCTCGCGCGGGGCGTAGAGGAGGCGGCCCGAGACGCGGGCCTCCTCCAGGTTGCAAAACGTCCGCGAGAAGCGATAGTCGCGGAAGTAGTTGGGGACGTTGACGTGGTCCCACTGCAAGACGACGGCGTCGGCGTCGGCCAGGGCGTCGTCGAAGTGCCCCCGCTCGCTGCGCGCGATGGACTCGATGGCCCAGGGCGCCGGCGGCGCGAGCAGGTCGGGCACCACCACCTCGGTGGCCTGCGTTCGCCCGTAGTTGCCGCTCATGTCGCGGGGGACGAGGTAGTACCAGAACGAGTCGCCGGGCATCGCGCCCTGGGCCTTGAGCTCGGCGTGGGTCTCCATGTGCTGGGCGAAGTCCGGGTTCCACCCGGTGTGCCGATCCATGGTGCGGCGGTGGGTCACCGGATCGGCGTCGGGGCGCCCGGAGATGGCGATCGGGAGTTCGTTGACCTTGTGCAAGCCGGGCAGCTCGATCTGACCGCGCGCGTCGTGGCCGACGGCGGCGGCGAGGTCGCGCAGCTCGACGGGGCCCGGCAGCGCGGCGGGGCCCGTCGTGCGGTACAGGTCGTAGCCCACGATGTTGATCGCGGCGAAGTAGCGCTCGGTGCCGTTGGCCCCCGGGTGGTCCCACGTCAGCGCGACGGTGCCGTGCTCCCGGGCGTACTCGGGGGCGTCACAGCGGTGGAAGCTGCTCACCTGGTCGAAGTCGGCGCCGCCGTCGACGATGGTGGGCGTCACCGCGTCGACGTCGACGGTCCCGAGCTTCGCGTCGGCGACCCCGTCCAGGGCCGAGACCGCCCACAGCACGTAGGTCGAGCTCCCCGGGGGGTGGTCCAGGTAGCCCCGGCCCCGGGCGCGGGCCACGTTGAAGTCGAGGCGCGAGGCCTGGTGCACCCACTGCCTGGCGGTGGGATCCCCGTCGTCGGCGGCGATGATCGCCTCGGCGAGGGCGGTGGCGAAGCCGGCGTCCGCGACCGGCGCGCCGGCGATGCCCTCGAGGGCAGCCAGCGTCTCCGCGCGACGTCGGGCGTGCTGGGGGCCAGCGTAGATCGCGTCGATCCTCGCCGCGAGGGCCGCCTGCTCGGCGGGCGTGTGCCGCGCCTGCATGGGCGCGCCGACGGGAGCGCCGTTTCGCTCCAGCCGGAAGGCCGCGACGTCGGCGGGCAGCGCCCCCTCCACCACGTCCCAGCGCAGGTACGCCGCCGACGCGGCGCCCGGGTTGTCGCTTATCGACCCCGCCGGAGCGCTGTAGCCGATGAAGTAGAGCTGCTCCCCGTCCGCCTGCGCCACGGTGGGCACGAGCAGGGCGAGGGCGGCGAGGGTCGTCTTGAAGGCCATGGCCTGATTCATCTCCATGCCCTCCTTAGTGAATCGCCGAGGTGTTGAGACCGGACACGTCCCAGCCGTTCTTGTAGGTCGCCTTGAAGGAGGCGTCGCCGGTGCCGCACCAACTGTCCTTGCGGCTTCGAGCGACGCTCGTCCAGGTGCCCGGGTCGCAGTCGAAGCCGATACCGGCCACACCGAAGCCCTCCCCTTGGAAGCTGACGTTGCCGTCGTAGTAGTCGGCGAGGACCGTGATGGCGCCTCGCAGCGCCGCGATGCACAGCGCCTTGCCGTAGGCGCTGCCCCCCACGAGCCCGCCTATCTTCACGCCCGCTGGCCCGAAGAGCAGCCAGGCGCCGGCGTCGGCGCCGACCCCCACCGTCAACAAGCAGCCGTTGCTCCAGATCGGGAAGCTCGCCCCGCCTCGGACATAGCCTCCTTGGAAGACGCCGCCGGGCAGGTCGATGAACTCGGCGACCTGCGGATCGAGGGCGGCCAGCACGTCCTTGTTGCAGGTCCGCCCGAGCAGGAAGGCGACCTGCATCGAGATGTCGTCGAAGGCGCCGGCGGCCTTCGCCCCGATGTAGGTCTCGAGGGCCCCGATGCCCGTCTGCAGACCGATGTCGAAGAGCTGGAAGGCCTTGAAGTCGAGGACCCCCTCGGTGTCGATGCCACCGAAGACGCCGATGGGCGCGAGGTTGGCGAGCGTGAAGCCGACGAAGAGCTTCTTGATGAGCAGCTCGGCGCCACCGACGTCTATCGGGAGGTTGGTCGTGGAGATGACGGCGTCGAGGAAGCCGGAGCCGTCCGCGACGCAGCCGCCGGCCTTGTTGTTCGCGTTCCAGGAGGTCACGTCGAGGGCGGCGTTGTAGCTCGTCGAGTTCTCGTCGGAGTTCGCCGACGCCTTCCACTCCGCTTCGACGTGCAGGCGCTCGAGCTCGTTGCCGGCGATGGTCGCGTAGCCGTCCATCTTGGCGGAGAAGTAGGGCATGTTCTTCACCACCGAGTTCGCCGCGTCGAGGGCGTCGTTGAGCGCGCCCTCGAGCTGCTCGACGATGTCTTGCAGCACCTCGTTGACCTGGTCGAAGAGGTGGCCCGTCACGTCCGTCAGGTCCTCCAGGACGAAGACCAGGTTCTCGTGCAGCAGGTGGTCGAGCTGCTCGATGGCGGGGTGGTTCATCACCAGGTTGACGAGGTGCTCGCGCAGCTCGTCGGGGGAGGGGAAGGGCACCGCCTGGAGGAAGCCGTCCAGCGCCGCCTGGACCTCCTGGGCGGCGAAGGCGATGAGCAGGTCGACGGGGCCGCGGATGAGCTCGACGATGACGTCGCCGAAGGTCTTGTTGCCGACCGGGTCGAACCAGGCCACGGGGCCGATCTTCATGCGGAGGCGGAGGTCTGCCTCCGTGAGCCCGAGGTGGTCGGCGATGTTGCGCGAGAGCACGTCGGTCACGATGCCCTTCATCTCCGTCACGACGCCCTGGGAGGCGGAGACGACCGTGACCGCCGCGCCGAGCTGGTCGCTGAGCAAGTCGAGGCGGCTCTCCAGGGTGGTCACGGCGCCGGTCATCTGGCTCTGCAATCCCTGGACGGCGTTGTCGAGGCCGATCAAGAAGGCGTCGGCTTTCGTGACGATGTCGTTGAAGGGCCCGCCGCTGCCGCAGTCGAGGGCCATCCGCACCTGGTCGGCGGCGCCGTTGAGGCGGTCGTCGAGGTTCGTCGCCAGCTCGCGGATGTCGCGCTCGGCGCCCTCGATGGCGCTCATGTCGATGCCGGCGAGGCCCGCGATGGCGCTGGCGAACTGCACCAGTTGGATGCTCTTCATGGCGTCGACGACGGAGCCCAGCGTTTGGAAGACCTGGGCGACCTGGCCCAGCATCAGGTTGGACTGACCGAGGTCGAGGGCGTCACCGGCGCAGAGCCGCAGCCCGTTGTTGACGTTGGCCACGAAGGCGCGGGCGTTGGTGATGTGGCCGCGGGCGGTGGTGCCGACGTTGTTGGCGATGCTCTCGAGCTGGCCGAGGGTGGCCTTGGCGGTCCCGATGGCGCCGTTCATCGAGGTGAGCCCGGTCTGGACGAGGCCCACGGCGCTCTCGACGTCGTCGAGCTTCTGGAGCAGCGCCTCGAGCTGCGTCTTCATCGCGGCGTCGAGCGGGTCGCCCTCGGGGATCTGGAGGGCCAGCTCGAGTTGGGCGGGCAGCAGCGCGTCGAGGTCGCGGATCTTGTCGTCGACGGCGTCGCCGAGGGCGGAGAGCGCCTGGTCGAGTTGGGCCTTGAGCGGCTCGAGAAGGAGCTGCGCGGCCCGCGCGGGGAGGCCGTGGAGCTCGTTGAGGGCGTCGGCCAGCGGCGAGAGGACGCCGTCGATCTGGGCGAAGGCGGCGCGGACGCCGATCTCGATGAAGTCGTCGAGCCCCGCGCCGGTGATCTTCTTGGTGAGCCCGAGCGGGTCCTTCAGGGCGCTCACCAGCGTCGCGAGGACCGGTTGGCCGACGAAGGCGTCGAAGCGGGCGACGCTCTCCGGGTCGTTGAGGTCGACGTGGAGGTCGATCTGGGAGAGCCGCAGCTTCTCCAGGTCCGCGCTGGCGCCGAAGCTCACCTTGGTGTGGGTGGGGTTGATGTAGTTGACGCCGGCTCGGGCCTCGAGGATGGCGAGATCGAAGGCCTGGTTCATCGCGCCGAAGAACTGCGGGACCTTGCCCTCGCGGGCGAGGTCGTAGCGGACGTTGAGGACGTTGCCGCCGTCGATGCAGTAGCCCGTCTGACCCCAGCAGTAGCGGGGCGAGATGGTACCCGCGACGCCGTCGTTGGCGGCGGTGGTGACCTGAGCGTGGGTGCGGTTGGACCAGTCGTAGGCGTCACCCTCGTCAAAGACGTGGGTGGCCTTGGCCTCCGCCTCGTCGTCGGAGATGCTGTCGTTCTCCGCGCGGATGCGGCTGGCGAGCGCCTCCCAGAAGGGGACCGAGACGCTGCCCGGGAGGGTGAACCAGCCGGCGTTGTCGCCCTTGTGCTCGAACTCGACGTCCTTGGCGATGCTCACGGGGAAGCCGCCGCCGCCCGTCGCCGGGCGGTCGAGCTCGTGGCTGGTGCTGCCGCGGATGACGGCGTCGCTCGGCTCCCCGGCCGGGCTCCACTTCGCCTCGACGCTCAAGCGCTTCGAGAGCGCGGCGACGTCCACCGTCTTGTCGACCACGAGCTCGCGCGGGTCCGGGGAGCAGGCGTCGGCCCCCTCGAAGCGCATCCCGTTGACCTCCATGGGCGCCTTCCAGGCGTGGAGCGACTTGCCGTCGTCGCCGTCGACCACCGTGCCCTCGCCGACGTGGCCGGTGCACTCGAGGGCGAGGGAGGTGAAGTCGATGCCGAAGCCGCCGGGGTTCGGGATGGCCAGCTTGCCGTCGATCCAGGTGTAGGTGTCGAGGGTGTTGGTGACCTGCCGGAAGGCGAAGCGGTCGAACTTCATGTCGTAGCCGTAGATCTTCGGCTGGGGCGTGTTGGCGGTGTTGAAGACCCCCGTCAGGCCGCCGCGGCGCAGCACGTACTTGGTGCCGGGGCTGGACTGGGTCGTGCGCCAATCCGGTGCGCCGGCGCCGCCGAAGGCGACCCGCAGCGTGGTGTCGTCGAGCAGCTCGCCGACGCCCGCGTCGGGCTGCTTGTTGGGGCCCTTGCTGTACCACTCGGGCCCGACCGTCAGCCCGGCCATGAAGTGGTTGCCGCGCCGGCTCTC
>CAYOBQ010000220.1:0-14474 GCA_964402225.1 uncultured Nannocystaceae bacterium | reverse complement strand
CCCCGCCCTGAGCGGCTGCGCGCTCCGAGAGCGGTTCAGACGCCAATCATCGCTGCCGCCCCCGGCGTCAAAGCGGCGCCAGGCTCGCGGCCACTTCTCGCATGGTCGGGCGGTCCTCGGGCGCCTCCGCGCACCAGGTCGCGACCTCCGGTGGCGGCGTGGCCTCGGGGTCCCCGCGGACCAGCTCGGTGTAGATGCGACCCAGCGCGTGCACGTCGACGGCGGGCCCGACGTCTCCACGGGCCTGCTCCGGCGCCCGGTAGCGCGGGGTCCCGGCCATCGCCGCGCCCACGCCGAAGTCGGCCACCACCAGATCGAGATCCGCGCGGTACAGCAGGTTGGCCGGCTTCAGATCGGCGTGCTTCACGCCCTCGGCGTGGAGATCCGCCAGGGTCGCGGCGGGCCCCCGCAGCGTATGCCGGGCGGCGGCGGGGTCCCGGGGACATCCCACGGCGAGCCGATCGGCCAGGGAGCCGCCGGCGCAGAGCTCCATCGTGCAGGCGCGCCGCGCTCGGTCGAGGTCGTGGAGCCGGACGACCCCCGGGTGCCCGAGGCGCGCGATGGTGCGCGCCTCGTCGAAGAAGGTCTCGAGGGCGCTGGCGGCGTCGGCGAGGTGTGGGTGCAGCAGCTTGAGCGCCACCGGCCGCCGCAGATGGTCGTCGATGGCCTCGAAGACCACGCCGAAGCCGCCGGCCCCGATCCGCCGCACGAGCGTGAGGCCGGGGGGGACGCGGTCGCCGACAGGCGCGTCCCAGAGGGGGTCTGCGGCGCCCAACGTCGCGGCCGCGGGCGCCGCCATTCGAGGCAGCGCGTCGGCCAGCGCCAGGGCCCGTCGCAGCAAGACCGGATCACCGGGCGACGAGGCGAGGGCGTGCTGCCGAAGCCCCGCCGCTTCCGCTCGCGCGCCGCGCTCGAGGGCGAGATCGGCCAGGGCCGTGAGCGCCTCGGCCCGCCCGGCGTCGAGCTCGGCCAGGCGCGCCCACAGCGTCGCGGCCTCCTCCACGCCCTCCCTCGCCAGGGCGCGCAGCACCGGCGGGTGGTCGGGCAGCCGCTCACGGCACCGACGCAGCACCGCGACCCGAACCGGCGCGGGCGCGGCGGCGAGCGCCTCCTGAAGCTCGGGCCCCTCGAAGCGCGCGGTCGTGAGCTCCGCTATCCGCCCCCGCCAAGGATCCTCCGGGGCCGGCGCCCTCCCCGGCCCGTCGCCGTCCCCGAGCCACTCGCGCAGCCAGTCGAGCACCGTCACCCCACCCGCCAGCGACCCAACTCGTCGCCGATGAGCAGCACCCTGCCGTCGGCGCGCCACCAGCGGCCGTCGGCCCGGAGCTCGATCTGCTCGTCGAGGGCGAAGCGGGTCGTCAGCATCAGCCGCGGACCCCCCACGTCAGCGACGAAGGCCCGCGCGGACCATCCGGGTGGCACGGGCCGCAGCTCCACGCGACAGCCCCCCCCGAGCTCGAGGGTGGCCGCCTCCGTCAGGGCCTCCGCGCGGATGACCCGCCCTCCGAGGCGCACGCCGGACCCGCTGCTCAGGTCCTCGACCCACAGCCCATCGCCGCGCCGCTCCAAGGCCACGTGGCGTCGGGAGATGGACCCCACGGCGACGCTGAGGGGCAACTCCGGGGCCCGACCGACCTCGGCTCGGGCCGGCGAAAAGAGCCGCACAGAGCCCCCGGGGCCATCGAGGTCGAGCCAGCCCGCGGGCGGCGCCCGGGCGAGGATCTCCGCCGCCATGCCCGGAGCGCCGGCCGCCTCCGCGACCTCGATCGCCTCGTCCGCGCGTCCGAGGGCGAGCAGCCCGGCGACCCGGTCATGGAGCCCGTCGCGGTCCAGCCCGTCGAGGGCCGCGTCCCTCGCCCGGCGCAGGGCCGCCCGCATCCGTTCGATCTCACCGAGTCGCTCCCAGTCGTCGGCGGCGGCCTCCCAATCGCCCGCGCCCTCTCGGGCCTCGGCCGCCTTGGCCCAGGCGTCCAACGCCGCAAAACGCCCGGCGGCCTCCCGGCGCAGGGCGCGCGCCTCCGCCGGCGCGGTCACGGCGGCCAGGCCGAGCAGCGCCTCCGCCAGCGTGCGCTCGCAGTCGCGGCCCTGGGCGCCGTCGCCAGCGTGGCGGACCGCGTCCCGGGCGAGATCCACGCCCACGCGGGGGTCGAGGGCCGCCTCGGCTCGTCGCCGGACGACCCGCGCCAGGCCCTCCGAACATCCACAGGCCGCGTAGCTCCGGGTCGCCTCGACGAGATCCCCGACCGCCTCGGCGCCCTGACCGGCCCGGAAGTCTGCTGAGAACAAGCGCATCCAGAAACTCATCGTCGCGATGGTCGCCCAGCCCCCCTGGCGCGGGGAAGGGTCACTTGCTTCGGATCGCCCGTCGGGTTACCCGAGTTGCAGGAGGGACGAGCATGATCCGCGCCGTCGCCATGGGCCAGACCCGCTTTGTCGTGCCCGGACTCGTCGCCGATGGCGCGGGCGTGGTCAGCGGCCCCGAGGCCGTCGCCCTCGTGCCCACCCTCGGCCACCTGGTCGGATTCCTGCGCAGCATCTCCCACGACCAGCCCATCCTCGGCGCCCTCGGCCGCCTGGAGATCCAGCGCGCGCGCATGCGGCCCGGTGGGCCCGTCGTCCTGGCCCGCTTCCGCTCCCGCGGGATCAACGCGCTGGACCGCGCGGCCGCCCTCCTCCGGCTGCACCAGGGGCAGCTCTTCACCGGGGGCGCCGCCCACGCGGTGCGGTATCGCGACGCGGGGGCCGGGCTCGGCTACGACGCCGAGCGACTGGTCGACGACGCCGAGCTCGTCCTCTACGACCGGGCGGCGGCCCGCACCATCGAGGCGCCGCGGGCGGTCCCCTTCGACGGGCTCGTGCGGCAGCTCTCGCTGAGCCGGCTCCAAGGCAAGGAGGCGCAGCCGGATCTCTACGTCCGCGCGCCCCGCGTCCTCGTCCACCGCCTGCTTCGCTTCCTCACCGGCCGCGGCGTGAAGGCGCAGGTCGCCGTGCTCTCGGGGGCCTCCCGGCGAGAGGAGGAGGTCCTCCTGGCGCTGCGCGGGACCCCCGACGGGCTGCTGCCGCTCCTGCGAGGCTTGCCGCGCACTCGGCTCTATCGAAGGCTGCACGCGCGCCTCTTCGTCGAGTCGGGGTGGACGCACCCCCTGGACCTCGCCGGCTGCGTCGGGCTCCTCGGCGGGGATGCCTGGCTCTTCTTCAACGCGGACGCGGGGGTGGACGAGCTGCCGGCGGGCGCCCGCTTCGCCCCCGCCGCCGACCTGGCGCTCCCGAAGCTGACGGACGCAGCCGGCCGCGCGCTGGCCCTCGATGAAACGGAGGTCCTCGAGCCCCGGAGCTGGCCCGTGCGTGTCGTGCACCGAGGCGCCGCCCTCGGCCCCGTCGTGGCCCGCCTCCTCGAAGGACCCAAGGCCCACGCCTGGCTCACGAAGATGGTCTACCTCGCGCCGACCGCCGAGCTGTCCCGCGGCCGCCTGGTGGCCTGGGCGGATCACGCGCTCGTGGTCGGCGCCGCCGGCGCCTCGGCGCTCCCCGTCGGCCGGCCGCTCCGGGCGCTCTCGCCGCGAATCCTGTGCGCCCTCGACGCCGCGATCACCCCGCGCATCTCCCGCGACCGCCTCCACGCCCTGATCGCCCCCGAGGGGGAAGACCGGGTGCTGCTCCTGCCGAACGGCTCCGGCTGGCGTTGGCGCGCCGATGACGAGGTCCCCCTCGCGCGGCACGTCCTCGCGGATCTGAACCTCGTGGCGGTGCAGCCCCTCGCCAGCGAAGCCGACGTCCCGGCGACCCTGGCTCCCGTCGACGACTCCTTCCTGCGACTGCTCGCCGAGCCGCTGCGCTGATGGTCCCGCTCGAGGACCTCCAGGCCCGCGGGATCGAGGCCGAGGCGCGGGTGTCTGGCGATCCGGCCGGCGCCCTCGCGGAGTGCCTCGAGCTGCTGGAGGCCCGCTGGGTCGTCGACTACGACGGCTACGACGACTGGCTGCGGACTGCGGGCGAGGCCTTGGCGCTGTTGGACCAGCCCGTCGCCCGCGCCCTGACCTTCCTGGCCCGCGGCGATCTGGGGCGCACGCTCGACGGGTTGGCGGCGGATCAGGCCCCGCTGGAGCGCGCCTTCGTCCTGGAGCGCGCGCGTCGCTTTGACGAGGCGGCCGGGCTCTATCAACGCGCGGGCTGCTGGAGCCGGGCGGCCTTCGCCCACGAGCGCGGCGGCGACTGGGAGCGCGCCACCACCGCCTGGGAGAGCGCCGTCGGCGCCTACCCGACGGAGGTGGATCCAGAGCGGGCGGTCCTGGCTCAGCTCGGTCACGCCCAATGTCTGCGGGCCCGCCCCAGCCAGGCGGGGGAGGCGAGGCGCGTCCTCGACGCCGCGTTGATGGGCCTCGCCGGCGTCGCCGTCGCCGCCGAGGAGGCGGGCGCCGAGCTTCGGGCGCGGCGCGCGTACTCGCGCATGGCCTGCATCGGGCACGAGGCCGGGCACGTGGAGCATGTGTTGGAGGGGACGGTGAACCTGGGCCGTCTGCTCGAGGACACCGGGGACCTGTACGGGGCCGTGCGCCAACGTCTGCTGGGCGCGGGCGCGTGCGTCCGCGCGGGAGAGCACCACGCCGCCGCGGTCCTGCTCCAGTTGTCGGCGCGCGGAGCCCGGCGGACGCACCCCGTCCTCGCCGCGTGGTGCTGGCGTAGAGCCGCCGACGCTTGGGGTGATGCCGCGACCCGACTCGAGCTGGCGGGGCTGCTCCCGGGCCTGATCGAGAACGCCTTGCTGGCGCAGCTCGAGGCCCTCGACCAGCTCGGCGCCGGCCCGGAGCTCGCCGCCGTGGCGCGTCGACTCGCGAGCCACGCCTCGGGCGACCGCGCCCGGGCCCGCTACGAGCGCATGGCCGTCCGATACGGCGGGGCCAGTGACGCCGCGCCCGCGCTGCCCTCCTTCGATGCGCTGACGCTGCCCCCCGCGCCGTCCCGCTGGGCGGGGAGCCTGGCCGCCCGCGAGCTCGGGGGGGCGCTTCGGCCGGCGCTGGTGGAGCGATCGATCCTGGGGGGCTACCCCGATCTTCGCCGACGCGCCTTGACGGCGGCCCTGCGCGCCTACGCGGGGATCGACGACGACGAGGCCTTCGCGGTGGAGGTCGCCGGCATCTTCGGCGAGGGCGAGGGCGGCGAGTCCGCCCAGCGCGCCCTCGAGATCCTCGCCTCCGACCCGCGGCCCGTGGTGCGCGCGGCGGCCGTCAGCGCGCTGGGGGGCCGGCCGGGACACGACGCCGCCGAGCTCGTCGTGGCCGCGATGGAGGATCTGGAGCCGAGCGTCAGCGCGGCGGCGCGCGAGGCCTTGTGCGCCCGACCGCGGCCCGACGAGATCGGGATCATGGCGCGCGTCGCGGCGCAGGGGAGCGAGCTTGCGGCCGGGGCCGCCATCGACGCCCTCGCCCTCACCGGCCAGGACGCGACCTGGGCCGCGCTGGCCCACGTCGCCGCCACCCGGGGCGACGCCGCAGGGGAGAAGGCCACGCGGATCTTCGAGCTGCGTTGCCCCGAGGCGATGAAGCCGGCCTACCGCAGCGGGGACGCGGCGTGAGCGAGGTCGCCGAGCTCCTCGCCGCTGGGGATCTCCGGGGGGCCGCACGTCTCCTCGAGGCCGACGACCCCCAGCGGGCCGCCGACCTGTACGCCCAGCTCCTCGACCACCGCGCCGAGTCGGACGCCCGGGCACGCGCGGGAGATGGAGCGGGCGCCCTCGACGCGGCGCTCCGCGCGGCGGACGCGGACCGGATCTCTGCCCTGCACGCGCGGCTCGTCGGCGGCGCGCTGGCCGGGGTCGCGGGCGCGCGCGGCGTCTACCTCCGCAACGGGCGCGCCGATCTCGCCAGCGAGGTGGCCCAGGCCCTGGGCCATCCGCGGGAGGCGGCCGAGCTCGCCGAGGAGGCCGGCCTGCATCTGCGAGCCGGCCGCCTGTGGGCCAGAGCCGGCGCCCTGAGCCGCGCCGCGGAGGTCCTCGAGGGCGGGCGCGGCCCCGGGCGCGCCGCCGAGCTCGCGCGGGTGCGTCTCCGGCAAGATCGCCCGGCGGCGGCCCTCGCCGCCCGGGGGGGCGACCTGACGACCACGCTCGCGCTGCTCCGCCTGGGGCTGGTGGAGGCCGCTCGCCGGATCGCGCCGGACCTGGGTGATCCGGTGCACGCGCGGGCGCGGCTCGAGGAGATGCTCGACGCGCGTGTCGCCTCCGGCCAGCTCGGCGAGGTCCTGATCGAGAGGCCGGAGCCGGGTGGCGCGGGGCGCTGCTTCGAGGGCCGCCTCGAGGGCGAGCCGGTCTGCGTTCGCGTGCTCCCCGACGGCGTCGCCCTGCGCCATGTGGCGGCCGCCGCCGAGCTGCCCGGCGTCCCGACGGTGGTCCGCGTCGACGCCGAGGCGCACCGCGTGGTCACGCGCCGGCGGGGGACGCCGCTGCCGAGTTGGTTGGCCCACGGCGACGCCGGCCGCGCGGCGAGGGTCATCGCCGCGTCCGCCCGAATCCTGGCGCGGGCCCACGAGGACGGCCTCTTCCACGGCGCGCTGTGGCTCGATGATCTGCGGATCCTGCCCGGCGACCTGGTCCTGGTCGACGGGTGGCACCGGCGGTTCCTCGTCCGCGACGGAGCGACCCGCGTGGGCGACACCGCCGACCGGCTGACCGCCCCTGAGGTTCGCTTGGGCGGGTCGCCCACCGAGGCGTCCGACGCCTTCGCGATCGGGGCCCTCGCGGAGGCCGTGCTGGGGGTGTCGCCGGGTCCTCGCTGCGCGAAGCGACCCGCCGATCGGCCCTCGATGCGCGAGACGGCCCGGTGGATCGCCGGGCTCGACGCGAGCTCGCTGGCGCTGCGCGCGTCCCCCCAGCCAGTGGCCGAGGCCCCACCCGGCCCCCGCTTCGCCCCCCCCGTCGGCGAGGGGCCCACGCCCTCGACGGATCTCCACCTCGACCGCCCGGTCCGCCTCGTGCCCCTCCCGAGCGGGGTGGACCGGGAGCGCCTGCGTGCGTTGGCCGCCCCGGGCTTCCAGGTCCTCCAGTCGGTGCTCGCCTGCCCGGCCGAAGGCCCCGTCGTCCTCGAGGCGTTGCCCGAGCGAGCCGTCGAGTGGAGCGCCCGCGACGTCGCCGCCGTGCGCGCCGACCTCGCCGCCCTCGGTCGCCCGCTGGGTGTGGGGCCCGCGGCGCTGAGGAGTCGGTGGGGCCGCCTACGCGTCTCCATCGAAGACGTGCTCCTCGCCCCGGGCGCCGCCCTCGACGCGGCGCTGATCGAGCGCCTCGTCGAGGGGGCGAGGTGACGGCGCAGGCGCTCCTCCAGGGCTTCTTCCTCCCGCTCCTGGTCGGCGGCGAGGTTCGGCTCGGCCTGCCGCTCTCGGGGCGGGCGCTGCGCCGGATCGAGGCCCTCGGAGACGAGGAGGCTCGGGTCGTCCTCGAGCCCGCCGTCGAGCCCCTGTGGCGTCGTGGCCGAGCGATCTGGGCCCGCCTGCCCCGCCCGGAGCTCGGCGCGGACGACGCCCGGGTCGCGGGGGTGATCCACGACGCCCTGGCGGGCCTGCATCCGTTCGCCGCGGGGCGTGATGAGCTGCCGGAGGCTTGGGCTGGTCGGCGCGAGTACAGCCTCGGCCTACGCGCCGACGCCTGCGTCGAGTCCGCGACGCCGCCGCGCCTCGTCCGGCGGCACCTCGCCGTCGAGCGCGCCCTCGCCCTGAGCCGCCACGACGCGTTCGTCCAGTTTCGAATGCTGGGCGAAATCCGCGCGGTGGGGCACCCCCTCGAGTACCGCGACCGGTGGTGGCGGGTGGTCGTGGGCGAGGGGAGCCGCATCACCGGCGCCGACGAGTCGATGCCCCCGGGCTGGCGTCGCGAGCTCTACCGGGTCTCTCCGCTCTCCGCCCTCGACCCTTGCGTCGAGGATGAGCCGCTGCCCCGCGCGGCCCTCGATGCGGCCCTGCGATCGGCCCCCCTCGCTCGCTGGATCGCCCGTCGTCTACTGGACGCGCGGCACGTCGGCTACGCCGCCGTCGCCGACGCCTTCGTGGCCGGTCGCCCTTGGCCGGATCGGGCCGCGCGTGGGCGTTGGCTCGACCTCTGCCACTACCTCGTCCTCCACGGATCGCCCCCCCGCAGCCCCGCGTGGGACCTCGTGCAGCACGCCCTGGAAACCTCGAAAAGGGAGCGCAGAACGTGACCGAACGCGACACCGTCGCCCAGCTCAATCGAGCCGCCGAGCAGCTCTCGCGCACCTTCCTCGACAAGGACGAGGTCGCCCGCTTGCTCGTCGTCGCGGCCCTCGCCGGGGAGAACCTGGTGCTCATCGGGCCGCCGGGGACGGCGAAGTCGGCGATCATCCGCACCCTCTCGACGCTCCTCGGCTGCCGCTACTTCGAGTACCTGATGACGCGGTTCACGGAGCCCAATGAGCTCTTCGGGCCCGTCGACATCCTCGCCTTCCGCGAGGGCGAGTACCGCCGCCGACTCGAGGGCATGCTGCCCGAGGCCGAGGTGGTCTTCCTCGACGAGGTCTTCAAGGCGAACTCGGCGATCCTCAACTCCCTGCTGACGCTGCTCAACGAGCGGGTCTACAGCCACGGATCGCAGACCGTGAAGGTCCCCCTTCTCTGCCTCTTCGGGGCCTCCAACGAGGTGCCCTCAGACGAGGACCTCGCCGCCGTCTTCGACCGCTTCTTGCTGCGGGTCTACAGCGATGACCTCGACAGCCACCACTTCGTCTCGCTGCTCGAGGTCGGCGCGCGCTTCGAGCGTGAGCGTGGATCCGGCCGCGCGCCCCCGAAGCCGCTGGTCAACGCCGAGGCGCTGCGGGCGGCCCAGCGGCGCGTGACACAAGGGCTCGACGTCACGCCCGAGTTCGCCGACGCGTACAAGAGCCTCGTCTTCCAGATCCGCAACGAGGGCATCCACTTCTCCGACCGGCGGGCGGTGAAGATGCTCAAGCTCTTCGCCGCGTCCGCCGCCCTCCGGGGCGCCACGACCCCGGAACTGGCCGATCTCTACCTGCTGCGCCACGTCTGGAACGCGCCGGGTCAGCGGCAGCTCCTCGCCGACATCGTCGATCCGATGCTCGACAGCGCCGCGGCCTCGGACGCCGGTGCGCGGGTGCACGCCCGCCCACAGGCCTCCATCGAGGCCCTCTCGCGCGAGCTCGGGCTCGTCGAACAAAGCGTCCGGGGCGGAAAGGTGCTCACGGATGTCCAGCTCTTCAGCCAGCTCAAGAACCTCAACGACCTGCGCGGCGCCCTCGACGGAGACGAGCGGCCCGCCGCCGTGGAGCTTCTCACCCGCGCCGACGCCCTGATCGAGGGGCTCTTCGCCAGCGGCCGGTTGTCGGATCTGTGACGCCCGGGGTCGCGTCCTGGGAGCGCGCCGGCCTCGCCCTTCGCGGGATCGAGTCGGCTCGCCGAGACGCCGAGGCCCAGGCCGTGGGGCGCTACGAGATGCTCCACCGCCTCGGGGTGCACCTGCCGCTTCTCGCGGTGCACGACGTGGGCGCCGTGCTCTCCGATCGGCAGGCGACGAGCCGGCAGACGGCGCCCCCACCGGGGCTGACGCACGGCCTCGACGCCTGGGCGGCCTACCTCGAAGCCCTGCGCAACGACGAGGCGGTGCGGGACATCGTGCGCATGGGCCTGCCGGCGGGGTTGCTCACGGTCACGACGCTGGAGCTGCTCCGTCCCGTCGTCGACCGATGGCCCGGGGCGTCCGACCCCGCGGCGCTCCAAGCGCGGGTTCAGCTCGAGGATGGGGGCACCCTCGAGGACGGCGGCGTGGCGTGGTTCGAGGGCTTCCTCGCCCACGTCGCCGCGGCGGACCGCTCCTTGGCGGTGACCCGGGACCGCCTCGACCTCGACACCCTGCGCCTGCTCGCGATGCTCGACGACGGCGCCTTACACGCGCCCACCGCCGAGGAGTTGGCCACCTGGCTGCGAATCTTCCGCGACCCCACGCTCCACGACATCGTCAACTTCACGCTCGAGATCATGCCCTCCGTCCTCGAAGCGCGCCGGCGCCCCGCCGCCCAGAGCTACGCCGTCAACGGCTACCGGGGCCTGACCCGGGCCGGCACCCTCGATGACCTGCTGCTCACCGAGTTTGCCTACGACACCGACGTCTTCCTCCAGCGCTATGTGGAGAGCGAGCTCTTCTTCCACGAGCGTGAGCGCGCCCGGGACAAGGAGCCGGAGCGGCATCTCCTGCTGATCGACGGGACCGCCTCGATGCTGGGGCTGCGCAACGCCTTCGCCCGCGGGGTCGCGCTGGCCATGAGCCAGCAGCTCGTCGACCAGAAGAAGCACGTGGAGGTCGGCTTCTTCGACAGCGCCTTGCACCCCCGGGTGGTGGTCAAGGCCGGCGGTCGCACGACGGCACACGTGCTGGGTTTCCACTCCCAGAGGGGTCGGGACTACCAGCGGGCCTTCGAGCAGCTCCTGGGGTTGGTCGTGCGCCTGCGTCAGACGAGCGACGCCTGGGTCGTCACGTTCATCACCCATGGCCGTTGCACGGTCCCCGGCGATCTGATCACCCGAATCGCCGAGCTGGTCGAGCTGTGCGGCGTCTTCATCCTTCCCGGCGGCGCGCTCCCCCACTACGTGGGCCAGCTCACCGCCTGGCAGACCATCGACGAGGCCGCCCTCGCCCGCCCCGAAGCCCGGCGCGAAGCCGCACGCCGCGTGCTGACGCTCACCGACCAGCGCACCTGAACGCCTCGCGGGTGCCGCTGAGCGCCGGGTGTCGACGGGGCCGCATCCGAGCAGCCCGGAGGACGAGGGGGTGGTGGGCGGCAACTTCGCTCGGGACCAGGACAACGACTCCGAGCACCGCGACGCGACCTTCGAGGAGATCTTCCACCTGCTCCATGACAGCGGGATCGCTGCCGGCGAAGATCGGTGCGCGCGATACTGCTGGGCCGGCGTTGCTCGAGGCGTCCCTCTCGCCATGGGCGTCGAGCGGATCTCGTTCGCCGACCGACTCCTGACCCCCGCGGCGTACCGACGAGGCTTGCGCCCCGGGGGCCGCTGAGGTTCGATACCGGGCCGCCCGATGCACACCGAACTCTCCTCCACCGACGTCCTCGACATCCTCGCGCGCCGTGGGCTCGTCGACGACGGGATCGCCAAGGAGATCCAGATCCGCGAACGCGCTCAGCGGGCCCGCCTGCTCAAGGCGCGCCTCGGCGGCCCGGTCGACCGCGGCGTGGGGTACCGCGTCTCCGCCCCCGAGGTCATCGCGTCGCTCAGCGTCCAGCGCCCGGACGGCGCCACCCTCAGCGAAGACGCCATCATGCAGGCCATCGCCGAGGAGCTGGGCCTGCCCTGGCGGCGGCTCGATCCGCTCGAGCTCGACATCCAGCTCGTCACGAGCTTCCTCTCTCGGCCCTTCGCCCTGCGCCATAGCTGCCTGGCTCTCGCGCAGAAGGACGGCGCCGTCGAGGTCGCCCTCGCCGAGCCCCGCGACGTCGAGCTGCTCGACAGCCTGCGCAGCCTCACCGGCCAGCGCATCGAGCCGGTGGTGGCCAGCAAGTCCGATATCCGCCGAATCATCAGTGAGTTCTACGGCTTCAAGTCGACCATCCTCGCCGCGGAGCGCGAATACGGGCGCAAGGCGGACCAGAACCTCGAGCGCCTCTTTCACATCAAGACCGACGCCGAGCTCGAGGCCACCGACCAGCACGTCGTGGCGGCGGGGGACTTCCTGCTCAAGAACGCCATCGAGCAGCGCGCCTCCGACATCCACTTCGAGCCCAAGCGAGAGGTGGGGCTGGTCCGCTACCGCATCGATGGCGTGCTGCACACCGTCCACCGCATCCCGCGTCCGGTGGTCCCTCCGCTGACGAGCCGCTTGAAGATGATGGCGCGGATGGACATCGCGGAGCGACGCAAGCCGCAGGACGGGCGCATCAAGGTGCGCCGCGACGCACGCGAGATCGAGATGCGCGTCTCCTCGATGCCGACGGCCTTCGGCGAGAAGATCGTGATCCGGATCTTCGACCCCGACACGCTGCTGCAGTCCCTCGACGACCTCGGCTTCTTCGGCGCGCAGCGGCAGGTGTGGGACCGCTTCATCACCCGGCCCCACGGGATCATCTTGCTGACGGGGCCCACCGGGAGCGGCAAGACCACCACGCTGTACTCGAGCCTTCGGGCGCTGGCGAACTCGGAGGTGAACATCACCACCATCGAGGACCCAATCGAGATGGTGACGGAGGCGTTCAACCAGGTTCAGGTCAACCCCCGGGTCGATGTCACCTTCGCCTCTGCGCTGCGCACCATCCTGCGGCAGGATCCCGACATCATCATGGTCGGCGAGATCCGCGACCTCGAGACCGCCGAGCACGCGGTGCAGGCCGCCCTCACGGGGCACCTCGTCTTCTCGACGCTGCACACCAACGACGCGGCCACGGCGTTTACGCGGCTCATCGACCTGGGCATCGAGCCGTTCCTCGCCGCCAGCACGGTGGTGGGCGTCGCGGCCCAACGCCTGGTGCGCAACATCTGCCCGACCTGCGCCACCGACGCGCTGCTCACGCCGGACGAGGTGGCGCTTTTGGGCGTCTCGCTCCCGCCTGGGTCAGACGCGCTCCCGGTCCGCGAGGGCGAGGGCTGCGTGGAGTGTCGCGGGACCGGCTACGTCGGCCGCGGCGGGATCTTCGAGGTGCTGCCCGTCACGCCCGCCGTCCGACAGGCGATCCAAGGGCGCACCGACTCGGGCACGCTCACGCAGATCGCGCGACGCGAGGGTATGATGACGCTCCACGAGTCGGCGTTGAAGAAGCTGGCGCTGGGGGTCACCACCTTCGCCGAGGTGGTTCGAGTCACCACGAGCGCCGAGGAGGTCCTGTGAAGTCCACCGTCATCGGAGGAGGGAGCTGGGGCACGGCGCTGGCGTCGGTCCTCGCCAACCAGGGCCCCGTCACCCTCTGGGCGCGGGAGCCGGAGGTCGTCCGCGGCGTCAACGTGGACCACCGCAACCCGCGCTACCAGAGCGACGTCGAGCTGCCCCACGAGATCTCGGCGACCACCGAGCTCGAGGAGGCCCTCGCCGGCGCCGAGCTGGTCTGCGTCGTGGTCCCCAGCCACGCGATGCGCACCGTGATGACCCGCGCGGCGCCGTACTTGTGCTCGGGGGTGCCCATCGTCAGCGCCAGCAAGGGCATCGAGAATGAGTCCCTCCAGACGATGGAGGAGGTGCTCACCGACGTGCTGCCCCGCGGCCTCTGGGCGGATCTGGCGTTCCTCTCAGGCCCCAGCTTCGCCAAGGAGACCCTGCTGCGGATGGCCACCGCGGTCACCATCGCCGCCCGCTTTCACGGCGTGGCCGAGCAGGTCCAACGGGCGTTCAGCACCGAGTACTTCCGTTGCTACACCACCGAGGACGTCACCGGAGTCGAGCTCGGCGGGGCGCTCAAGAACATCATCGCCATCGCCGCCGGGATGGCCAGCGGCCTCGGCCTGGGCCACAACAGCCGCGCCGGGCTGCTGACGCGCGGGCTCCACGAGATCAGCCGCCTCGCCGTGGCCCGCGGCGCGAACCCGCTGACGCTCGCGGGCCTCGCGGGGATGGGCGATCTGGTGCTGACCTGCACCGGCGACCTCTCCCGCAACCGGAGGGTGGGCGTGGAGCTCGGCCGAGGGCGGACGATCGACGAGATCCTCGACGGCATGTCCGAGGTCGCCGAGGGCGTACGCACGGCCCGCAGCGCCTACAACCTCGCGAAGCGCGAGGGCACCGAGATGCCCATCGGCGACCAGGTCTACAAGATCCTCTACGAGGGCAAGCAGGCGTCGGCGGCGATGGCCGATCTGATGGGCCGCCGCCTCAAGCGCGAGCGCGACGCGGGGTGATCGTCGCCCTCCTGGCGCCGCTCTTCGCGGCGGCGATCTACCCCCCCGACGACCCCCAGCGGGAGATGAAGGCCGACCTCGAACGGATGATGGGCATCTACCTCGTCGATCCGCCGCGGCGGCACCCGTCGGAGCGCGTGGTCATCGACGGGGGGCGCGTTCGCTTCGACATCTGGCAACCCGTGGGCAGGAACACCGATGTCGAGCTCAAGACCCGCGCCGTGAAGTGGCTCGTCCTCGGGCGCACCGGCTTCAGCAAGGGGGCGCGGGGGATCTTCAGCGACTACCCGTCGGTGGCCGAGGTGATGCTCGCCTTCCACGAGGTCACCCGGCCCGACAAGACGAAGCGACGCCGGACGCGCCAGCCGGACAAGATCACGCGGTATCTGATCATCAAGCTCGCCCGGGATCGCTTCGAGCGCCTCGATCCCGCGGTCTACGAGGGGTGTGTGGGCCGCGGCGACTGCGCGGCCCGATTCCGCTCGGACTTCGGCCGCGCGCGCTTCGACCGGAAGTACACGGCGAGACGACGTAGGGAGTCCAAACGATGAGCCCAGCGGCGATTGAGCGGAAACGATGAGCCCAGCGGCGATTGAGCGGAAACGATGAGCCCAGCGGCGATTGAG
>CAYOBQ010000219.1:0-14659 GCA_964402225.1 uncultured Nannocystaceae bacterium | reverse complement strand
GCCGCGCCGCGTCGGGGACGGCCACGTCGGGGACGGCCGCGTCCGTGGTGGGGGCGCGGGCGGCCGGCGCCGCGACGGCAGGGGCCGCGGGGGCAGGGGGCCCGTGGAAGGCGCCGGCGTGAGCCTCGGCGGGCGTCGCCGGAGCGCGCGGCGGAGCGCTGACGCCAGGGGGGAGCCGGGGCTCTCGGGTCAGGCTGCCCAGCCACAGGCCCGGGCCCAGACCGATCGCGAGCAGGGCCACCGCCCATCCCAGCCGCTTCGTGAGGCGGTGCTCCTGCTCGATCTCCCGCACGCGCGCCTCGAGGGCGGCCGTCTTGGGTGGGGACGCCACGCTGGGGACCGAGCTGGGCTGGACGACCTGGGCCTCGGTCTTGCTCAAGAGCTTGCGCGCGAGGACGCGGCGCTCCTCCAGGCAGCTCTCGAAGGTCGCCTGCAACCAGGCCTGCACGCCAGCGTGGGTGGCCACCCCGTCGTGGCGATACCCGACGGCGCGGATGTCGGCGGCGAAGGCCTCGGCGTCTGGATACCGGTCCTGCCGGCGCTTGGCCGTCGCCTTCGCGAGCACCGCGTCGAGGGCCTTGGGGACGCCGGGGACGATCTGGCTGACGGGGGGCAGCGGCCTGGTGAGGACGACGTGCATCAGCCGCTCGAGGCTCAGATCTCCGCCCTCGACGGCCTTGCGCCCGGTGACGAGCTCGAAGAAGACGAGGCCGAGGGCGTAGATGTCGCTGCGCGCGTCCACCTCGCGCTTGAAGTGCTCGGGGCTGAGGTAGCTCAGCTTCCCCTTCACCGTCCCCGGCGCCGTCTTCTCGGACTGGAGCCGGCTCTTCGCGATGCCGAAGTCGATGACCTTCAGGTAGCCGTTGCGGTCGACCATCAGGTTGTGGGGGCTGATGTCGCGGTGCACGAGGCCCAGGGGCCGCCCGGCCTCGTCGGTGGCGGTGTGGGCGGCGTGCAGACCCTCGCTCGCCTGGATCATGAGCTTACAGGCTACGTCGAGGGGGAGGCGCTGCCCCATCTGGGCCAACTGGCGGAGGAGGAAGGACAGCGTCTCGCCGTCGACGTACTCCATCGCGATGCACAGGCGGCCATCCAGCTCGCGCAGGTCGTGGATCTGGACGATGTTGGGGTGGCTCAAGCTCGCCACGGTCATCGCCTCGTCGACGAACATCTGGCGCGCCTGCTGGTTCTCGAGGAAGTCTGGACGGATCCGCTTGATGACCACCAGTTGCCGGAACTGCTGCTCGCCCAGGTGGACGCCGAGGAAGACATCCGCCATGCCCCCGGTGCCGATGGGGGCCAGGATCTTGTAGCGCTCGTACTCGGCGAGGCCGTCCACGAACCGAACCCTCGGGGCCGATATTGGACCGCGGATTATACGCGTCCGGCCCGTGTTTTTCCAGTGATGGGGCGCTTGCACCGGTTCGGCGACGTGGTGGTTCACCTCGTGGTCGGTACGAGCTCGACAGCCGCCTGGATCAACTCGTCTGGTGCCGCGTCACGTCATGCGCGCCGCATGCCAGCAGCAGGGTGCACGGCAGGAGAAGAGCTCTGGACACCTCTTCAGCCTTCGGCGGCGCGCGCGATCGCGTCCAGGGTCGCTGCCCGTGGGGCGTTGGCGACCAACAGCGCAGCGGAGACGACGGCGAAGGGGTAGATCTCGGCGGCGTCGGCGGCGAGGAACGAGAGTATGAGGCCGTAGGTCGCGACCGACCCGGACACCGCCCAGATCGTGAGGTATGCGGTGAGGACGCGCGCCAACAGGTCCTCGGCCGTCGCTGGTGGCTCCGCGTCGGCGCCGGGCGATCGCTGGTAGGGGTGGTCCGGTGCGCCGCGGGGCATGAGCACGCGTCGCAGGATTGGGACCGCGAGCGCCGCAAGCACCGCGGCCCCAATCAGCCCGTAGCGGAGCATCGGGGCCACCCCGTCCGCCGGCGTCTCGTGCTCGACGGCGTGGGCGACCACCACGTAGATGCCGGTGGACGCGAGTGTGGCGAGGTGAATGACGCGCAGCGTTGCGCGGGGACGGGCGAATGAGGGCATTGAGATCTCCTCGGCCAGGCGTCAGGAACTCGGGTAGACGCGGTCGGCGCCGTCGTAGAGGTGAATCGCCTCGGCGGGACAGCCCCGGGCGGCGTCTGCGACCGTCGGCGTGTCGGCGCCCGCCGGGTCGGTGACGGTGGCCTGGTCCTCATCGTCGAGCTCGAAGACGCCGGGGGCGCAGACGGCGCAGGTCCCAGCGCCGATGCAGAGGTCGCGGCGCACCTCGATGCGATACACGCGCTCAGTCCGCGGCGTCGGGGCCCGCGTCGGCGGGCCCGTCGTCGTCCTCGGGGGGGCGGCAGCGGTTGAAGGCGCAGACGCCGGCGTCGCACTCGGTGTCGAGATAGCACTCCACGATGCACTCGCCCGTGGGGTCGCAGATGCGGCCGTTCGTGCAGTCACTGTTCGACTTGCAGGGCTCCGTGAGATCGCTGATCTCGGAGCAGCCGAGGAGGGCGAGGGTGCAGGCGAGGGCGCGAAGCATCGGCGGGTCGTACACCAGGGTGGGGGTCTGCGTCCATGGCGTTTGCGTCGGCGTCTGTGCGCCGGCATCATCGGCGGCCTTTCTGACCGACCCCGGAGACGCCCGTGACCGTCCGCACCCGTGTCGCCCCTTCGCCCACCGGTGACCCCCACGTCGGCACCGGCTTCCAGGCGCTGTTCAACTACTGCCTCGCCAAGAAGCACGGAGGGCAGTTCATTCTGCGCATCGAGGACACCGACCAGGTGCGCAGCACCCGCGAGTCCGAGGAGAACATCCTCCACGCCCTGCGGTGGTTGGGCATCGAGTGGGACGAGGGGCCTGACGTCGGCGGTCCGCATGGGCCCTACCGGCAGAGCGAGCGCGCTGGCATCTACCAGGAGCACGCGAGGCGGCTCACAGACGCAGGGCACGCCTTCCGCTGCTTCCACACGCCCCAGGAGCTCGCGGAGATGCGGGCGGCCTCGAGCGGGGGACAGCGGCGCGGCTTCGACAGCGCGTATGCTGATCTCGATCGCGAGACCAGCGATCGGCGGGCGGCGTCGGGCGAGGCGTTCGTGGTGCGAATGCGCGTCCCGCGGGAGGGCACGTGCGTGGTCCGGGACCACCTGCGTGGGGACATCGAGATCGAGTGGGCCCAGGTCGACCAGCAGATCCTGATGAAGTCCGATGGGCTGCCGACCTACCACCTGGCCAACGTCGTCGACGACCACCTGATGGGTATCACCGACGTGCTGCGGGGCGAGGAGTGGATCAGCAGCGCGCCCAAGCACGTCCTGCTCTACGAGTACTTCGGCTGGGAGATGCCGCGGCTGTGCCACACGCCGCTGTTGCGAAACCCCGACAAGTCGAAGCTGAGCAAGCGCAAGAACCCCACCAGCATCACCTACTACGAGCGCATGGGCTTCCTCCCGGAGGCGGTGTTGAACTATCTGGGGCGCATGGCGTGGTCGATGCCCGACGAGGCGGAGAAGTTCTCCCTGGAGGAGATGGTGGCGGCCTTCGACCTCGACCGGGTCTCCACCAGCGGCCCCGTCTTCGACGTGCAGAAGCTGAGCTGGCTCAACGGCCTCTACATTCGGGAGCTCGACGACGCGGCCTTCGCCGAGCGGGTGTGCCGGTGGGCGCTCAACGACGACTACACGCGGGGCATCATCCCGTTGGTGCGCGAGCGGGTGGAGCGGCTCAGCGATCTGGCCCCGCTCATCGGCTTCATGTTCGCCGGTGATCTGCCGCTCTCCGCGGCGCTGTTCGAATCGAAGCGCGTCTGTGCCGCCGACGTGCGGCGTGCGCTGGCCTGGGGCATGTGGCGCCTCGACTCGGTCGCGACGTGGGACGCCGCCGCCATCGAGGCCTGTCTGCGGGGGACGGCGGACCTGATGGAGCTCAAGCTGCGGGACTTCCTCGCGCCGTACTTCGTGGCCATCAGCGGGCGTAAGAGCGCCACCCCTCTCTTCGACACGATGGCCGTCCTCGGACGCGACATGTCGCGGGGTCGCCTCCGCAAGGCGCTGGAGCTGCTCGGGACGCCGTCGAAGAAGGAGGAGAAGCGCTGGCGCAAGGCCCTCGAGGCCGCGGTCAGCGCTGCCCCCTGAAGCCGTCGACCCAGCCGATCGCGGCGACCAGAGATGGGAGGCGCACGGTGAGCGTGAGCAGCAGGAAGAGGGCGTCGTTTGCCGTCTCCCCGGTGAAGTGGCGGCCGTCGACGTGGAGCCAGGCGCGGGCCATCGGGACCAACGCGTTCGCCCAGTTGGCGAGGATCAGCAGCCACGTGAGGCGCCCCTGGCCGGCGGGGCCGTAGCGCAACAGCGGCATCGACCACGCCACGGCGACCATCCAGAACACGCCCATGAGCGCGTTTCGGTGGGCGCCGACCAGCTCGGCGCGATCGAGCCCGGCCTGATCGGCCATCGCCAGCGGGATCCCCACCAGCATCGACAACAGGCAGAGCCACGCCGCGGAGCGGGCGAGGGTGCGCTGGGCGGGGAGGAAGTCTCCGAGGATCACAGGGGGATGTTGCCGTGCTTCTTGGGCGGGTTGGTGTCCACCTTGTCGCGGAGCATCTCGAGGCTGCGGATGAGGCGCAGTCGGGTCTCGTGGGGGTGGATCACGCCGTCGATGTAGCCCAACTCCGCGGCGCGGAAGGGGTTGGCGAAGGTCTCTCGGTAGTCTTCGACGAGCTCGCTCCGCGCAGCCTCGGGGTCCTCCGCCTCCGCGAGGGCCTTGCGGTGGATGATGTTCACCGCGCCGTCGGGCCCCATCACCGCGATCTCGGCGGTGGGCCAGGCGTAGTTCACGTCGCCGCGGATGTGCTTCGAGGACATCACGTCGTAGGCGCCGCCGTAGGCCTTGCGGGTGATGACGGTGAGCTTGGGCACCGTCGCTTCGCAGTACGCGTAGAGCAGCTTCGCCCCGTGCTTGATGATGCCGTTCCACTCCTGGTCGGTGCCGGGGAGGAAGCCGGGGACGTCGACGAAGGTCAGGAGCGGGATGTTGAAGGCGTCGCAGAAACGCACGAAGCGGGCCGCTTTGATGCTCGCGCCGATGTCGAGGCAGCCGGCGAGGACCATCGGCTGGTTGGCGACGACCCCCACCGAGCGGCCCGCGAGGCGGGCGAAGCCGATGACGATGTTGCGCGCGTAGTCGCCCTGGATCTCGAAGAAGTAGCGGTCGTCGGCCACGGTCTCGACGACCTGCTTGATGTCGTAGGGCTTGTTCGCGCTGTGGGGGACGAGGGTGTCGAGCTCCGAGCAGTCGCGGTCCACGGGATCGTCGGTCGGCACCAACGGCGGGTCGCAGGCGTTGTTCGAGGGCATGAAGGAGAAGAGCTCGCGCAGCGTGTCGAGGGCCGCGTGCTCGTCGGGGGCCGTGAGGTGCGACACACCGCTCTTCGTCGCGTGTGCCCGCGCGCCGCCGAGGTCCTCCTGCGTGACCTCCTCGTGGGTGACGCTGCGGATCACGTCGGGGCCGGTGATGAACATGTAGGCGCTCTGGTCGACCATCACCACGAAGTCGGTGATCGCCGGGCTGTAGACCGCGCCGCCGGCGCAGGGCCCCATGATGGCGGAGAGCTGCGGGACGCGACCGCTGGCGAGGGTGTTGCGCAGGAAGATGTCTGCGTAGCCGGCGAGGGAGACGACGCCCTCCTGGATGCGCGCGCCGCCGCTGTCGTTGAGCCCGATCACCGGGGCCCCGACGCGCATGGCGTGGTCCATGACCTTGCAGACCTTCTCGGCGAAGGCGCCGCTCAGGGACCCGCCGAAGACCGTGAAGTCCTGGGCGAAGACGAAGACCCGGCGTCCGTCGATGGTGCCGTGGCCGGTGACGACGCCGTCGCCGGGGTACTTCTGTCGCTCCATCCCGAAGTCGGTGCAGCGGTGGGTCTTGAGCTGGTCGAACTCCTCGAAGCTCCCCGGATCGAGGAGCCCGTCGATCCGCTCCCGCGCCGTGAGCTTGCCCTTCGCGTGCTGGCGCTCGACGCGCGCTGCGCCGCCGCCTTCGATGGCCCGGGCCTGGAGTGCTTCCAACCGGGAGACGTTGTCGTGCTTCATGGAGCGGGATGTTGCAGGCAGAGGCCGCCCAGAAGCAACGCTACTCGGGCTGGTAGACGTTGTCCTGCTCGCCGGAGACCAACACGACCTGGGAGCGGTTGAAGCGCTCGAAGATCTGCTCGTAGGTCAGCGGCGCGTCCCAGGCGGCGAGGGCGGAGAAGAGCGCCAGGATGTTGCGCGGGCTCTGGGAGGCGGGGGCCGGCATCGCGTTGGTGACGATGTCGAGGTAGCGCGTCCCCTCGAGGTCGTCGTCGTTGACGCGGCGGTGGGCGTCTGCCAGGGACGAGTCGACGTAGGCGTAGGTGTCGCAGCCGTTCATGAAGACGATGACGTACTGGCCTTTCTCCCACGCCCCGCGCTTCGCGAGGGCGCGGATGTTGGCGCCCAGACCCGAGTGGCCCGCGTAGGTGATGAGATCGGCGCCGCCCGATAGCGCCTCGTAGCGCTCGGTGAACTCGCGCCCGGCGTTGCGCACCCCGTCGACGAGCAGCACCACGACCTCGATGCGCTTCCCGTCCGGGAGGTCGGCGACGATCGTGACGTCGGGGATGTCCACCCCCGGACGCCTGGGCAGCTCCGGCGGCAACGTCTTGGGCGCGTAGGCGGCGAGCTGGGCGGCCACCGCGGCGACAAACGAGTTGTAGCCGTGGATCCCGGCGTCGTAGTTGGCCGTCGCGCCGTGCTCGAACTTGCCGAAGATGGCCACCACCTTCAGGACGTCGTCCTCCCAGACCTTGTGGTATTCGGGGTACATCCCGGTGGTGTTGAGCGGGCTGACGGTCGCCTTCGCTTCGACGGCGATGATGTCCTCGTCGGCCAGCTCGCAGCCCGGCCGCGCGGGGCGGTAGTAGTACCACATCGATCCGGCGTCGACGTCGTGGGCGGCGCTGTGCACGCAGTCGTGACCGTACTTCTCCGTGAAGCGCTTCTGCCCGTTCCAGCTCACGTCGAAGGGCAGCCGGAGCTCGAAGGTCTCGGGCACCTTCTCCCGCTGACCCCAGGCCACGGGCATGCGCGCGTGGTAGGAGACCAGCGTCCCCTCCTCGGTGTCGGTGCTCTCGATCTCGCTGAGCTCGACCCTGTCGATGCGCCCGACGGAGCGCTCGCCGTTGAGCAGACCGATGGTGAAGAGGAGCTGGCTCTCGATGCGCGCCTCGAGATCGTTGTCGGTCTTGGCCAGCAGCTCACCATCGAACTCGAAGTCCAGGAAGATGGCGTCGACGCTGGTGTCGGTCTTGCCGTCCGCAAGGTCGGGCCCGGCGGGCCCGTCGGTGGGCCCCAACTCCTCGGTGCTGGGATCTCCGCAGCCAGCGAGGGCGAGGGCGGCCGCGAGCGCGAGGGTCCTCATGGGTGGCCTCCGAGTCGTTACGGGAGGAAGGTCGAGCAACATCCGGGCCAAGGTCTCGGCGGGGCGGTACGCGGATCCGCGCCCTCCGGTGGCTGGCGCGCTCGCCGCTTCTCACGGGGGAGGTGGCTGAAGAGGTGTCCATTGGACCATCGACGCGGTGTGCGGCCCGACGAGCCTCCGAACTCGGGGATCGTTGGCGTCTTCGGGATGGCGGGTGGCTTGGGGAGACCGATGACGATGGCGGTTGAGAGAGGGCGTCTCCTACACCAACGAGGGTCCGAGGAGCTGCGGCCCCCGCCTCATCCGCTGACGAGCCCCTCGTAGAGCTCGGCGTAGGCCCTCGCGGGGCCGGCCCAGGACCACTCGCGGGCCTCTGCGCAGGCGCGCATCTGGGCCATCGCTTCGGGGTCGGCGTAGACCGCCAGGGCGCGCTTTAGGGCGTCGGTGAGGGCCTCGGGCGTCGGGTCGTCGAAGACGAAGCCGTCGACGCCGTCGCGCACGGTGTCGGCGAGGCCGCCGGTGCGGCGGACGATGGGGAGCGCGCCGTAGCGCTGGGCGATGATCTGGGTGAGCCCGCAGGGCTCGAAGCGGCTGGGGACGAGGACGAAGTCCGCGGCGGCGTACATCAGCCGCGAGAGGCGCTCCGAGAAGCCGGTGGCGAGCTTGAAGCGGCCGGGGACCTCGACGGCGCGGAGCGCGGCGACGATATCGGGCTGGCCGCTGGCGAGGACGGCGAATCGGGCGTCGACCCGAGGAGCCGCCGCAGCGACGAGGTCCAGCCCCTTCTGTTCGACGGCGCGGGCGACGGCGACGCAGAGCGGGCCGTCCTCGAGGCCCATCTCGGCGCGCAGCTCGGCCTTGGCGGCGGCCTTGCCCCCGGGGGCGTCGACCGCCGGGTCCCAGGCGCTCGGGTCGAGCCCGTTGAGGATGCCGCTGAGCACCGGCTGTCGGTGGCGAAAGAGGCCGTCGAGCCCCATCCCCAGCTCGGGACCGAGGATCTCCCGCGCATACGTTGGGCTGACGGTGGTGATCCGGTCGGCTTTGACGAGGCCCGCCTTGAGCAGGCTGAGCTTGCCGTGGAACTCGGCGCCCTCCCAGGAGTGCAGGGCCTCGGGGACGCCAATCCGCTCGGCCCACGACCAGTCGACGAGGCCCTGGTAGGCCAGGTTGTGGACCGTGCAGACCATCGGCTTGCGGGTGTAGAACGCCGTGGCGCCGGCCTGCCAGTCGTGGAGGTGGTAGACGTCGGCGGGCAGGCTCGCCGCGACCTTGCACAAGACCGCGAAGCGCAGCGGGTCGTCGACGTCACCGTAGGGCGTCTCGCGGTCGAGCAGGCCGGGGACATCGACGAAGGTGACGTGGCCGTCGCGCCACAGGGTCGCCGTGTGATCGCGGGCGTCGAGGTGGACGGTGACCCCGCCGACGCGCTCGAAGCTGCGGCGATCGATGCTCCCGTACAGCGGCGTGATGACCTGCGCGTCGATGCCCGCCGCGCGCTGGGCTCCTGGGAGCGCGCCACAGACGTCGCCGAGCCCGCCGGTCTTGGAGTAGGGCGCGACCTCGCCGGTGACGTGGAGGACTCGGATCACGAGGGGAGCGATCGCAGGAACTCGGCGGCCTCTTCGGGGGCCGTGGGGTTGATGTAGAAGCCGGTGCCCCACTCGAAGCCCGCGACCTCCGTGAGCTTCGGCATGATCTGAATGTGCCAGCGATACCAGGGGACGTCGTCGTGCCCGTAGGGCGCGCTCTGGATGATGAAGTTGTAGGCGGGGTCGCCCAGGCCGCGGTCGAGCCGGTCGAGGGCGAAGGCCAGCGACTCGGCGAGCTTCGTGAGCTGCGGACGGGTGGCGGCCTCGAAGCGGGTCGCCTGGAAGCGGGGGACGATCCACAGCTCGAAGGGCAGCCGGCTCGCGTAGGGGGCGATCACCACGAAGTCGCCGTTGTCGTGGACCAGGCGTCGACCGTCGTCGAGCTCCTGGCGCACGATGTCCTCGAAGACGTTGCGGGAGCGGAAGGTGTAGTAGCGCTTCGCGCCCTCGAGCAGCTCGCGGACGTGGTGGGGGACGACGGGCAGCGCGATGAGCTGCGCGTGGCCGTGGGCGATGCTGGCCCCCGCTTCGGCCCCGTGGTTGCGGAAGAGCAGAGCGAACTCGAACCGGGCGTCGCCCTGGAGGTCCGCCATCCGGTCGCGGTACAGCGCCAGGACCTCGACGAGGTGGTCCGGGGGCAGCCGGTGCAGCTCGAAGTCCGCCTCCGGGGACTCGATGACTACCTCGTGGGCCCCGACACCGTTCATGCGGTCGTAGATCCCGTCGGGGCGCTTTTCGAGGCCGCCCTCGATGCGTAGGGCGGGGAACTTGTTGGGCACCACGCGCGCCCGCCAGGTCGCGTCGTTGGGCGCGCCGCCGTCGCGGATCGCGGCGATCTCCGGCGGCGTGAGGTGCTCGTTGCCGGCGGCGAAGGGGTCGACCTTGCCGCCGGTCGGCGCGTGGGCGCGGCGGAAGTCCTTGGGTCGCAGCGCGCGCTCGGTGGCGATGATGGACCAGCGGTGGGTGATGGGGTCACGGCGAAGCTCGGGCATGTCTGCGATCTACCGCGAAAACGCCCGGGGGGGCTACCGTGACGCTACTCGACGCAGGTGTCGATCGCCGTGTCGCAGGCTCCAGACTCGATGAGCGGATCCATGCACGCGGCGAGGGCGTCGTACTCGGAGGGGCAGGCGTCGGCCATGCACGCCGCCAGCCGCCCGCTCGTCAGGCTCTCGACGACGCAGTCCACGAAGCACCGCTGGGCGGCGACGAGCGGGCCGGTGCAGGGCGCCCGCGCGCAGCCGCCGCGGCCGATGGTGGCGCTGATGACGCACCGCCCGCAGTCCTGGTCGGCGGTGCCGCAGTCGAGCAAGCACGCCGTGCCGTCGGGCTCGCTGCACCCCTCGCGGCACGCGCCGAGGCCCGCGCACTGCCGGGTGGGCGGTGCGAAGGGCCGTACCAGCGAGACGAAGTTGATGCACATCTCGTCGAGCGTGCCCTCGCCCCACGTCACGTCCCGAGGCGTGAGCTGCTCGCCGTTGACGACCGGCTGGTTCTCGGCGGAGTTGTCGAAGACGCAGGTGAGTCGGAAACGGTCGCCCGGCTGCACGACGACCTCCTCGTCTTTGGGGAAGCGGTAGCTCTGCTGCCAGTCGAAGTCCCAGTCGGGGATGTCGATGAGGCACTCCTCGCCGCCGGCCGCCCGGACGAGGTCGACCCGCACGCTCTCCCCGAGGACGTGCAGGTGGGGCGCGACGGCGACGAGGGTGGCGGGCTCGTCGCCTCGGTAGGTGAACTCCGCGACCTGCTCGACGTGGGCCTCGCCAGCGGGGATGAACAGGTCGAGCTTGGGCTGGGGGGTCGCCACCACCTCCATCGGCTGGGGATCGTCCCAGTAGTAGAGGTGCAGCGCGGTCTGGTCGGGGACCGGCGCGGCGGAGAGGACGTTGTAGTGGATCTGCATCACGAGCCGGCTCCCGGCGGGGATGAACTGCATCTCGCCATCGTCGTGGAGCAGCGGCGTGGCCCCGGGGACCCACGCGGCGACGGGGCTGGGCACTGTGCCTGCGCCGGGACCGCCGAAGCAGGTGTAGCCTGCGCCCTCCTCACGGGCGTCCAACGCCAAGAGGTCCTCGACGTCGTCGGGCGTCACTACGTAGACCAGCACGTGGTGGACGATGGCGCGCACGTCCGGGACGACGTTGGTTCCGGCGAGGTAGGTGTCTTGCGGGAACTCCACGTCCAGCGGGAAGCAGCGGTAGTCGTCGGGGCGCGAGTCGTCGGGGACGTAGGCCTCGGTGGCGACGCCCACCGCGCTCGGCTCCGGCAGGTCGCGGATCTGCGGTTGCTCGACGACCTCGGGGACCGTGCCCTCGGGCATCCCGTCCGCCGCCCATTGCGCGATCACCGCCTTCTGGTCGGCGGTGAGCACCCGCTCGTGCTGGTAGGTGCGGCAATCCGAGCTCGGTGACCAGGGGGGCATGCGCCCGGCGGCGATGGCGTCGATGGCGGAGGCGGAGACGGCCTCGAAGGACGCGTAATCCGTGAGCACGAAGGGCCCGATGCCCCCCTCCGTGTGGCAGCCGCCGCAATGCTCGTCCACCAGCGGAGCGACGTCCGTGTGCCACGTCGGCCCCGACGCCTCGATGGGGGGCTCGCCGCCGTCGTCGGTACCGCAGGCCGTGAGGACGACGAGGAGCGTGAGGTAGCGGTGCAATCGAGCCTCCTGTGACCTACTCTTCCGGGGCTGGATGAACGGCGCCGACGGCGTCGATCTCCGGCCCCGGGAAGTATATCGAGCCGAGGGAGCGGGGGACATCGACGGCGAGCCGCAGGCTCTCGACGCGGACGAAGCGCGCCGCCTCGATCCCGCCCCCCGCGAAGTCGAAGGCGCGCTCGCCGGCGCCGTCTCCGAGCCGGACGAAGGGCCCCTCGGCCGCGGCGGCGACCCAGACCCGGTACGGCTCCGGCGCGCCGCCCGACAGGAGCCCCGCCTCGCGCACGACCAGGTCGTCGCCGGGTCCGTCGGTGGCCGTCGCGCCGAGCTCGAGGACGATGTGGCCCCCCACGACGCCCAGGGCGACCACGTCGTTGGCGTCCTCGGCGGGGGGGCCCAGCGCGCGCTCGGCGTCGGTGGCCAGGTTTGGCACGCCATCGACGGTCTCGGTGGGGGCCGAGACCGTCACCGCCACCGCCCAGGCGCCCTCCGGCACCTCCGGCAGCACGCCCGGCGCCGGAAGCTCGGGCAACATGGGGGCCGCCTCCACGCCCTCGCCCGTCAGCGCCTCCCAGGCCACGCGGCGCAGCTCGTGGGCGCCGCGCAGGTTGGGGTCGGAGACGCTCAGCAGCCAGTGGCTCGGATCAGCGAGGTCGTAGTGGGGGTTGAAGGGGTCGTCGGCCTCGAGCCCGTGGCCCAGGAAGTGGGCGTGGGCACCGACCACCTCCGCTCCGCAGACGTCGGCGGCTCCACGTAGCGCGTCGTTGGCGGCGTTGATCAGCCCGAGGGCGGCCTCCGGATCGATGATCTCCTCTATCGGGAGCCCCTGGCCCTCGCCGAGCCGCGCCAGCGAGCCGCTGCCGTCGGTCGGGTCGGGCAGGTCGACGACCACCAGGCGGGGTCGCTGGGTGAAGAAGCGCGGATCGTCGGCGATGGCGAGGGTCGCCTCGATGTCGGCGCCGTAGGGGGCGAGGGCCGCGGCGGGGTCCCGGGAGAGCTCGGGATCGGTGCCGAGGGCGACCAGCAGGTTGATGAGGTCGCTGGTGCCCTGCTGCACGAAGAGCAAGGCGGGACCCTCCACCGCGGGTGGGCACTCGCCCGCGCAGGCGCGGGTCGGGTCCTCGGCGAGGGCTCGATAGCTGAGTCCGGCGCTGTTGAGAACCCGGACCTCCGCGTCGGGGACCAGGGTCGCCAGGTCGCGGCCGGCGAAGGCGGGGAAGAGCGCGTCGTCGTTGCGAGTCAGGAGCGCCGTGAGGCTCCGCGCGTGGCTCGGGTTCTCGGAGGCGCCGTCCCCGAGGAAGACGACCGTTCGGACCGAGTCTGCGGCCGAGGGCTGGTGGGGACCCGGCGCGCAGCGGGTCGGTCGCGGTCCCGCGTCGGGTGGTGCGGCGTCGGGTGGTGCGGTGTCGGGGGCGCCAGCGTCCAAAGACGGTGGGGCGGCGTCGGGGGGCGACTCAGCCGATGGCGAATCATCACAGGCCGGGAGGAGGAGCAGCAGCGAGAGCATGCAGCGCATCGCGGGATGCTAGCATTTTCGCCGACGACGGATCCCGGCCACGAGCAGCCAGAGCACCACCGGCGTCGGGCTCGTGGAGCAGCCGCCGGCGAGATCGCTGCGCCCCGGCGTGGCGTCACCGCGGCTGACGTTGACGTCGGGTGGGCCGGCGTCCGGGCCGACGCGCGCCGCGTCTCCGGTGGCGTCGGGCAGGGTGGCGTCGGGCAGGGGGGCGTCGGGCAGGGTGGCGTCGGGCAGGGTGGCGTCGGGCAGGGTGGCGTCGGGCGTCGGTGGCGCGACGACCTCCAGGGTCCAGCCCACGAGCGCGTCCATCCACGACGCCCCCTCGGCGACGGGGGCGAAGCGCTCCTCATAGCGGCCTACGGCGGGAGCCCTCGCGGTGAACTCGAAGCGGCCCACTTCACCGGGGTCGACCGGGGCACCGACATGTGCCGGGCGGGTCGCGCCCATCCAGCTCGGGTGCGCCCAGGCGCTCTCCCGATCCCTGGGCGACTCTGTCCCGAGGCGCACGGGGTGGTCACTGTCGGGGCGCCAGGGGCGGCGCCCGGTGTTGCGGAAACGCGCCCACAGGCCGAGGGTGTCCCCCGGGCGCAGGGGGACGTCGGCGTCCGCTTGGTCTACGAGCTCGGCGCGCCACCAGGCCGCCGCGGGATCGACCCGGACGCCCAGGTGGCAGCAGACGGTGCGCTCGTTCCCATCGCTGGGTCGGTTCACGACCCCGCCATCGGCGGCGACGAAGAGGGTGGAGGAGCCACCGCCATCGAGGTTCACGGCGTCGCTGGCGCCGAGGTCGCTCATGAGGTTTGCGAGGTCGTCGAGGCCGGCGCCGACGGTGCCGGCCTGTCGGCCGTCGACGACCACGACGTAGAGCGTGCGCCGGTCGCGGTCCAGGCCGATGCCGGTGCGGGGATGGTAGGCGCAAGAGGCGCCGCAGCCGTAGCGGAAGCGGGGCTCGCCGTCGGTGAGGATGGGCTCCGGCTTGCCCGAGGCGACCTGTCGCATCCAGGCCTCCGGCGGTGGCCCGTGGGGGTCGCCCTGGACGAAGATCGCCGCTTGGTTGAGGGCGCCGAAGCCGATGCTCGCGTGGCAGCCGTCGTCGTAGGCGCGGGGCCAGACCTGGCCGTCGCCGACCATCAGCCCGCAGCTATCCTGGGGCGAGCCGAAGAAGTTCGTGTTCCAGGCGACGACCGCGCCGCTGCGCTGGGCGAAGGCGCTGACGGTGCCGCCGGCCTGGTCCGGCGGGGTCGCGACGATCGAGACGGCGGGGTGCCCCAGATCGACCACCACCGCCTCCAGGCGATAGCGCGGCCGGTCGTCGTAGGGGTAGCGGTCAGTCCGCGACAGGTGCCGTACGCCGGGGTAGGGATCGGTCCAGAGGTCCTCGGCGTGGGCGCCGGCCGCCGGCAGGAGGAGGATGAGCGCGAGGACGGTGCGGCAGACCAAGCGACCAAGTGATGTGCGTGCCCGCCGGCCGA
>CAYOBQ010000218.1:0-14786 GCA_964402225.1 uncultured Nannocystaceae bacterium | reverse complement strand
TGAAAGCCCTCCACACTCCCTCCGTCAGAATCGGGATATGCACCCTATTGAGGTGCTGAAGCGGGTCAGCTCACCTTGGCTCCCGGGGCGGTCTCCGGGGCGGTGAGCAGGCGGACGCTGGCGCCATCGCCCGCCGCGAGGACCATACCCTGGCTGACGACGCCGCGGATCTCGCGGGGCTCCAGGTTGGCCAGGACCACGACGGTGCGGCCGAGGAGGTCGTCGGGGCTGTAGGCGGCGGCGACGCCCGCGCACAGCGTGCGGGGCTCGGGCTCGCCTACGTCTACCGTGAGGACCAGGAGGCGGTCGGCGTTGGGGTGCTTCGACGCCGCCGTGATCTGGCCGGCGCGGAGGTCCAGGCCCGCGAACTGCGAATACTCGATGGGGCGCAACGGGGCTGCCTTCTTCTTGCTCTTCTTGGCCTTCTTCTTCGCCTTCTTCGGGGGCGCCTTCTGCTCGACGCGTTCGAGCCTCGGGAAGAGCGGCTCACCCGCGGTGGTCGGCCCCCCGGAGGGCAGGCCGCCCCACTCGGAGGTGGCCTCGACGGTGCGCAGCTCCGCCGGGACGTCGAGGCGATCGAGGAGCTCGGCGGCCTTGGATGGCAAGAAGGGCAGCGTCCAGACGCCGAGCACCCGCAGCGTCTCGCAGAGGTTGTAGAGCACCTCGCGCAGGCGGGCGTCTCTGTCCTCTCGGACGAGCACCCAGGGGGCGCAGACGTCGACGTACTTGTTGGCCGCCGACACCAGCCGCCAGATCGCGGTGAGCCCTCGGGCGAAGGCGACCTCCTCCATCGCGACGAGCAGCTCGGCGCGGGCCTCGACGAAGGCCGCGAGCAGCGTCTGGTCCGGGGTGTCGACCTCGCCACGCGCAGGCACCGCGCCCTCGCAGTAGCGGCCGAGCATCCCGAGCGTGCGGTTGAGCAAGTTGCCGTAGTCGTTGGCGAGATCACCGTTGATGCGATTCCGCAGCGCCGCCTCACTGAAGTCGCCGTCGCTGCCGAAGCGAACCTCGCGCAGGAGGAAGTAACGAAAGCTATCGGCGCCGTACCGCTCGACCATCTCGATGGGATCGATGACGTTGCCCACCGTCTTGCTCATCTTCTCCCCGTTGTGGGTCCACCACCCGTGGGCGAACATCCGCTTCGGGACGGGGAGGCCGGCGCTCATCAAGAAGGCCGGCCAGTAGACCGCGTGAAAGCGCAGGATGTCCTTGCCGAGCAGGTGGACGACGTCGGGCCAGTGCTTCTCGAAGAGCTCGCCATCGGGGCCGCCGAGGGCGCTGATGTAGTTGGTCAGCGCGTCTACCCACACGTAGACCACGTGATCCGGGTGGCCCGGGACGGGCACCCCCCAGGAGAAGTTGGTGCGGCTGATCGAGATGTCTCTGAGCCCCGCCGCCACGAAGCTGCGCACCTCGTTGAAGCGCGACCGTGGCTGAACGCAATCGGGGTTCGCGTCCATGTGCTCGAGCAACCGGTCGCCGTACTTCGAGAGCCGGAAGAAGAAGGAGGGCTCGACCACCCACGAGACCTCGTGGCCCGAAGGCGCGGTGCCGTCTTCGCGCAGCTCCTCCGCGCTGAAGTAGGCCTCGTCGCCGACGCTGTACCAGCCCTCGTACTTCCCCAGGTAGATGTCCCCCGCGGCCTCCATCCGACGCCACATCTCGGCCACCACGGCCTCGTGCCGGGCCTCGGTGGTGCGGATGAAGTCGTCGTTGGCCACCCCGATCGTCGGCAGAAGCTCCTGGAAGCGCTGGGCGTAGCGATCGGCGTGGGCCTGGGGCGAGATGCCCGTCCGCTCGGCGGCCTGCTCGATCTTCTTCCCGTGCTCGTCGGTCCCCGTGAGGAACCACGTCTGATCCCCCGTGAGCCGGTGCCAGCGGGCGAGCGTGTCGGCGGCCAACGTCGTGTAGGCGTGGCCGATATGGGGCACGTCGTTGACGTAGTAGATGGGCGTCGTGACGTAGAAGGTCCGGGCCATCGGGGACCTCGCTTCGTGGGAGCCAGCGGCCTTCACTACCATCCGCGCGAAGCGGGCACCAGTCAGGACCTCCGGCGCCCCCGCGGGCGGTTCCCCCGCGGGCGGTCGCCCCGCGGGCGCTCCTCTCTCGATGGCGCCTCTTCGACCTCGCCATCGCTCGGCGCCAGGAGGGGCTCGGGCTCCGGGAGCGGGCGGGTGTCGAGCAGCGCGTCGAGCAGCGCGTCGAAGGCGACCTCGGGGGTGTCGTCAGTCATGCGGCGAGTTGCAAGAAGAGGGTCTCCAGGGTGAGCCGGGCGTTGGCGTTTCGCGCAAGCGCCGCCTCGGTGTCGTTGAGCAAGTCGATGCGGGTCATCACGGCGTCGGTGTCGAGGGCACCTGCGCGCTCACGCAGGCGGCTCTCCAGGTCACGGTGGACCAGCCCGTCGGTGAGCCCACAGCCGACCAACAGGACATCGCGGTACCACGTGCGCAGCAGGTGCAGCACCAACGGAAGATCGTCGGCGCGCCGCGCGAGGTCTTCGGCGAGCTCGAGCAGCTTGGGGATGCGGCGGACATCGCGCGGGGCATCGGCGAAGGCGAGCAACGCCTCGCGCTGCTCGAGGACCGGGCTGCGCGCGAGGTCGAGGCCCTTGCCGATGGACCCTTCAGCGAGGGCCGCGAGCAGCTCCGCCGCCACCTCCGTGAGCCCCGCCTGCTCCGCGAGGTGACGCGCGACAACGTCCCGGGGCAGCGGCGCGAAGCGCACCCGCTGGCAGCGCGAAACGATGGTCGGCAACAAGAGGTGCGGGGCGTGCGTGACCAGCGCGAAGTGGGTGTCGGGCCCCGGCTCCTCGAGCGTCTTGAGCAGCGCGTTCGCCGTCGCCTGGTTCATGCGCTCGGCCTCCTGGATCAGCACCACCCGGCGGTGACCCTCGAAGGACTTGAAGCCTAGGGACCGCTGGAGCCCGCGGACCTGCGCGATGGTGATGTGCTTCGCGGTGCCCTCGCGCTCGAGGACGTGGAGGTCGGCGTGGTTGCGGTCGCGGGTCCGCACACAGGCGTTGCAGCGCCCACAGGCGTCGCCGTCCCCCGCCGGGCTGGTGCACAACAGCGCCTGGGCGAGGGCGTGGGCCGTGAGCGTCTTGCCGACCCCATCGGGGCCCGAGAAGAGGTAGGCGTGGTGCAGCCGACCCCCCCGGGCGGCGCGCAGCAACGCCTCGACGGCGCGCGGCTGACCTTCGATCTCAGCGAGGGGCACGTCTTAGAAGCTATACTCGACGTTCAGGTTGAACACGCCCACGGCCTGCGTGTACTTGCCCGCGCCGTCGGGGCTGCGGTGGGTGTCGGGCACCTTGCTCGGCAGGATCGTCAGGCCGTCGGCGTCGCGCCCGCGCGGCGCCACGTCGCGCTCGAAGTAGAAGACCTGGGTGTAGGCGGCGGCGATGGCGAGGGCGTCGTCCATCAACTCGAAGCGACCGCCCAGCGAGCCGGTCACCTTCTCGGTGTCGTAGAGCGAAGGATCGACCGTCTCGTCGGGCACGGCGCTGCTGTCGTAGCCAGCACCCACGAAGACCTCGACGCCGGCATTGAGCCAGTAGGAGTACCCGGCGCGCACGCCGTAACCGTCGTCCCAGAAGCGCGGGATGCACGCCAGCTTCCCGGTCTGGTCGCACTCGGTGTCGCTGCCGGTGATGACCCGCTGCTCCTCGAAGGCGCTCCAGCGCACGTAGTCGCCGAAGAGGCGGATCTCCTGGGTCGCGCTCGGCCGGTACCGCCCCCCGAGACGGAAGACGTCCGGCATGGACTGGAAGACCGAGACGTCCTTGGGGTCCTCCGGCTCACCGTTGGCGAGCACCTGCTGGAACGTACCCTCGAGCTGGTTCTCCCCGAAGCCGGGCTGGCTCTGCCACGAAGCGCCGACCCACACGTCGTCCGATGGGTGCCAGAGCACACCGAGGCCGACGGAGAGATCGATGCTGCTCACGTCCAAGCGCGCACGCCCCTCCTGCACCCGCGACTGCTCGACCTCACCGTTCGCGTCGGTGTCGTACTGTCGCACGGTCCAGTCGGTGCCCTTCGCGTTGCGCGCGCGCACCGTCTTGATCTCGCTCTTCACGACGTTGACGCCGAGCCCGATGGAGAGGTTCGCCGGCTTGATCTCGTAGGCCGCGGCACCGGTGAAGTAGAGCGATCGGATCGTGCCCTCGATGACCCACCACCGCTGCGCACCATCCTGCGCCCCGGGGTACTTCGGATCGAAGTCGCCGCGGTCGTAGACGGAGCTGCCGCCGAGGGGCGCGTAAAAGCCGAGGGCGAGCCCGAGTCCGTCGATCCCGAGGTCGCTCTGCACGCCGAAGAAGGGGGCGCCGAGGATGTTCGAGAGCGTCCCCTCGCCGCTGTTGGCGGCGATGCCCTCCGGGGTGTTGGGCGTCCCCTCCCGCACATCGTTGGCCTCGAGCGGGTGGTCGAAGGCCCCCTCGTCCCGGTCATACGTGAACGTGCGCCAGGCGAGGCTGCCGTCGAGAAAGAGGCGAGTGCCCTTCCCGAGCGTGAGCCCCGCCGGGTTGTAGTACATCGCCGTCGCGTTGTCGGTCGTGGGGTGCCCGTGCTCGCCGCCGAAGCGCGCGACCAGGAATCCGCTGGCCTGTGCCGGGACGGCAAACAACACGCCGAGCGTGATGGTGAGAGCGGCTGAGGAGCGCTTCACGTGACCCTCCGCGGGGTTCTTGATGGCGTTTGACTTCGGGCCGGGAAGCGTCGCAGACTCCCCCGCGTTCGTTCCCAGACACGCAGCGTGTCGCAATGAGAAAGGCGCGTACCATGCCGCGTTCTCGACTGTCAAAGGGCTCGCTTCCGGTCGCGATGATGGCGCTCGCTCTGGTCGGCTGTCCCGATCCAGAGGCGACGTTCAACGACTTTGTGGAGCGCACCGAGGACGCGCGGGTGCCCGCCATCCAGCCGGACATCGGGGCCACCGAGCGCGCCGACATCACGGGGACCTTCTTCTTCGCGGCGACCACCCACCTCGGCGGGCCGCTGATGTTCAAGGCCGACGTGGCGATCGCGACCGAGCGGGAGCCCTGGCGAGTCGACTTCACGCTGACCTCCGTCGCCGAGGACCGCACGGTCAACGCCGACAACGTCATGCAGTCAGACGGCTCCGTCGAGCTCAGCGAGACGGGGGAGTTTCTCCTCACGTTCACCGAGCAGCCGGTCGCCGGGAACGCCAACCCGATCACCGGCAACGACCTCATCGTCACCCTCGGCCTCGACGGTCGCGTGATCAGCGCCGACGCGTTCTGTGGTGATCTGGTCAACGCCGAGGTCGTCGATCCGCCGGCCGGCGCCGCGACAGGCACCTGGGGCGCGATCCGGGTGGAGGGCGACTTCGACGTGACCGCGCTCGAGCCGCCGATCTCCTGCGCCCTCGTCGGTGGCGGCGGCGGTGAAGACCCCGACGCCGGCCCGATGCCCGACGCCGGCGTGCCGTCGGACGCCGCCATCACACCGGACGCCGCCGCTGATCCCGATGGCGCCGCTGATCCCGACGGCGCCGCCGACCCCGATGGCGCCGTGGATCCCGATGGCGCCGCCGACCCCGACGGCGCCGCCGATCCCGACGGCGCCGCCGACCCTGACGCTCAGTAGCCCGGGCCGGGATTGACCGGCACGTACGCGCGTACGTAACCTCCGCCCGGGAATGCTCGGGGGAGCCATGCGTATCAATCACCGCCGCACTTTTTTTCTATCCGCCGCGCTCGTCGTCGGCATGACCGCCTGCGACGACGGGGGCTCGACCTCCGACGATCCGGACGCGAGCGTCGACATGTCCGGGGGAGGGGGGAGCGTCGGCGACCTCGGGCCCACGCCCGACGGGCAGGCCGACGCCGCCGCTCCAGACGAAGGCGCCGACGGCGAGGTCGCGTCGGATCTCGGGGCCGACATGGCCATCGTCGATCCCGACATGGCCGTCATCGATCCCGACATGGCCGTCGTCGATCCCGACATGGCCGTCATCGATCCCGACATGGCCGTCGTCGATCCCGACATGGCCGTCATCGATCCCGACATGGCGCCGCCGGAGTTCGCGTGCCCCGCCGACGACGACTTCGAGGAGAACGACGCCGTCGAGGGCGCAGCGGCGGTCCCCGAGGGGGGAGCGCTGCGCGGCATCGCGTGCCCCGACGACGCCGACTACTACCGCGTCGCCGCGCAGGCCGGCTGCTCGATCGCCGTGGCCCTCCACTTCCGCCACGCCGAAGGAGATCTCGACCTGCGCCTCCGCAACGCGCAGGGCGGCAGCCTCGCGCGCGGTGCCACCGCGGACGACGACGAGTTCATGGAGTACGACGTCGGCGAGGACGGTGACTACTTCGTCGAGGTTCGCCACGCGCTGCCCGATCCCGACGGCACGATCTACACGCTCGACGTCCAGGTCGATTGCCCGCTGCCCCTCGCCTGCCCGGACGACGACGCCCTGGAGGAGAACGACAACCGGCAGACGGCGAGCGCCCTCCCCGAGGACGGCGCGGGCCTCGAGGGCATCCTCTGCGAAGGTGATCCCGACTTCTTCGTGGTGGAGGTCGGCCCGGAGTGCACCCTGGCCGTGGAGCTCGAGCTCGACGCGGCCCAGGGCGACCTGGACCTCGTCCTGCGAGACCCCCAAGGCGAAGAGATCGCCCGCTCGGCAGACGTCGGGGACCGCGAACGCATCGACTACGCCGCGGGCCTCGAAGGCGCCACCGTCTACGCCCAGGTCGTCGGCGTCCCCAACACGTACCTCATCCGCGCCACACAGGACTGCCCGATCATCCCCGAGTGCCCCGCCGACGACGCCCTCGAAGACAATGATGGCCTGGAAGAGGCCAGCCGCGTAGCCGTTGGCGACGCCGTCAGCGCCATCGTCTGCGGTGACGACGAAGACTGGTTCGCCCTCGAGGTCCCCGACGAGTGCGCCCTCGATGTCAGCCTCGACTTCACCCACGCCAACGGCGATCTGGACCTGCACCTGCACAACCCAGCCGGGGTCGTCTTCGCCGAGTCGGTGGGCGCCGAGGACGGCGAAGCCATCGAGCTCGACGACGCCGGGGGCCTCTGGTACCTGCGCGTCGACCTGAAGGGCGGCGTCGGGGCGAACCGCTACCGGCTCCGCGCCGATGTCGTATGCCCCGGCGCGCTGGAGTGCCCCGGCGACGACGGCTTCGAGGAGAACGACGCGCCCATCGCCGGCCCGGTGCTCCAGGCGGGCGTCCCCGTCGAGGCCATCGCCTGCACAGGCGACCTCGACTACTACGCCCTCGAGGTGCCGGGCGGCTGCGAGGCGGTGGGCACCCTCGACTTCGACGCTGGCGGCGCCCTCGCGATCGACGTGGTCGACGACGACGGCAACCTCATCGCCGCTGGCGCCCCCACGGCGGAGGGGGCGGCGGCGCGCACCTACGCCCCCGCCGATAGCCGGATCTACTTCGAGGTCCGCGCCGGTGACGACCCCAACGACTACTTGCTCACGCTCGACACCCGCTGCCCCGCGGACCGCTGCCCCGCCGATGACCCGGCGGAGCCCAACGGCGATCGCGACGACGCCACGCCCCTCGTGGTCGACGCCACCGGCGTGGTGTGCGGCGACGACAGCGACTGGTTCGCCGTGGACGCCGAGGCCGGCTGTGTCCTCCACGCCCGCGTCGAGGCCGGCCCGGGGGACGCCGAGCTGGAGCTGACGGCCCTCGACCAAGAGGGAGAGCTCGCCCGCGCGCGGCCCGGAGACGACGGCGCCATCCTGCTGGACCAGCCGATCGAGGCCGACGGCCCCCACTTCCTGCGCCTCGCGAACACCGGCGGCGCCGGCCAGGGCAGCTACACGATCTCCGTCGCCCAGGAGTGCGTGCTCTCGTGCCCCGCAGACGACGCCTTCGAGGAGAACGACGCCATCGCAGACGCCGCTCCCATCGCGGATGGCGAGCCCATCGACGGCATCCTCTGCGGAGAAGAGGTGGACGTCTACGCGGTCGAGGTCGCCGCCGGCTGTCGCGCCGTCGCCGATCTCGAGTTCGACGACGACGGCGCGCTCCGGCTCCGACTCACGGACGCCGAGGGCGCCGAGCTCGACGCCAGCAACGCGGGCCGCGTCTCCTACCTCTCCGCCGACGCGGCGGTCCTGTACTACGAGATCAGCGGCGCCGAGAACGACTACCGGCTGGGGATCGATCTCGACTGCCCCGAGGCCCTCGAGTGCCCGGCTGACGACGCCCTCGAAGACAACGACGACGGCGCAAGCGCCACCCCGCTGCGCAACGGCGACGTGGTGGACGCCATCGTCTGCGGGCGCGACCACGACTGGTACGCCTTCGAGGCCGCCGCCGGCTGTGAGCTCAACGCGTCGCTTCGGTTCACCCACGCCGACGGGGACGTGGATCTACGGCTCTACCGAGATCCGCTCGGCGGCCCGATTCGCAGCAGCACGACCCCCTCGGACAACGAGCGCATCTCCTTCGAGCTGCCCGCCGACGGCACCTACTACCTCGACGTCTCGCTCTTCAACGGCGAAGGCAACACCTACCAGCTCGACATGATCCTCGCCTGCCCGGTGCCCCTCACCTGCCCCGAGGACGACGTCTTCGAGGACAACGATGACACCGGCGACGCCACCGCCTTCCAGGGGGACCGCAACGAGCTGCGCGCGGTGGCCTGTGCCGGCGATCCCGACTACTACGCCATCGATCTCTTCGAGGGATGCACGCTCCAGGCCGACGCCGTCTACCGCGAGGGCGACCCGGTCTTCGAGCTCCGCGACGCCGACGGGAACACGCTGGGGCAGGGTGCCCAGGCCAACGACGGTCAGGTGCTGCTCTTCGACGCCCCCGCCGCCGCCACCTACTACCTCTATCTGGCGGGGGACGCCGTCGAGTACCGGCTCTTCAGCGATGTCGACTGCGAAGCGGTCCTCGCCTGCCCCAACGACGACCCCTTCGAGGAGAACGACGATCCCGTCGCCGCCACGGTCCTGCCGCCCGGCGGGGTCCAGGCCATCCTCTGCGAGGACGACGCCGACTACTGGCGCGCGCCGGCGGAGATTGGCTGCCGACTGCGGGCCACCCTCGAGTTCGACCACGACGCCGGGGACCTCGATCTGGCGATCGTGGACAACCAGGGCGAGGTCCTCGATCTGGCCGACGCGGGTGGGAACATCGAGCGAGCCGACGCGCTGCTCCCACACCTCGGGCCCTTCGCGCTCCGGGTCACCGGCGCCCCCAACATCTACCGACTCACAGCCGAGCTCGACTGCTCCTGCGAGGAGGATGGCCTCGAGGACAACGACGACGCCGGCCACGCCAGCCCGCTCGATGACGACCAGCGCCTGCGCGGACGGCTGTGCGGCTTCGACGAAGACTGGTTCGAGGTGGAGACGCCCGACGACTGCGTGGTCGACGCCGATCTGAGCTTCACCCACGCCGACGGCAACCTCGAGCTCGAGCTGCGCGACGCGCAAGGCGAGCGCCTGGCCTTCTCCCGGAGCTCGACGGACGACGAGTCCATCAGCCACCGGCCGATCGCGGGCGCCGGGACCTACTACCTGCGCGTCTCGCTGCGCAACGGGATCGGCGGCAACGACTACGAGCTCGCGCTTTCGCTGGATTGCGCGCCCCCGCCGCCCAACTGCTTCGACGACATCTTCGAGGACAACAACGGGCCCGGTGAGGACGCGACGGAGATCCCGCTGGCCCAGCTCGTGGGGGCCACCGCGTGCCGGGGTGACGACGACTGGTTCGCCTTCGACGTCGTCGGCGAGGCCGACACCTGCCTGGTCGAGGCGCGGCTCCGCTTCGGCCACGGTGACGGCGATCTCGGGCTGCTCCTCGCCGACGCCGACGGCGTCGAGATCGAGGCCGCCGACAGCGCCGACGACGACGAGTCGATCGCGCGCCGACTCGCCCCCGGGACCTACCACCTCCGGGTGCACCTCGCCGACGGGGCGTCCGACGGCAACGCCTACGGCCTGCGGGTGGACGTGGACTGCGCGCCGCCCCCCGAGTGCGAGGACGACCCGTTCGAGGACAACGACGGGATCGGCAACGCGACCCCCATCGAAGCCGGGGTCCCGCAGGACGCGCGGGTGTGCGCCGGCGACGACGACTACTTCGCCTTCGAGGCCCCCGTGGCCGGTTGCTCGTTCATCGCGTCCGTCAACCATGTCAACGCCAACGGCGACCTGGACCTGCGCCTGCTCGACGTGGATGGAGGCCGGATCTCGAGCAGCGAGACGGCCGCCGACGTGGAGCGCCTGAGCGGCACACTCGAGGCCGCGGGCGTCCACTTCCTCCGGATCTACCTCTTCGACGACGTCGCCGGGAACGACTACACGGTGAACGTCGCCCTCGATTGCCCGGTCCCCCTCGAGTGCCCCGGCGACGACGCCTTCGAGGAGAACGACGACGTGGCGAGCGCCGCGCCCCTCGCCGAAGGCGCTGGCGTCGACGCCATCCTCTGCGCCGACGACGCGGACTACTTCGAAATCGACGCCTACGAGGGCTGCGCGGTGGCCGCCGGGTTGGACTTCGTGCACGCGGACGGTGATCTCGGCCTCGCCTTGCTGGACGCGGGCGGCGCGGAGCTGGTGGCGGTCGACAGCGGCGACGATGGCGAGACGATCGAGCAGCTCGTCGAGGGTGCGGGGCCCCATTTCCTCGCCGTCTCGGGCGCCCCGAATTCCTACCACCTCGCCGTGGACATCGCGTGCCCCGACGACCTGGTCTGTCCCGACGACGACCCCCTCGAGGACAACGACGATCGCGCCTCCGCCACGGCGCTTCAGGTGGGCGTCCCCGCCGAGGGCATCGTCTGCGGCGAGGGGGAGTTCGACTACTTCGCCATCGACGTCGAGGCCGGCTGCATGCTGAGCGCCGAGCTGTCCTTCCGCCACGCCGCGGGGAACCTCAACCTGCGCCTCGAGGACGCCGCGGGCAACGGCCTGGAGTTCGCGAGCTCGGCGACGGATGACGAGAGCATCGCGGTCCCGGTCGCAGCGACGGGGGCCTACTACCTCCGCGTGGAGATCGACGACTTCGGCGGACCCGACCACAACGAGTACGCGCTCACGGCGGCGATCGAGTGCCCGACCGGTGAGCTAGTCATCAACGAGGTCGACTACGACGCCGGCTCCGAGTTCCTGGAGATCTACAACGCGGGCGACGCGCCGGCGGCCCTGGCGGGTGTCGAGCTCGAGCTCGTCGACGGGGCCGACGGCTCGGTCTACGCCACCATCGACCTCTCGGCGGCGGGCGAGTCGCTGGCCCCCGGCGGGTACCTCGTGGTCGGTCCGCCGGCCACCCTCGGCGAGCTGCTCCCGGACGTGCTCCGCGTCGAGTACGCCGGCGGCATCCAGGACGGCCCCGCCGACGCCGCGCGCCTCGTGCTGCGCGGTGAGCCCGACTCGGTCGCCGACGCCGTGTCGTGGGGCGGGGTGCTCGAGGGCGTCACGGAGGGACCCGCGGGCGCCCCGGGCGGCGCGGGTGGAGACTCCATCGGCCGCTGCGCCAACGGACGTGACAGCGACGACAACGGCACCGACTTTGCGGCGGGCACCCCGAGCGCCGGGTTGCCCAACCTCTGTCCCCGCGTGCTCGCGTGCCCCGGCGACGACGGCTTCGAGGAGAACGACGTGCTCGCTACCGCGGCGATCTTCGACGTGGGCGGTGGCGCCTATGAGGCGGTCGCGTGTGGGGCGGACCTGGACTACTACCAGTTCAACGGTGACGTCGGCTGCACCGCGCGGGTCTTGCTCGGCTTCCTCCAGGAGGAGGGCAACCTGGACCTCGCGGTGGTGGACGCCGACGGCGTCGAGTTGGTGGCGAGCCGCAGCGACGACGACGACGAGACGATCGAGCTCCCGATGGAGAGCCCGGGGCCGTTCTACCCGCTGGTCACGACCCGCGACGGGGGCGCCGAGACGGTCTACACCATCAACGTGGTCTTCGAGTGCCCCGAGGGGACGCCGCGGTTGGTGATCAACGAGGTGGACTACGACCAGCCGCGCTCCGACAGCCGCGAGCTCATCGAGCTGTACAACGCGGGGGACGCCGAGGCGCCCCTCGACGGGATGGCGTTGGATCTGGTCGACGCCGCCGGCGCCACCTACCTGTCGTTGGATCTCGAGCTCGCCGCCGGCCTCGTGTCGCCCGGCGCATACGTCGTGATCGGCAACCAACGCACCATCAACGCCGCTCCGCCGGCGACGCAGACCCTCCTCATCCCACCCTCCACGTTGCGCAACCAGACGGCGGGGGTGCGCCTGCGCGTGGTCGCCACCGGCGAGGTCATCGACTCGATGAGCTACGGCGGCGTGATCGACGGCGTCACCGAGGGCGGCGTGGCGGCGCCGGTGGATGACCCGGAGGCGGACCGCGCGTCTCTGGTGCGCTGCCCGGACGGCGCCGACACCGACGACACGGGGGCTGACTTCAGCGTGTCGACGCGGACCCCGGGGCGACCAAACGCATGCCCCTGATCCAATTCCTGTTAAGGTGCGCGCCGTGATGCGCGCGTCCCTCCTGGTGCTGGTGATGGCCGCGGCGGCGCAGGCCGCCGACGACGTCCCCGAGGCGTTCATGCTGCGATTCAACGAGCTGGCGTTGCGCGCCGACCAGCTCGCGACCAGAGATGGACCGCGGGCGGCGATTCGAGCCTACGAGGACGCGCTCCAAGGGTGGGGCGACGACTACGGACGCATCCACCTGCGGCTCGGCGTGCTCTACCAGAAGCTGAAGGCGCACCCCGAGGCGGCGCGCCACTTCGCCGACTGTCGAGCCGACGCGCGCGTAGACGAGCTCGACCGTGAGACCATCTGCACCCAGGGCTTCGAGCAGGTGGCCAAGCCCTTGAACGTGGAGGGGCTCCCGCCGGACGGCAAGATCGTGGTGCTCGAGCCACCGCTCTTCGCGGGCGCCATCTCCGGCGGAGATGCCCTGCCGCTCGGCCCATTGAAGCTCGTCGTCGAGGTGCCCGGACACGAGCCGAACACGGTCGATCACGAGCACGATGGACGACCCTTCACCGCCGAGATCGGGCTGCAGCGTCGCAAGCGGGGCTCGATGGTCCCCGACGGGTTCGTCGGCGGTGGGGAAGACGAGCCCGCGGGTGAGGACAGCTTCGTGGTGGACGACGTCGACCCGACCGGAGAGGCCACGCGCTGGCCGGCGTACACCGCCGCGGCGACAGGCCTCGCGATGGTCGGCGCCGGCGTCACGCTGGGCATGATGAACCGCGGAGAGCTGGACGAGATCCGTGATCGCCAGCGCGGCGGCGGCTGCGACGCGTTTTGTGCCACCGAGCTGGCCGACGCCGAGAACATGGCGTTGACGGCGGATGTGCTCTGGATCGGCGGGGCCGCCATCGCGGCGAGCTCGGTGTTGCTCTGGTACCTCTACGAATGAGGCGGTTGGTCCTCCTCTGCGCGGTCTCCGGGCTCTCGAGCTGCTTCGTGGCGGACGACTTTCGAGACTGCGACGACGACGAGCAATGCGGGAGCAACCGGCTCTGTGTCGATCACGTCTGCACCTTCGTCGAAGGCCGGAACCCGGACGATGGCGTGGGCGCCGACGGCGGGGCGCTGGAGACGATCGTGCTCGACGGTCAGCGGCTCGGCACGCAGAACTTCCCAGACGCCCGGGTGATCCTCGAAGGCGTCACCGTGCCCCCCGGGCAGATCCTGGCGGTGCACGCCACCATCATCGAGGTGCGAGGACCGGTGAACGCCGACGGCGCCGGTAAGCCCGGCGGTGGCGGCGGTGGGGCCGGGGCCGGCGGCCACAGCGCGTTGCGGTCGGCCTTCGGCGAAGGGGGCCGGGGCGCTGAGCAGGGGGACAATGGTCGAGGGACGACGACGACGGTCGGCGGATCCGGGGGCGAGGGCGGCAGGGGCGGAGGTTCGTCCGGCGGCGGGGGCGGGAGCGCGGGGACCTTCGAGTCACGCGACGGCGAGCCCGGTGAGTCAGGCACGTTCGCGGTCGATTGCCAGAACGCGGCGCTGATCCGAAGAGGGGGCGGCGGCGGCGGAGGTGGCGGCGGGGCCGGGGGTCAAGGCAGCGGCGACTGCGGCGGCGGCGGCGGCGGCGGCGGCGGGGCCGGCGGGGCCGGTGGTGGGGTCATCGTGCTCACCGCCGACGACCGCGTGGAGGTCCATTCGGTGATCAGCGCCAAGGGGCGCGTCGGGGACGACGCCGACGGGGACGACGGCGGCGCGCCCTGTCCTTGCGGCGAGGCGTGCGACCCGACCCGGCATGGGGTGGGCGGCGACGGGGGCGACGCGGGCGACCGCAAGAGCGGGCCCGGGGTCGGCGCCGGAACGGACGACGCCGCTGGCGGCCAAGGCGGACGCGGCGGCGCCGGAGGTGGCGGGATGGTTCGCCTGGGGGCGCCGCGGATCGTGTTCGGCAGTGGCGCCCGGATCGATGTGAGCGGGGGGGGCGGAGCGGAGAATGGCGGGCTGGTCCGAATCGACGGCACGCAGACCGGCGAGGCCGACATCGTGGGGTTCGCGAGCGGCGCCTTCTGCGGGGAATGAAGATCTCGACTCGAGGAAAGTGATCATGACGACTCGCCTGCCAGGCTGGATGACCGCGGCCCTGTTGACCCTTGCGCTCGGAGCGTGCACGCCCACCGGAGGTGGGGGGGGCGGCGGAAGTTGCGAGCCGGAGGACGTGCGCGCGTGCACGTGCTCCGGTGGCGCGCAGGGCAACCGGGTGTGCGGCCAGGACAAGCGATTCGCGGAGTGCGTCTGCGAGGGCGGCGAGGGTGAGGGCGAAGGGGAGGGCGAAGGCGAAGGGGAGGGCGAAG
>CAYOBQ010000217.1:0-14944 GCA_964402225.1 uncultured Nannocystaceae bacterium | reverse complement strand
AACGCCGAAATCGGTTGGCGGGCGCGTGCAGCGCGCCGCGTCGCGACTCTGCCGCGGTGTCCTAGGGGAGGGTGACGAGGGGCCAGCAGGCATCGCCGATGACCTGGTCGGCGGGGCAGGTGTCCTGCGGCAGACCCGTCAGGCGCTCGCACTCGCCGTCGTCGTTGGCGTCTAGATCCGTGTTCACCACGCGCAGGGTGTAGTCCACGCGGTAGCCGCCGATATCCCCGGGGGTGATCAGGTCCGGCGTGACCTCGATCTGCACGTCCTGGGCGACGTCGCTGGAGCGGATGTTGATGCACTGGAAGTTGCCGAACCCGATCTGGCTGGCGCGGATGCCGGCGAAGGGGTCCATCATGTTGTCGGTCGGCGCGGTGGTGGTCATGAACAGCCGCCCCTCGACCCCGTTGAGGTACTCGATGAGCACCGTCCGGTCCTGGTCGGCGGGCACCGTGATCTCGTACTTGTCCACGTCCCGGAAGGCGTTGTTGTCGGCGGCCTCGCAGGCCCACATATCGCAACGCGCCTTCTCTCCGTCGCCGAGCTGGAAGGGCGCCTCGTCGTTGGGCTCATAGACGTCGTCGGGGCAGACGTCGTCGGCGCCGGCGTCGGGGATGACCGAGGCCGTCAGCGTGTAGGGCGCGTCCGCGTCGCCGCCAGCGCCGCGGAAGACCCGCACGAGGTGGTCGCCGGCATCGTCACCGACCACGCCGCGGCTCAAGAACACGTCCTCCACATCGAAGCGGTTGCCCACGGCGGAGCCCCCGGCGCGGTGGGGCGCGCAGCGTCCCTGGATGCACTGCAACCCCTCGGCGCAGCCGCCCCCACACGGGTTGGCACCGGGGACCTGCGCGTCGCGGTAGACCTCCATATCGAGGTTGGCGGCGTCGTTGACGAAGCCCTCGAGCATCAGGCAGACGCTGGAGCGCTCGTTGGCGACGGGGAAGCTGTACCAGTCGGTGTCGGGGGCGGCGGGATCACAGATGACCCCCGTCGCGTGCTGGAAGCGAGTGCCGCCGCTGCCGTCGACCTCCTCCATCTCGGTGGCGTTGCCCGCGCTGTCGTTGCGCGGGGGCTCGTCCTCGTCGATGGCGCAGAGCTCGTCGCCCACCGGCTCGCGCCGCACGTTGAGGCTGTATGTGCCCTGGGCCGCCGCCACGGCCGCGACCTGGATGCAGTAGGTGCCGGCCTCGGCGACCCGAGCGCTGGCGCGGGCCGAGTCGCCCCCGTCCCCCTCGCAGCTCCCGGGCATGCCGACGTCGTTGCCGCCCTCGTCGGTGAGGCGCACCGTCGCGCGCCCCGCGATCTCGTCACAGTCGATCCACGCCTCGAGGGCGTCACCGGCGGCGCCGCCGGCGCTGAAGCAGAACCAGTCCACGTCCCCCTGGGGGCACAGCGCACGCTCCCCCGGGACCACCAGATCGGCGTCGGGCGTGAGCACTCCACCGTCGGTGATCGCGTCGATCGCGTCGAGGTCGGTGGCGCCCGCGACGCCGTCGTTGCCGCCGTCCTGGAGCTCGTCCTGCTCCGCCGGGCAGCCCACGCCGCCAGTGCGGACGACCTCGACCCGGTAGTCGGCCTGGTCGTCGAGGGAGGCGCCCTCGAGCACGATCTGCCAGTCGCCGCCCACGTTGATCGCGCCGTCCTCGGGCTCGTTGATGTGGTAGACCGTCTCTCCGCCGCCGATGTCCTCGCCGAGAATGTCCTCGAAGTTCGGGTTGGCGAAGTCGGCCCGTGCGATGCGGTCCGGATCATAGACCGCCAGGCGCAGGTCGCCGGCCCCGGGGGCGGCCGTCACCGTCACCTCCAGGCCGTCGCGCGGGTCGAGCTGGAGGGTCCACCAGTCCTCGTCGCCGCCGCACACTCGCAAGCCGTCCTGGCGGAAGCCCGGCACGTTCGCGTCGGCGATCGGCGTCGCCTCGCCGGGGTCGTTATTGTCCTCGTTGGCGTCGGGGAAGCAGGCACCGTCCCCCATGATGACCAGCAGTTCGTAGGGGATCTCGTTCTCGACGTCCCCATAGACCTCGATGAAGTAGTCCGCTTCGTCGTTGCCCGCGTTGAGGTCCGGGTACTCCACGGCCTCCGGGTTATCGAGACCGTCGCGCACCAGCGGGTTGTCCAGATCGCCGCCGTGCAGCCGCAGGTTCAGGTTGCCGAGGCCCTCGTCGAAGCGCAGCTCGACCCGCATGCGGAAGGCCTGGGGGAGCGTCACGCCATAGAAGTCCGCGCCGACGGCCTCCGGGGGGTTGGTGCACAGCTTCGTCGGCTCCCCGTTGTTGCTCTCGACGAGCAGGCGCTGGAAGCCGTTCCCGTCGGCGGGGGGCATCTCCAGGAAGGGGTGGGCGTCGCCGTCGGCGGGGAAGAAGACGTCGATCGTGTCGTTCTCCTCCCAGGCATCGTCACGGCAGCCGATCTGGCACTCCGCGTCGAGGTTGCAAAACGCCCCCGGGATGCAGTCCCCGTGGGCACCGCAGTCCTCGATGCAGGCCTCGTCGAAGCAGTGCCGCCCCTCCGGGCAGTCGTCGTTGCTCTCGCAGATGTCGTCGACGCAGGCGTTGTCTTCGCAGACCTCGCCGTCCCCACAACCGTCGTTGTCGCGGCAGCCCTGGTGGCAGGTTCCGTCGTCGTCGCAGTAGTGGGTGTCGGGGCAATCGTCGTGGTCTTCGCAGGGCGCCTCTTCACACTCGTGCTTGTCGTTGCAGACCTCGTCGGGATTGCACGCCGAGTCGTCGCGGCAGCCCTCGGCGCACACCCCGTCGGGGTTGCAGTAGGTGTCGGCGTCGGCGCAGTCGACATCGCCGTCGCAGCGCGACTCGCAGAACAAGCCCTCGCATGACAGCGCCGACGGCACCGGGGTGTCGTCGCAGCTCGTGCCCATGGTGCACATCCCCTCGTTGGAGCAGCAGGGGATGACCGGCACGCAGGCGCGCGGATCGGCGTCGGTGTCGCAGGTCTGGTCGTGGCCGGAGTCGGCGAGCGGGCAATCGCCGCCCTCGCGGCAGCCATCCACGCACTCACCGTCGTCCCCGGGGTTCTCGCAGTATTGCGCGTCAGGGCAGTCGGCGTCCTCGCGGCACGGATCGTCGACGCAGACGTGGGACGGGTCTTCGCAGTGCTGGCCGTCCGGGCAACTGTCCGGGTCGAGGCGGCAGCCCTCCTCGCAGGTCCCGAAGACGTCGTCGGGCGAGTCCTTCTGACAGTAGTCTGCCGGGTCTTCGCAGTCGGCGTCCTCGGTGCAGCTCGTCTGCACACTCGCGCCCATGCCGCCCATCCCCATCTCCGGCGAACCACCCGAACCTCCGACGCCGTCATCGGCGTCTCCCGGCGGTGTGCCCGTCGAGTCGTCACAACCCGATCCCCAGACGGCGAGCGCACAGGCCATGAGGCCGTAGCGCAGACTACGCGAAAGATTCTCCACCTGATCCCCCGGATTGCTCGTGAGCGGTCCCAAAAAAGCCTGCATATCTTACGGTGTGGGCGGACTTCTACTCCATACCCACGAAGGTCGTCATCCTGCGCAGCCTCGGCGCCGGCGCGCCGATCGCCCGCGCGGCCCCGCATGCGGCGCCTCCGTCGTCGCGCACGAAGTTCTCCACCCGGCCGTTTTGCCAGGCTACGAAGTCCCCATCGGGCAGCATGCTGTCGGGCAACGGCGCCACCGCGGCGCCGCTGACGTCACTGCACAAAGGCTCGAGGGCCTCGCCCGGCGTGACCCGCGTCAGCGCCGAGTCGGTGAGCGCGTGCACCACGCCGTCACGAACGAAGAGGTCCCGCGGGATGAAGTGGACCGCCTGCGCGGTCGTCTCGAGCGCGTCGGCGCCGTCCTCGAGGTCCGCCGCGTCGAAGGCGTGCACCACCCGTGACTTCCCCTCCGCAGCGCCGATCACGCCGCTTCGGCCCTCCGCGGCGACCCGCACGATGGGGCCCGGGAAGCGCCGAATGGCGATGGCCTCGGCCTCTCCTTCGAGGGCCCGGGCCGGATCGAAGAGGGCGACCTGCCCGCCCCGGCGGGAGGAAACCACGAGCCGTGCGTCCCCGGTGCGTACGCAGCCATCCCCGGGTCCTTCGCAGCCCTCGCCGTCGTAGACCTCCCCCAGCCACGCCAGATCGTAGGCGCCGCGCACCGGCGCCAAGCTGAGCGTGTGCTCGACCTTGAGCGTGTCCGGATCGATGACCGAGAGGGTGTCGTCGCCGCTGTTGATGGCCCAAACCCAAGGCGTCCCGTCGACCGCCCCGAGCACCACCGCCGAAGGGTTGCTCCCGGTGGGGATCGTCCGCAGCACCCGGGGCCGGTTGATGGCGTTGACCACCGCCACCCCCCCCGAGCCAGGGCTCGCGACGTAGATGTACCGGCCATCGGGACCCACGGCGAGGCCGCTCGCCCCGAGCCCGACGACGACCTCCGCCGTCGGGTCGAAGCTGACGTTGCCGGCTCGCCGGCCGTAGGCGAAGAGCCGCAGCAGGCCGCGCGTGCCGCTGCCGCCGATGCCCGCGAGCAACGGCTGGCCGCACTCGCGCACCGAGAACTGCACGTCCATCGAGCGGCTGACCTCGCTGAAGGGACCCACCGCCGTGATCCGCATGACGTGGTCACCGGAGTCGAAGAAGGTCGGCCGCCACGAGCAGCGCACCATCTGGAACTCGGCTCGGTCCGGGGCGTCGGGGTCGGAGCTGCACACCATCTCGGGCGGCTTGCGCGGATAGCCGAGGACCACCGGCCCGTCGTAGACGTCCACCCCGCCCTCCTGTCCTCGCACCGCCGACTCGACCCGCACGTCGAACTCGACGAGCTCCCCCTCGCAGCGTTCAGGCACCAGCGGCGGCAGGATCCGCGGCGCCGCCGGCGTCACGTCGAAGACCAGCTCCGCGGTGTCGTTGCTCCCCACGATGCGGCATACGCGGATCGCGTCGTCGCCCTCCCCACGCGCCTGGCGAAGACACTCGTCACCGTCGCCGTGGTGGTCGCTGCACGCGCACTCCTCGGGCGGGTTCGCGCCGTCGCAGCGGTTGGCGGCGACGGGCTCGATCGCCACGCAGTTGCCGTCGTAGTCGTCGACCTCCACCGCCACCCGCACCTGCCCCAGCTCGCCGTAGCGGTGCCGGGCCATCAGGCGCGGGGCGTCGTTGACGTCGTCACCGGTGCCGGTGCCGTCGCCGAAGTCCCACACGACACGCCCCGGCGGGAGATCCGCCTCGACATCGTCGACCGTGATTCGGAACTCGGCGTCGGTCCCGATCTCGATCTGCGGGTTCCCCTCGGCGTCCGCCTGGCCGTTGACGAGCTCGAGCTCGATGCGCGGCGCGCGGTTGCGCACCTCGACGGTGAAGGTGTCGCTCTGCTCGCTGCCGTCGCTGTCCGTCACCGTCAGCCGCACCGCGTAGGTGCCGTCGTCGCCGTAGGCGTGCTGCGCGTCGGGCGAGTCGCTCTCCGCGTCCTCGCCGTCGCCGAACTGCCACGTGTAGAGCACGATCGGGTCGCTGGCGGCTCCCGGCTCGCTGTCGCTGGCGTCGAAGCGCACGATCTGCCCCTCGTCGACGTTGCGCTGCTCGCCATCGAGGACCGCGCGCCCGCGGGCGGTCGGCGTCACGTCGGTGACCTGGACCACTCGCTCGAAGTCCGCCTGGGAGTCCTCGTCGTGGACCGCGAGCGTCACGGTGAACTCGCCGCTGCCCTCAAAGACGTGGCAGACGACGCGCTGCGCCGGGTCGTCCACGACGACGTCCGGGCTGTTGTCGCCGAAGTCCCAGACGAAGTGGTCCAGCGGATCGGCGGCGCCTCCGGCGACCGTGTTGGTCGCGTCGAAGCACGCCTCCTCGCCTTCGCCGACGATAACGGGTGCTGCGAACTCCGGCGTCGGATCGAGATCGGCCACCTCGATGTCGAAGCACTCCTCGGCGCTGCCGTCCTCGTCGATGACCTCGAGGCAGACGTTCTTCGTGCCCTGCTCGTCGTAGGTGTACTCCGGCTCGCGCAGCCCGGCGCCCTCGACGGGCTGGAGCCCTGGCTCGAAGGTCCAGCGATACGAGTCGATGCCGTCGAAGGCGTTGCACGCGTGGGTCGTCCCCGCCGTGAAGCGCACGGGCTCCCCCTCCAGAAGCCGGTCGGCGGCGAAGGCGCCGATGTTCTCGACGATCGGGTTGCAGTCCGTGACGACCACCACCGTCTCGGCCTCGCAGAAGGAGTCGATGTCGTGGACCTGCACGGTGACGGTGAACTCACCCGAGTCCTCGAAGATGTGGCTGGGCCGGACGAGCCCGGCGGCGACCTGGCCGTTGCCGCCGTCGCCGAAGTCCCAGGCGTAGTGGGACAGCGGATCGGTCTCGTGGCCGACGGTCGAGGCCGACGCGTCGAAGGTCACGGCGTCGCCCTCCACGAACTCCCCCTCGACCGCGGCGAGCGCGCAGTTGGGATCGATGTCGTCGACGGTGACGGTGGTGTCGGCGAAGGCGACGCCGCCGTTGCCGGATCGCACGCGCAGCCAGATGCGGTGCACGCCGTCACCGACGGAGCTGTCGAAGGTGGTCTCGAGCTCGGTGCCCTCTTCCTCGTCGTAGAAGCCGTCGTTGTTGAGGTCCCAGGCGACCTCGACGATACCGCCGAGCTCCGCGGCGGCGCTGCTGCCGCTGCCGTCGATCGCGACGAGCTCGCCCTGCACGATCGGCGCGTCGGGCCCGCCGTAGGGACCACCGGGATCGGCCTCCGGGCGCTCGAGCACGGTGAAGCCGAGCTCGTCGGTGTCAAGCTCCTGGCCGCAGGCGCCCACGGTGACGGTCGCGACATACGCCCCGGCGGACTCGTAGGCCTGGCCGGGGACGATGACCTGCGGCTCGCCCCCGTCCTGGACGATGTTGGCGTCGATCGAGTCGACACAGCCGTTGGGCTGGTCGATCTCGTAGACGACGGTGCCGCGGCCGATGCGGTCTCCCGCGTCGAAGGTCTGGGCGCCCTCGCCGTCGATAACGCACTCCTCGAGCCCACAGCGGTAGCCGGTGACCTCGACGCTCACGCTCCCCGGATCGGGGGCCTGCTGGTAGGCGACGTTGACCGCCTGGGCGTTCCCGCAGTCATCGGTGAGGGTGAAGGTCTGGGTGACGATGCAGCCGTCGACGGCGTTGGTGTCCACCCGTTGCGGGTTGGGGTCCTGGTCGTCTTCGGTCTCGAAGGGGAGGTTCGGCGGGTCCTCATGGCAGCCGTCGAGCAGGTCGAGGTCGTCGAGATCGATGACCATCTGCGGGGGCGCGCGGTCGAGCCGGAAGGTGACGACGTCGTTGCGCTCCTGGCCGTCGGCGGTGGCGCGCACCGTGAGCTCGAAGTCCTGAGCGTCCTCGACGCCGAAGCCGGGGAGCACGATGGAGTCGGTCTGCTCCGGCGTGTTCGCCTGGTCGGGGTCGAAGACGTCGTCAAAGACGACGACGCCGTCGACCTCGAAGCTGAGCTCGACGGGGTCACCGCTCATCGACCCGATCTCGAGCACCAGCGGGACGTCGATGGGGTCCGGCAGCGCGTTTCCGCCGGGGAAGCCCGGAAAGACCTCGTCCCCGTTTCCGACGCAGACGCCGGCCGCCGGGGAGATGATGTCGATCGTGGGTTGCGCCACCGCGACGAGCGGAAGGGCGCATAGAACAAGGCCGAAACGAACGATTCGCACGTGGTCATCCCCCGAAGAGCACCGCAAGCCTACTCTCCCTCACAAAGCAGATCAAAGCATCGGCCAGGGCGCCACAAACGCTTGAGCGGGGCCTGTCCAGCTAAGGTTGCACCGCGTGAGGGTCGTTGCTTAGTCTCGCCGTGCGATATCCGGGGGAAATGTGATGCTCGATAGGGTTTCGGTGCGTCGATGCTGCGCCGTCCTGGTTGCGGTGTTGTTCGCCATCGGCTGCGACGACAGTGGCGGTGGCGGCGATCCCGACCCCGACGCGATGGGCGGGGCGGGCGGCGGCGACGGGGACGCCGTGGACATGGAGACCCCACCCGGCGACATGGGCGTTGGCGGGGCCGACGGGGGCGATGGCGACGGACCGCTTCCGGCGGATATGGGCTGTCCGACGGCGTGCGAGTGTGGCCAGGTCCAGGACCCCACGAGCTGCGAGTGCAGCGACGACCCGGACGGGTGCGCCGAGGACTGCGACTGCGTGGGCGACGGCGTGTGCAACGCCGGGGCCTGCGAGCTCGGCTGCACAGACGACGACGCCTGCGCCGCCATCGACCCGACGGCGCCCACCTGCTTCGAGGGCCGCTGCGGCAACTGCGCGGCGGACGAGGACTGCTACGGCGAGTCGACCTGCGGTGACGATCTGCGTTGCCGCGCCGCCGACCCGTGCAGCGACACCCGCGAGTGCGCCGGGTTGCGCTGCGCGGACGACGACTGCGTCGAGGCGCTGGGCTGTGGGGAAGGGGACTGCCCCGAGGGCTGGAGCTGCGACGCCAGCGGGGAGTGCGTGGCCATCCGCGGCCGGTGTCGCCAAGCGGTCGAGTGCCCCCTCGGTCTCACCTGCGCCGTCTCCCAGCAGCCAGCGGCGTGCGGGCGCTGCGCCAACGACGGCGACTGTCCCGGCGCCCAGGCGTGCGAGCTCGGCTCCGGACGTTGTGTGGAGACGGGCTGCGTAGGCGACGGCGACTGCGTCCTCGGGCGGACGTGCGTCGAGGGGCGCTGCGAGGCGCCGGCTTGCGAGGACGACAACTTCGAGCCGAATCAGACCTTCGACGAGGCCCGGGAGCTGGCGGGGGGGGTCGAGCACCGCAACCTCGGAGGCTGTGACGACGACTGGTTCTTCTTTGAGATCCCCGCCCGTCACCACGCGGTCGTCGCGCTGCGGCAAGACGGGTTCGGCGGGAACCTCGACCTCGAGGTCTACGGCGCCGATCGCGAGCTCATCAGCGGCTCTCGTACGGGAAACCAGACCGAGGCGGCCTCCGCCGGGCCCTTCGGCTCGGCGCGCCCGATCTATGTACGCGTGTGGCAGCCAGGGCCGCCCTCCTCGGTGGGCTACACGCTGTCGATCGACCTCCAGGACACGGAAAGCTGCGCCGACGATGCGTGGGAGGCGGGCGCGGGTGACGACTCGATCGAGACCGGGCGCATCGTGCGGCGGGGCGGGGAGGCCAGCTTCGCCGAGAACCTGCGAGGGAGCCTCTGTCCCGGCGACGTCGATTACTTCTGCTTCCAGATGGGCAGCCAGGAGCAGCTCGCGGTCTCCGCCGAGGTCGTCGGCGGGAACGCGACGCTGGTCGGGGTGCTCGTCGATGACGAGGGCGCGGAGGTCGAGGGCGGCGAGGGCCGGTGGCCGCGGGGTCGCGCCGGTGTGGACATCGATCTGCCGGCCTCCGGCTTCCTCTGCCTGCGGCTCGAGGCCGACGGGCCCGTCGACTACGAGCTGCACCTCGACGCCATCCCGCGCCCCGTGCGCGTGCGCTGCGGGCCCAACGAGGGCGTCGAGGTCGAGCTCGATGACCTGGTGGACGGGCTCTATACCGACGACGATGAGCTCGACGGAGCGAGCGCCTTTGCCCCCCGCTGCGCGCCACAAGCCGGCGCTGGCGAGCGGGTCTACCACTTCGACCAGAGCACCGTAGAGGCCGGGTCGATGCTCGTCGCGCGGGTGATCGGGTTGCCTGGCGGCACGCTCGGCGATCCGGTGGTGAGCGCCCGATCGGACTGCGTGCGGGCCAACACCGAGCTCGGGTGCGGGGACGACACGGTGGAGGCCGGTCAGCCCCTGCTGCGCCAGCCGAACCCGGCCGTCGTGCGGGTGCCGGTGATGGAGTGCCCCCGGGATTGCGACGATCCCGACGATCCGTGCCACTGCGTGTCGGTCATCGTCGACGGCATCGATCCCGGCGACGCGCCGAGCTACCGACTCGAGGTGACCACGCGTCCGCTCTCGGCGGCGCCGCGCAACGATCGCTGCGCCGATCCGATCGCGTTGGACGTCTCGGACGGGTCCGCCGGCGCCACGGCGAGCCTCGACCGCGCCGCAGACGATGTGTCTGCGTGCCTCGGCGCGGGGGGCCCCGATACGGTCTACAGCCTCACGCTCGAGTCCACGTCGCGCGTGACGGTACAGACCGCCTCGATCGGCGACGACTTCGCCGTCGGCGCCTACCTCGTGCGGCGCTGCGGAGACGAGGCGATGGCCTGCGGCTTCGGCTTCGACCAGGTGGTCGAGGCCGGGGAGTATCTCCTCGTGGTGGACGGCGCCGACGCCAACGCCCGGGGCCGGGTCGAGGTGCAGGTCGCCGTCGAGGCCTTCGACTCGCCGCCGGAGAATGACACCTGCGACGACGCGGTGGCCCTCGACGCGGTGGGCGGCGAGGTCGAGGGGGACACGCGCTCGGCGGCGGACGACTTCCGCCTCGCCGACGGCAACGGCTGCACCGGCCACGACACCCGCGGCGGTGACGTGGTCTACACGATCCCCGTCGGCGACGTGGGCCTGTACTTCGTCGAGGCCGAGCCCCACGGCGGCTGGGACCTCTCATTGATGGTGCTGGGCGACTGCGACGACCCGCTCGACGATTGCGTGGGCGAGGACGGCGCGCTGACGGAGACCGTGCTCTTCGCCCGCAACGGCGGGGGGGATGTGACGGTGGTCGTCGATGGCTCGGGGGGCGAGGCCGGCGAGTTCACGCTGCGCTGGGGCCCCGCGGAGTGCGCCGACGACGAGGCGTGCAACCCCGGACAGCGGTGCGTCGCCTTCCAATGCGTTGACTGAGCCGAGGGCGCCGGGGCGTCCCTGGGCCACCATCGCGGGGGTGCTCGGCATGGCGGCCCTGTTCTACGCCATCGTCGGTGACGCGGGCTGCCAAGCGCCGCCTCTGGTCCCCGACGCGGCGCCGCCGGACGCCGCACCGCGTGCGCGGCCAGACCCCCTCCCGCCGATCGACATCACCCGCGAGGTCCCCGACGCCGCGGTCGTCTTGGACGACGCGACGATGACCCTCGCCCTGGTGGAGCGCTTCGGTCTGATCGGCCGCGAGTCTCGCTGGGTCGGTGAGTTCCTGGCCGACGACCCGCACTGGAAGCCGGTGGCGGAGCACGAGGACCGCGTCGTCTGGAAGAACGGCAACAATGTGACGGTGACCTTCCTCATCGAGGACGGTCACGTGGTGGGCACCGACACCCGGTTCGACGAGAAGTCCTTCAGCGCAGACCTGACGGCGCTGTCGTTTCTGGTGGTGGGGAGCCGTGACGCGATGCCGCTGCACTGGGAGGAGATGGAGACCCACGGCGGTGAGCTCCGCAGCGGCGAGTTCGAGCTGGAGGACGGCCGCGTCTTCTACTACCGGGGCCGCGTGCGGACGGAGGGACAGGAGCCCTACGGGCCGGAGCGCTTCGAGGTCCGGGCCACGCCTTTTCCCTGACATCTCTTTCTCGATCCATTCGTCCGCCATCGCCCGTAGGAGCGGGCGAGAGGTCTAGGCGATGTCGTTCTTCCGAGAGGACGAGGAAGCGCTCGAGCGCTTCAGGCGAGGCGACTCCGATGTCTTGGCGCGTGTCTACCGCTTCTATTTGCCCGAGGTCGCCCGCGTGCTGCGCATGGGCTTCCGGCTGACCACGCCCGACGGGGTCGTGCTCGTCCCGGGGATGCGCTCGGTCTTCGACGTCGAGAACGGTTGCCACGAAGCGTTTCTGCGCGCCTTCTCGGAGTCTGCGCGACGGTCGTACGACGGCGTGCGTCCGTACTCGAACTACCTCTTTCGCATCGCGCGGAACTGGGCGATCGATCGTTACCGCGTCTCGCATCGCGATGTGCTGGTTGCGACGGTTCCCGACCAAGCGGTGGAGCCGGCGGCGATCGAGGCGCAGCTCTCCGCCGAACTCAGCGGGTTGCTGGCGACCTTCGTGGCCGGCCTGCCCGTCGGTGATCGCCGGTACTACGAGGCCCGGTACCGCAAGGGGCTCAACCAGACGGACGCGGCGGGCCTTCAGGGGCTCACGCGGATTCAGGGTCGGCGAATCGAAGCTCGGATGAAGCGCGATCTCCGGGCCTTCCTTGCGAGCCGAGGCTACGGAGGTGAATCATGAGCTGTGAACCCCGGTGGCACGAGACCATCCTCGGCGCCTTGGAGGGCGAACTCGATCGGGTTGAGTGGCGTGGGCTCCGTGCGCATCTCGTCGGCTGTGCGGCGTGCCGGGAGACTTACGACCATGAGGCGCGAGGCGCCGCGTTGCTCGCGGGCCGCGACGGATTCCCGGCTCCGGCGGTGGTCGGGATGCTCGCCGAGGATCTGCTCGAGGCGCTGCCGGCGGAGAGCGACTCGGGCGGCCCGGAGCTGGAGCCCTCGGTGGGTCGGCGGTGGGTCCTTCGTGCCGCGCTCGGGATAGCCGCCTCGGTCTTGATCGCGATCGCGGCGTTGACCCCCGAGCCGTCGTCGCCCGACGCCGGTCTGGGAGCCCCCGGCGCCGTCGGTGTCCGCGGCGTGAGAGCGCCGAGCGCGGGCTTTCGAGTGTTCTGTATCGACGCCCGCGAGCGTCCGCCGCGGGTGCGCGCGAGCGGAGTCGGAGATGGTCCGCGAATTCGCTGCAGTCTGGGTGACCGGCTGCAGTTTGCCTACACCGCAGAGCTCCACGCGCCCCGCTTTCTGCAGCTCTTCAGCATCGACGAAGAGGGCGAGCTGCGGTGGTACTGGCCTCGCGAGAGCCCCCGACCCTTGGCCGTGCCCAGCCGAGACCGTACCCTCCCGGGCAGCTTCGAGCTGCGCTCTCGCCATCGAGCGGGGCGGTACACGCTCTACGGCCTCTTCAGCGATGACCCTGTCTCACGCGACGAAGCTCGAACGTGGGCCCCCTCCGCTGGAGCTTCCTCCCCACGAGCCGATATGGTTCAGAGGTTGGTTTTCGAACTCGAGGATGAGGTGCGATGACCGGTTGGCAGGTGTTCTTGATGGGCCTGGTCTGCACGGCGCCGGTGTGCGCATCGGAGACCGCGGCGCGCTTCGCCCTCGTCGTCGCGGAGAATCGACCCTTCGCGGGGACCCTCGAACCGTTGCGCTTCGCCGACGACGATGGGGTGCGATACGCGGAGCTGTTCGAGGCGATCGGGGTCGAGACCGAGCTGCTGTCCGTGCTCGACGCCGAGACGCAGGCGCGGCACCCGTTTTGGGCCGCTCGATCGCGTGCGCCGACCAAAGCGGAGGTCGCCGCCTCGATGGCTCGTCTCAACTCGAAGATGCAAGCCGCACGTCGGGCTGGAAAGAGCACCGATCTCTACTTTGTCTTTGCCGGGCACGGTGAGCGCGGGGCCGGGGGGGAGGGACGTATCCACCTTCGCGATGGATACCTCACGCGCAGGGACCTCCTCAGCTTGGTCGTCGCGCCATCGAAGGCCGACTTCAACCATCTGATCATCGACGCGTGCCATGCCTCCGCCCTCGTGTTCCAGCGAGGGGGCGATGGCTACTCGAAGGAGGACTTCTCGGAGGCCATCGCTGACTACCTCGTGGAGGAGGACCTCGCCACGTACCCGAACACCGGGGCGATCCTCGCTGCTACGCGTAATCAGGAGGCCCATGAGTGGGAGGTCTTCCGTGCTGGCATCTTCAGCCACGAGGTTCGGTCGGGGCTGGCCGGCGCGGCAGACGTGAACGGGGATGGGGTCGTGGAGTACTCGGAGCTTGCGGCCTTCGTCGCAGCCGCGAACCGAGCGGTTCGTGCGCCGGGGGCTCGGCCCGAGGTCATCACTCGACCACCGGCGCTCGACTTGCACCGCCCGATCGCCGACTACTTCGCTGGCGCTCGCCGGTTCCTTCGATTGCCGCTCGGGGTGCGTGGGCGCTTTTGGCTGGAGGACCCGCGAGGCGAGCGGTACGCGGATCTGCACACCTCGGGTGAGACGCAGGTCGTGGTGGCGCTGGGAGGGACCGGGCCCTACTACCTGCGCCGGGGGGCCGAGGAGGCGAGGGTGTCGGCGGGCGGGACCACCGACGGAGCCGGGTTGAAGTGGAGACGCCGAAAGATTGAAGCGAGGGGGGCGCTGGACGACGCGTTTCGGAGAGAACTCTACGGGGTTCCCTTCGGGATCGGCTTCTACGAGGGCTACGTCGCGAGCGCGAGTGGCGTTTCGGCGGTCTCCCACAGGGCGCGTCTGAATCTGCCCCCGGCGGCGGACGAAGCCGAGACCGGAGCGACGACGCGCTTCGGCGCCTGGCCGTACGTCGCGGCGACTGGTGCGTTGGCGATTGCCGGAGGCGCCTTGTGGCTCGGTCTCGAGGCCCAGTCCGACCTGGAGAGCTTCGAGGAGCGCTTGCATCGGGACGGCGTCGAGCCCGACGGGCTCGCCTCTCGTATCGACGCGAACCGTAGGTGGGCAAACGGTCTGGCGGCGGCTTCCGGTGCCCTCGCCGCGACAGCCGCTGTGCTGTTCTGGATGAATGAACCTGTCGCTCCGGTGGGCGTCGCCCTCCGCCCGGGTGGTGTGACCGTGGGAGGTGTGTGGTGATCGAGAGCTACGCGAAGGTCGTCTTCGGTTTGTTGGCGATGGGCACGGCGGCATGCACGGCGGACGCGAACGATGTCCTGGCTTCGATGGACGCCCAGATCACGGTGGTGGGAATCTCACCCGACGCTGAGCGGGTGGCGGTCTGGCTGGTCGAGGGATCGCGGCAAGGCGATACGACGGCAGTGGTGGCTCGGTTCGAGGCGAGAGTGGCCGGGGATAGAGCAGACATCTACTTCGCGGGTTTGGTGGTCGGGCCCTACGAGTTGCACGTCGAGTCGCTGGACGCTGGATCGGCCATCCAGTGCTTCGTGGGTCAACGCGAGAACGGCGACGGTCACCAACAGTGGGTGGTCGATCTTGCGGAGGCGCCCGCCGACTGTGTGGCGGGTGTCGAAGGTGGCGAAGGCGAGGGCGAAGGCGAGGGCGAAGGAGAGGGCGAAGGAGAAGGCGAGGGCGAGGGAGAGGGCGAGGGGGAGGGCGAGGGGGAGGGGGAGGGCGAGGGTGG
>CAYOBQ010000216.1:0-15014 GCA_964402225.1 uncultured Nannocystaceae bacterium | reverse complement strand
GCTCACGCAGTCCGCCGCGACTCCACAGGCCGCGCCGTCGGCGCACGGCCCGCAATCGCCACCGCAGTCCTCATCCGACTCGTCGCCGTTGCGCACGCCGTCATCGCACCCCGGCGCGGCCGCGTCCGGGAGGGCCACATCGGTCTCACCGACACCCTCGACGGAGTCGCACGCCCAGAGCAGAGCCACCCCAACAAGCCAACGCCCACGGATCCCTGACGAATACGCCATTTCGCTCCCTCCAACCGAACCCGCTGAGTACACGCCCTGGCACAGACCTGCCAGCCCAACGCCCTGCGTGTCCGGGGTGTCCGGCGCGAGGGACGACCAGGCGCACCGTCCCCAGGGGCCGACGATCGGCGCTACCGCTTCACGCCCAGCGCGTCCTCGACGGCGATGTACACCGCGTCACCCGCGGGCCCCGCATAGAGCCTCTTGCCCTCGAGCCCGTAAACCAGCGCGTAGGGGACGTCCGCCTTGCGCGGCAGATACCCAGCCCCCGCGCCATCGGGATCCGTCGCGTCAACGACGCGCACCGCCAGCTTCCCGACCCGCGCCCCAACCACCGCGAGCTGCGCCTTGAAGGCGTCGCACGGCGTGCAGTTCGAGGTGCCCACCGCGATCACCGTCACCTTCCCCGCCACGAGCAGCCCCTCGGGCTTCGGCGGCGGCTTGGTCACGACCTCGAGATCCGCCGCACCATCCGTGCTCGCCTTCTCCCCGGCCTTCGTCGGCGCATAGCCGGCCTTCGCGAGCGCAGCCCGGAGCTTCGCCTCGCTGGTGACCTTCGCGTCGTAGTCCACGACCACCGCGCGCTTCTCCCACTCGACCTGCACGCGGTTGACGCCCTCGCTGAGGGCGAGCGTCTTCTTCACCGGCTCGACGCACGTCGGGCACGTCAGGCCGGGCACATCCAACGTCACCGTCGCGGCGAGCGCGACCCACAGAATGAACATCGCCTTACCCTCCGTACTCGATCGAGAGCGTCCATCGCGCGTCGGCGTCCGCCTGGCCGTTGACGGGGACGTCCAGGTCCTCCGGTCCAGCGTAGAGATCGCGCCAGACCGGCAGATCCACCGCCGCCCTCAACGCCACCGACTCCGTGAGCTGCCAACCCAGCCCCGGCGCGATCGACAACCAATCACCGCCCGTATTCAGCACCTCCAGCCCGTCCCGCCGCGCCCGCCATTGGTGGCGGTAGGCCACGTGCCCCCCGACCGTCAGCCCCAGCGCGCGCTCGTCGGCGAGGGTGTGCATCACCCCCGCCCGCGCCTCGGCGACGCTCCCCGCTCGGTAGCCGAATCGATTCTCGTAGAGCGTGAAGCGGCCCGTCGCCGCCGCCGTCCAGGTCCGCGGCCCCTCGCGCACCGACAGCCCGTGGGTGATCACCGGATCCCAGGTCCCTGTCCCGGGGGTGAGCGCGTCGCCGTAGTCCTCACCGCGCAGCGGAGCGTAGTCGCGTTCGTCCGCCGTCGGCGCCGTGAAGCCCGCCGACACCCACGCCCCCACCGGATCACCCGGCTCGGTCACCAGAAGCTGCCCCATCAGCACCGCGTCGCCCAACCCGGTGAAGCTCTCGTGGTACTCCGGCAACGGATCACCATCGAAGGTCTGGTTCTCAAGGACATCGTAGCGAAGCTGCAAGACCGGCAACATCAGAGACGCTCCGAACCGCTCACCGAGCGCCACGGAGACCGACGGCGTCAGGGCCATCAGCGTCGTGTCCTCGCCCAGGAGATTGCGGATCGGCTCGTTGCCACGGTAGGCCACCGTCCGCCGCTCGTACGCGAAATGGACCGCCGTCCGAACCCGGCCCTCACGCCAGTCCGGACGCGCGCTGGGATCTCCCCCCGGGAGATTCAGGTTGCTGCAGCCGACTCAGTCGGCGAGGGCAGACCCCGCCGGCCACAGCAACAGCCCCAGCACCAATAGGCTCCTTCGCATCCCTACTCCCTCGGCAGCCGCAGTACGTCCACGCCGCCGCCATCCTCGACGGTGACCACCAGGAAGGTGGGACGACTGGCCACCTGTGAAATGTTGGCGCCGAGCTTCTCGACCCGCCAATCGATGCCGCCATCGGGGCCATAGGGGAGCAGCACGCCGGTGTTCGTCGCCGCGCGGAACGCCACCAGATCGGCCATCTGCGGAGCCGGGACGTAGAGATCCTGTACCCCGAGCCCCACGGCGAGCTCCTCCCGCCAGACGATGCGCCCGTCGTCACCGAGGACCACCACCGACGACTCGCCCGTGTTGCCGTCGTTGAGCACCGTGACCAGGGAGTCCCCCGAGGTCCCAACGTTGAGCACCGTCTCGTCACCGGTCTCGAATCGGCTCCCCACCCGACCGTCGTTCTCCAACTGGAAGACCGCCGCCCCCGACTCGCCCTCCCGAAAATCTTCGGCGGCCACCGCCGCGCGGTTCGCCTGGAAGGGCTCGAGGGTAATGATCACGAAGCCCGGCGGGTTGAAGACGAACAGCTCGTCGCCGTCCACCGGATCGAAGCAGTGCAGCAGCGTCTCGAAGACGTGCAGATTCTGCCCGAACACCAGCGGCGCTCCGTCGCCGCGCGGCTTCAGCGACTGGATCGTGATGTCCTCGGGCAGCAGCGCCGACCACATCTCCTGTCCGTTTCCACCCAGCCGCACCATCTCGATCCGCGTCCCGCCGTTCTCCCCCACGTCGCGCGCCAGCAAGATCATGTCGTCCCACACCACGAACCGGCTGATCGGCCCCTCCACGTCGAAGGTCCACAGCAACTCACCCTCCGAGTCGAAGCGGTGCACCTCGTCGAGCCCCACCATGTCGTCACCGGAGGCGGCGACCACGTCACCGTTGGGCATCACCGCGATCCGCGTGATGCGCCCCTCTTCGGGCGACCACTCGAAGAGCTCGTCGCCGTTCGGATCGCGCGCAACCAGCGCCGTCTCCCCGGGCCGCTCCACGTGCAGATAGGTCACCCCCGCGTCGCTGATCTTCACCTCGCGGACCGTCCCGTCGGCGACGCGCCACTCGATCTGGCCGTCAAACCCGATGCGCAGGAACTCGCGCCGGTTGAGCACGACGTCCTCGCCCAGGAGACCCGCGTTGCCGATCCCGTCGTAGAAGAAGCCCTCGATCGGCCGCAGCGAGCCCACGCCGGTGTCCCAGACCGCCGGACCGCTCCCCGCCGCGCCCATCCACAGCACGCGCCCTTCGTTGCGCAGCGGATCGTAGAGCCCGACCATCGTGTTCTCGCCCCCAATGGACAGCATCGACGCCTCGCTCGCGAGCGCGCTGACCGCCAGATCCGCTCGGGAGAAGCGCAGCGTGACCTCTGACTCGCTCGAGTTGCCCAGGTAGTCCGTCCCCCGCACCACGACGTCTACCTCGACCTCGTGTACCTCCGGATCGAAGTCCCCGAGCTGAGCCTGGATCACGTAGGGATCACCCTGCGCCTCGCCGATGACCTCCCCCTCGACGAGGACCTCCACGTGGACCTGTGGATCGTCGTCCGTGACATCGACCTCGACGACGAAACCGCCGCCCTCGCGGGTCACGAGGCCACCCGCGTCGGGTCGCACGATCTCCACCTCGGGGGCCTCGTTATCCCACGTCACCCCCTGGGCAGCGACCGCCTCTCGGCCCTCGATGTCGCGCGCGAGCGCCTCGAGTTGGTGCTCCATCCCCTCGTGCTCCGCCGGATCGATCTCCACCTCGTAGGGCGGCGCGTTGAGCAGAACGAGGCGCTCTCCGTCCAACCGCAGCTCGACCTGGGTCACGCCGTCGGGCCCCTGGGCCTCGACCCGGAACATGAACGGCCGCGCCGCGACGCCGCCGAGCTCCGGCGAGAGCACCTGGACGGTGATCTCGTCGGGGGCGAACTCCACGTCCACGCTGGCCCGCCCGTCACGGCCCGCCACGTCCGTCGCCACCACCTCGAGCGTCTTGGGCCCCGCCGGCGGGTAGTCCGACGGGTCGATCTCGAGGGTCCACGGACCCTCGTCGAGGACGGCGACCTCGTTGTTGTCCACCAGGAAGCGCACCTCCGCGACCCCGCCGTCGTCGTCGACGCGCGCCGTGAAGTCGAAGGGCTGCCCCAACCGGACGCCATCGGCCGGAGCCGCGATTTCCACGGCGGGCGCGGCGTTGTCGACCACGTAGTCGCGTTCCGCGGTGGTCTCGTTGCCCCGCGAGTCGACGAGCGTGGCGACCAGCGTCACCGGTCCGTCCGCGTGGTCACCGGTCTCCCATTGCGCGAACGCGATGCCTGCGCCCTGGGTCTCGGCGATCAGCTCCTCGCCGGAGGTGATCAGGATGGTCTCGACGCCGTCGTCGTCGAGGGCCGACAACGTGAGCTGCACCGGCCCCTGCAGCACGGCCCCCGGCGGGGGATCGACGAAGCTGATCTCCCCCGGCTGGTCCTCGACATCATCGGGGACGCAGGCCCCCACCATGCACTGCTGGGCGTCGCCGCAGGGGGTCGGCGCCGACCAGTCGAGGCAGTCGTCGACGTCGAAGTCCCCGCAACCGCGCACCCCGCCGGGCACGCACTCCGCGTCCCCGAGCTCGCACTCGTTCACGCACGCCTCGATGGGGTCGCAGATCCCGTCGCTGCACGACTCTCCCTGGTCGCAGGGCTGGACGGCGCCCCAGTCGAGGCAGTCGTCGGCGTCGAAGTCACCGCAGGCTTGAACGCCCCCGGCCTGGCAGCGCGCGGTGTCGACCTCGCACTCGTTCTCACATTGGGCGACCGCCGCGCAGACGCCGTTGCTGCACGTCTCGCCGTCCTCGCAGGGCAGCGGCTGGCTCCAATCGAGGGCCGGATCGGCGTCGAACTGACCGCAGCTCACCACCGCGTCGCCCTCGCAGCGGACCGCATCCACGCCCGGACACTCGTCGACCACGTCCTGGACGCAAGCCCCGTCGACGCAACCCTCGGTGTCCCCGCAGGCCTGGAGTTCCCCCCACAGCAGACAGTCCCCCACGGCGCGACAGGCCTGGAAACCCGCCCCGGCGCAGCGGCGGGCGCCCTCTGCGCACTCGTCGTCGCACATCCCCTCCAGGACGCAGTCCCCGCCGGAGCACAGCTCACCGTCACCGCAGCGCATCGGCGCCCCCAGCTCCAGGCAGTCGTCGGCGTCGAAGTCCCCGCACTCGACACGGGCGAGGTTCCCATCGGTGCACTCGCTGGTGCCCTCGGCGCACTCGTTGGAGCACATGTCGATCGCTGTGCACTCACCGTTCGAGCAGCTCTGGCCCTCACCGCAGCTACGCACCTGGCTCCACTCGAAGCAGTCGTCGCCGTCGAACTCACCGCAGTCCTGGCGTCCGTCTCCGCCGGGGGCGCAGCGCGAGGTCCCCTCGCCGCACTCGTCGGTGCAGCCGCCGGCCTGGCACACGCCGTTGCTACACGACTCGCCTTCGCCGCAGGGTTGCTCCGGCGCCCAGTCGAGGCACGGATCGCCATCGGCGTCCGCCCGGCACTCCTGCACCCCCTCGGCTCCGCAGCGCAGGTCGCCCTCGCCGCACTCGTCGGTGCACTCATCGGGGTTGGAGCACAGCCCGTCGGAGCAGCTCAGCCCCGCCTCGCACGGCACCGGCTCGCTCCACTCGACGCAGCCGTCGCCGTCGCCGTCGGCACAGCTCTCGATGGCGTCGCCGGAGCAGCGCACCTCCCCCGCCCCGCACTCGTCGGTGCAGTTCCCGCCGTCGGGGCGCGGCGTCACGCTGGCGTCGGTCTCCCCCTCGGGGACGCAGATGCGCTCGACGCTGCACATGAACCCGGGGGAGCAGGGTGGGTTGCACACGCCGGCCAGGCTCATGTCCGCTTCGGAGTCACCGCTCGGCTCGTCGTCACAGGCCAGGAATGGGATCGCGAGGGCGAGGGTCAGAAACCAGTGCTTCATCGGAGAAACTCCCAGAGCGGATGATCGGGTACTTCCGTGGCCGCCTCGGCGAGGACGCCGGGGCGGCAAACCTGATACGCGAGATCGCGGCGCCGCGCGTGGAACCAATCGGCGTACTCCGGTCGCTTGAACCGGACCGCCTCGACATCGAAGGTCCCGGCGCTGGCGCGCAGACGTCGTACGACGTACCAATCCCGGCCGTCGTGGACGGGCTTGGGCCACACGGCGCCGTCGGCGAGGGGGGCCAGCACCTTGCGCGCGAGCTCCTGGACGTAGCCCCGCGGGACGAGGCCGTGCCCCTCGATGTGATCGAAGTCATTGACGGGGACCGCGGGGCGCTCTTCGCGCAAGCCGCGGTTGTAGGCCCGCAGATCAGCCTCGTAGCCCAGGCGCACGCCGGTCGGCAGGTGGGCCGTCGGTGAGTCCGGTTCGAGACGGAAGCGCAGGTAGGCGCCACCCGAGCGGGCCGCCGCGATCTTCATCCCACTGGGCTCCGATTGAGCCATCTTCAGCGCAGAGGCCACTCGCCGCTCCCCGTCGGCCACGACCGAAGTCTGCCATACACCCAGCAGCCACTTCTCCGCCAGCGCGGGCTCGACAATCCACCGCAAGTAGGCTGGCTCCCCCGCGCGCCGGATGGCGTCGGCGAGGGCGGTCTCGTCGTGGCTCTCCGCCTGCATCCGCTCGAGCTCCCTGAGCAGGTCGTCGGCGCTGGCGGAGAAGGCGGCGCGGCGGGCGACGGCCACCGTCGTGCGATGCTCGATGGTCGCGAGCAACGCCGTCGGGCGCGACATCCACAGCCCGGTTGAACCCTCGGCCGTGCGCAGCGCCTCGACATCGCGCGTCGTGATGGCGTCGCCATCGACGCGCAGCAGCGCCGTCCCACATCCCGCGGGGGCGGCCAAGAACAGGAGGAGAAGGAGGGTCAGCGCTTCTTGTAGAGCCAGTAGGCCTTGCCAGGGAGCTTGTAGGCGTTGACGCGTGCGCCGCGGCTGCCCTCACCCGACGACAGGATGACCTCGCCGTTGAGGATGGCGTGGCCGGAGTAGAAGGCGTTGTGGGGGGAGTTGGCGATGCGCGACCAGGAGTTGCTGTTGGGGTCGTAGACGTAGTTCGTGTTGGGGCAGCCGCCGGCGCAGCTCAACCCGCCGCCATGGGTCCCGTTGAAGACGTAGAGGCGCCCATCCGGGCCACCGATGGAGTGCGTGTTGCCGAGGTTGTCGGGGAGGTTGGCGACTTGCTGCCAGGTGTTGGAGGGCACGTGGTAGCGCTCGACGTAGTTGTGCGGGCTGCGGAACCGGTTGTTGCCCCCCACGAAGTAGACGTAGTCGCCCAGGGCGGCGGCGGAGAACTCACGGGCCCATTCGTTGGAGTCGCGCAGCACGCGCCATTGGTTGTTCGCGGGGTTGTAGGCGACCGTGTTGCGGGTGGTGCCCCCGTTCTGGAGGATGCCCTTCGAGATGTAGATCTGGCCGTTGACGATGCCGCCGCGCGCGCAATAGCGGCCGTTGACACCGCCGCCGGGCCCGATGATCTCGGCCCGATTCGACCACGAGTTCGACGCCGGCGTGTAGCGGTGGTTGTAGCGGTGGGGACCCTGCCCGCCTACGAAGTAGATGTCGTTGCCGATGGCGTGGGCCGAGTGGCTGTAGCGCTGGCCGCTCGGGTGACAGGCGCGCTGGCGCCAGGAGTTGTTCGACGGGTTGTACTCGTAGACGCAGCTCCCGGCGGTGCCCATCTGGTAGAAGCGGCCGCCGACGACCGCCGCCGTGCTCCAACCCTGGTAGCGCGGGACATTGGCCAGGTTGCGCCACGTATTGCCGCCGCTTACCACCGTCGAGAGCTTGGCGTTGAGCGCCTGATAGCCGGCGTTGATGAGCGTCTGGTCGGCCTGCTGTTCGTGGAGGAGGATCGCCCCCGGGGGCACGACGCCCGCGTTCCCGTTGCCGCCGATCCGCACGCCGTTGACGGTGAGCGTCCCGCCCACGGTGGCGTTTCGCACCACGTTGAGATCCCGGCCGACGCGGATGTCGCCCTCGGGATCGATGCGGAACTGAGGGTTGCCGTCGTTGAAGCCCTGGCCGGACTGGAGGAAGCGCAGCGACGGCGTGCTGTCACCGTCGTTGTCGATCCACATCCACCACTTCACGCTGCCGCCGGTGCGGAGCTGAAGACCCGCCTCGAGGTTGTCCCGGGGGCGCTCGATCTCCAGGTAGTAGTTGTTGCGACGCATCCGAATGCGACCGTTGACGGTCATCGTCACGTCGTTCCAGGCCACGTCGTGGGAGCGCGCCACGAAGATGTCGCGCGTGCCGTTGTTGCAGCACAGCGTGAACCGGAAGCGCAGCTCGTCGTTGTTGACGTCGTCGCGCACGTCGAGGACGAGGCGCGAGAGGTTGCCGCTGGGCGACTCACTGTAGATGTAGGCGTCGTCGCTGCCGTCGGTCTTGAAGTGGATGCGCCGGGCCCCCATCTCGAGATCGCCGCCCATCGTCAGCGAGCCGCCGGTTGTGATGTTGGCGTCGGATCGCAGGAACTGGGTGGAGTTCAGACCGTCGAGGAGATCGGCGTTGAGGCCGGAGGCGGGACCGTCGACCCGCAGGAGCTGCGTGCGGAAGGTCGCGTCGGTGGGCGGCACGGCGACGCCGTTGACGCGCAGCGCGCCGACCACGTCGACCCCGCCGCTGGCGTTGAGCTCGATGTTGTCGTTGGCGTCGTTACGGACGAAGAGGCGCAGCGTCATGTTCTCGCCGCCGTCGCGGTCGAGGGTGATGCGCGCCCGGTCGCCGCTGCCCCCGAAGGGGTCGTTGCGGAAGACGAAGCCGAGGTTTCGGTTGTTCGGGCCGTTGAGCAGGATCTGCCCCGGTGAGTAGAGCTCGATGTTGTCGTCGGCGTCGTTGGCCACGCCGATGCGCAGCGCGCTGTTCTCGCCGCCCTCCGAGACCCACTGGATCCAGGCCGCATCGCCGCCGCCGCCGAAGGCGTTGTCGAGCCAGCGCAGGCCGTTGGTCGCAGCCCCCCCCGCCGATGGGCGGATGGCGTTGTTGAACCGGATCTCACCGGTAGCCACGTCGTTGGCGTCGGCGCGCAGGAACTGGGCGGCGTGGAGCCCGTCCACGAGATCGGCGTCGACGCCGCTGCCGGCGCCGTCGGCCTGGATGAGCTTGTCGCGGACCTGCTGGGGTGTGTCCGGCGAGCCCTGCTCACCCTGACCACCCGCCGCGCCCTGCGGACCGCGCTCGCCTTGGATGCCCTGAGCGCCGCGCTCGCCTTGAATGCCCTGGGGGCCTCGGAGCCCGACGGGGCTTCCGACCCACTGGCCGTCGGCGTTGATCACGAGATCCCCGTCGACGGAGACCGTCGCGGCGTTGATGGTGCCGCCGCGCAGGTCTCGCGCGACGAGGGCGAAGGGCACCGACGCGACCCGCCTGCGCGGCGCCAACTCGGCGCCGTCGTCCACCTGGAGGCTGAACCAAGGCGCGGCCAGCAAGATGTCGCCCGTGAGAGCTTCGACGCTGCCGAGCTGCGCCGAGTACCAGCCCTCTTGAATGGGGACGTCCTCGTGGGTCTCCGTCCAGGCGGCGTCCCCCCCCTGGGCCCCGGCGTAGAGCCGAAACGTCAGGTTGTGATCACCATCCAGGGCCTGACCGTCCTCCGCGACGAGGACGCCCTCCTGCTGCACGAGTTGAGGCACCTGCGCGCTTGCGACGAGCGGCACGGCCACGAGCGCGGCTGCGATGAGTATTCGATCCACGACCATCCCCCTGGGACCAGTCCGAAGAGACCCCACCGAATATTTCCATGAGGACGGAATACACTGCAAACCCGTACACGACTACGGGGTCGTCGATTGTCGTACCGTCCAGGCGAAGACGAGGGAGGCGTCGACCGCCACCTCGCGGATGTCACGGTCCAGATGGGAGGCGATAAACCCCCGCACGGAGCCGGCGTCGAGCACGAAGTCCCGCTCGAACCACTCGAAGAGCACGGAGACGCCCCGCTCGTTGGCCCCCACGGCCGGATCGTTGACGAAATCTGCGACGCGGGCGTCGAGGGCCGCGTCGAGGGTCGCCGCCCGGTAGGCCCGTGAGGGCATCGGCGGGAAGCCGTGGGTGCCGAAGCTGATGGCGAAGTCGACCCGCGCATCGAGGTCGCCCTCGAAGAGGAGGCGATGCTGGTCGAGCAACGGCTCCACCAGGGTCGCTGGCGTCCCTCGGACGTCTGGATAGGCCGGATCGCCGCGCAGCACGAGGTGCTCGAGCTCCTCGAGCGTCAGCTCGAAGCCCGCGACGCGGTATGCGTGGGTGACGTAGATCTCGAAGTCGTCGCGGGAGACGTCCGCCTCGGGCCCCTGCTCGGCCACCAACGCCGCCAGGGCCTCGAGGACCAGGGCGTTGTACGCGTTGAGCCAGAACGCCACCCGCTCGGCGGGGTCTTCCATCTCCTCGGGGCGCGTCTCGGCGAGGACCACCCGGTAGTCGGCCAGCAGCGCCCGGGCGTCGGGGTCGTGCCAGAGACCGACGTAGTCGACGCCATCGGGGTGCACATAGCGCCGGAGGACCGCGTCGAGGTGGTGATGCCCCAGGCTCCGCTGGGCACCGAAGCCCCCGGGCACGAGCCCCGCGGCGTCGGGCGTGCGCGCCGCCAGCCAGGCCGCGAAGTCCTCGCCGTCGGACGGCGCGAAGGTGTCGGCTTCGCAGCCGGCGACCAGCATCAGCAGGAGGATCAGCCGCGCCATGCGAGGGCCACCTCGACCGCGTTGAGCGCCTCGACGCCGTCGGCGAAGAGATCGCGGTGGACGAGGACGCGTAGCTGGAGCCCGCCGCGCTCGCCCAGCGTCTCGATGAGACCCACCCGGACTCGACCGCGCTCGGCCTCCAGGTACGGGCCGACCTCGATCGCGCGGTGGAGCGTGTAGAGGGCCGACGCGAAGCCCCGACCATCGACGCGTGCTCGATTGAAGTCCCACGCCGGCCCCGCGCGCAGCAGGAGCGACCAGTCGTCGTCGGCGCGTGTCCAGCCCGCCTCGAGGGCCACCCCCCGCGAAGCGTCGTCGACGGCGGGGAAGGCGTCGTCCGCCCGGCCCAGCGGGGCCGCGACGGAGAGCCCGAGTTGGAGGGTGCCCCGGTGCAGCCAGCCGGACGCGCGGAGATCTCCCAGGCCGCGCCGATGGTAGTTCACGCCGGCGTCCGAGGTCTCGCGAGCGGCGACGGCGGGCACCTCGAGCTCCACCGTGAAGCGGTCATCGACGGCCCAGTAGAGGCCCACGCGCGTGACCCAGCGCTGGTAGGTCAGCGCGCGGTTGTCGCGGGCCTCCGAGGCGGCTCCGAACCCGGCGCCGAGGCGCATCTCGAAGGCACCGGCGACCGGCGCTTCGGCGAGCGGGGCGGGGCCCAGGGGGAGGGTGGCGAGCAAAAGCGAGAGCACGCTCCGATTGAAACACAAACACGGCCATGCAGCGCCAACGCGAAATCTGAGGTACAGAAGTGCCATGCGAGTACTTGCTGTCCTGGCCGCCATCGGCCTGTCGATTCTGCTGCTCCCGGTCGGGCTCAACGCCTGGGGGGATCTCGCCGAGGCGCGCTCCACCGAGGCACGCGCCGAGGCCTACGCCGCGGAGGGGCGAGCCGCCCTGGAGGCCGGGGATATCCAGCGGGCCGTGGTGGCGCTCCAGCGCGCCCGGGACGCCGCCGCCGACGACGCGACGCGGATCGCGCTGTTGGGCGCGCAGGCGCAGCTCGTGGCCACCGATCCGCAGGCGCTCACGGGGCCGACGGCGTTGGCGCTCGAGGTGGCGCTGCGGGTCACCCCGGAGGCGGGCGATCCCACTGTTCGTGCCCTCGCCCTCGGTGAGATCGCCCTCGCGCGTGGCCGGCTCGACGAGGCGAAGCGTTGGTTTGCCGACGCCGTCGAGCGTGACGCGAAGCGCGCCTCGGCCCACTTCGGGCTGGGCAAGGTGGCGGCGGTGCGAAACGAGACCGAAGCGGCGGAGCGGCACCTCGCCGCGGCGGCCAAGGCGGCGCCTCAGGACTGGCGGATGCGTCGGGCCTATGCCGTCGCGCTGGGCAAGCTCGAGAAGTGGACCCTCGCCGAGGGGGAGCTGACGGCCGCCACCGAGCTCAACGACGATCCGACGCTGCACCTGAAGCTGGGCGAGGCGCGCGTGAAGCTGAAGAACTTCGAGGGGGCGGTCAAGCCCCTCGAGGTCGCCGTCTCGAAGCTCACCGATGGTGGGGCCCGCGCGGAGGCGCGCTCGAAGCTCGGCTTCTGCTACTTCCAGGCGGGGCGGCACGCGGAGGCTATCGACCAGCTCCAACGCAGCGCGCGGGAGCGCCCGGATCCGATGACCGTGTTCAACCTCGGCGTCGCCTACGAGACGACGGGGGACCGGGCGCGCGCCGCGGATCTCTACCAACGGGCGCTGCTGGACGCGCCGTCCAATGTCGAGGCGAATGTGCGGCTGGTGCAGGCCCTCGCAGGGCTGGGACGAGTGCCGGCGGCGCGGTCCGCGCTGGTGCGATTGCAGCGTCTGGCGAAGGGGCGGCCAGCCCTCGACAAGCAGGTCGAGCGGGCAGCGACGGCGGTGGCCGCGGCGGGCCCACGCCCGGAGTAGGAGAAGACCTCGGGGGGCGTCCCGGTAGGTTCCGTGGAGCCGACGGAGGTCCTCATCTTCCGTATCCTGCCGTAGGAGCCTGCTCTCTGCTTCCGCGCCAGCCCCTCGAGTCGAATCGCTCTCGACAGCCGTGAGCCTGCCGGCGAAGCTCGCCGGATGAAGACGACGCTGCGCGACCGGCTCGCGAGGCCCCTCGGTTGGCGGGGGATGGCCTGGCGGGCGGCGGCGGCGTTCGGGATCTTCTTGCTCGGCTTCGCCGCGCTGCGGGCCGGGGTTGGAGTCAGCGAGCGAGTAGCGGTCGCCGCCGCCCCCGACGCGCTGGGGCACGCCTACTACGCCCTCGGCCTCTTCGTCCTCGGCGGTCTGGATCTGGGGGTGCCCGAGGGTGGGCCGGCCCTTGGCCGAGCGGCGCTGTGGCTGGCGTACTTCCTCGCGCCGGCCCTGACGACGAGCGCGGTGGTCGAGGGCCTGTTGCGCGCGATGGGCCCTGGCCGGCGACGGTGGCAGAGCCGGCGGGGCCACGTGGTCGTCTTCGGCTTCGGGCGGCTGGCGAAGCTGTACATCGATCGGCTGCGCGCCGTGGATCCGAACGTCCCGGTGGTGGTGGTCGATCTCCAAGAGCACCACACGCTGGCGCTCCACGAGCGGCGCGCGCGGCAGCGGGTCCACGTGGTTCAGGGATCGCTCACGACGCCGGGCATCTTGGGGCGCGTGGGCGCCGTGTCCGCGGGCCGCGTGCTGCTGCTCACTGGGGACGACTTCGCGAACCTGGAGGGGGCCGCGCGGCTGCTGGAGATGGCGGGGGACTCGGCGCCGCGAACGCTGGTCCACGTGGGCGACCTGGGCCTGCGGCGGGTGGTGGCCGACACCGAGGTCGAGCGTCGCTGCGAGGTCTTCAACCGGCACGAGGCGGCAGCGGAGCTGCTCGTGACGAAGCATCTGCGGGAGCGATTCAACGAGACGAGCGCCCGTGACACCGTCGTGCTCGCTGGCTTCGGCCGGTTTGGTCAGACGGTCCTCGACCACCTCCAGCGCCACGCCGCGGGTGCCATCGCGCGGGTGGTCGTCTTCGATCTCGATGCCGAGCGCAAGGCCGCGGCGTTCGAGCGCGCGGTCGGGTTCTGCGAAGCCCACGAACGGGAGATCGTGAAGGGCGACTTGTCGGACCAGCGGCTCTGGACGCGCATCGAGGGGTGCGTGGACGGGCCGTCGGTGGTGATCGCGGCGTCGGGGGACGACGGGCTGAATCTGCGGCTGGCGTTGGGCGTCAAGGCGCGGCGGCCGGAAGTCTCGGTGGTCGCACGCACGTTCCACCAGTCGAAGTTCGCGGCCGATGTTTGTCACGAGCACGGGATCCAGCCCTTCAGCGTGGCGGAGCTCGTGGAGGGGGTGATCGCTTCATGGACTTGAGGACCGGACTGGTCGTGCTCGTGGCGCTGACGGCGTGCGACGACGACGAATTGGAGCGCTCGCCCGTGGAAGAGGACGAGGAGGTCATCCTGCTGCCGACCTACGCTGTCCGGGGCGACGAGGGCTGGCGCGGATCGGTGCACGGCTGGGTCTTCGAGCCGGAGGAGGGATCGCTGCTGCGCGCCGCCACGGTCGAGGGACTGGCGGCGGCGCTGGGGGTCGACCGGGACAACGAGGTCTTCCGCGAGCGGGTTCGATGGTTCCTGGTCGACAACGAGGGGGACAAGTGCCTGATCGTGCACCACGACGGTGGGAAGACCGAGGCATGCAGCGGCGACAACGGACACGCCGAGGCGGACGTCGTCGTCGCTGACCGACCGGCCGAGGCGCTGCGGACCCTGGTCATCGACGAAGCCGGTGCCCGGGACTTCGAGGGCGAGCTGCATCTGATACCCGCGGAGGGGCTCTCGGTCGTCTCGGACATCGACGACACGATCAAGATCACCGAGGTCACCGATCGAGACGCCTTGGTGCGCAACACGTTCCTCCGCCCCTTCCGCGAGGCGCCGGGGATGGCCGCGATCTACGGGCGGTGGGCCGACGAAGGTGCCGCCTTCCACTACGTCTCGTCCAGCCCGTGGCAGCTCTACCCGGCGCTACGAGCCTTCATGGACGAGGTCGGCTTCCCCGCCGGGACGTTCCACCTCAAGCTCTTCCGACTGACGGACCGAAGCGTGTTCGACCTCTTCGCCCCGGGCACCGAGACCAAGCCGCGCATCATCGAGCGCATCCTCGACGACTTCCCCCAGCGCACCTTCGTCTTCGTGGGGGACTCGGGGGAGGTCGACCCGGAGGTCTACGGCGGGTTGATGCGCGACCACCCCGGCCAGGTCCTCCACGCCTATATCCGGGACGTGGGCGGCGCCGACGAGGCACGGATGAGCAGCGCCTTCGAGGGCGTCCCAGGGGAGAAGTGGAGCCTGCTCGACGCCGCCGCGCCGACGGTCTCCGATGGGTGCATATCCCGATTCTGACGGAGGGAGTGTGGAGGGCTTTGTCGAGTAGGCCTGGGGAGCTCACGCCCCCCAGGCCCCTCACAGATCCGA
>CAYOBQ010000215.1:0-15068 GCA_964402225.1 uncultured Nannocystaceae bacterium | reverse complement strand
TGGCGGGCGCGTGCAGCGCGCCGCGTCGCGACTCTGCCGCACCGTCCTAGGCTCGGACGGGGACCCGGTCGGCCGCCAACGGCGGAGTCGAACCGGTGTCCGCCGGAGCTCGGCGTGCGGACAGGCGCGGACGTGGGTTCGTCGTCGCCTCGGCTGAGGCGGGCTCGGCCCACCGCGGGACGTCGCGATCCGCCCAGCGGGGCGGAGCGCAGAGAGGTCGCTGGACTCGGTCCACCGCGGAGGTGCCCGCCACGGCTGCCTTCGGGGTCGGATGGAGGACCGTCAGCTCCGCCTGAAAGGCAGGGCGCGAGGCCGCGACGTGTGCGGCACCGGCGACGCCCGAAGGTGGACGCCCCGGTGCGCCTCGACAGGCTGCCGGGGTCACCGTCGAGCTCCGTGTTGCACCGTGTCGTCGGCGCGACGCAGGGGGGGATCCGGGTGGGTGGCAGGACGCTCGGCGGGCCCGAAGGACCGGTGCGCGCCATGGGGCCGCCCGGGTCCGGCAGACGTGGCCGGATAGATCCGTCTGGAGGTCCGCCCGGTGGAAGGCCGGCTGGTCCAGCCTGGCGGGAGCGCGCCGCGTCGCTTTGTCTGCCGCACCGTCCTAGGACGGCGCGGCAGACAAAGCGACCAAGTGATGTGCGTGCCCGCCGGCCGAGTTCAAGGCGCGAAGCCTTGGCGATATCCGAAGATATCGCCAGGCTTTGCAACGCCGAAATCGGTTGGCGGGCGCGTGCAGCGCGCCGCGTCGCGACTCTGCCGCACCGTCCTAGGGGACCGCGTGCGTTCGCGCCGGGACTCGAGGATGTCGTCCGCCATCAGGGCGTGGGCGCGGGTGGATAGGTGTGTTCGATGCCCCGGGCCTGGCCTGAAAGGGGGGGCCATCGGACCAGCGACGTGGAGCGCCCATGGAGGCCCTGTGAACCCCGGCGGAGATCCGCCCGGTGGTTGGAGATTGCGAGCGGGGGGCATGTGTCCCCCGCGGGAGTGTGAGTGGTCCGGGCAAGGTCCGGACACCAAGGCGTTGCATGGATGGCGACGCTCAAACGGTGCGCGTGGCGCGCCAAGCACAAGGAGGTGCCTGTGAATCAGCACATCGACCAGACCGAGAAGACTCGGGTGCTCGTGGACGAGGTGACGGAGAAGGACAGCGAGCTCGCGAGCGCGCTGAACCGGCTGTCACACATCAGCCGGGCCATCACGGCGTACGTGGAGGACGCGCAGCGCAACCTGTTGGTGGCGGCCCGCAACCCCCAAGGCGTCACGGTGTCCTTCGAGCGCTGGGGCCGAGGCGGCACCCCGCGGCGACCGCGCCGGTGAAGAGATGAAGCCCGCCGGTGAAGGGATGAAGCTCGGAGGGATGAGGTCGATGTCGTGTTTTGACGCGCGCGCGGGTCCGCCGCGCCGATGAGTACAGTGTTCACCCCAGCGTAGGGGGCAATCCCGGCGTTGGGGGGCAACCGAGGTGGCGTGGCTCTCGCGTCTTCGAGGTCGCATCTGAGCCGGAACTGAATCTGTTCGGACGCCGCGCGCGTGCATCGAAGGGTGCGCCGTGAACGGGAGACGTGCGCCCCGCGTTGGCGGGGTTCACGCCGCTCGGGGCGTTCGAGGACGAGTCGTGAACCGTCACCCTTGGTGGGGTGGCTGTGTGTGAATTGAGTGCCTTGTGAGTTGGGCGCCACCCATGGTGGGTGCCGCCCGCAGATCGTGCTTGGCCACCGGAGGGTGGCAATCATAAACAGACCGTCGGTTGGACCGACGGCCTCGTCGCCGCATGGATCGCGGCGTCAATCAGTCAAGGAGGACTGTCATGGGTCTCTTCGTAAACACCAACATCGCGTCGATCAACGCTCGACGTAACCTGCTGGGTTCGACGAACTCGTTGAACAAGAGCTACCAACGCTTGAGCAGTGGTCTGCGGGTGAACACCGCCGCGGACGACGCCGCCGGTCTGGCGATCTCGGAGCGGTTCAACTCGCAGGTGCGAGGTCTGAACCAGTCGGTTCGAAACGCCAACGACGCGGTCTCCCTCGTGCAGGTCGCGGAGTCCGCGCTGCAGGAGACGACCGCGATCCTCCAGCGGATCCGTGAGCTCGCCGTGCAGGCGGCCTCGGATGTGAACACGCTGAAGGATCGGGAGGCGATCCAGGACGAGATCGGCCAGCTCCAGGACGAGCTGCGTCGCATCGGTGAGACGACCACCTTCAACCAACAGAACATCCTCGACGGCGGCTTCGTCGACAAGCAGTTCCACGTGGGGATGAACTTCCGGGAGAAGATCTCCGTTCGGGTCCGCGACGCACGGGTGCAGACGATTGGCCGCCACGCGGTGGCGACCAGCGGAGGAGCGGTCACGACCAACGCCCTCATCGCCGACGATCTCTCGATCAATGGCACCAGCATCCGGGCGACCCAGGGCGGCGTCGACGACAAGGTCAGCACCTCCTTCGCCTCCGGCTCGGCCATCGCCAAGGCGTCGGCGATCAACGACCTGACCCACGTCCACGGGGTCACGGCCTACGCCAACGAGACGGTGCGCACGGGTGGGAACCAGATCGCTGGCGGAACGCTGGACGAGAGCAACTACCTGGTGATCAACGGCCGCAACGTCACCGGCTTCGTGGTGAACGTGGACGACGCGGAGGACACCCTGCTCGACGCGATCAACGCGGAGTTCGACAAGACCGGCGTGACGGCCATCCGGGACGCGGACGGGGATCTCGAGCTGCGGGCCTCGGACGGCCGCAACATCGAGGTCGGGCTGGTCGGCGCCGGGGTGGCCGGGATCACCGGGCTGACGGCGGGCGTCACCCTCTCGACGATCACCCTGGAGTCCGAGGAGCAGTACCAGCTCGGTGGCAACAACGAGGCGTACCTCAACTTCGCCAACGACGCCTTCGTCGGCGTGAGCAGCGTGCAGTCGGTGGAGACCATCGACGTCTCGACGCGGGATGGCGCCAACATCGCGCTGCTCGTGGTGGACCGGGCGATCCAACAGATCACCTCGGACCGCTCCGAGCTCGGTGCGGTGCAGAACCGCCTCGAGTCGACGATCCGCAACCTGTCGGCCGTGTCGGAGAACGCCGCCGCCGCCAAGAGCCGGATCTTGGACGCGGACTTCGCCGCGGAGACGGCGGCGCTGGCCCGGAACCAGATCCTGCAGCAGGCCGCCACCACGATCCTGGCGCAGGCGAACCAGCAGCCGCAGGCCGCCTTGTCGCTGTTGCAGTAAGGCCCACACCCGCCGGATGACCCGGCGGGGTGACGGTCGCACGGTCATCGCCGTGCGGTCGTGGTGAGGGTGCCCGGAGTTCGGGTGTCCTGACCTCGACCGCATGGCGCGACGCCGCCCGGACGCCACCTCGTTCCTGAGTCCCCGAAGCCAGCGCTTCGGGGGTTCGGCCCCCGGTGGGGCATATCAGGGAGGATTGGAATGGGTCTTTACATCAATACCAACGCCGCGGCGTTGGGCGCGCAGAGGAACCTGATCTCGGTGAACAACCGACTTCGGGTGAACTTCCGCCGCCTGTCGTCGGGGTTGAGGATCAACGCGGCCTCGGACGACGCCGCGGGTCTGGCCATCAGTGAGCGATTCACGAGCCAGATCCGGGGTCTGAACCAAGCCGCTCGGAACGCAAACGACGGGATCAGCCTGACGCAAGTCGCGGAGGGTGCGCTGCAGGAGACGGCCAACATCCTGCAACGCATCCGCGAGCTCTCGGTTCAGGCCGCATCAGACGTCAACAACGAATCGGATCGGGAGGCGATCCAAGCGGAGGTGGACCAGCTCGTCGACGAGCTGAACCGCATCGGGAAGACGACGGCCTTCAACGCCACTCCGGTGATCGACGGGTCCTATGTGGATCAGTTCGTACACATCGGGATGGGCTTTCGGGAGGCGCGATCGATCTCGATCGACGACGCGAAGGCGACCTCGCTGGGAAGACACGCGGTCGTGACGAGCGCGGCGGTGAGCACGCTGGCCCTGGCCGGCGACGAGCTGGCGATCAACGGCGTCACGATTCGAGCCACCACTACGGTGGATGACACTGTCAGCACGTCTCTGTCGACGGCCTCGGCCATCGCCAAGGCGGAGGCGGTGAATGACTTCACCCACGTGACGAACGTGCAGGCGTACGCCAATCGCACGGTGCGGACGGGGGTGGCAGGGATTGCAGGAGGGACGCTCGACGAGTCGAACTACATTGTCATCAACGGTGAGATCATCACCGGGATCAACGTGGCCGAAGGGGACGCCGACGAGCTGCTGCTCAGGGCGATCAACTTCGAGTCCGCAAAGACCGGCGTCGTCGCCTCGAGGGACACCCAAGGGCGCATCGAGCTGAAGGCCGAGGACGGGCGCAACATCGAAGTGGAGACGGTGGGCGCCGCCCACACCAGGACGGGGATGCGCGCGGCCGCCGGCACAGAAGTGACGTTCGCCACGATGACCTTCAACTCGGATGAACAGTTCGTGTTCTCCGGGACCGCGGAGGCCGAGGTGGGGCTCGTCGACGATGCGCTGGTCGGCGTCGCCAAGACACAAGTCGTGGAGACGGTCGACGTGACGACTCGCGATGGTGCGAACCTCGCGATCCTGATCGCCGACCGCGCGCTCGAGCAGGTGTCCAGGACACGGACCCGGCTCGGCGCCATCCAGAACCGACTCGAGGCCACGGTCAGCAACCTGGCGGCGGTGTCCGAGCACGCTTCGGCGGCTCGGAGCCGAATCCTGGACGCCGACTTCGCGGTGGAGACGGCGGACCTGGCGAGAAACCAGATCCTGCAACAGGCGGCGACCAACATCCTGGCGCAGGCAAACAGTCAACCGCAGAGCGCTCTGACGCTGCTGCAGTAACGCGAAGGAGCAGAGATGGAGATCGAAATCATCAATCGATTCGCCACTCGTGAGGAGTGCGGGCGTTTCTCGCGCTTCTTGCACAGCCTCGTCCGACGCGGGCGCAGCGCTTCCACGGCGCGCTCGTATCGGTCGGACTGGCAGGACCTGGCGCTCTGGTTCAGACGGGCCAGGGGGCGCCCCTACGACTCGTCGTCCCTCGACGCCCAGGCGGTGGGGGAGTGGCGCGCCCACGCCCTCGCCAAGGGGCGCAGCGGGGCGACGGTGACGCGGCGCGCCGCGTTCTCCCGGACCTACGGGTCCTGGCTGGTCGAGCAGGGGGTCTTGCACCCCGACACGGTGGCCGAGATCCGGATGACCACCCGGCTCAAGCGGGAGGATCGGGGGCCGCGGGTGTTGTCCGACGAGGACGTGCACACGCTGCTGCGGCAGGTGGACGGGCGTGGTTGTCGCCGAGACCAGGCGATCCTCTACGCGCTGCTCGACACCGGGATGAAGGTGAGTGAGCTGGTGACGCTCGACCTGGGGGACGTGGACTTCGCCCACGGAACGCTGGGGATTCGGAAGGCTCGACCGAGGCATGTCCCGATGCCGACGCGCGCCGCCCGAAAGCTCGCCTGGAGCCTGGTCGAGCGCGGTCTGCTCGAGTTGCCGAGCAGCGGAGAGCTGGTGTTGCCGGCGTCTGGTGGGTGGCCCCCCGACCACATGGTCGAGCCGCCGGAGCTGACGCGCCTGCCATCGGTGGTGCCGGTGCCGATGTCGCCCATGCCCTTCGGGGTGACGGGACCGCCGAGCACCTGGCCGCTCTTCGTCGGTGAGCGCGGGCGGTTGACGGCCAACGCCGTGCAGAGGGTGGTGCGCAAGCACGCGACCTTCGCGCGGGTGGAGGCGTCGCCGCAGGTGCTCCGCCACACCTTCGCCTACGCCTTCTGGGCGCGGACGGAGGACCTGGTGACGCTGGCGGAGATCCTGGGCCACGAGAGCGTGGAGTCCACCCGGATGTACACCCGGGTCAACCCCTCGGCGGCCCCGGCGGCCGAGGAGAAGGACGAAGCCGCGCTGGCCTGACGGACCATGACCGGGCGCGGAGGGATGATGACTACGTCCGCTCTCCCTCTGCGCCCACCTCCCCTTACCCCGAGAAGTAGCGGTCCAGGAGGTCGGCGAGCGTGCGCTGGAAGTCGCGGTAGTTGACGGGCTTCGTCACGTAGTCGTCGGCCCCGTACTCCAGGCTGTCACGTCGGTCTTCGGCGCGACCGCTGGTCGTGAGCATCACCGTCGGGATCCCGCGCAGGGCGGGGTCGTCCTTGATGATCCGCAGCACCTCCAGCCCGGTGAGCTTCGGCATGTTGATGTCGAGGAGCAGCAGGCCGGGGAGCTCGCCAGCGCAGCGGAGCACGTCGAGGGCTTCCTGCCCATCCCGCGCCACTGTCACCTCGATGGGCCGTTCGTAGCGCCGCAGCGCCCGCTGAAGCAGCAGGACGTGGTCCTCGTCGTCCTCGGCGAGGACGACTTGAATATCGGCGCCCGGGGTCATTTCAAACCAGAGTTGCACCGGAGCGAGGGCGGGTCAACGCGAGTCGATATATCCGGGTCGTCAGAAGGACGTGAGTCGATAGCCCAGGGTGACGCGGAAGATGTTGAACCAGTCGCCCGTCACCTTCTTCGGCTCGGCGAATGGATCTTCCTCGAGCTCCTCCGCCGTCGGGTTCTCGAAGTGGAAGGCGAGGGCGTCGTAGAAGTAGCTACCGCTCAGCTCCAGGTAGACGAGGCCGTAGGATGGCGAGTGCCGGGGGCTCTTCCATCGGTAGAGGACGCCGAGCAGCGCGGCGGGCCCCACTCCGGCCTGGTTGAGGCCCTCCGTCTCCACGTCGAAGAGGATCGCGTGGGCCGCGGGTCCCGCGTAGAAGCCGAAGGTGTCGGTCTCGTAGACGTGGAAGAGGATGCGGGGATCGATGAGCAAGTCGAACGCGAAGACGGTGCCGTTGATACGGGGCTCCCAGGTCTGGCCGAGCCCGAGGTCGAGGTCGAGGCCGACCTCCACGAGGGATCGGCTCCGGTAGCCGATGCCGACGCCCACCGCGAAGCGCGAGGAGTTCTCGAGGGTGCTGATGTCGTCCGTCAGCTTGCTCCGCACGTCTCCGACGTAGGCGCCCGTGTGCCCGCTGATGGTGAAGCCGGCGCCGAGCCGGTCGGGCTTCTTCAGGCGCTCTCCGCCCTGCCGCTTGGGCGGCGCGTCGAGGATCGGGTCGTAGGCCTCTGGATCGGCGGCTACCGCGAGGCCCGCGAGCAACAGAATCCAAGAGGCGGTGCGCATCGAGGGGAGCTTAACCCGATGTGGGCACATTGACACCCGGTCGGGCGGCCCCGATCCTCCCTCGCCGTGACCGCACATCGCTCCACCGAGGAACGCCGCGCCCAGATCCTCGAGGCGGCGCGCGCCTGTTTCCTCGACCGCGGCTACCACGCGACCAAGGTCCAGGACATCGCGGTGGCCTGCGGCTTGTCGAAGGGCGCCGTCTACTTCCACTTCGAGAGCAAGCGCTCCGTCCTCGTGGCGCTGGTCTCCGTCGAGTTCGAGCGCGCCTCCGAGGTCTTCTCCGAGGCGGAGGGCGCCGGTGAGCCCCTCGCCGCGGCCGTGCGCGCCTTCACTGACTTCCTCGGCGCGCCCGACGATCCCCGGCACCGCTTCTTCCTCCTGACCGGGGAGCTGGCGATGCAGGACGAGGATCTCCGTGGGCGCCTCACCGATCACCACCGGCGACTCCTGGCGCGCCTGACCCGGCTGCTTGCGGGGGCCGCGGAGCGGGCGGGCGTGGCGCTGGCGGATCCCGAGAGCGTGGCCGTCTTGCTCAAGGCGATGGCCGATGGGCTCCAAGGCATCCAAGCCCTCGGCGTGCGCTACGACCGTGAACGACTGCTCGCGGCGGCCCTCGGGCTCGTCGGGGGGTTGCAGCTCGAATAGGCACGCGGTAAGCCCGTCGACGATGCCGAGCGAGCTCATCGCAGGGTTGCGCGTAGACGTCGGTGACGCCCACGTCGCCACCCACCTGCCCGACCGGGTCGCCTACAGCCGCGACCTCTGGCCCCGCTGCCAACTCGACCGCCTGGTCGGCGACGCGCCTCACCTGCCCGACGCCGTCGTCTGGCCGAGCTCGGAGGCGGAGGTCGCCGCGGTCGTCCGGCGCTGTGCCCGGGCGGGCGTCCCGATCGTCCCCTTTGGCGCGGGCAGCGGGGTCTGCGGCGCAACGCTGCCGGCCTTCGGTGACCGCGGCGGCGGCGTCGTGGTGGACCTCAAGCGTCTCAAGGCGATCCGCCGGATCGATCCTCGCGCCGGGGAGATCGAGGTGGAGGCGGGCCTGATGGGTGAGCTGCTCGAGCGGCGCCTGGAGCACCGAGGGCTGACGCTGGGCCACTTCCCCTCGAGCATCCTGTGCTCCACCGTCGGGGGCTGGGTCGCTGGGCGCTCCGCCGGGCAGTGCAGCAGCCGTTACGGGAAGATCGAAGACATGGTCCTCGATCTCACGGTCGTCACCGGAGACGGCGTGGTGCGCCGCACGCCGCGCACCGATGCCCTCGCCGTCGGCCCCGACTGGAACCAGCTCATCATCGGCAGCGAAGGGACCCTGGGCGTCATCTGCGCCGCCACCCTCCGGGTCCACCCGGCCCCGGCGCATCGCGCCTTTCGCGGGTGGCTCGTGCCGGACATCCGGGCCGGGCTGGAGGTGATGCGGGAGACGATGCAGGCTGGCCTTCGCCCCGCGGTGCTGCGCCTCTACGACCCCCTGGACACGATGATGGTGGGCACCGAGGGCGGCAAGTCCTCGGGGCCGAGCGGCAAGCTGAAGGGGATGCTGAAGGGCGGCCCCGGCGCGAGCGGGCGGGCGCTGCGCCTCATCCTGGCCCGCCCGAGACCGGTCAACGCCCTCATCGAGCGGCTGCCCCGAGCCTCGCTGCTGGTGGCGATGAGCGAGGGCTCGCGGGACGAGGCCATCGCCACCGACGCCGCGATCGCCCACGCCGCGCGCCGGGCCGGTGCACGCGACCTCGGGGAGGGCCCGGGACGCAACTGGCTCGCCCACCGCTACGACGTCAGCTACAAGCAGAGCGCGATCTACGAGGGGGGGGGCTTCGTCGACACCTTCGAGGTGGCCACGACATGGTCGCGCCTCACGGGGCTCTACGCCGCGGTCCGCCAGGCCGCGGGCCGCCACGTCGTCGTCATGGCCCACTTCAGCCACGCCTATCCGGGGGGGTGCTCGATCTACTTCACCTTCGTCGGCAGCGGTCGCGACGCGTCGGATATGCGCCGGCGGTACGACGCGGCCTGGCGCGCGGGTCTCGACGCGGCACAGTCGCAGGGCGCGGTGATCGCCCATCACCACGGCGCCGGGCTGTCGCGCGCCTCGCACATGGCCTCCGAGCACGGCGAGGCCCGTCGCTGGTTCGTGGCGCTGAAGCGCACGCTCGATCCCCACGGCATCCTCAACCCTGGCAAGCTCTTCGTGGAGGGCAGGGGATGACCCCTATCCTGGGACTCGACCGGGTGGCGCGGGTCGCCCATGTCGACGGGGAGGCCCGCTGGGCGGAGGTCGAAGGGGCCCTCGCCGACGAAGGGCTCACGTTGGGCGCGTTGCACAGCGGCCTGTTCGGCCGCACGGTGGCCGAGTCCTTCGCCCTCGATGACCGCCTGCGCCCGTCACCTCGATTCGGGCAACTCACCGACGCCGCCCTCGCCGTCCGCGCGGCCCTCCCGGATGGTCGGCTCACGCGCGCCTCGGTCTCGCCTCGCCGGGCGACGGGGCCCGACCTGCCGCGCAGCGTGCTCGGGCACCCCGCCGCGGGGCGAGTGGTGGACGCCCACCTCCAGGTCTGGCGGCTCGGTCCGCGGCGCGACTTCCGCGGGCGCGTCTTCGCAGGCTGGGCCAAGGCCATGGATTGGGTGGCCGAGGTGCGCCGTGCCGGGGTGGCGCCGGCGTGGTGGCGGCTGGATCGGTCGGCCCAGCGCGTTCGTTTGCTTGCCTCCCTCGTCGGTGGATCCGAGGAGACGGCCCGGATGGACGCCATGGCGGGCGGACGCCCGATCGAGCCCGACACGGCGGCGGCGCTCCACGCCGAGGTCTTCCCGCCGCCCTCGCTGGCCGCCGCGACCGAGCCGCTCGTCGCGCTGCGGAGCTGCACCCGCGATCGCGTGAGCCACGCCGTGCGCGGGCTGAAGCAGGTCGAGCTGTGGGATCTGCGACCCGAGGGCGCCACGGTCTATGGCCGGGGGACGCCGCGGCTCGACGAGGGGTGGGCCGAGCTGGGCGCGGCCTTCGACGTGGCCCTTGGACGGCGCGATTGATGCTGGAGGGCCGCGCCCACGAGATCGCCACCTGCACCTTCTGTCCGAAGCTGTGCCGGTTCGCGTGTCCGGTGGCTGAGGCGGAGTGCCGCGAGACGGTCACGCCCTGGGCGTTGATGACCTCGCTGGACGACGCCCGCCGGGGCCGTGGGACCCTCGACGCGGAGCTTCTGACGCATTGCAGCGGCTGCCGTCGCTGCGAGGCGGTGTGCAAGCACGCCACCGACGTCGCCGGCACGCTCTACGAGGCGCGGGCGATCGCCGCCCACGAGGGCCTGCGCGCGTGGGGGCGCGAGGCGCCCGTCGAGGTGCCCGGCTTCGCGGCGCTGCCCGAGGTGGGGGACGTGACGCTGGTGCCCGGGTTCGCCTCCGAGGCGCTGGTGTCGGCGGCGGTCCGGCTGCTGCGCGCCGCGGGGCTCTCTCCGGCGCGGTCGAGGGTGCTCCACGCCGGCGCCCGGCGCGTCGAGGCGGGGCTCCCCGACAGCCACCGGGATGCCGTACGGCGGGGACTCGAGACGCGGGAACGCGTGGTCTGCCTCGACGCCGGCGACGCCCTCGCGCTGCGCGAGATGCGCCTCGATGTCAGCGCGGAGCACCTCACGGAGGCGGTCGCCGAGCTCACCGGTCTGCGTCCGGTGATCGAGGGCGACGTGCTCTACCTCGACGCCTGCCGACTCGGCCGAGGGCTGGGCGTGTACGAGCCCCCGCGGCGGCTGCTCGCCGCGGTCACGGGCGGGACGGTCCGCGACGCGGTGATGAACCGCCGTGAGGGCGGCTGCTGCGGAAGTGGAGCAGGCTACGCCACGCTGCACCCCGAGCGGGGGGCGATCGTGGCCCGCGAAGCCGCGGCGGACGAACCCCACCTGCCGGTGGTCACGGCGGGGGTGAGCTGCGTCGAGCACCTGCGGGCTGCGCTGGAGCGCCCGGTACACGAGTGGGCGTGCCTGGTGGCCGCCGGATTGGAGGGCTGATGCGTACCTTCGTGGTGGTCAACCCCGCGAGCGCCAACGGGCGGACGGGGCGCCGATGGCCGGAGCTCTCCCAACGTCTGCGCGCGAAGCTGGGCGACTTCGAGCACGCCTTCACGCAGCGCCCTCGCCAGGGCGCCGATCTCGCGCGAGCGGCGCTGTGTGGCGGGGCGCGCCGCGTCGTGTCGGTGGGCGGCGACGGGACGCATAACGAGGTGGTCAACGGCTTCTTCGACGGCGACACGCCCATCGACGGCGACGCCGAGCTGGCGCTGGTGCCCACCGGGACGGGGGGGGATCTGCGGCGCACGCTGGGGCTGCCCAACGACGCGCTCCAGGCCATCGATCTCGTGGGCGAAGAGAGCCGGCGGGTGGATGTGGGCAAGCTCGTCTACACGGCTCACCACGGAGGGGAGGAGACCTCCTACTTCATCAACATCGCCAGCTTTGGGGTCTCGGGGCTGGTCGACAGATACGTCAACGCCAGCTCGAAGGCCCTCGGCGGCAAGACGAGCTTCTTGCTGGGCGTCGCCAAGGCCGCCGTCCGCTATCGAAACCAGTCGGTGCGGCTCCGCCTCGACGACGGGCCGGCGATGGAACGCACGCTCTACAACGGGGTGATCGCCAACGGACGCTATTTCGGCGGAGGCATGAAGGTCGCCCCCGACGCGCTGATGAACGACGGCGCCTTCGACGTCGTGCTGATGGGCGATCTGGGAATGGTCGAGTTGGCCCGCGGGCTGCCCAAGCTCTACCGCGGCGACCACCTGAAGATGGGCAGCTCTCGCATCGAGGTGTACCGCGCGAAGGTGGTACACGCAGAGCCCGTGACGCCGGGGATGGAGGTCCTCATCGACATGGACGGTGAGCAGCCGGGGCGCCTGCCGGCGCGCTTCGAGCTGATCTCCGGGGCGCTGCGGGTCGCCGTCGGTCCGAGGTCGCAGGTCCCGGCGGAGCGCTGATGCCGCGCCGCGTGAGTGATCTGCTGCTGTGCACGCTCGCGGGGGTGCTCACCTTGGCCTCCTTCCCTACCGCGTGGGCGCCCGAGGTCGACCTCTTCTTCCTGATCTGGGTCGCGCACGTGCCTCTGCTCTGGGCGCTGCGTGACAAGTCGCCCAGGGAGGCGTTTCGGTGGGGCCTGCTCGCCGGCACCGTCACCTTCGCCGGCGGTTACTACTGGATCGGGGAGATGCTGGTCACCTTCGGCGGCCTGCACTGGGCTGTCGCGGGCCTCGGCCTCGCGCTCCACAGCGTGCAGCTCGGGCTGATGTGGGCCTTCTGGGCGTGGCTGGTCAACCGGATCGTCAACACCACCCGGGTCGGTGTCGAGTGGGCGGCGCCGCTGGCGATGGTCGCCGTCGAGCTGGCGATGCCGCGCATCTTCCCCGCCTACATGGGCAACAGCCAGTACCCGTTCCCGTTGGTGATGCAGGTCTGCGACGTGTTCGGGGTCCACGCCGTGACCTTCCTGATCTATCGCGTCAACGCCACGCTCTACCTCTGGCTGCGCGCCCGGATCGATGGCCGCGACCGGCCCCGGAGGATCGCGGTGGTGACCGCCGCGATGCTCGGCCTGACGCTCGCCTACGGCGCGGCGCGCATGGTCCAGTTCGACGCCCGCGCCGAGGCGGCGCCCAAGCTGAGGGTGGGTGTCGTGGAGGCCGACATCGGCATCCTGATGATGGAGCCGCCGGAGAAGCGCGCCAACCAGCTCCTGATCCACCAGAGGCTCTCTGCGAAGCTCGCCGCGCAGGGGGCCGAGTTGGTGATCTGGCCGGAGAGCAGCTACCGCGTCCGGCGACCCTTCGGTGACTACTACCTGCCGCGCGGGGCGAAGCGCTTCCCACCCTCGAAGGTGCCCCTCGTCGACGACTTCCGGCAGGACTTCCACAACCGGACGCGGGTCGCCGACCGCCACGCGCCCATCCGTGGATTCGACGTCCCGTTGATGTTCGGCAGCACGACGTATCGACCCCGGGAGGCGCCGCGCTGGGAGGGCGACATCCCGCTGACGCCGTACAACACCGCGTGGTTGCTCGACCGGGACGGCACGGTCGTCGGCGCCTACGACAAGGTCTACCTGCTGCTCTTCGGGGAGTACGTGCCCTTCGTCGAGCACTTCCCGTCGGTCTATCGGAAGCTGCCCACGCTGGGGAATCTGGAGCCGGGCGTCGGGCTCGAGGTCGTCACCGGCGATCTATGGGAGGGGAAGGGCGGGCCCGTTCGCTTCGGGATCCTCATCTGCTACGAGGGCATCCTGCCGGCCTTCGCTCGGGGTCTCGCCGACCAGCGCCCGCAGATCCTCGTCAACATGACCAACGACGACTGGTTCGGCGACACCGCGGAGCGCTGGCTCCACTTCGTGCTGGGCGTCCCCCGGTCCATCGAGTTCCGGGCGCCGCTCGTCCGGGCCACCCTGACCGGAGTCAGCGCCTTCGTCGATCCGGTGGGGCGCATCGTCAAGACCACCTCCGTCGCCGACGCCGAGACGCTGATGTGGGACATGCCCATCCTGGGCGCGCCCACGGTCTACCAACTCATCGGCGACGTCTTCGCATACGCCTGCTTGCTGCTCAGCCTGATGCTGTACGGCTGGGGTCGCTGGCGTCGAAGGTAGCGTCGAAGGGGGACAGCGGGCGGCGCAGATCGAAGGGGCTCTGCTCCGCCTCGAGCAAGCCCGTGGGCGCCCACGCCTTGAGCAGCGCGCGCGCGGCCTCCTCGACCTCGCTGCGCCCGAGCAGCACCACGGCGGTCCGCGTGTCGTCGATCTGGCGGTGGGTGCGTTCTGAGGCGAGTACGCGGAGACGGCGGTCCAGCGCGTCGACCCGCGCGACCTTGTTGGCGAGATCGTCGATCACGCCTCGGCTGCTGGTGGCGGCTTCCACCACGTCGAAGAGCCGGTGCAGCGCCTCGTTGGCGTCGGAGTACATGGGGACCCTCCATGGTCTGTGCACAGCACATCCGTGTGCTGCACCTCCGACATCGTCGGATGTGCGCCGAACTTGAGCACGCGGGCTCGAAATGGAGGGGCCGGACTGGTAAAAGCGCTGCGTGCGCTGGCTCACCCTCCCTACGGTTCTCGTCCCGCTCCTCGTGACGTCCTCACTCGCGCAGGACGCGGCGGTCGAGGCACCTCCACCCCCACCGAAGAAGATGATGGGCACCCTCGAGCTCGAGTCGGGGGCGACCGGCGCCGAGGTCGCGATCGACGGGGTGGTCGTCGGGGTGGTGCCGCTGCCTGGCCCCTGGACGCTGCCGCCCGGGCCCCATCGCGTCGAGGTGCGTCCGGCCAACGGCGAGCGCGCCAAGGCCAAGGTCGACATCACCGCCGGCGAGGTCAGCAGGCTCACGCTGCTCGAGAGGGTCGAGGAGGTCGTGGTGGCCCCCGAACGACCAGTGATCGAGCGGCCCGTGGGCCCCGGCTTCTCCCTGAGCACGGCGGGCTACGTCAGCGCTGGCATGGGCCTCGCGGCGCTGGGGGCCGGCGTCTTCTTTGGCCTCGACGCCAACGCCAGGGCCACCGACGCTCGCGACTACGGCACCGGCGACCCGGAGCACGACCGCGCGGGCTTGCAGGCGCTCATCGACGAGGCCGAGCAGTCGGCCTTCTACGCGAACCTGTCCTTCGGCGTCGGCGGGGTCGCGCTCCTCGCGGGCGCCGCGATGGTCGCTCTGGCCAGCGATGGGCTGTTCGCGCCGCGGCGTGTCAGGGCGCGGCCGGTGGCGGGCGGTGGCGTCCTGCGGTGGTCGTTTTGAGGCTCGTCAGTCTAAAACACTGCGGCAGAGTCGCGACGCGGCGCGCTGCACGCGCCCGCCAACCGATTTCGGCGTTGCGAAGCCTGTCGATATCTTCGGATATCGCTACGGCTTCGCGCCTTGAACTCGGCCGGCGGGCACG
>CAYOBQ010000214.1:0-15107 GCA_964402225.1 uncultured Nannocystaceae bacterium | reverse complement strand
CACCCAGGAGATCGAAGGCATTCGCGGCGGTGGAGACCCGCGCAGACCAGGCGTGTCGAAGCACCAACTCCACGAGGAGCCGACGCGCCACCTCCCGACCTTCTTCACGGCCTTTCTCGCGCCCTTCTTCACGCCCCTCATCCCTGACCGCGTCCAGATCTACGTATCCGCTCCGCTGAAGCAGATTGCGCAGCGCCACCTCGTGCGCGGCGCCACGTTCGTACAGCGCCTCGACGGGCACCGCGTTGCGCAGCACCCCGGGCGCCTCCAGGACCTCACCAGGTCCCACCACCGTCATCGGCGCCCCCGACGAGTGGACCTCGACTCGTCGGGGTCCGACGAGGCGCACCACCCAGATCCACCGCGTCCCCGCTTCCAGAAGCTCGACGATGTCGAGGACGAGAGCCCCCGCGAAGACGCCCCGGGCGCCGTCGCCGCCCGGCGGGGCGCAGTAGTACGGGTGACCCTGCGAGACCTCGTAGCGATCGCCTGCGCGGAGTTGGAGCGAGTCCGGCAGGCACGTCACGCTCCATTTCCAGGTCGAACCCAATCTCGGATGCGGGAGCCGGCGCCGCTGAGCATGAGGGTGGCGCCTTGGGTGGTGGCGGCGATGCGCAGGGCGACCTCACCGAAGAGCCGCCTGCGGCCCTCTCGGCGCAGGCCGAGGAGGACCAGATCCGCCTCGGCGGCCGCCTCGAGGACGGTGCCGACGACGTCGGTGGCGAGCCTCAGTTCGGTGTGGGGGGAGCCCATCGTGTCGGCTAGCTTTGCGAGATCCGCTTCGGCGGCGCGCACCTCGTCGGGATCGGCGCCCGCTTGGAGGACGCGGAGGAAGGTGATCTCACGCTCGGCGGTGCGCAGGAGGCTGCCGATGACGCGGGCGCGGAGCTCGTCGTGGCGTCCGCGGCCACCTACGGGGACGAGGATGCGGTGGGCCTCCTCGAGCCGCCACGCGGGGGGCGCGCGCAGGATGCCCACGTCGGCTTCGACCTCGTTGAGGACGCGCTCGAGGGCGCCGCCGTGGATGTCGGCGGAGAGCTCGGAGAGGCCGAGGAGGAGGGCCTCGCAGCGGTAGCTGCTCGCTACGCGAGCGATCTCGGGCCAGGGCTCGCGGGCTACGGTGAGCAGGGCCTCGGGGGTCTGGCCGGCGGCGAGGGCCCAGCCGATGCCGCGCTCCAAGACGCGGTGGGCGCCTTCTAGGGACCCCTGTGGGCCGGTGGCCTCGGGGTGGACGACGGTGAGGAGGAGGACGCGGCCGACGCCCCGGGGGGCGAGGGCGTGGGAGACGGAGATGATGGCGGGGGCGCTGGCTGGGTTGACGATGGGGGCGAGGACCAGGGGGGCGCGGCCTCGGATGCGCTGGAGCTCGGGGTCGTGGGCCTCGGACCAGGCGTCCTTGATCTCGGCGCGGTCCGCGAGGGCGGCGGCGTAGAGCAGAGCGCCGAGGGCGAGCCACACGATGAGGACGGCGCCCGCGGGGGGGACGAGGACCGCCTGGTAGAGCGCGAGCACCAGACACGCGATACCGGCGCCGGCAGGGAGCGCGGGGAAGAGCGGGACCTTGAAGCTGGCCTCGTCGGCGGCGCCGCGGATCCGCAACAAGATGCACTCGAAGTGGGCGAGGGCGAAGACGAGCAAGAAGACCAGGCTGGCGGAGGCGCCGGCCTGCGCGACGTCGGGCACCATCAGGATGAAGGCGGCGACGGCGACCGACGACGCGTAGAGGGCCATCCTCGGCTGGGCGAGGACCCTTGGGAGCGTGCGGTCCTCGGCCATGGCGGCGGCGACGCGGGAGGCGGCGAGCAGGTTGGCGTGGAGCGCGGAGAGCATCGAGAGGACACCGGCGACGACGACGAGGGCGAAGCCGGTGTCGCCCAGATAGGCGCGGGCCGCCTCGGCGACGACGGTCTCCGGGTAGCGCGTGGCCAGGGCGGCGACGTCGCCGCCGGGGTTGCCGACCGTAGAGACGACGAAGAGAAGCGGCAGGTAGACGAGGAGCGCCGCGCCGAGGGAGAGCAACATCGCTCGGGGGATGGTGCGGGCCGGGTCCTTGACCTCACCGGCGACCGCGGCGACGAGATCAAAGCCCTGGAGCGCGATGAAGGTGCCCCCCATCGCCGCGAGCACCCCGCCGGCGCCGCCGGTCCAAAACGGCGTCATGCCGGCCTGAGTCGTCCCTTCGGGGGCACCGCCGAGCTTCCAGAGCCCCGCGACGACGAGGACCGTGAAGACGACCAACTTGCCGAGCGTGGCCCACTGACCGCCCCCGCCGCTGCGGACGGAGAGCGCCACGGTGTAGGCGCCCGTCGCCGCCAGGGCGAGGAGGAGGACGAGGGCTCGGCCGCCGGGGGAGAAGCCCAGGAGCTGCTCCGCACCAGCGATTGCGAAGAAGGCGAAGCCCAGGGCGTAGAGCACGGCGGCGACCAGATAGGCCGACCAGAGAACCCAGCCGACGGCGAAGCCGTTGCGGATCGAGAGCAGTCGCCTCGCGAAGGTGTAGCAACCGCCGGACTCGGGGAAGGCGGTGCCCAGCTCGGCGAAGCTGAGGGCGGTGGCGACCGCGATCGCCCCGTTCAGCGCGAAGGCCACCATGGCGCTGGGCCCGGCGGCCTGGAGGGCGACCCCGGCGAGGGCCAGGATGCCGCCCCCGACGATGGCCCCGACGCCTACCCCCGTCGCGCCCCAGAGCCCGAGGTGACGCATGGATTCCGCCACGTCAGGGCATCGGCGGGCAGCTCACGGCGTAGCACGCGTTGAGCTGGTCGGCGCAGACCTGGAAGATCTCGGCGAGGCCCCGCGCCCCGCCTCCGAACACGTGCGCGATGGCACACTCGACGACCGCGTCCACGAAGAACTGGACGTCGGCGCACCCCCGCGCGCTGCAATCGCCGATGCACGCGAGGCTGAACTCCGGCGGCTGCTCCCGCAGATTGAAGCACCCGAAGACACAGTTGACGATCTCACGACAGGTGACGGCCTCGCACCGGCCACAGTCGGCCTGGCAGTTGACGCAGGTCTCGAACTCGTCCTCCTCGCAGACCCCGTTGCCGCACACGCTGCACACGCCGCAGTCGCGCTGGCAGCTCGCGCAGTCCTCGACGCCGGCACAGCGCCCATCGCCGCAGCCCTCGCAGGCCCCACAGTCGGCGGGGCAGTTGAAGCAGCTCTCGGTCCCCTCGTCGCAGGCCCCGTCGCCGCAGGCGGGGCAGGCGTCGCAGTCGGCGGCGCACACCAGGCAGTCCTCGCCGTCGGCGGCTCGACAGAACCCGTCGCCGCAGACGACGCAGCCGCCACAGTCGTCGGGGCAGTTAGCGCAGTCCTCGCCGTCGCCACACGCGCCATCTCCGCAGCGCTCACAGAGCCCGCAGTCGATGGGGCAGGTGCCGCAACCCTCCTCGGCGTCGCAGGCCTGGTTGCCGCAGGTGTCGCAACGCCCACAGTCCTGCGGGCACTCGTCGCAACGCTCGTCGCGAGCACAGACGCCGTCGCCACACGCGTCACAGGCGTCGCAATCCTCGGGGCAGGTGCGACACGTCTCAATGCGGACGTTGCAGACCCCGTCGCCGCAGGTCTCGGGACAACGGCCGCAGTCGGCGGGGCACGACGCGCAGTCCTCACCCGCCACGCAGCGCCCGTCTCCGCACCCCCGCGCCGGCGCGGCGTCGCGCGGGCTCATCCGGCGCGCGTCTGGACGACTGAGGTTTCGATCCGCGCGGCTCGCGTCCCTCGCGGCCTCGACGCCCGCATCTTCGCGCAGAGGCGCGGTGATGCAACCGGAGAACAGCGCTACTACGGGAAGGAGCGTGCGCAAGGCGCACATGCTGACACGACGCCGCCGTGTCCTACAAACGATGCTCGCGCATCTTGCGCCAGAGCGTGCTGCGGCTCATGCCGAGGTGGCGGGCCGCCTCGCCCTTGCGACCACTGAAGCGGCGCAGGGCCGCGCGAATACGGTCGCGCTCGTCGTCCACCGCGGTCTTGCTCTCGTTGTCCTCGATCGGCCCCTCGCCGCGCAGCTCGGGGGGGAGTTCGTCCTCGGTGAGCGTCGGGCCGATGCCGATGGCGAAGGCCAGCTCGACGAGGTTGCTCAGCTCGCGGACGTTGCCGGGCCAGTCGTAGCTGCGCATCAAGCGCAGCGCCTCCTCGTCGATGGACTCGACGCGCCGCTGCCCTCGCTTGTTGAACTGCTCGATGAAGTGCCACGCCAGCGCCTCGATGTCGCCGTCGCGCTCGACGAGGGGCGGCAGAAAGAGCGGCACGACGCGCAGCCGGTACATCAGGTCCTCGCGGAACCGATGAGCCGCCACCTCCTTGCGCAACGCCTTGTTCGTGGCGGAGACGATGCGGACGTCGACCGTGATCGCCTCGGTCCCGCCGACGGGGACGAAGGTCCGCTCCTGCAGGACCCGGAGCAACCGCGCCTGGTTCCTGGGGGAGATCTCGGCGACCTCGTCGAGGAAGACCGTGCCGCCATCGGCGAGGGCGAAGAGCCCCTTCCGATCGCGCACGGCGCCGGTGAAGGCCCCGCGGACGTGGCCGAAGAGCTCCGAGGCCAGCAGCTCAGAGGTGAGCGTGGCGCAGTTGATCGCCTTGAAGGGCCCCTCGGACCGCCGGCTGACCAGGTGCAGCGCCTTGGCGACGAGCTCCTTGCCGGTGCCCGTTCGCCCGCGCACGAGCACGGTGGCTTCGGTTTGCGCCACCCGCTCGAGGAGCTGGAAGAAGGCGCGCATCTGAGGGGAAGCCGTGAGCATGCCGTGGAATTCGGTCAGCTCGTGCGGCGGACGCGTAACGACCATGCGCCTAACTGTCGAACATCCTCGGCGTCATCGCAACCTCACGCGCGAGGGCGAGGTCCCCCCCGTGGGCGGGTAGGACTCGTCGGCCAGCCCGGCGGCGGCCTCGAGGGCCTTCTGGAACGAGGCGAACCACGCGACCTGGCTGGGGAAGACGTGCTCCCGGCCGATGTCCTCGAGGGCCCCCACCGACTCCAGCAGCGCCATCGCGTCGGCCGAGAGCCCGGACAAGACGAGGTGCTTGCCCTCCCCCCGCATGCGCTCGGCGGTCTCCCGCAACACCCCCGCGACCGTCACGTCCATCCCCTGCGTGCGTCGCATTCGCAGCACCAGAGTGCGGACGTCCGGGCCCTCCATCAGCCCATCGAGGGCGTCTCGTAGCTCGGCCTCGACCCCAAAGAAGAGGCGGCCTTCGAGGTTGGCGATGCGCACGGACTTGAACCAGCACGGCTCGTCGTTGAGCTCGTGGAGACCCCCCTCGGCGTCGAGACGAAGCTCGCGCACCGTGAGCAGGCGCGCCTGCCGCAGGAACATGACCACGCTCAGCAGCACGCCCAGATAGATCGCGTGGTCCAGCCGCATCGACCACGTCCCGACGAGCGTCACGAGGAAGGTGACCTTGTCGGCCCCCGTGCCGCGCAGCGTCTGCCGGATCCGCGTCCCATCGACGAGGTCCCAGGCGATGACCAGCAGCAGCCCCGCCAGGGCCGCGATGGGCGTGAAGTCGAGGGCCGGACCCAGGACCAGAAGCGCCGCGATCATCATCGCGCCGGTGTAGACCCCCGCCATGCGCGTGCGCGCGCCGGCCTGATGGTTGAGGGCCGAGCGAGAGAGGCTGCCGCTGACGGGGTAGCCGCCGAAGAAGCCCGCCGTGACGTTGCCGAGGCCCTGCCCGATGAACTCCCGGGACGTGTTGATGCGCTCGCCTGTGCGCGCGGCGATCGAGCGCCCCACGGCCGTCGACTCGACCAGGGAGAGGACCATCGCCGCCCCCGCCAGCGGCAACAGCGCCGGGGCGATCGCGAGATCCGGCCAGGTGAGCGGAGGCAAGCCCTGGGGCACCGGGTTGACGTCGGCCACCGTGCTCAACCCGGCGGAGCGCAGATCGAAGAGCCAGGCCGCCGCCGTCGCCAGCGCCATCACCACCATCGCCGAGGGGATCTTCTTGTTGAGACGGCGCAGCACGACGATGGCCAGCGCCGTCCCGAGCCCCACGCCGACGGCCAGGGCGCTGGCGCCATCGAGGCCCGCCGCCCAGGCCGTGATGCGGTGTACCAGGTGGCCGCGCGCGCCCTGCGTCGCCGTGAGGTTGTGGAGCTGCCCCACGCCGATGAGGACGCCGGCGCCGGTGATGTAGCCGAGCACGACCGGACGGGAGACGAAGTCGACGATGGCGCCGAGCCGGAGGGCGCCGGCGGCGACCTGCATGATGCCGACCATCGTCGCGAGCGTGAGCGCCGCCGCGACCGGATCGACACCCATGCCGACGGCGATCGCCTCGCCGACGAGCAAGCTCAAGGCGTTGGTCGGGCCGGCGACGACGTGGCTGGAGCTCCGAAAGAAGGAGCCCACCATCGTCGGCAGCGCCGCCGCGTAGAGCCCCATCGCTGGTGGAAGCCCGGCGATCGTCGCGTAGGCGATCCCCTGGGGCACCGCCATGAAGGCGACGGTCAACGCGGCGGAGAGATCCGCGCGGGTGTGCTTCATCCGATGTGCGCCGCGCGCCCGCGCAGCCCAGCCAGACGCGCATACGTCTCGCCCGCGCGCGCCACCCATGGGGACAGCGCCGACGCCACCTCGGCGTAGCGCGGCCCCGCCATCTCGGCGCGCCGCTCGGCGACCAGCTCTTCGATCTCGGAAATCACGGCGTCGAAGGTGTCGAAGCTGGCGGCGCTTCGCAAGAGGTTGACAACGAGCTGCGAACGCTCACCGAAACCACGGGGGACGCGGTGCAGCCCGCCGACGCGGGCGATGTCGGCGCGGCTGAGGTAGATCCCGCTGCGCGCGGGCGTCGCGAGCCACTCACCGATGGCGCGCAGATCCGTCTCGCTGTCGTCGAGGTCCAGCTCGGCGGCGGGCAGGGTGTAGCGCGCCTCGCAGGGGTCGGGGAGCTGGCCACGGTGCAGCAGGACCAGGCCCTCGATCTGGTCGACGAGGGCGGCCGGGTAGGCTCGACCGAGGCTGCGCACGGCGATGGAGACGATGGGTAGCCAGGAGAGCAGGTGGGCGTCGATGAACGCGCCGTCTACGCGGACCTGAGCGAGGACGGCCAGCACGGTGCTCAGATGCTCGGTCCCCGGCCCGCACGGATCCGCCGCGAAGCCGAGCCGCGCGTAGGCCGCCGCGAGCGCCTCGCCGGTGGCGCCACCGACCTGGCGGTCGGCCTCCAGGAAGGCGCCGGCGAAGAGCGGGACGTTGAGCCCGAAGGCGTGCTCGTGGTCGACGGCGACTTCGTCGTGGGTGGCGTAGGCCTCGAGGGCCGCGGCGACCAACGGGCTCGCGCGCAGAGGCGTCAAGCTGTCGGCGTCCGGTCCGTCGGCTAGAACCTGGCTCAGCACCGAGTACGCGGCCTCGGCGTCGCGTCGGTTCACGCAGGCTTCTCCGGCAGCTTGTAGGCCTCCCGGGTGGGCTTAAGCGGACGCTTGAACCAATACGGGCGGCGGGTGCCGTCGGGGCTGTGGTCGACCGCGGAGCGCGTCAGCGCCAGCCACTCCCGGTACACGGCCATCGACTTGCGGGTGTCCACGCGCACCTCGCCGTGGCTCTCGCCGGCCTTCGCCTTGCGCACGACGAGGGCCTTTTGGTGCCAGCAATGGGCGCCGCTGATGGGGTCCGGGTGGACAGCGTGGGTGAGGTTCTGGTGGACACCGACGTCCTCCCACCACACGCGCTCGGTGTCGGGATCGGTGGACTTCCAGCCACGGGCGCCCTTGATGATGTTGAGCTCGTGGCCGCCCTGGCCGTCCTCCTCGAGCTGGGCGAGGTTCGACATCCCCGCGCCGATGCCCGGCCCCTCCTGCAGGCGCCAGCGCCCGAGGTGGTGGCTCATCGCGATGATGCCGGGCTTGATGCCCTGGGTGACCCAGACGCGGTCCACAAAGGAGCCGATCTCGGTCTCGACGTAGAGCAGATCCCCCGTCTCCACACGGAGGCGTTGGGCATCTTCGGGGTGCATCCAGACCGGGTTCTTGTGGCTGATCTCGTAGAGCCACTTGCAGTTGGCGCTGCGCGTGTGGATGAGCGTCGGCAGGCGGAAGGTGGGCAAGAGCAGCATCTGCCCGGCCCCGCGGTCGATCTCGTCGGGGTGGACATGACTCTTCAGCGACCAGGGCACCACGTACTCGGTCTCCGGCCAGCCCCAGCTCGCGACGGTGTCGCTGTAGAGCTCGAGCTTCTTCGACGGGGTGTTGAACCCGCGCCGCGGCGTACCGTCGATGTCCACGCCCTCGCCCTCGGCGACCTCCGCCTCGAAGGGCCGGTAGTCGTTGTTCGAGACCTCGAAGGCGCCGTACTTGCGCATGTAGGCGAGGGGCGTGAGGTTCTGCTTCGCGGCGGCCTCGGGCAAGCCGGGGACGCTGTTCTCGAAGATCCACGCCCAGTACTCGTCCATCGAGATGGGCTCACCCGCGCGGGTCGGGCTCTCGAAGAACTCGCGCACGCCGAGGCCGCCGTCGGGGTCCATCTTCCAGCTCAGATCGATCCAGAACTCGGACTCCTCCCAGACCTCGCCGGGGTTGGCCTCGTAGGTGCGCCGCACCTTCTGACCGGCGCGCTCCATCGCGATCCGACGCACCGGCTGGCGGAAGCCGATCCAGCGGCCGGCGTAGGTCTCCTGGCTCATCACGTCGTGGCGCTCGCCGGAGTGCCCCATCGGCAGCACGTAGTCGGCGAACCACGCGCTCTCGTTCCAGGTCGGCGTCAGCGCGACGTGGCACTTCATCTTCTCTTCGTCGCGCAACGCCTCGAGCCACATGAAGCCGTCGGGGTTGATCCACATCGGGTTGTAGACGCGGCTGAAGTAGACATCGATGTCGCCCCGGCCCTCCTCCAGGAGGTGCGGCAGCAGAAACGACATCTCGTACATGGCGAAGGGCCACTCGACCGGCATGTGGAGATCGTTCCACGCGTTGAAGGCCGGAGGCTGGCGGTAGGGCTTGGGAACGAACTTGTTCCAACTGTTGAGCGAGGTGCCGCCCTTGGCGCCGACGCTGCCCGTGAGCACGTTGAGGAAGAAGAGCGTGCGGGCGACCTGCCAGCCGCCTCGGTTGCCCATCGCGGCGGAGCGCCAGGTGTGCGCGGCCACGCGGTTGCCGGCCCGCGCGATGTGCTCCGCCGACTCGCGGATGCGTTCGATCGGCACCTGGGACTCCTCGGCGGCGCGCTCGAACGTGTACTCGCGGTACAGAGCCTCCAGCACGCGCTCGAAGGCGTCGTAGGAGCCGTCGTCCGTGGCGTGGGCCGCGAGCACGACCTCGTCTTTGCAAAACGAGGGCACCGCCGCCATGAAGGCCTTCCAGTCGACCCACCGCTCGACGAAGTCGCGGTCGTAGCGGCGTGACCGGATCAGCTCCGAACAGATCGCCAAGAGCAGCGTCGGCTCGCTCCCCGGCCACGTCGGCAGCCACACATCAGACCGGGCCGCGGTGTTCGAGAGGCGCGGATCGAGGACGATGAGCTTGGCCCCCTTGTTGCGCGCCTCGATGATCCGCTGGGCGTGGGGGTTGAAGTAGTGGCCGCTCTCGAGGTGCGCCGAGATCAGCACGATGGCCTGGGCCTCGCTGTAATCCGGGCTGGGCCGGTCGCCGCCGCTCCAAAAGGCGTAGCCAGCGCGGGCCGCGGCGGAACAGATGTTGGTGTGACTGTTGTGTCCGTCGACCCCCCACGCCTGAATGGCGCGGTTGGTGAAGTGGTCCTCACCGGGGCGACCCACGTGATACATGATGCCGTCGCGCCGTCGCTTGCGGCTCTCCCGCATCTTCTCGGCGACCTCTTCCAGGGCCTGAGACCACGTGATGCGCTTCCACTGCCCCGCGCCACGGGGCCCTACCCGCTTGAGCGGATAGAGGATGCGCTCCGGGTCGTAGATCTGGTTGTGCGTCGCCGGCCCCTTGGCGCAGTTGCGCCCACGGCTGCCGGGGTGGGCCGGGTTCCCCTCGAACTTGCGAATGTCGAAGGTCTCTTTGTCGACGTAGGCGAGCAACCCGCAGGCGCTCTCGCAGTTGAAGCAGATGGTGGGAACCAGCGAGTAGCGCCGCGCGACCTTCCGCGGCCAGGCCTTGGAGTCCCACTCCGTCCAGTCGTCCCACTTCTCCGGCGGCGGGTACTGACTCATGCGCCCGTCGGGGTGAGTGACCTCCGTCAGCGTCGAGGGGGTCGCATCGGTGCGCCCGAACTCGGGCTGGGCCATCTGTTCGGTGGGCTCGGCGGAGCGCGCCGCGGCGGGCTGAACAGGGGTCCGGCCAAGGGCGCGCAACTTCCCGAGGAAGTCGATGGTGGCTTCGCGAGTGCTCATGGATGTCGCTCAATCGCCGCTGGGCTCATCATGTCTCCTCAGCTATTCGGGACTTCTTGAGGCGCCATGACAAAGGCGTTCTCGAAGAAGTAGAGGCCGATCAGCGCGCCGATGGCTGCCGCCGGGGCCAAGAAGGGCAACAGCGCCAGGGCTGCGACGTGCCCCACCAGGATCGCACCGATCCAGAACTGCTTCGCATAGCGCCCGTGATAGATCTCATGGGCCGCGGCCCCCGCCGTCGTGGTGGCGTGGGGCATCGCCATCTCACCGAGCAAGAAGCCCAGATCGATCAGCATCGCGATGCCGAAGGCCAGCGTCGTGATGTTCAACATCGCCTCGGGCATCTCGATGAACGGCGCCACCAACAGCATCACCGCCGAGCCGGCCATCGTCGCCTGCACCACCAGATGCGGCGGCAAGAGCGGGCTCTGCCAGAGGTCGCGGCCCTCGGCCTGACCGAAGAGGAACGCCGTGTAGACGGCAGCCCCGAAGGCGGCGGGCACACCCAAGCCCATGAGCCAGGGACGCGCGCCGGACACCAGGCTGTCGGGGACCCACCCGAGGGCGCCGCCGATCTCCAAGGCGGGCCACACGCCGGCGATGGTGGAGAACAGCATCAGCAAGACCGACCCCCGCGTCAGCCAGGAGCGCCACTGCGGATAGCGCAGGATGTAGAGGAAGCGCTCCGGTCGCTCGAGGTCGATGATCAGCAGCCCGGAGGTCGCGACCATGAAGAAGGTCGCGACGACGCCGGCGGCGATGGCCGTGGGCGCGTGGAAGGGTACGCCGAGCAGGAACGCCAACGCGGTGAGCATGAAGGCGCCCGTCGCGATGCCCTTGGTGACCAGGTAGGCCGGGACGGGCCAGTGCCAAGGCACCTTGTGTTGCGCGTTGTATCCGACCTGAACCATGTGCTCGGCGAGACGCCCACCCGCGACTTGGACCGGCCCCCCGACGGGCATCCCCTGGGCCTGCGGGGCGCGGAGCGCGTGGCCGTGCTCGGTCGCCCCGGGCGAGGTCTGCGTGTGCAGCGTGGGCCGATGGGCCCCATGCCCGCCGTGGAGTTGAATCGAGTCGGACCACATGAAGGTCTCGGGCGTCCGCTCGGTGGCCGTCGGCACGAGGTTCACGTCCGCACCGTCGATGTAGAAGAGCTTGGGACCGGTCCCCTGCTCGGGCTTGCGTACAGTCACCTTCGAGCGCGCCAGAGTGGTGCTGATCTCCGAAGCCCGGTCGTCCATATCCCCCGCGATGATGGCGTGGGTGGGACAGACCACGACGCACGCCGGCTCGAGCCCGACCTCGGTGCGGTGGGCGCAGTAGTGGCACTTCGCGGCGGTCTTGGTCTCGGGATCGATGTGAATCGCGTCGTAGGGACAGGCCTGCATGCACGACTTGCACGCGATGCACTTCGCGTTGTCGAACTCGACGATGCCGTCGTCGCGCTGATACATCGCTCCGGTCGGGCAGATGCGGGCGCACGGGGGGTTCGCGCAGTGATTGCAGCGGGTGACCTGGAAGTGCCGGCGCGTGTCGGGGTAGGCGCCGCTCTCGGTGTACTTCACCCAGGTGCGGTACACACCGAGGGGCACCTGGTTCTCGCTCTTGCACGCGGTGGAGCAGGCGTGACAGCCAATGCAGCGGGTGTTGTCGATGACGAAGCCGTAATTCATCGTTCGGAGGGCAGCCCGGCCTCGGCCCAGCTCAGCATTCCGCCGCGCATCGAGGCCACGCTCGAGAAGCCCATCGCCTCCATCCGCGCCACCGCCCGCCCGGAGCGCGTCCCGGTCCGACACACCAGCAGGATCGGCTGGTTGCGGTCCCACTCGATGGTGGCCATGTCGATGAGGTCGGCGGGGATGATCTCGGCGCCGGCGACGCTCCCCAGCACCGACTGGACCTCGTCGCGGTCACGCACATCGACCACGCGGACCGACGAACGGTTGGCGAAGACCCAGCGGACGTCGACCTCGGGGATGCCGACCTCGTTTCGCGCCACGCTCGCCCACGCGGCCGGACGCCCGGGGACGGCGCCGCGCAGCGGCAGCCCACAGTTCTGGTTCGCCGGGAGCGCTTCGGCCAGGTTCTTCGGCGGCGCCAGCCCCAGGTTGTCCATGATCTCGATGAAGGTCTCGACGCTGCGCCCGCCGCCCAGCCGGGGGTTGTGCGCCTTCTCTTCGCGGACCGTGCTCGAGGTGCGACCCTTGTAGTCGTGGCCCGGGTAGATCACGCAGTCGTCGGGCAGGGTGAAGACCTGCTCGTGAATCGACGCATAGAGCACGCCCGCGTCGCCCTGTTGGAAGTCCGTGCGACCGCAGCCCCGGATGAGCAGCGCGTCGCCGGTGAACGCCATTTGATGGTCCGTCGTGACGAAGGAGAGGCAGCCGTCGGTGTGACCCGGCGTGGCGCGAACCTCCAACCCGTAGCGGCCGAACTCGATGATCGCGCCGTGCTTGACGGCCAGATCCACACAGGGGGCGCCGCCGTTTTCCGACAGCACGGAGCGGTTGCCGTGCTTCTCACGGAGGAGCCCGGCGCCGGTCACGTGGTCGGCGTGGACGTGGGTGTCGAAGGTGTACTTCAGGGTGAGCCCCAACTCGGAGAGGAGCTGCGAGTCGCGCTCGACATGCTCCCGGACCGGATCGATGAGCACCGCCTCCCGCGTCTCTTCATCGGCGAGCAGATAGGTATAGGTGCACGTCTCTCTGTCGAAGAGTTGGCGGAAGATCATCGAGGGCTCCTGACTGGGTTGCGCCGGACTCTGCATCTACCATGCCAGTCATTGAATGCGAAGTCCGACCCGTCGGAGCGCGCATCTTGTCTCCACAAGTCGGGACACGACGCAACATGCTGGGCCATGCCGGGCCCTCTTCACGCACGGGCAGAGCCCTGCTTTCCTGGCACGATGACTGCTTTCGAGTTCGCCCTGGAGTCGTCAGCACGGAGCTGACCCAGGAGTCGCGATGCACTTGTCGACCAACGCCCGGGACATCCTCCCGCGCGGACCCCTGCCGCTGTTGCCGGGTCGCGCCTCGGTCGCCTGTGCGCTGGACCGAATGCGGCGCGACGGCGTCAGCGCGCTCCTCGTCGGCGACGCCTTCCTCAAGGGGATCTTCACGGGTCGGGACTTCGTCGTCCGAGTCGCCGCGCGCGGCCTCGATCCTCGCGACTGCTTCCTCGGCTCGGTCATGACGACCCACCCCGAATGCGTGGCCCCCGAGGACCCCGTCGCCTACGTGATCGAGCGCATGGCGGCGGGCGGCTACCGGCACGTTCCCGTCGTCGATGGCGACCTCCCGGTGGGCATCGTCTCGGTGCGAGACCTCTGCGCCCACACGGCCCGCGCCTTCCGCACGGGTCACGGCACGAGCTGGATCGCCGACGAGCTGCTCGACGCGACGGTCACCGAGATCGCGACCACCCGTTGCGCCATCCTCTCCGCCGACGCCCCCCTCGCCGCGGTGCTCGCGACGATGTGCGAGCCCGGCTGCACGGGCATCTTGCTCACCCTCGAAGACGAGCTCGTCGGCGTCATCACGGAGCGCGACGTCGTGACCCGCGTCGACTACACCGACCCGCGCGTCACCGAGCAGCCCGCCGCCCAGTTCATGACCTGCGGGCCCCTCGTCGCCACGGGCGACCTCTCGCTGGCCGCCGCCCTCGGCCTGATGACGACGGGGAGCTTCCGCCACCTGCCGGTCGTGGACACGACCGGACAACCCGCGGCGCTGCTGTCCATCGCCGACATCATCTCGCATCTCGCCGGGCGCGCGGCGGACCAGTTCCTCAATCTGCCACCGATGCCCCACCTGGAGGCACACGCCCCATGGGGAGGATGAAAATGAGCGAATGCACCGACCACCGGCCGACGTGCCCGGAGGATCTCACCCACCTCGCCGAGGGCGTGCTCTTCTTCCACCGCACCCCGGACGACGAGGCCCTCGCGCAGTTCCGCGCGAACGCGAAGCACATGCCCGCCGACGCCATCGTGGTGGACATCGAGTCGTGCCCCACCCTCGCGGCGACCTACGGCGTCAACCAGACGCCGGCCCTGGTCTACGTCGCCCGCGGCGCCCTGGTCGCCATCGAGTTCGGGTGCGACGAGGCGGCCTGCGCCCGCCTCGCCGACTGGGCTTCAATGCAGCTCCGATTTGCCGGCGGAGCCCTCGACCCCGTGACCTGAAGGGCGCAAGATAGGCGCGAGCTTGAGAAAGGTACGCAAAGATGAGTCGAGAGCTGCTCCTGGTCCCCGTCGACTACAGCGGCTGCGCGGCGGGGGTCTGCGACGCCGCCGCCGATCTGGCGCGACGTCTGGGGGCCGCCGCCCTGCTGGTGCATGTGACGCAGCTCCCCGCGGGCGTCCCCGCGGAGACCGTGATCACGACGGAGACGGCCCCCGGGGCCTCGGCCGGGGCCGTGCTCGACGCCGACGCGCAGAGCAACCTCGACCAACTCGCGGCCCTCTTCGACGGGGTCACGACCTCCACGCTGGTGGCCCACGGTGCGCCGGCCCAGCGCATCCTGGAGCTCGCCGATGAGCACGGCGCTTCGATGATCGTGATGGGCACCCGCGGGCGAAAGGGCATCGCGCGGGCCCTCCTCGGCAGCGTGTGCGAGGACGTGGTGCGCAACGCCGACGTGCCGGTCCTCACCGTCCGCTCGGGCGATCCCTCGTCCCATCCCGGACGCACCACCGCCCAGCGCGCCGTGGACGCCGAGTCGACCGGCTGAGCCTCCGGTCATAACGTTTGGGTGCATATCCCGATTCTGACGGAGGGAGTGTGGAGGGCTTTCAGCACTCA
>CAYOBQ010000213.1:0-15107 GCA_964402225.1 uncultured Nannocystaceae bacterium | reverse complement strand
CACGACGCGCCCGGTCTGTGGTCCGCAGTCGAGGGCGGACGCCCCGCCGTCCTCGATCGGCGCAGGCTCGTCGTCGAAGGGCCGGATCTCCTGACACCCCGCCATCGCGAGCAGGATCGCGAGGACGCGGATCACCAGCTCCCCCCCACCGTCAGACCATCCTCGCTGGGGGCTATCCACGCGACCGGCCGGTTCACGGAGGCGTCGATCGCCCCGTAGATCCAGAGCCCGGCGAAGGCGACGAAGCCCGCGACGTACGCGGTGTGCAGCAACTCGGCGCGCGCCGTGTCGCGGAACTCGCCGCCCTGGAGGAAGGCGCCGTTCTCCTTCTCCGCCTCGAACAGCCCCAGGCCAACCACGCCCGTCGCGAGGGAGACGCCCTGGAGGACGGCGATGGTGGTCCCCTTCGAGCGCTGCCCGTTTCGGAACTGCCCTACGCCGAAGGGCGCCCACGCGAGGGACGCGCCCCGACTCACCGGCTCGGGCCGACGGACCGCCGGCTTCACCGACGGCGCAGGCGGTCGATGCCGCGCCTTCGTCCGGGCGAAGAACTCCACCATGTCGGGGGGAAACTGCACCGGATCGAGCTGGGCGTTCGCGTCGAGGTCGAGCAGCTCGTTGAAGGCCGCCGCCGACGCGCTCTGGTTCCCCTCCACGTGCCGACACGCGCCGAGGTACTTCATCGTCACGAGCCGCGCCTCGACATCGAAGGCCTTGTTGTAGCGCAACGACTCGAGGCGCTCACAGGCGGCGCCGAACTCACCGAAGTCATAGGCGTCGAGGGCCTTGCGGAGCTCCGTCGGGAGCAGCAGCGCGACGAGCACGCCCAGGGTGATCGGACCCGTCATCGGGGGCGCCCGAGACGCACGCGCCGCTCGAGCGTCTGCCCGGAGACGATGTCGACGGTCTCCCGGTGTGCCGGGAATCCGGGGTTTCGCAACTCCAACACGTGTCGACCCGGTTTCAACGTGAGCTCCTTCAGGTACGGCGTCCGACCCCGCGAGCGTCCGTCGATGATGACCTCCGCCCAGGGGGCGGCGCGGATCGAGAGCTTGCCCGGCGCGGCGGGCCTCGCCAAGGGCGCGTTCTTCTCGGCCCGTGGCAACGGTTGCGGCTCGGGGGGGGGCGGCGGCGAGGGAGGCGTCGGCTTGGACGGGCGCGCCGCCCGCCGACGACGCTTCTTCGGCGCCCTCGCCTTCGGCCGCTCGACCCTCGGCGCAGCGACGGCGTCGGGAGCCTTCGCGGCGTCGACAACGCTACCCACGTCGCGCGCCTGGACAACGACGGGCACGGCGCCGGCATCGACAGCCACCGACGCGTCCGCCGGCGGCGCGGCGACCGGCTCGACGTCGACCTCTCGTCCGAAGAGGGCCCAGGCGATCGAGACGCCGACGAACGCGGTGATCAGGGTGCTCGCCAACACCACCCACGGCCCCCGCCGCGGTCGGACCACCAGCCGGTCATCCCGGACGGTCACGGCGGCCGGCGTCGAGTCCTCGACGCGGGCCAGCAGCGCGCGCGCCTCGGGGTGGTCGGGGCTCCTGGCCAGCGCCGCCTCGGCGGCTTCGCGGGCACGGCCCACGTCCCCCGAGTCGAAGGCCGCCCGCCCCGTCGTGACCATGCTGTCGGCGACCTCGCCCGCCACCGCCTCCGCCGTCGTTCCGGGGTCCTCCACGAGCTCGGCCAACAGGCGGCGCTCGCGGTCGCGGGAGACCTCGTGGTGGTACGCGCGCAGCGCCCCCAGCATCGCGGCGACATCCGGGTAGCGATCCCCCGGCTCGAAGGAGAGCGCGCGGGCGATGATCGACGCCAGGTGGTCATCCACCGCGTCGCTGAGCTCACGGGGGTCGGGGTAGTCCCCGCTCATGATCTTGGTCAGCACGGCGAGGGTGTTCGGCGCCTTGAAGGGCTGCTGTCCCGTGACGAGTTGAAAGAGCACGGCGCCCAGCGCGTACTGATCGGCGGCCGGCCCCACCGTCTCGCCGCGCGCCTGCTCCGGGGCGATGTAGGCCGGCGTGCCCAGGAAGTCCCCCGTTTGCGTGAGGACCGTCTCCTCCTGGGCCTTGGCGATCCCAAAATCCGAGAGCTTCACGGCGCCATCACGGCCCAGCAAGATGTTGGCGGGTTTGACGTCCCGGTGGACGATCCCCTCCCCGTGGGCGTAGGCGAGGGCCTCCGCCACCGGACGCATGACGAGGGCGGCCAGCTCCGGCACCAGCTTCAACCCGCCGCGCATCAGCGTCGACAGATCGGCGCCGTCGATGAACTCCATCACCATCGCCACGCCGTCGTCGTCGTCGTCGCGCAGGATGTCGTAGATGTCCACGATGTGGGCGTGCTTGAGCCGCGCGAAGATCCGCGCTTCGCGCAGGAAGCGCTTGCGCACCTCCTCGTCGTCCCCCAACTCCTCGTGTAGCTGTTTGATGGCCACGGTGCGCCCGAGCATCGTGTCCTCGGCGAGGAAGACCCGGGCCATCCCGCCGGCGCCGAGGCGCCGCTTCAGCTCATACCGCTCTCCGAGCATCGGGCGCACGGTAGGACACCGCTGTTCCGCGTGCCACGCCGACGTGGCCAGCGCCTGACGGAGGCCCGCGCGACCTTCGCCGCCACCAGCCCCGAAGCGAGGCACGGCGCCACGCCGCCGCCGAAGACCCCGGCGCCGGCGAGCACCAGCCCGCGCACCGGCGTCCAGGGCGAAAAGGCGGCGTGCTGACCCTTCAGCGCCGCCGGACCGTAGGCGCCGCCCCCGGGCGCGTTGACGTAGAAGCTGTTCGTCACCGGCGTGGCGACGTCTCGTACCACGACGTCTCCCACCAGCCCGGGCCACCGCTCCGACACCGCCTCGAGCATCTCGTCGGCCAGGCGCTCCTTCAGCCGCTCGTACTCGTCCCCCCGCTGAAAGGCCTTCATCCCATCCCACCTCGCGAAGGGCGCATACGGCGCCAGCGACACGACCTCCAGGGTCGAGCAGCCCTCGGGGGCCAGCGCCCCCGTGTCGTCCTTGAGTGAGTTCGGCGAGAGAAAGAGCGGCCACCCATCGGCGTAGCGGCCCTCGAGGATGGGGCCGTAGACGGCCTCCAGATCCCAGCTCGGGTAGTCCCAGACGTTCAAGGCGCCGAGCCCGTGGTCCCGGAGGTCGCGGCGCATCCCGAGGAAGACGCAGAGGCTGCCCACCGACGGCTGGCAGCGCTCCACCTTGCGCCGCAGACGACCCGGGAGCCGCGTCCCCTCGATCATCGACCCCAGCGTCAGCGTCGGATCGATGGCCGAGACCACCACCTCGGCGGGGATGCGCTCGCCACCATCGAGCACCACCGCCCGCGCCCGGCCGCCTTCGACGACGATGCGCGAGACCCGCGCCCGGCGTCGGAAGACCGCGCCGTCCGCCTCCGCCCGCGCGACCAGCGCGTCACGCAGCCTCCCGCTCCCGCCGCGCGGGAAGAAGGCGCCGTCGGCGTAGTGGAGCAGCACCCCGATTCCCAGGCTGGCCGGGGCCTTCGAGGGCGGGACACCGTAGTCGCCGCACTGCGCCGCCAGCACCGAGCGCAGCCGCGGATCTGAGACCATCGACTCGAGCAGCGCCCCGTACGTCAGCCGGTTGGTGCGCAGGAACCCCGGCAGCGCCGGTAGCACCCGCACATCGCGCAGCCGCGGGCGACCCGACACGGTGCGCAGAAACGCGCCGGTGACGCGGTCGACGGCGCGCATCAACGAGAAGAAGCGATCCAGCTCCCGCACCGAGCGCGGGAAGAGCGCCGCGAGGCGGTCGCGGTAGCGGTCGAGCCCGGCGCACATCCGCACCTCGAAGCCGGGGAAGCGCAACACGTCGAAGCCGTCGGGGTCCAGCTCGCAGAAGAGCTCCGTCGTGTCGATGCCGACGGCGCCCAGCACCCGGTGCACGAGCTGGCCTCGCGCGCATTGCCCGACGTAGTGGACGCCGGGATCGAAGTGGAAGTGCTTGCGCCCGAAGGGGTTCAGATAGCCACCGAGCTGCTTGCCCTGCTCCAGCGCCGTCACCTCGAACCCGCTCGCCGCCAGCGCCGCCGCGGCGGTCAGGCCGCCCGCCCCGGTCCCGATCACGATCGCCTTCATCGTCCGTCTCCAGTCTCGGCCCCCACCTTACTATCGCGCACGTCGCCGTTGGCGTTGTCGGCCCTTTTCGTGAGATCATGTTTTCGAGACACTCGAGGGTGGGGCGCTCCCCGCCGGAGGAGGTTCGCGTGGCCGATTTGGAACAGGAGGAGATGCCGCGCGGGGAGGATCTGCCGTACGACGATGGAGAGCCCTTGGAGAGCAAGCGCCACCGCGAGGCAATGCAGCTACTCATCATGTCCCTGGAGGACCATTGGGCCGACCGCGACGACTTCTACGTCGGCGGCAACATGTTCTTCTACTTCAGCGCCGTCCAATCGAAGCGAAACGACCTCCGCGGGCCCGACGTCTTCGTCGTGCTGGGCACCGATCGCTGGAAGGAGCGCAAGTCGTGGGTGATGTGGGAGGAGGAAGATAAGGCCCCCGATCTCGTCATCGAGCTGACCTCGGAGACGACCGAGAAGGTCGATCGCGGCCGAAAGAAGCAGGTCTACTCCGTCATCGGGGTCGAGACCTACGTGATCTACGATCCGTTCAGCGCCAGCTTCGAGGTGAACCGCCTCGACCCCGAGACGCAACGGTATCGCGTCGTCGAGCCCGCCCCGAACGGACGCTACCGCATCGAGGGCATCGGCCTGGATCTCGGCGTGTGGAATGACACGGTCTACGGCTACAAAGCCCCGTGGTTGCGGTGGTTCGACGCCGAGGGCATGGTCATCCCCATCGGCGCGGAGCGGGCGACCAAGGCCGAGCGCGATGCGGCCGAGGCCAACGCGATGCTCACCGCCTACAAGGCCCGCTACGGCGAGCTCGATCCCACGGACTGACCGAACCGCCGCCACCGCGCGGCTCAAAGGACACAGGGCAACCATGGCGTCGTTCACCTTCGTCCACGCGGCCGACATCCACCTCGACAGCCCGCTCCTCGGGTTGGAACGCTACGAGGGCGCTCCGGTCGAGCGCCTCCGCGGCGCCACCCGCGAGGCCCTCGAGAACCTCGTCGCGCTCAGCATCGAGGAGGAGGCGCGGTTCCTGCTCATCGCCGGCGACCTCTACGACGGCGACTGGAAGGACTTCAACACCGGCCTCTTCTTCAGCAAGCAGATGGCGCGCCTCGCGCGGGCTGGTGTCGAGGTCTACGTGGTCCGCGGCAACCACGACGCGGCGAGCGCCATAACGCGGACGTTGCCGCTGCCGGACAACGTCCACGAGTTCGGCTCCAAGCGGGCTGACACGGTCGTCCTCGAAGACCTCGAGGTCGCGATTCACGGCCGCAGCTACCCGGAGCGGGCGGTCTCGGAGGATCTCGCCGCCGGCTACCCCGACGCCCGCCCCGACCTGCTCAACATCGGCCTGCTCCACACCAGCGCCGACGGACGCCAGGGGCACGAGGCCTACGCCCCGTGCCATCCCGACACGCTCGTCGCCCGCGGCTACGACTATTGGGCCCTCGGCCACGTCCACCAGCGCGAGATCCTCCACCGCGATCCGTGGGTCGTCTTCCCCGGCAACCTCCAGGGCCGCCACGCCCGGGAGACCGGGCCCAAGGGCTGCTCCGTCGTTCGCGTCGAAGACGGCGCCATCGCCTCCGTCGAACACCGCTGCGTCGACGTCGTCCGCTGGGCTGCGTGCGAGGTCGACCTCACGGGGGTCGACTCGGCCGAGGGGGCCCTCGACCGCATCCGCCATCGCCTGACTGACGAGGTCAAGGCCGCCGACGACCGGTTGCTGGCGGCCCGGATCCGGCTCGTGGGGCGCACCGGCGCCCACGCCGAGTTCGTCCATGACCCGGAGCGTTGGAAGGCCGCTATCCGGCTGCGCGCCGACGAGGACGCCCCCGACGAGGTCTGGATCGAGAAGGTCCGCTTCGACACGCGCGCCCCCGTCTCCATCGAGGCGCTGCGCGAGCGGCGAGACCCCCTCGGCGGGCTGCTGCGAAGCATCGACGCCATCCGCGACGACGTGGCGGCCCTCGAAGAGGTGGCCGCGGTGCTCGAGGAGGTCGTGCGGAAGCTCCCCCCGGAGGTCCGCGACGGCCCCGACGGCCTCGATCTCTCCAAGCCCGACACCCTGCTCGAGCTGCTCGACGAGGTGGAGCAGCTCGTCGTGCCGGAGCTCGCCGACGCGGGGGGCGCCTCGTGAGGCTGCTGCGCTTCGACCTCCTCGCCTACGGCCCCTTCACCGACCGCTCCCTCGACCTCGGCGGCGACCCCGGCGTCCTCCACGTCGTCTACGGCCACAACGGCGCCGGCAAGAGCAGCGCCCTGCGCGCCCTCGTCGCCCTGCTCTTCGAGGTCGAGACCCGCACCACCGACGACCACCTCCACCCCATGCCGAAGCTGCGGATAGGCGCCCTCGTCGATCCCGGCGACGGGACGAAGCTCGAGGTCATCCGCCGCAAGGGCCGCAAGGACACGCTGCGCGGGTCCGACGACGCGCCGCTCGGGTTCGACCCGTTCGCGCAGGCCACCGGCGGCCTCGACAAGGCGCTCTTCCAGATGATGTTCGCCCTCGACCACGCCCGGCTGCGCGAAGGCGGGAAGAGGCTGAGCCGAGGAGACGAGGACCTCGCCGAGAGCCTCTTCGGCGCCGGACTCGGCCGCGACGTCCACGACGTCCTCACCCACCTCAACAGCGCCGCGGACGCGATCTTCAGCGCTCGAGGCTCCAAGCCCCCGCTCAACGCGGCCCTGCGTCGACACAAGGAGGCGAAGAAGGAGGTGAGGACAGCCCAGCTCCGGCCCAAGGAGTGGACCCAGGCGAGCAAGGCGCTGGCCGACCTGGAGGACGAAGGCAAACGCCTCGACGCCGAGCTGCGGGACCTCGACCAACAGCGGACCCGGCTTGAACGACTACGCCAGTTGCTCCCGCTGGTCGATGGCCACGACGCGACGGTGGCGCGGCGCGCCGAGCTGGGCGAGGTCGTCGTGCTGCCCGCCGACGCGCGGGACGAACGGAAGGCCGCCCAGGACGTCCTGCGCAGGGCGGATCAGCGCACAAAGAAGCTCGCGACGGAGATCGCCGAGCTCGAACAGGAGGTCGGCCAGCTCTCGGTCCCCGCCGCGCTGGTCGCCCGCGCCCAGACGATCAAGGCGCTGGGCTTGCAACTCGGCGCCGAACAGAAGGCCGCGACGGACCGCAACCTCCTCAGCGTACGGATCGCCCAAACTCGCACCGAGGCGGAGAGGGTCCTCACCGGCCTCGGCCACGATCCCGACCTCGCCCAGGTGGACGCCCTCCTGGTGGAGACGGTCCGCCAGAAGCGCATCCGGGAGCTCGCCTCGAGGCGCAAGGTCCTCGAGAGCGAGGAGCGGAGCGCCAAGGAGAATCGCGAGGAGGCGACCCGGAAGCTGGAGCGCGCGCGGCGACAGCTCGCGGATCTGCCCGAGGCGCGTGCCGTGGGCGCCCTCGCCGCGGCCCTCGAAGCCACGCGCGCGGCGGGGGATCTCGAGGCGCAGATCGCAAGATCGGCGAAGGGTGCGCTGCGCGGTCGAGCGGAGGAGCAGCTCGCGGCCCTCGGGCTGTGGGCGGGCGCCCTCGACGACGCGCCGAGGCTTCCGCTCCCACCCACCGAGACGATCGACCGCTTCGAGATCCGGTGGAAGGCGCGGGAGAAGGAGACCACGCTCCTCGACGAGCGGCGTCGCGAGCTCGACGAAGAGGTCGTACGCATCGAGTCCGAGATCGCCGAGATGGACCGCGAGGGTGAGGTCATCACCGAGGCGGGGCTCGCGGCGGCGCGCGATGGCCGCGAGGCGACGTGGGGCGCGGTGCGCCGCTCCTGGCTCGAAGGCGCCGACGCCCCCGAGGGCGACGCGACCCTCGCCGGTCGCTACGAGGAGACCGTCGAGGCCGCCGACGAGGCCGCCGACCAGCTCCGGGCCAAGGCCGACCGCGCCGCCCGCTACTCGCAGTTGCTCGCGACCCGCGAAGCGGCGAGTCGCCGACGGGCTGACCTCGAGGAGGCTCACAACAAGCTGGCGACGCGCGCCTCGGCGGACACATCGGAGTGGAACGCCGCCTGGGAAGCCTCGGGCGTCAAGCCCCGGCCGCCTGGCGAGATGCGCCCGTGGCTCGTTCGCCACGGCCAGCTCGTCGAGGCGATCCAGACCGCTCGGGACGCGCAGCAGGAGCACGACGCGCTGCGCGAGCGCGCCGAGGGGCTCGCCGGTCGGCTGCGAGCGCACCTCGCCGAGCTGAAGCAGCCCGTCGGGGCGGAGAGCACAAACGAACTGATGCGCCGCGCCGAGGCGATCGTCGATAGCGAGCGCAAGACCGCCGACGAGCGGCGCCACCTCGGCGAGCAGGCCACGACGCTCGCCAGCGAGCTCGAGCGGACGCAGGAGGCCGAGCAGCGAGCCGGCGCTGCGCTCGAGACGTGGGCCGCCGACTGGGGATCCGCCACCGAAGGTCTCCGCCTGCGCGAGGGCGCCTCCCCCGGCGAGGCCGAGGCGTTCCTCGACGAGGTGGCCCTGCTACGCAAGCAGCGCGACGATGAGCGCGGCTTTCGAGTCCGAATCGACGGAATCGACAAAGGGGCGCGCGAGTTCGGCGAGAAGGTCGGCGCGGTCTGCGGCGAGTGCGCCCCCGATCTGGTCGAACGCCCGGCCGACGAGGCAACCGAGGCGTTGCTCGAGCGGCTCCGTCGCGGCGAGAAGGACGAGGCGGCGCGCGTCAAGGTCGTCGGCCAACTCGAGAAGCGGCGGTCGGATCGCTCCAGCGCCGAGGTCGAGCACTCAGACGCCACCGCCAAGCTCGAAGAGCTGCTCGCGAGCGCGGGTTGCGCCGATGTCACGGCGCTCGAGCAGGCGGAGGAGCGCTCGGCGCAGGTGCGCGCCCTCGACGCAAAGCTCCAGGAGCAACGGGAGCAGATCCGCATCGTCGGGGCCGGCAAAGACGTCGACGCGCTGCGCGCAGACGCCGCCGAGATCGACCGCGACGCGCTCCCCGCCGAGCTCGACGAGCTCGGCCGTCGAATCGACACGCTGCGCGAGGCGCACCACGAGCACCTCACGGCCGTCGGTCAGCAGAGCGAAGCGCTCGCCGCGATGGACACCGGCGCCCAGGCCGCCTTTGCCTCCACCCGCGCGCAGCAGGCGCTGGCCGAGATCCGCGAGAAGGCTCGGATCCACGCGCGGTTCAAGCTCGCCGCCCACCTCCTCGAGCGCGAGGTGCGCAGCTATCGGGAACAGAACCAGGGACCGCTTCTCGCGCGCGCCGGCGAGCTGTTCTCGCGCCTCACGGTCGGCGTGTTCCGCGCGCTGGCGGTGGACTTCGACGAACACGGGGATCCGGTGCTGCGGTGCGTCCGCGCCGACGACGCGCACGTCGAGCCGAAGATGCTCAGCGACGGCGAGGCCGATCAGCTCTACCTGGCGCTGCGGGTCGCCAGCCTCGAGCAGCACCTCGAGCGCAACGCGCCGGTCCCCTTCGTGGCCGACGACCTCTTCGTGAACTTCGACGACGACCGCGCCCGCGCCGGCTTGCAGGTGCTCGGCGAGCTCGCGAAGCACACGCAGGTCCTCTTCTTCACCCACCACGCCCGCCTCGTCGAGCTCGCTCGTGAGGTGCTGACGGACGCCACGCTCCGCGTCTTCGAGCTGTGAAGAGGTCCCGCCTCCTCACCGCCTGGCTCCTCGCCGTCGTCGCCCACGGCGCGCCCTATGAGGGGACGGTCAGCGACGACGCCGGGGGGGCCCCCCTCGCCAACGCCGTCGTCCGCGTGGTCGGCACCCTGCGCGCGGCGACCACCGACGACGAAGGGCGCTTCCGCGTCGAGGTGCCCCCCGGCTTCCGGTGGCTGGCGACGGAAGCCGTCGGCTACGGGACCCGCGAGACCCAGCTCGGGACGCCGGTGCGCCTGTGGCCGCTGGTCGCCGACGCGGCCCGGGTGCGCCGACGGCTAGGGCTGCGGCGCGACACCGACCGACTCGACGACCCTGATCTCACGGACCGCGCGCGGGCCTACCTCCGCCTCGACCGGCGCCTGACGCTGTCCCCGCGGGAGGCGGCGCTCGTCTCCGGCCGGGCCAAGGGCGCGGTCGTCCCCCCCGAGACGATCCGCCTCTACCGCCGCGGCGATGAGCGTGACGACCAGTCGTGTAGCGGGCGGGTCGATGTGCTCCCGCTCGAGGAATACGTGCGCGGGGTGGTGCCCCACGAGTGGATCCCGTCCTGGCACCCCGAGAGCCTCAACGCGGGGGCCGTCGCCGCGCGCGGGTACGCCTGGGGCTGGATTGAGCGGGGCGGGAAGTACCGCTGCGCGGATCTCGACGACACGACGCGCAGCCAGGTCTACCGCGACGATCGCGACGCGCGGGGGGACGCCGCCGTGGAGGCGACGCGCGGCCAGGGCATCGTCCGCGACGGGGTCTTCATCCCGTCGGAGTATTCGGCGGAGAACGGCGACCCGACGGAGTTCGGGGTGTCCGAGCCCCTGTGCACCGGGCTCGAGCGACGGGGACACGGGCGCGGGATGTGCCAGTGGGGGACCCAGCGCTGGGCCACGCAACGGGACCGCGACTACGTCTGGATGGTCGAGCACTACTTCCCCGGGGCCAGCGTGAGTCGGCCCGAGCCCCCCGGCGCGCGCGTCGAGCTGAGGCAACGGCTTGCGCGCGTCGATCCGCAGCCGTGCGCCGATCCGGAGGGCACCTTCGACTGCGCCGACTTCGTACGCGAGGGACGCAGCCGCGACCTCTTCGACCTGTATGTCGGCCAGCGGATGCGCCTCACAGTCGAGCTCCACAACACCGGCGGCGCCACGGCCCACGAGGTCGCCCTCGCGGTGGATCTACCCGGCGGGCTGCTGGCGGCGGACGCGGTCGCGGTGGACGACGTGCCGCGCGAGCCCGACGGCGGCGCGCAGCGCCTGGACGTGGGGCCCATCGAAGCGGGCCAGACGCGCCGCGTCTCATTCACCCTGCGCGGAGCGCGCTACAGCGTCCCGACGGGCGGCCCGGCGACCGTGCGCGCGTGGGTCCGGCAGATCGACGGGCTGTATGACAAGCCCACCTGGGAGGACGAACCGCGGCGCAACGAGGGGCAGCGCTTCAACGGCGGCGACCTCCGACTGCTGACCGAGATCGACGTCTACGATCCGCATCGCTGGACGTGGCGGGGCGGCGATCCCGAGCTGCTCGAAGGCTGGCGGGCGGTTGGCGACGTGGCCTCGCTGTCCGCCGACGAGGGCCTGCGCATCGAGGCGGGGGGGGAGGCCCCCACCGTGGAGAGCCCCTACGCCCCCATCGACGCCGACCAATTCGACGCGCTGCACGTCGGGGCCGAAGGACACGTCTGGTGGCGCGCCGCCGGCCAGGGCTTCGAGGCCCAACGTTCGAGGCCCCTGCGCGACGGGGTCGCCGAGCTCGGCGGGGCGCCCGGCTGGGTGGGCCGAATCGAGCAGATCCGCCTGGTGCTCGGCGGCGCCGTCCACCTCGGGGAGGTGCGCTTCGATCGCGCACCGGACGCGCCCGCGCCCGACGCACGCGCGCCGACGCCCCGCGACGCCGGCCCGGATCTCCTTCAGGCCGTCGACGCCCGGAACGACGTCGATCCCGACGGGCCTCGCCTGGGCGCCGCGCCGGGGGCCACCTCGCAGGCGCGCTCCGAGGGCGGCTGCCGGGCGACCCCGGGGGCCCCACCGCTCTGGGTCCTCTGCCTCGTCTTGTGCGCGCGGAGGAGATAGCAGATGCGATGGCCGCTCCTGCTCCTTGGGCTGCTCGCCTGCGACGACGGCACGGCCAGCGACCCCACGCCCGACGCGGGCCAGACCGACTCGGCCAGCTTCGACATGGGCGCGCCGACCGACGCCGGGCCCCCGGACGCGGGCCCCCGAGACAGCGCGCCGGACGCTCCCGTGGGCCCCGACGCGAGCCTCGAGTGGCCGACGGAGGTGGAGGTGCTCGTCCTGGTCGATGGCGAGCCCTCCGCCGACACGCTGGTCATGCAGGGTGGGACCCAGACTACGCGCCGGACGGACGCCCGCGGGACGGCGACGCTCCCGATCGATCTCGAGAGCCCCGGCCAGGTGTGGGTCGTCGCCTCGCGACCCGACGCCCGCATCCGTGCCAAGCGGGTTCGGCCGCCCGTGGCGCAGCCCGTGGTCATCGAGCTGAGCCGGTTCGGACCCGACAACGCGGACTACTTCTTCAGCGATCCCGGCACCCCCGAGCGCCGCCAGACCACCGCCCAATGCGGCCACTGTCACCAGACCATCAACGACGACTGGCATCGGTCGCCCCACCGCAGCTCCGCCACCAACCCCCGCGTGCGCGAGATCTACGGCGCCTTGAAGGCCGCGGCCCCCGGCGAGACAGGGGGCTGCGCCGACTGCCACGCGCCTGGGATCAACGGACGTCTCGGTGGCCGCGACCTCGACGAGGCCGAGGGCCTCGCCCTCGAGGCCGGCGTCCATTGCGACGTCTGCCACCGGGTCGAGCGCGTCGATCTCGAGTCCACCGCCCCGGGGGTGGCCGGGCGCCTGGTGCTCCACCGGCCCAGCGAGATGGCCTCTCCGAGCCTCGGCGCCGGGGGCTTTCTGCCGATCACCTTCGGCCCGTCCCACGACTCCCCCAACCCTCGGATGGGCAGCGTCCAGCGGGACCATTTCCGCGACGGACGCATCTGCGCGGGCTGCCACGAATACGACCAGCCGGTCCTGGTCCCCGGCGCGGTCGTCGATCGCGACCGCTGGCCCGACGGCCGCCTCCCCGTGCACAGCACCTACAGCGAGTGGAAGGCCGGCGTGCTCGCCGACTCCGCGGGTTGCCCGGACTGCCACATGCCACCCGACCCGAGCGTGGCCAACGGCGCCGACCTCCAGCGCTTCCCCCTGGCGGACGTCGGCCTCCCCGGGGGCTGGTACCGGCCACCCGGATCGGTGCGTCGCCACCAGTGGGTCGGGCCGACCGCCCGCTGGTCGCGGATGCTCGAGCTCGCCGCCGCCGTCTTCGTTCGCAGCGAGGTGCGTGACGGCCGGGTCCACGCCGAGGTCACGGTCAGAAACGTCGCGGCAGGCCACGCGATCCCAACCGGCGAGCCGCTGCGCTCGATGTTGCTGGTGGTCGACGCCCGCTGCGACGCGCCGCTCCCAGCGGTGGGCGGTGACGCCCTGCCGGGCTGGGCGGGCGCCGTCGCCGAGAAGGGCGCCGGGGAGGATTGGAGCCGCTGGCCGGACGCGCAGCCCGGCGACCGCGTCCGCGTGGTCCGACGCGAGGGGTGGCACGACTACCCGGCCTTCGGCGCCTTCGACGGCCGATCGCCCGAGGCCAAGGGCCTGCCTGTAACGCGGATCACCGGCGAGGCCACCGTCGTCGCTGTAGAAGAGGGCGTCGCGCGCTTCAGCGGCCCGCTCCCCGAGGGAGAGACGGCCTGGCTCGTACGCGGTGAAGGCGCGCGCGCTGGCGCCCCGGGCTTCGCGTTCGCGCGCGTGATGACAGACCGGGGGGGGCGCGCGATGGTCCCCCACTACCTGGCCACCGACGTGCGCTCCGACAACCGGCTCATGCCCCAGGCCGCGTGGACCTCGAGCCACGTCTTCGCGACGACCTGCGCCGAGCCGGAGATCCGCGCACGCCTGCTCTATCGGGCCGCCCCGCCGGGTCTCGGCTGGCCCGATGACGACGTCCTGATGGTGGAGGCCCGACGATGAAGTACGTCGCGCTGCTGCTGTGCGCCGCCGTCGCCCACGGCCAGCTCGCCTCGCCCCCGGACGCCGAGGACACCGAGCCCGCCCCCGACGTCGTCAGCGTGCAGCTCCGCGCCGCCGTCCAACAGGGCGACGACTTCCGCTACGCCTACAACGGCCTCAACCCCGGGCCCGTGATCCGCGCCCGAGTCGGCGACACCCTCGTGGTCACGCTCACAAACGGCCTCGACGCCCCGACCACGCTGCACTGGCACGGGCTCGCCGTCCCCTGGGAGATGGACGGCGTCACCTGGATGGCCGAGCCCGTCGGTCCCGGCGAGGAGAGGGTCTACACCTTCCCCGTCCAGCGACCCGGCACCTTCTGGTACCACCCGCACTTCGACACCGAGCGGCAGGTCGACGCCGGCCTCTACGGCATGCTCATCGTCGAGGGTCCCGCCGATCCGCCCGCCCCGGAGCTGCTGCTGGTCTTCGACACCGCCGCCGAGCACCAGGACCCCTTCCCCCGCCACGGACACGGTCGCGCGACGCGCGCCCCCCGCTGGCTGGTCAATGGTCAGCCCACCCCCGCCACCTGGAGCGGCCACGCCGGCGAGAACACCCGCGTCCGCGTCCTCAACGCCAGCAACGTCGGCTACCTCGCCCTCGAGTGGCCCGGGCTGTACCAGATCGCCGGTGAGCAGGGCCTGTTGCCCGCGCCGCGGAGCCCCGAACGCGTCGTGCTCGCGCCCGGCCAACGCGCCGAGTTCGAATGGCGCCTCGCCGAGCGGTTCACCGTGAGCACGGCGCCCTACAGCCTCAACGGCGGGGCCGCCCACGGCGAACCGCTCCCCCTCCTCGACGTGGAGATCGACGGCGAAGCGCCGGCCCCGGAGGCGCTCGCCTGGCCCTTCGATGGCACCGCCCCCAGCGCCGACGTGCCCCACACCGACCTGCTCTACGCCCTCGCCGGCTCCGACCGCACCGGCGACTGGCGCATCAACGGCGAGCGATTCCCCGACGTCACGGTCCACGAGGTGGACCACGGCGCGGAGGTGGTCTTCGAGGTTCGCAACCTCTCCCCCACGGAGCACCCCTTCCATCTGCACGGCCACCACTTCGAGGTGCTCTCCGTCAACGGCGAGCCCCCCCGCGACCGGACGATCGCCGACACCTGGAACCTCCGCATCCGCGACACCCTCCGCGCCCGCTTCATCGCCGACAACCCCGGTGACTGGATGGCCCACTGCCACCTCCTCCCCCACGTCGGCGAAGGGATGATGACCGTCGTCCGCGTCCGCGCCCCGTGAAGCGAGGGGTCCATCAAGCCTGGTGGTCTTGCCCCGATTTGCCGGACAGCTTGATTACGCTGCGACCTCCGAAATCT
>CAYOBQ010000212.1:0-15424 GCA_964402225.1 uncultured Nannocystaceae bacterium | reverse complement strand
GGTGAGGAGGGAGAGGGCGAAGAAGGAGAGGGCGAGGAGGGAGAGGGCGAGGGAGAAGGCGAGGGCGAAGGCGAGGGAGAGGGTGAGGGAGAGGGAGAGGGCGAAGGAGAGGGCGAGGGAGAGGGAGAAGGCGAAGGGGAGGGCGAGGGCGAGGGCGAAGGCGAGGGTGAAGGTACCGGCGGGCACATCCACACGGCCTCGATCGCCGGTGCCAACGCGCCGGGCTGCGCTGACCTCACCAACGACGGGGTCCCGGACAACAGCTTCGCGGCCCTCGCCGGCTTCGCGAACGGCCCGATGCAGGACTCGATCAACAGCGGCTCGCTCACCCTGCTCCCCGTCGCGGTCGGCCTCGCGGCCCCCGGAACGGACGGCAACTTTCTGCTCGCGCTGCTCACCGGTGAGGAGATCGAGGCGGGCATCTTCGAGGTGGATCCCGAGGCGGTCGACGAGAACGGTGAGGCGCTGATCTCCTTCGACGCGGTGACCAACGCGGGCGACATGCAGGCGGGGCCGGACAACTTCGTGCTCAACCTCCCGGTGATGGATTTGCAACTCGAGTTGCAGCTCACCAACACCATCATCACGGGTCGATCGTCGGTCGCCGCCGACGGGCTGAGCATCCAGGGTGGGGTCATCGCGGGTCAGATCAGCCAGGAGGATCTCGACGCCGCGCTGGTCGTGGTGCCCGAGGAGTTCCGTGGCCTGGTGCCGCTGCTTCTGACCCCCGACATCGACTCCGACGGGAACGGCTCGGCGGACGCCTACAGCCTCTGCCTGCTCTTCGAGTCAGCGGGTGCGACGGTGCTGGGCTTCCCGGTCGAGTAGCGCTCGAGGCCGGACCACTCTCGAGTCTCGAAGGGGGCTCGAGGGGGGAATGGGTCGGCGGTCGTCCGGCGCGTCGATGGTGCGTGTGGGTCGAGGAGGTTGCACAACGCGCATGGCGCACGACGAGGGTGCGGTGTTGGTAGCACCGCGATTCACGCCGTGGTTTTTTTGCCTACGAACGACCGCCCACCCACGCCATCGTCGGCTCGTGCGGGGACTTGAGAAAAAAGTTATCCGGCCGCGAGGATTTCTCGCTCAGCGCGTCGCTCAGTACATGTCGTACATGTCGGCGGCGTCCTGTTCCCAGTCGGACTTCGGCTTTGATTCCGAGGTTTTGGCGGCGTCGGCCTGGGCAGCAAGATAGCCCGCAAGGGCCGCGGGGATCGCCGCGAGGAGCAGGACCCGAAGCACGCCCCGGAGCGTTGACGCGGCCCCGACGCCGGCGAGGGCGGTGATCGGGATCACCAGGGCGAGCCCCGCGCCGGGATGTGGCGCCTCCGCGTAGAAGTGGGCGTAGACCACGAGCAGCGGGAAGGTGAGGCAGGCGACGGCGACGCCTCCGTGGCCCAACGTGACGTCTCCGTAGCGCCAGGTCACCAAGGCCAACGCGCCACAGGCGGCGGCGCACGCGCCGAGGGTCTGGCCGATGCGCGCGCTCTCCCCGATCGCCGCCACGGCGGCGCCGGCCGTGAAGGCCACGACCAGGGCGGTGAGCACCGCCGGGCGCGGCGCGTGGCGTTCGGCGTGGTCGACCGCCAGCCACGCCACGAGGGCCCAGGCGAGGGGCTCGACGATCCACGCCGTGCGGGCGATCGGCGCCATCACACCGGCGTCCCACATGCCCGCGAGCGGGGCGAGCAGCCGCCAGGCGAAGATCGACAGGAGCAGCGCGCCCAGCGCGCCGACCCAGAGCAACGGACGACTCCCGTGGATCCGACGCAGGAGCTCACCGCCCACACCCGCGGCCACCGCCGCGAGCAATACCCAGTGATGCGCGTCGTGGGGCGGGAGCGGCCAGCCGAGGATGCCGACGCCGGCGCCCAGGATCCCGAGGAGGAGCCCGACGCCGCCCGTGTCACGTCCGAGCCGGCGGCCGACGAGGGCGACCACCGTGGTCACGGTCATGGGGACGACGACGGCGAAGAGCGCCATCTCACCGAGGAAGCGGAGGGCGCCATCCACCGGAGATCAGCCTTGCTTGACGCTGGTGATCTGGACCTTGATCTGGACCTTGGCTCCGAGGCCGCCCTTGCCGTAGTCGACGCCGAAGTCGTGCCGGTCGATCGTGAGCTCTGCGTCGTAGCCAATGCGGTCGTTGCCCTTGGGATCCTTGCCGGCGCCCACCTTCGTCAGCTTCACCGTGACCTGCTGCGTCTTGCCCCGGAGGGTGAAGGCCCCCGTCACGTCCCAGGTGTTGGCGCCCGTCGACTTCCACGCCTTGCTCTCGAAGGTGGCCTTTGGGAACTGCTTGGCGTTGAAGAAGTCTGGGCTCTTCAGGTGTCCATCGCGCTTCGCGATCGCGGTGTCCACGGAGTCGATGGCGATCTCGATGGAGAGCGCGCTGCCCTCCGTGACGCTGCCCCCAAAGCCGTTGAAGCGACCCGTGAAGTGCGAGTGGCCGAAGTAGGTCGTGGTGAACAGCACCTGGCTGTGGACCGGATCGATCTTGTAGGCGTCGGCCGCGTTGGCGGCCACGGGGACCGCGAGACAGGCGGCCAACAGCGTGACGAATCGCAACATTTTGGAGAACTCCTGTGTCGTGCGTGGGACAATACGGCGGAGGTGGGGGGCCAACAACCGGCGATTGTGGGACGGTCTCTTGCGGAATACGCTCACCAGGTGCTACCAGCCGCCGATGCCGAGCGCCCCCACCAAAGATCTCCAGACCTTCCCGAACCCGAAGCCGGAGCGGGACTACGAGATCCGCTTCGACTGCCCCGAGTTCACGTGTGTGTGCCCGATGACCGGCCAGCCGGACTTCGCCGCGATCCGCATTCGCTACGTGCCTGACCAGCTCTGCGTCGAGTTGAAGTCGCTGAAGCTCTACCTGTGGAGCTTCCGCGACGAGGGGCACTTCCACGAGGCGGTCACGAACCGCATCTGCGATGACCTCGTCGCCCTCCTGAAGCCGCGCAGCCTCGAGGTCGAAGGCGACTTCAACGTCCGCGGCGGCATCCGCACGGTGATCACGGCTCGTCACCCCTGAACCGCTCCAGGATCCACCGCGCCGCTATCTCCCAGGTGTCGCGATGGGCCGCGTCGACCACCAGCGACATGTGGTCGGCGCCCGGCACCACCGACAGCTCGTGCCGTGGCACGTTCGCGAGGAAACGGGCGCATGAGGCGGGGCGGCAGAAGAGCGCGTCGCGAGCCCCAACGAAGGCCCGCACGGGTGGCCGCACGTTGCGCAGGCCGTCGAGGTAGTCGGCGCCGTCCCGGGCGCGCCGAACGCCGCCCCGAGCGAAGCGCGCGAAGTCGAGCACGTAGTCGAGCGCGCAGTCGTCGGTCCCCAACCCGAGCCGCCGCGCCGGGAAGTAGCCCCAAGTCCGGGCCACCCCGGCCCACACCTCCGTCGTCGCTCGCTTGCGCCACCAGATGCGAGCGTCCGGCTCCAGCTCCCGTGCCCACAGGTTCGGCGCGAACGCCACCACCGCGTCCACCTCCGTCTCCGGCCGCTGTCCCAGCAGCAGCAACGCCGCGTGCCCCACCAGGCTGTGCCCCACCATCGCCAGCGGGAGATCCGGGTGCCGCCCGCGCGCCCAGCGCACCATCGCCGGGACATCGCCCTCGACCACGTCCTCGTAGCTGTAGCGCCCACCGTTCGCCGGATTGGGTCCACTCTGCCCGTGTCCGCGGACGTCGAAGGTGTAGGTGTGAAGCCCCGCCGCGGCCAGCGCGCTGGCCAAACCGGCCCCCCGCGGTCGGTCGAGCGTGCGCTGGTCGCACATCATGGCGTGCCCCGCGACCGCTACCCCCAGCGGCTCGCCCGCCGCCGGAAACGACTGCACGGCCAACGCCCACCCATCGACGGCGACGCGGTGCGCGACCTCCCGCGCGAGCACGCCTACCGACGCCGCCGCAGACCCAGCAGCAGCAGCAGCAACGACCAACCGCCAGAGCGAGGTCCGGGCGCCTGCGCGCATCCATCGAAGAGCGAGCGTCCGGCGACCTCCTGCGGGCCGCCGTCCCCGACGCCGGCATCCCCCGCGAACCGGTTGTCCGGCACCCGCGGATCCGTCTCGTCGAGATCCACCATCCCGTTGAGGTTGCTGTCCTCGGATCCATCGAGCACGCCATCACCGTCGGTGTCCGCGCTCAGCGGGTTGGTCTCCACCCCCTCCTCGTAGCGCCCATCCCTGTTGGCGTCCTCCTGGCCGTCCTCGAGCCCATCGTCGTCGCTGTCGGCATCGAGCGGATCCCACTCACCCTCATCCTGCTCCCCGTTCCCGTTTCGGTCCTCGGCCCCATCGGGGACGCCGTCCCCGTCGGTGTCGGGCTCCCGCGCGTTGGTCTCGCCTCGGTCCACCACCCCGTCCCCGTCCGCGTCCTCGACCGGATCGAGCAACCCATCGTCGTCGGTGTCCTCATCGGTCGGATCGGTCTCGTCGTCGTCGAGCACGCCATCGCCGTTGCGGTCTTCCTCCCCGTCCGGCCGCCCATCCCCATCGCTGTCGGGGTTCTCCGGGTCGCTGCCCCAAATCATCTCGACCACCGACGTCAGCCCGTCGTGGTCCTGGTCATCGTCGGTGGGGTTGATCGGGTCGGGATCGGTCCCGTCGAGCTCCCCCCCGCCGTCCGTGTCAGGGTTTCGTGGATCCGAGCCCGCCATCGACTCCCCGAGATCGCCGAGCCCGTCCTCGTCGGTGTCGGGGTTCTGCGGATCGCTGTCCTGCATCGACTCACCGAGGTCATCGAGCCCGTCCCCGTCGGTGTCCGTCTCCGTCGGTGACGACTCCCCAGGATCGAGCATCCCGTCGAGGTTCGCGTCTTCGCTCCCGTCGCGCAGCCCGTCGCCATCGCTGTCCTCGCTCAGCGGGTTGTAGCCAGCGCCATCCTCCACGCCGTCCTCGATCCCGTCCCCGTCACTGTCCGGGTTGTTCGGGTCGGTCCCAAGCTCCGCCTCCCGCGCGTTCGTGAGCCCGTCGCCGTCGTCGTCGAGGTCCCCCCCGTTGTCGTCCACCCCGTTGAGCGGGTTGCGTCCGGCCGCCACCTCCGACCCGTCGGGCTCTCCACCATTGTCGGTGTCGGCGTCTCGAGGATCCGTCTCGCCGTCGTCGCGCTCGAACTGTCCATCCTGGTCGGCGTCCTCGACGCCGTCGTCGAGCCCATCGTCGTCGCTGTCGGCGTCGTTGGGGTGGGTCTCCGTCGGATCGCGAACTCCGTCGCCGTTCGCGTCCTCCACGTTGTCGGGGATTCCGTCGGCGTCGGTGTCCCCGCTCACCGGCGACGACTCGTCGGCATCCAGCACGCCGTCGTGGTTGCGGTCCTCCACGCCGTCGAGCAGCCCGTCGTCGTCGGAGTCGGGGTCCAGCGGATCGCTCTCGCCGTCGTCCACGACGCCGTTGGCGTTGCGGTCCTCGTCGCCGTCTTCGATCCCGTCCTCGTCGCTGTCGGCGACCGTCGGATCGGTCTCGCCGTCGTCCACCGCCCCGTTGCGATTGCGGTCCTCGTCGCCGTCGTTGATGCCGTCGCCGTCGGTGTCGGCCAGGTTCGGATCCGTCGCGTTGGCCCCGTTGACCTCCTGCCCATCCTCGAGCCCGTCGTCGTCGGAGTCCGCGTCGTTGGGGTCGGTGCCGTTCGCCGCGTTGACCTCGGCGCCATCCTCGAGCGCGTCGTCGTCGGAGTCGGCGTCGAGCGGATCGGTCTCCCCGTCGTCGCGCACCCCGTTGTGGTTTCTGTCCTCCTCCCCATCGTCGAGGCCGTCGTCGTCGGAGTCGGCGTCGAGCGGATCGGTCTCGCCATCGTCGCGAACGCCATCCTGGTTTGCGTCCTCGACCCCATCGTCGAGCCCATCGTCGTCGGAGTCGGCGTCGACGGGGCTCGTCTCCCCGTCGTCCTGCTGCCCGTTGCGGTTGCGGTCCTCGTCTCCGTCCTTCACCCCATCCCCATCGCTGTCCTCGAGGGCGGGGTCGGTCTCCCCCGGATCGACGACCCCATTGCCGTTGCCGTCCTCCACGTCGTTGGGGATCCCATCACCGTCGTCGTCGGGCACCTCGTCGCCCTCCGGCCCGTTGACGGTGATCACGCCGACGTCGGCCTCGCAGCGGTCGCAGCTCGCGCGCTCGGCCGTGAGCCGCTCCCCGATCACCCACGTATCGAAGACCATCGAGATGTCGCGCCCATCGATGTTCGGCTGCCTCCAGGGCCGCGTCTGGTGGGCGGCCGGCGGGATCGTCGACCCGTCCGGCAGCGTCGTCGCCACGTCGTCGCCCCCGATCAAGTCCCGTCGCAGCGCCCGGTCATCCCAGAACATGAGCTGCGCCACCCGGCCGGCCCCCGGCCCCGCCTGCTCCCAGATCGTGAAGCCGGTCTCGTTGTTCTCGATGTCGATCATCGGGAAGTGCGTCTCGGCGGTGATCAGCATGATTCGGAACAGGTAGTCCCCGGGCGCGACGACCACGCCGTCGCGGTCGCGCCCGTCCCACTCGGCGGTGTTCGGCCCCGCGTGCGCCTCACCGGCGAGCACCCGGTCGACCAGCAAGTCGAGCTCGCCGTTTCCGTCGGTGTCGATGACGATCTCGTAGCTGCCGTCGAGGTTGACGTCGAAGCTGAAGACGCCGTCGTCCTGCTCGCCATCACCGTTCGGCGAGATCGAGATCGTCCCGATCTCGTCGTTGAACTCGACGTTCTCGATCACCGCCTCCGCCGGAGCGCCCGGCGCAGGGTCGGGGTAGTTCAGATAGAGCTCGTACTGCCGGCGGAATCGCACCGAGGGCCGGTCGTCCAGGCAGTCGCGGTTCCCGTCCGGGTCGCCCGTCAGGCACCAGCTCTGGCGAGGGTGGTCGACCAGCCCGATGCGGTTGGCGAACATCTGGAAGCGGAAGCCGCGCAGATCCTCGAAGTCGATGACCCAGACCCGGGCGCCGTCCCCCACGTCGGCGACCACGAAGAAGTCGGTGTCGGCCCCGTAGTCGAAGGTGTGGGAGTTGATCCGCCAGTTTGCGAAGTGGAGGCGCCCCCCGTCGATTGGCACGTCGTCGGCGTCCTCGACCCTGACCACGACGTCGACCTCGAAGAAGCGCGTGGACGCCCCGCTCGCGGTGATCGTCTCCTGCTCGCCGACGAAGTCGATCTCCCAGTCGCCCTCGACGTCTACATCGATTTCATTCCACAGGTTCGCCGGGGTCGCGGCGTTGCAGTACCCCCGCGCGGCGCCGACGGCGCGCACGAAGCCGCAGGTGCCACGCTCATCGACGGCGACCGGCTCCCCTTGCCCGCCGCGACAGCTCGTCCCGCCCCCGCACTCGGGATCGCCCTCGGCGCCACAGCGCGCCGCGTTGGGGGCGTAGACCACGATCTCGGCGCCCTCTCGTTGGAGCTCGATACCGCTCCCCTCGGGGAAGTGGCGTAGATCGTTGGCCGCTCCCGGCGAGTCGTCGATCGCGATCCCGCCGTTGACGTCCGGCTCCTGCCGACCGTCGTCGCTGGAGCAGAGCTTGATCGTCTCTCCGTCGCGCGCGAAGACGAAGACGTGGCTCTCGATGCCCTGGGTGTGCCCGAGCTGTCTCGTCCCCTCGGGCATCCCGAGCCCCGCGGCGGGCGCGAGCAGCGCACACAACAGCACCAGACCAGAGCGCGTCGACAACATGATTCCCCCCAGACGTTTCGCGCCCGCATTCTCGACCAGCCTCCGCGACCGGCGCAACGTGGACTTCTACTGGTGCGCGACCACCCCCAGCTCGAGCTGGCCGATCACCCGCAGGAGCTCGACCTGGCGCCCCAGCCCACCGTGGATGATGCGCAGGTGCCCGACGTCCACCGGCATCTGGTTCCACGTCGGGTCGACCGACAACCAGGCGCCCCTCGTTCGCACTTCGTTCCACGCGTGGTAGCCGAAGCGACCGTCCCGGTAGACGAGGCCCACGGCGATGCGTGTCGGCACCCCCACGCTACGTGCCAGCGCGGCGAAGAGCGTCGCGTGCTCGTTGCAGTCGCCGACCCCTGTCTTCAACGTCTCGAGGGCGCTGGGCACCCCGACGACGATCTGCTGCTCCACTCGGCCGTGGACCCAGCGAAGCAAGCGCCGAGCCGCCTCCAACGTATCGCTGGCGGGCCCGATTGCCGCTCGCGCGGCCTCGATGATGCGCGGGTGCCGCACCTGGACCAGGGCGTCGCCCGTCAGGGTCTCGGGGGGCACGCCCTCGGTGACCGGCAGCGGCAGGCCCACCCCGGGCGTCTCTCGGGTGATCGTCAACCGGCCCTCCACGAGACGCTGGCGATCATCGTCGAGGGCGAACCCGCTCAGGTCCACGCCGCCGACCCGCAGCGTGAGCGTCGTGAGCCGGTCCGTGCGCGCTGGCAGTCCGTCGACCTCGACCATGGTCGCCGCCACCAGATCCGCCTGCGCCCGGCCGCTTCGCGCCTGGGCCAGACCCCAACGCGCCTCCTCCTCCGACTCCCGCCGCGCCACCAGCCCGAGGCCCAGCTCCTGGCGCAGCATTTCCCCGCGGTGGTTGATCCAGCCCTCGAGCACGAGCCCGCTCACGGTCTGGCGGATGTGGGTCGCCGGCACCTCGCGCCCGAAGGCGATCACCGTGTCTGGGCCCACGATCTCCACCTCCACCGACTGCTCGCGCTGGGTGAGGGGGTCGAAGACGGGGTAGCGAAACCGCGTCCCCGGCTCGAGCCCACCGCGACTCAACAGCGGCCCGAGGTTTGAGCGCAGCACCGGGGGGCTCCCGAGCTCGAGGCGCCGCTCGACGACCTCTCCGCCGGTGCGCAGCTTCAACTGGACCACCTTGCCGTCCACCGTGCCCTCACCGCCGAAGCGCGCCGGGCCCGCCTCCACCGAGAAGGTGAAGCGCTCCACCGCCAGCGAGGCGTCGAGGGCGGCGTCGACCTGCGTCTCGAGCTGCGCGTCGCTGTTGAGCGCCGCCAGCCGCAGGCGGGTCTCCATCGAGAACAGGTAGCCGCCGCCGGGTCGCGCCCTCTTCTTCAGGTGCATCAAGCCCGCGCGTTCGCCCTTGAAGTAGAGGCCCAGCCACTCGTCTCCGAGCTGCACGGCCGTCGACGGATCGAGGAGCTGCGCGTCCGCCGGAGGGGCCTCTGGCTCGGCGGATAGAAGCGCCCACAGGCTCCCCACGAAGAGCACGACGAAGAGGCCGCCTACGAGATCCCAGCGATGCACAGGGCACTCTACACCGTGCTGAACGGTTGAGTATGTACTCCCATGTGTGCTAACGGGCCGCATGCAGATCGACTTTGACTTCGACGCTGGTGGTGGCGGCTCGGCCGTGGAGATCGTCGCGCTGCACGAGACCACGCGGGCGCGCTACCTGAACTACGCGCTCAGCGTCATCACGAGTCGGGCGCTGCCCGACGTCCGCGACGGCTTGAAGCCGGTGCAGCGGCGCATCCTGTACGCGATGTACCGCGACCTGAAGCTCCGCGCCGACTCGCGCTACCACAAGAGCGCGCGCGTGGTCGGCGACGTGATGGGCAAGTACCACCCCCACGGCGACCAGTCGATCTACGACGCGATGGTGCGGATGGCCCAGAGCTTCAGCCTGCGCTATCCGCTGGTCGATGGGCAGGGGAACTTCGGCAGCATCGACGGGGATCCCCCCGCGGCGATGCGCTACACCGAGGCGCGGCTTCAGGCCGTCGCCGAGGAGCTGCTCGGCGAGCTCGGCCAGGGCACCGTCGACTTCAGGCAGACCTACGACGGGCAGCTCAGCGAGCCCATCGTCCTGCCGGCGCAGGTCCCCAACTTATTGGTCAACGGCACCACCGGCATCGCGGTGGGGATGGCCACCAACATCCCGCCCCACAACATGCGGGAGGTGGTCGACGCGCTCCTGGCGATGGTCGACGACCCCGAGGTCAGCGACGACATCCTGCTGAGCTGCGTGAAGGCCCCCGACTTCCCCACCGGCGGTGAGATCCTCAGCTCCGCCGACGAGCTGCGGCAGATCTACCTCACCGGCCACGGGCCGGTGAAGCTGCGCGGCTCGTACACCACCGAGGTGGTCAACCGGAAGCGCTGCGTCATCCTCACGAGCGTCCCCTACGCCACCAACAAAGGGGCGCTCGTCGAGAAGATCGGCGCGCTCATCGCCGCGCGGAAGGTCCCGCAGATTGTCGACGTGCGTGATGAGAGCACCGACGACGTCCGCGTGGTGCTCGAGCTGAAGCGGGGCGCCAAGGCCGAGGTCGCGATGGCGTACCTCTACAAGCACACCCCGTTGAGCGGGAACTTCCACGTGAACCTCACCTGCCTGGTGCCCACCGAGCACCGGGAGGTGTGCGCGCCCAAGCGGGTCGGCCTGCGGGAGCTCCTGCGGCACTTCCTGGATTTCCGGCTCGAGATCGTCACGCGGCGCCTGCGCCACCGCCTCGAGAAGCTGCGCAAGGCGATCCACCGCCTCGAGGCCCTCGAGATCATCTTCGATGCCCTCGATGAGGTGATCGCGATCATCCGCGCCAGCGAAGGCAAGGCCGACGCCGCCGTGAAGCTGATGGCGCGCTTTGATCTCGACGACGAGCAGGCCGACGCGATCCTCGAGCTCAAGCTGTACCGCCTCGCGAAGCTCGAGCTGCTGATGATCGAGCGCGAGCTGCGGGAGAAGCGTGAGGAGGCGGCGCGCATCGAGGCGCTGCTCGCCGACGACGCGCTGCGCTGGGGCGTGGTGCGCGAGGAGCTCGTCGAGCTGCGCGACAGCTACGGCGATCCGCGCCGCACCGCGTTGGTCGGGCCCCAGGTCCAGCAGGACTTCGATCCCGAGGCCTATATCGTCCGCGAGCGCACCTGGGTGATGGTCTCGCGGCAGGGGCGGGTCAAGCGCCAGAAGGGGTTCAGCGACGTCTCCGCCATCCGGGTGCCGGAGGGCGACGAGGTGGGCTGGGTGCTGCGGACGGATACGCGGCAGACGGTGACGTTCTACACCCAGCTCGGCAGCGCCTACACGCTGCGGGTGGCCGATATCGCGGCGACGACGGGCTACGGCGACCCGGTGCAGGCGTCCTTCAACTTCAAGGACGGGGAGCGGATCATCGGCGTGAGCTCGAGCGACGCGAAGCTCTATCCGCCGATCGATCCGGAGCTCCTTCCGCCCGTCGATGAGGAGGCCCCCCCGCCGCCCCACGGCGTGGCGATGACTCGGGGCGGCAAGGTGGTGCGCTTCCCCTTCGCGGCTCACGCGGACGTGAGCACCAAGTCCGGGCGCCGCTACATCAGCCTGGCGCGGGGGGACGAGGCGACCGTCGTGCTCTACTGCGCGGGGGACGAGAACGTGGCGCTGGCCACCGAGGGCGGGCGCGTCTTGCTCTTCCCCGCCGCCGACATCCCGGCGAAGGCCAACGCGGTTCGTGGTGTCAACGCGGTCAAGCTCGAGCCCAGCGATCGCGTGCTTGGCTTCGCCTTGGCGCGGAAGAAGCGCTGTGGCCTCAAGACCTTCACCAACCGCGGTCGTGAGCTCATCGTGCGCGAGACGAGCTACAAGCCGGTGCGCCGCGGTGGGAAGGGCACGGTGGTCATCCGGATCGGGAGGCTCGTGCGGTGCGAGTACCCGGTCGTGCTGCTCCAGCCGCCGGGGCACGCCGACGAGATCGAGGCTGACGCCGACGGTGAGGGCGAAGATGACTGAGACGACGCCTCGTAGCGCCGAGTATGGCGCCCAGCAGATCGCGATCCTCAAGGGCCTCGAGCCGGTGCGGAAGCGACCCGGCATGTACATCGGCGGCGTAGGCAAAGACGGTCTGCACCACCTGGTCTGGGAGGTCCTCGACAACGCCGTCGACGAGGCGATCAACGGCTACGCGAGCACGATCAACGTCTCCCTCGAGGCCGACGGTCAGACGATCGTTGTCGAGGACAACGGCCGGGGGATCCCGGTCGAGGCCCACCCCGATGACCGCGAGGGGCGCAGCACGCTGGAGGTCATCTTCACGGTGCTCCACGCGGGGGGGAAGTTCGAGGAGGGCGCCTACCGCACGGCCGGTGGGCTCCATGGCGTCGGCGCCAGCGTCGTCAATGCTCTGAGCAGCAGCCTCGAGGTGCGCGTCAAGCGGGACGGGAAGCTGTGGACGCAGACCTTCTCCCGCGGCGCGCCCCAGGGCCCCGTCTGTGCCACCGGAGACGTGCGGGGGAGCGGGACCTGGGTGCGTTTCACTCCAGACACGCAGATCTTCCCCGACACGCGTTTCGACGCGAAGTTCATCGCTGGCCGACTGGAGACGAAGACCTACCTGCACAAGGGCCTGCGCATCGTCTTCCGGGACGAGACGGCGCCTCCAGACCAGCGTCGCCATGAGTTTCGTCACGATGGCGGCATCGTCGAGTACATCGGCGACCTGATGACGGTACGGAATCGCCGGATGGTGGTCGATCAGCTCTTCAACTTCGAGCGTGACGACGGGGGCGGCCGACTCGAGGTCACGCTGTGCTGGACCGAGGCCACCGACGTGGTGGTGCACAGCTTCGTCAACGGCATCCCCACGCGGGATGGTGGGACCCACGAGGGTGGGCTCCGCGACGCGATCAACCGGGCCGTGCGGGACTATCTAGAGGCCCACGACGTGGTCCCAAGGGGGGTCTCGATCGGCACCGAGGACATCCGCGAGGGGCTCACCTCGGCGGTGAACCTCTTCATCCGCGAGCCCCAGTTCCAGGGGCAGACCAAGGACAAACTCAACAATCCCGAGATCCGCGGATGGGTCTCCGGTGCCATCAAGCCGGCCCTCGAGCAGTGGCTCAACACGCACCAGACGCTGGCGCAGGCGATCTGCGTGCGCATCATCCAGTCCGCTCGCGCGCGCCAGGCCAGCCGCTCGGCAGCGCAGTCGGTCCGCCGCAAGTCGCCCGTGAGTCACCGCCTCAACCTCCCGGGCAAGCTCGCCGACTGCACCAGCACCGACGCCGGTGAGAGCGAGCTCTTCCTGGTCGAGGGTGACAGCGCCGGTGGCACCGCCAAGCAGGGCCGTGACCGCCAGACCCAGGCGATCCTGCCGCTGCGGGGGAAGGTGCTCAACGCCGAGCAGGCCAACGACCGCAAGGTCTTCGCCAACCAGGAGCTCACCGACATCGTGAAGGCCCTCGGCTGCGGGACCGGGGCCGACTGCAACCTCGAGGCGCTGCGCTACCACAAGATCATCTTGCTGATGGACGCCGACTCCGACGGCCATCACATCGCCACCCTCTTGCTCACCTTCTTCTACCGGTACCTGCGCGCCCTCATCGACGGGGGGCATATCTACATCGCCAACCCGCCGCTCTTCAGAGTCACCGTCGGCCAGAACACCTGGTGGGCCGCCGACGAGCAGCAGCGCGACGAGATCATCGCCCGCCACGACAAGCGTGGAAAGGCCGAGATCACGCGCTTCAAGGGGCTCGGCGAGATGAACGCGGCGACGCTCTACAGGACCACGCTCGACCCCGACCAGCGCCGCCTGTTTCAGGTTCGCGTCGCGCCGGACGACGCGCTCGCGACGGAGGCCACGATCAGCGACTTGATGGGAAAGGACGCGTCAGCCCGGTACGACTTCGTGATGAACCGTGCCGCCGACGCCGAAGTCCTGGATATCTGATCAGCCGCTCCTGCGACGGCGGCGCATCAGGCCGGGCGCTACCTGCTGGGCGCGGTCCTCGAAGGGGATCACGGACGCGGAGCCGGTCTCGCTCCCCGCCCGGCTGGTAGTGCGCCGCTCTCCCGTCGGCATTGGCGCGACGTTGGTCGGCGCCTCCTCGGCCGGCGTCCCGGGCCACAGAAAGACCCGATCTCCCGCGTCGTTGGTGGCGGTCTCGTAGACGTCCGTGAGGCCGTAGTCGCCGGCCATCGTGCGGATGGGGCGTAGCAATTCCTGGACCGCCGCCGCTCGCGCGAGCTTCAGCTCTTCGAGCAACCGAGGCATCGCGATGCGTCGCTGTGTGGCGAGGAGCTCGAGGAAGCGCCGTGACAGATCGGGGAGCGCGCCGAGCAGCCCGTCGAAGTCGCGCGGGCGCGTGAGCACGGGGGCCGGTGGCGTGCTCTTCTTCTGCTCCGGTGCCGACCTGTCGCGGCTCTCGTCCCAACGCGCGGGCTTTGGCGCGGGGCGTCGCTCCGTCGGTGGCTTCGGCGCCGCCTTCGTCCGGGCGGGGGCGGGGGCGGGGGCGGGGGCGGGGTCGAGCTTCTGGGCCGGCGCGCCGTTCCAGCGCCAGGCGCGCTGGCCGCGGACTCGGATGGCCTTGTAGGGGAGGGTGAGCCCGCGGTCCGGCGCCCAGCGGCCGATGGCGCCGGTGATGCCGCCGACCGCCTTCGGGCTCGACAGCCCCAGCGTCTCGACGACCTCCGGGACTGTCAAGGTGCCACGCTCGCGCAGCAGCGACAGGAAGCGCTGGGAGCGCTCGGGCAGCCCCTCCTCGAACTCGGCGAAGGTGATCGGCGGCGCGACCGGGGCCGCCGGCCGAAGGGGGACGCCCGACGGCGCGTTGGCCTTCACCTTCCCGAGGGCCATCACGAGATCGGTCATCGCCATCGCGATGCGCGGGTCCCGCATTTGAGCGTTGGTGAGCGTGAGTTTGATCGCCATTAAATGAGTCCCCGGCCCGCTACTCGTGTTTCATCCCTTGTCTAACAGAGAAAGGGGATGGATTCAATGGTCACGTGGCTGGCGTCCAGACCCGGACACCGTCGTCACCGACCCTCGTCTCGAAGGGGGGCGCCTCGCCGCAGCCCTTTGCCGCCCGCTTGATCGGCTCGATGATGCCCCCAACGGAGCGCGGTCGCGGCAGATTGAAGAGCTTCAGGACCTCCGGCATGCGCAGCTCGCCGCGCTCGCCCAAGACCTGCAGGAACCGCTGGGACTTCCCGGGCAGCTCACCGGCATACGCAGGCAATGGTCTCGCCGGACCGACGCTCTTGGGGGCGGGGGCGTGCTCGATGGTCCGGGCGGGGGGCCCGGTCCACCGCCAGGCGCGCCGCCCGCGGACCTTTACCGCGACGTAGGGCACCGCGACGTTGCTGCGCGGCGCCCACCGCGCGATCGATCCCGTCACCCCGCCGATCGCCTTCGCGATCGTGATATCGAGGGCCTCCATCGCCTCGTCGATCGTCAGCGTGCCCTTCGCGTAGACGAGCTCCACGAAACGCCGCGACCTGTCCGGGAGCGCCTCCAAGAAGCGCTCGTAGTGCGTCTGCCCGTCCGGCGCGTCGGCGACCTGCGAGGGCTGCGCGACCACCGTCGGCTGGGTACCCACCGTCGGCTGGGCACCCACGCTCGCCGCGGGGGCGTCGTCGCCGAGCAGCATGAGCAGCCGCGAGAGGGCGGCGGTGATGTTGGGGTCTTCGAGCTCCGACAACTCAACCGATACGATAATGGACACTCAATCTCCGATCAGGATTTCAGTTGGGTGCAGATCCAGTGGTGCGACAAGAATATACAATAACATCAGATAGATGTG
>CAYOBQ010000211.1:0-15442 GCA_964402225.1 uncultured Nannocystaceae bacterium | reverse complement strand
TCGGCCGGCGGGCACGCACATCACTTGGTCGCTTTGTCTGCCGCACCGTCCTAGAAGCGGATGACCCCGAGCTGCACGAGGGCTGGGACCAGGAGCAGGTCGGCGATGAGGGCGACGACGAGGGTCATCGGGAGGAGCGTGCCGAAGATGGCGAGGGAGTAGTAGTCGGAGAGGGCGAGGGGGGCGAAGCCGATGCCGAGGATGAGGGTGGTGAGGACGATCGGGCGGCCGGCGAAGTGGAAGGTGCGCTCGATGGCGACGGCGGTGTCGTGGGTGCGGGCGGACTCGATTCGGAGGCGGGTGAGGAAGTGGACGGTGTCGTCGACGCCGATGCCGAGGGCGATCATGCCGAGGGTGAGCGTGTCGGAGTCGACGGGGTTGTAGACGAGGGCGACGACGGCTCCGAGGGTGAACAAGGGCAGCAGGTTGGGGACCATCGACCACACGCCAGCGACGACCGAGCGCAGACCGAGGACCATGATCAGGCAGATGACGAGGGAGGAGGCGAGCAGGCCGTGTCGTTGGCCGCGCAGGATCTCCGTGAGCCACTCCCCGAAGAGGTGGATGAGGCTGTTGACGTCTACCTGAACGTCGGGCCCGAGGTGGGCTCGGGCGGTCTGCGCGAGGTCGAGTGAGAGGGTGGAGACGGTCCGGAAGCCGGTCTCGCGGAGGGTGACGGCGAGGCGAGCGCGGGTGCCCTCGTGGTCCGTGAGGCGCTCGAGGCCCGCGCCGCCGGCCATCTCGAAGAGGAGCAGGTACTGGGCGACCATGGGGCGCGTGGTGGGGAGGCGGGAGAGGTCTTCGACCTCGGGGTTGAGCTCGCGGTGGACGCGGGCGAGGACGTCGGCGAACGAGCGAACGGGGCCGACCTGGGGGCGAGCGGAGAGCTCGTCTTGGAGCGCGGCGAGCTTGCGGAGGAAGGCGGGCTCTCGCAGCGCGCCTGGGGTACGGGCCGTGAGCACCAGATCGACGGGCTGGGAGCCGGTGAAGTGGTCGTCGAAGAAGCGCTGGGCGAGGGCGATTCGGTTGTCGTCGTCGAGCCGGTCCACGATGCGGGTCTCGATCTCGAGCTGTGTGAGCCCCACCACGCAGACGATGGCGAGGGCGACGAAGCCGGCGACGACGGACTTGGGACGCGAGGTCGAGAGCCGGCAGGAGGCGTCGACGAGGGCCTGCACGAAGCGGGTGGCGCGGGCGCCCTTGGGGGCCGGCCTCGGGGTGGGGAAGAGCGAGAAGAGGATCGGCGCGAGGGTCAGCGCGATGAGGAGCGCGACGCCGACTCCGATCCCCAGGACCAGGCCGAGGTGGCGAAAGACGGGGGTGGGTACGAGCATCATCGCGGCGAATCCGCAGAACGTCGTGACCGAGGTGAGCAGACAGGCGACCCCGACCTCGGCACCGGCGGCCCGGATGGCTTCGTCGCGGGCGATCCCGTCGCCGATGAGCGTCACATAGGCGCTGCAAAGGTGGACGACGTCCGAAAAGGAGATGATCAGGATGACCGCCGGCACGACGGACAGCATGATGTTGACCTGGGGATCCACGGCGATGGCGAAGCCCATCGTCCACAGCGTGCCGAGGAGCGCGACGGCGCCGGTCACGACCACCGGCCACATCCGCTTGAAGAGGATGAAGACCATCACCATCAGCAGGCCGAAGACCACCGGCGTGAGCACCATCAAGGTCTCGCGGGCCAGCGCGATGCACTCGGCGGAGACGGCGTGTAGGCCCGCGGGGTAGACGTCGGCGCTCGGGAATCCGGCGGCCGTGACCGCATCGACGATGGCGTCGAGCATCGCGGGGGTCTCCTCCGCGCGGCGAGCGGGATCGACCGTCAGCTCGACGACGACGGCCACGGCCTCCCCATCTGGCGAGACCACCAGGTCGCGGTAGAGCGGGTCGTCGCCGATCGCGCGGCGGACCTCCTCCGCGCGCTCGGGCTCGGCGTCGACCAACTCCGCGACCCGGTCGACGCGCAGCAGGCCCGCGGAGCCGCGGATGAGCTGGGCGCCAGCGAGGCTGTCGACCCGAGCGACGAAGGGCTGCCCTTCGATGGCGTCGGCGGCCCGCGCGAGCTTGCGCAGCGTGTCGGGGGCGAACGGGTCGTCGACGCGGACGCCGACCAGGATGATCTCGTCGTTGGCGAAGGTCCGCGTGCGCTCGACGTAGGTGTGATAGGCGGGGTTGTCGCCGAAGAAGAGCTTCTTGGCCTCCGAGGCGATCACCGCGTCGCGTAGGGACCACCCGGCGAGGCCGGAGATGCCGAGGATGGCGAGCAGGACCCAGACCCGATGCCGGACGACCCAGTCGATGTAGGCGCTCACCTCTTCAGTTCAAGGCGTTCGGGAATGCCAGGGTGAACGGCGCGATCTCTGCATCGAAGGCGCTGTCGGCGCCGACCATCTGGAAGGTCCCGTGCATCGTGCCCACCGGGGTGCGCAGCGGGCAGGCGCTCACGTACTCGAAGGACTCGCCGGCGCGCAGCATCGGCTGCTCACCGACCACGCCCGGCCCGCGGACCTCCTCCACCTGGGAGTCGCCGTCGGTGATGATCCAGTGGCGCGCGACGAGCTGGACCGGTGCGCCGCCCTCGTTCGAGATCACGACGCGGTAGGCGAAGAAGTAGAAATCATCGTCGGGATCCGAGCGCTCCGGGATGTAGCGCGACTGCACTTCGATTCGGACGCCCTGGGTGACTGCGATCGACATAGCGGGCGATGCTAGCACTGAATCCGCGTGGGATCAGGCGCGAGGCGCTGCGGTCACGGCTTCAGCGGAAGGGTGAGCCGCATGGTCTCGCCATTGAACGGTTTGAAGACGTAGCTCTTCACCTGGCCCTCGATGCACTTCGCGGTCTCTGGAGCACGGCGGATCTTGCTGGTGAGGACCCGAGCGCTGCCCACCTTGCCGGTGCGGGAGATGGTGACGGCGACGGACATGGTGGAGGGCGATGCCCCCTCGCCGAAGCACGTCCTGAGGCGCCCGCGGTTGGCGTTGAGCACCGACAACATGTCCTGGCGGGAGAGGGTGGTCGGCAGGTCGTTCGCCGGCTTCGGCTTCGGGGGCGTGACAGCGGGTTTGGGCGTCGGTTTGGGCTTGCTCACGGGCTTCGGCCCCGGCTTCGGCTTTGGCTTGATGACCGGCCTCGGGGCGACCGCGACCACCGGCGCGTTGGCGTCGGGGGCCTTGGCGTCCGGGGCCTTGGCGTCGGGGATCGCGGCGGCGTCTGGAGCCGGCGCCGCCGCGTCGGGGACGCGGACCTTCGGGGCGGCGTCGGGGGCCTCGACGACCGCCGCGTCGGGGGGGGCCACCCGCACGGGGGCGGCGGCTGGCGTCGCCACCGGCGCTGGGTGGGGCAGGGGACGCTTCTGCCACCAAAGCACCCCCAGCGCCCCCCCGCCTCCGAGGGCCAGGAGGACGACCGCGACGACCGCCTTGCGCAGGGTCGCCGGCTCCCTCGCTTCGCTGGGGGTCTTGTCGAGGGTCGGTGCGTTCTGCAGACCCGCGGGTGGCGCCGAGAGCTCCGGCGGCACGGGGAAGCCCGCCGGCGGCAACGTCTCGGGCTCGAGCATCTCCGCGAGCCCGACCGGGATCTCCGGCGCTGGCGTGGTGTCGCCGGGGGCCGGGCCCCCGGGTGGCGGAGGCGCCAGCGGGACCGACCCCGTCTCCTCCCGAAACACCGGCGGGCCCGCGGGGGCGCCGATGTGGACGACTCGCTCCACCGGGGGGGCCGGCGCCTGCTCGAGGGGCGGCGGTGGGGCTGGAGGCGTGCGTGGGGGGGGCGGTCCCGGCGGGGGCGTGCGTGGGGGGGGCGGTCCCGGCGGGGGCGTGCGTGGCGGGGGCGGCATCCTCGGGGGCGGCATCCTCGGGGGCGGCATCCTCGGCGGCGGCGCGAGGCTGGTGCGCTCCCCATCGCTCTCGGAGCCGTCGAGGGGCCCGTCGTAGCCTCGGGCGACGCCATACTCGTTGGGCTTGGCCGCGGTGAACGCGTGGGTGAGCGCCTCGCCCTCGAGCATGAGCGTGGGACCGTCGTCGTCGTCGTCGTCGTCGTCGTCCGGGTCGGCCCCCATCGCGGCCATCATCGCTCCGACCTCGACGGCGACGGTCGCCTCGCTCGCGTCGTCGTCGAAGAGGTCCTCGAACTCCGGGGTGTCCATGAACGGATGCCACCCCGCCATCCCCTCGCGCCACACCAGCGTCTCGCCGGTGACGATCCCCTGCTCGTGGAGCTTCACCAGCTCCGCTTCCGACATCGGCCCGAGCTGCTCCGGCTGGACGAGGGCGTGCCACATCGTTCGACTCAGCTCCGGCCCTGTTTCTCGAGCAGCTCGTCTCGCAGCTCGTCGTCGATGGAGCCGAACTCGACGAGCAGCTCACCGATGGCGCGCACCGACCGGTCCTTCTCGTAGGCGGCCTCCTGCGCCTTGAACGCGTAGTCGACCTCGTCCTCCGTGATGTAGCCCGTCTCCAGCACCAGCCGGGCGAACTCGCGGTCGACGTGTCGGGTGCGTAGGAACGCTTGCAGCTCGATGAGGTGGTCTCGCTGGTGGCTCTGGAGGAGCCCGGCGGCCACCAGCATCTCGCCCAGCGGCGTGGACTCACCGACCGAGCGCGCCCTCGCCTGCTCCTCGAGGACCCGGTCGAGATCGGCCTTGGTGCACAGATCGAATTGGACGGCCAGCTCGCCCAGCAGCATCTGGTGCGGGGCGGCGACGTCGAATGGCTTCACCTCGCTCATGGGCCTACAGACCTCGAAACCACGCGCGGAGCACCTGCTCGGCCGGCTTTCCGCGCGGCGTGTACCCGTTGTCGGTCGGGCCACCTGGGCCGGACCAGATCCAGAAAAACGCACCCGCCAGCCGCTCCTGACCGCGCCAGGCATCGCGGAAGGCCGTGTAGGCGCGCCGCTGCTCCTCGAGGTCGACCGGACCGGTAGCGCCGTGATGGTACGGGCGTCGGGCCCCGCCGTCGATGCTGGGATAGCCAACCTCTGTGAACAGCAGCGGGCGGTCGACGAACGCGAGCCACACCAGCAGCTTGTCGCGGATCATCCGCCACGCCGCGGAGAGCTCGGCCTGGGGCGCGTCGTCGCGGGCGGTGATGGGGTGGTAGGCGTTGATCCCGACATAGTCGAGGGCGTCCCAGAAGCCCACCTCCGGGTAGTGGTCCCAATTGGCGGAGTAGACCAGTCGCCCCCGATAGATCGCGCGCACGTCCGCCACGAGACGGCGCCAGCGGGCCTCCTCGTGCTCCATCGACCCAAGCTCGCTGCCCACCGAGAGCAGGGCCGCGCCGGTGTCCTCGGCCAACCTCGCGTAGTGCAGAATGAAGCGCTGATAGGCGGCCCACCACGCGGCGCGATCCGAGGGCTGAAGCGTCCCGCGCCAGCGCCCGGGCCCCAGGGCCTTGAGTCGGACGATGGGGAAGATCATCACCTTCAGGCCGCGACGGTGGGCGTCTCGCACCAGCCGCCGGACCGTCGCGTCGTCGGTCCCCCATTGGTAGGGCTCGATGCGCGTGCTGCCGACGTCGGTCTGGCCCCATTGGACGACCACCTGCACGTGCGAGGCGCCCAGCGCGCTCACCTCGTCCACCATCTCTGCGAGCTGCGCGGGCGCGGGCTCGCCCTCGTAGTGGGGCGCCAGCACGACACCGTGAATGGAAGCGAGCAGCAGCGCGACCACGCGGCGACCGTAGCCGGCTCAGCCCGCCGCCGCCAGATCAGGGCCGAACAGGTACCGGATCTCGTCGAGTTGGTCCTCGATCGTGTCGGGCAGCGCCTTCGAGAAGAGGTCCAGGATCACCAGCGCGTTGACCGACGCGTCCTGGGCGATGACGTCCTTCAGCCGCGCCGCGATGTGGCGGTTCACGGTGTGGATCTCACGGTAGGCCGCGCGCAGGCCGGTCATCGCGAGGTCTGGGGCGTGGCCATCCCGGGCCGCGAAGTACTGCGACAGCAGATACATCGAGGTCGCTCGGTAGATGGTCTCCTCCTCCGAAGCGAACGGGAGGTGGAAGCGCGCCATCGGCCGAAAGAGCCGGGTATGGGGACATCCGCTGGTGGCGATGAGCAGGCCCATCAGCGAGGCGATCGCCCGCTGCATCGTGGTCTCCACGCGGATCGTCCGCTCGGGGGTCGTCACCGCCGCGACGCACGCGGTGTGGGAGACGACGTCTCGGGTGACCTCCACCAGCGGCACGATGGCCAGCGCGAGCGGGCAGTGGGGCGCGCGACGCGGGTCGAGCGGGCAATTCGTGCAGCGTCGGTGGCCGAGGCGGGTCCACTCGGGTGGCTCCGCCGACGGTCTCGGAGACCGCAGATCGAGCGTCTCGTCGTCCACCTCCACGTCGACGCGCGCCTCGCTCCCATCGGGGAATAGCAGTTGGTAGCGGATCTCCATCTGCCCCCAGAAGTCGACGCCCCCGCCCTCGGGCTTGAGCCCAGCGCCCGCGCGTCGTATGTCGGTGGCCGTGAAGGTGCAATCGCGTTGGGTCCGGCTGGTCGACGAGCGTCTCGTCCTGGGCGTGATCGGCTTCAACATGCTGGTGCTCTTCGTGCACGCCTTCCCGATCGTGCGCGGAAGCCAGCTCGCCTCGGTCCTGGCGGCGCTGGACTACGCGTGCCTCGTCTACTTCCTGGCCGAGATCAGCATCAAGCTGAAGCTCTCGGGGTGGTCCGCCTTCTGGTCGCGGAGCATGAACCGGTTCGACTTCGTCATCGTGGCCGTGTCGATTCCGGCGCTCGTCACCGTGTTCACGGAGATGAGTGATCTGAGCTGGATCCTCGTCCTGCGCGGGTTCCGGCTGATGCGCTTCCTCCGCGTGCTGCGCTTCGTCCCCCACGCGGAGAAGCTGTGGGCCGGCGTGATGCGCGCGCTGCGCGCGTCGGTGGCGCTGATCATCGCGCTGATGCTCTACAACTTCGTGCTCGGCTTGATCGCGTCCCATCTCTTCGCCGAGGTCTCGCCGGAGCACTTCGGCGATCCGCTCCTCAGCGTCTACACCATCTTCAAGGTGTTCACCGTGGAGGGCTGGTTCGACGTGCCGGACCTCGTGGCGCGGACCCATGGCGGCGGGGTGGCGTGGATGGTGCGTGGCTTCTTCATCGTCGCCGTCGTGAGCGGGGGGTTGCTGGGCTTGAGCCTCACCAACGCGGTACTCGTGGACGAGATGGTGATGGACAACAACAACGAGCTTGAGGTGCAGGTCGACGAGCTGACGGCGAAGCTCGACGATCTCGCGGCGCAAAACGCCGATCTGCACGCGCAGCTCTCTCGCAAGCTCGACGAGCTGCTCGCGAGGCCCCCCGATGCGTAGCTGTCTCCTCGCGTTTCTGTGCACCGGGTGCGTGATCGAGTCGGCGGTGCCCATCGAGGCCGACGAGCTGCGCAAGCAGGCGGACCGCGCGACGGAGGCCACGTCTTTCGAGGGCGGAGCGCTGATCCCCAAGGGCGCGCTCCCCGAAGACGGGCCAGCCATCGCCAGCTTCTACAGCCCGCTCCGGCTCCAGGTCGGTGAGCCCTTCGAGGTTCGGATCACGCCCCTCGAGCGGCCCGACGAGGTGGCCGGCGTGCTGTTCACCATCGACCACGCCACCCAGAGCCACCACGTCCCGGCGCGGGTGGAAGCCGGGGAGGTCGTGATCAGCGGGGTGATCTCCGACGACGCCGACTTCGACCGTGCTCTGCGCCTCGCGGGCGTGGCCCTCGTCGACGAGGCTGGACGTCGGGGCGAGACGACGCCGATGCCGATCGCCGTCCGTGGCGACGTCCCGGTCAAGGACGTCCGCTTCCGCACGCTGTCGAGCGTCGCCCCCCGCGTGCTCGCCCTGGCGTTTCCGCCCACCGGAGACGACGACTTCGTGGTCGCCGGGGGCGGCTCGGGGGTCCTCGCGCGTTGGCAGCTCGGCCGCGTGGGTCGCCCCGTTCAGTTCTACCGCGGCCACGAAGGCGACGTGCGGGTAGCGCGGGTGTCCTTCGACCGGCGCTTCGTGGCCAGCGGCGGGGCGGACGGCACGGTGCGTGTCTTCCAGGCGGAGAGCGGAGACCAGCTCGCGGTGTTCAGCGAGCACGAAGGCGTCGTGCGGGCGCTGGAGTGGTCGCAGGACGGGAGGCTGCTCGTCAGCGGTGGTTGGGACGGATTCGTGCGCGTCCGCTCGGTGCCCGACGGGACGTTGGTGCAGGAGGTCGACACCGGCCAGCGGGTCAACGCCGTGGCGATCTCCCGCGGCGGCCGGCACTTCATCGTCGCGGGTGGCCGCCCGCTGCACCCGGGCGAGGTCACGCTCGTCGATCTCATGACCGGCGAGCGCAAGACCTGGAGCGACCTCCCCCGCGAGGCCACGGCGGCCGCCTTCTCCCCCGATGGCGACCAATTCGCCGTCGGATTCGGACGGGGCGCGGTTCGCGTGTGGACGACCGGCAGCGACGCCGAGCCGGTCGAGCTCGAGTCCGCGGGCAGTGACGCCGTCGAGGGCGTCGTCTTCCCGGCGGGCAGGGTGGTCGCCGCGACGCTCAACGGGCTCGTCACCGCCTGGGACGCCGAGGATGGAGCGGTGCTCTCGAGCACGGCGACCGACGAGATCTTGATGTCGGTGGCGCTCTCCGGGGATCTGGCGACGCTGGCCCTGGGCAACGTGGACGGCGTCGTACGGATGTTCGATTTCAGCCCGATCCTCGACGCGGTCGACGCCGCGCGGCGCCGATGAACAGGGCGAGGGCCGGGAGGTCCGGCCGACGCCCGGGGGTGCTTCGGCAGCCCAGGAGCTCCTCGACGTAGGGCCCCGTCTGGTGGTCGCGCACGACCGCTTCCCAGCGCGCGTTGTCGCAGAAGTCGTTGGTCTCGTCGCAGCCGGGCTTCAGCGTCACCCATTTGTCGAGGAGGTGTTCGATGGCCTCGTCGTCGCGGCCCGCGAGCTGGTCCCGCGCCGCGATGAAGAGGTCCACGGTCGCCGCGGTCGCGGCGGCGACGGTGTCCGCGGTGTCGTCGGTCGTGCAGTCGTCCATCGAGTCGGAGTGGGCGAGGCCATCGACGTCCTCGTCGTGGCCGGTGGCGATGGCGTCGACGAAGTTGAGCACATGCACCACCTTGCGCAGCTCGTCGGCGTCGCTGCGGATGGTGTGGGCGAAGCAGTCCTGGAGCGCGTGGGCGGCTCGCCCGATGTAGAACATCGGCGCCCAGACCTCGACGTCGATGTCGCCGTAGAAGTCGAGGTAGAAGCCGGCCTCGATGACCTGGTCGCCGGGGGTCGATGCGAGGGCGGTCGCGGCCTGGTCGATGAGCTCGCGGATCACCTCGCGCGTGCCCTCGATGGCCGCCGCGTTGCCCTCGCTGTGGTCATCGTCGGGTCCGCGCAGGCAATGGGCGTACTGCCCCTTGGCGTCGGGATCAGCGTGCAATTCACGGAGCGATTGGAGGTTGAGGACGGAGTGGCCGTCGGTGTCGGGGGATCGGACGCCGACCACCAGGCTCACCAGCAGGAAGCGCTGTGCGGAGTCGACCTCGGAGGGGTCGATCCCGAAGGCGTCGAGCATGAACGTCGAGAGCCGCCGCCACTCCTCACCGGGGGGGACGGTGATCGCCCGCGTCGGTAGATCGAGGAGGAATTCGGCGTAGGCGGCGCCCGTGATCGGCTCGTGGCACGGGCTCGTGAAGCCGCTGGAGATGCTGAAGGCGTGGGCCGAAGCGGTGAGGCAGAGCAGGGTGAGCCATCTCAAAACGTCGACTCTGCGTACAGCGCCGTGCGGTATTCGATCTGGATCAGCGGGATGCCTTCGAGGACCGGCGCGACCAGCGCGAAGGTGATCGGGTCGAGGCCCAGAAGCACCCACTCGTGGAGTCGCCAGCGGAGCCCGACGGGGCGGGCGTCGAGGTAGACGCCGGTCGAGCCCGCCTTGTCGAGGACCGTGTCGAACGCCAGGATCGAGGGCCCGACGGCGAGGGCCGTGTGGACGAAGCCGTCGGCGTAGACGAGCTCACCGCCGAGCCCGATGTTCCACGCGCCGTCGACGAACTCCCCGGACGACTCCGCGGCGAACCAGAGGTTCTGCTCGACCTGGAGGTAGGCCCCCCAGCCGTTGTCGAAGCGATACCCGCCGCGCGCCCCCCCGCCGAAGGTGCTCTGCAACACCGAGGCGTCGGGGACGTCGCTCAACATCGAGCCATGGAGCTCGGCGGCGGCGAAGATCTCGCCAGCGAGGGTGGGGGTCGAGAGGAGCGCGGAGAGCAGGCCGATTCGGAGCATGCGTCTGCATCGCTCAAACCGGCGCCGGGCACAAGTCCCACGAGCTCAGAGCCCGCGCGCCTCAGAGCGGCGGGTGGACCTCCGCCTGGGCCCCCGCCGCGCCGGGGTTGCCGGGGCCGGGACCGCCGGGGCCCGGGGCGCCCAGCACGAAGGAGACGACGTCGAGGTCGGGAATCGAGGCGCCGACGCGGAAGACTCCGACGGAGGGGCCGCCGCCGCCGGCGCCACCGTGGCCGCCCTGTCCGCCCTGCCCGCCGAGCCCGCCCGCGCCGCCGGGACCGGACCATTGGTTGTCCCCACCGCCGTCGCCGCTGCCCCCGCCGGGGCCGCCGGGACCGCCCTGGCCGCCTACGCCGCCCTCACCGCCGACGCCGGTACGGATCTCGCGGAGATGCAGGGTGGGCGACGCGTCGACGAGCCACACGCCGAAGGAGCCGCCACCGCCGGTTCCGGGGTTCCCGCCGGTGCCGCCGCAGCCGCCGGAGCCGCCGCCGCCGCCGCCGCCGCCCACGTCGTCGTTGCAGCAGAGCTGGTTGCAGTCGCCGCCGCCGCCACCGCCGCCGCCGCCGCCCCCCCCGCCGGGGAGCCCGACGAGGCCGAGTTGACCGAAGGCGGGGGTGTAGAACGCGCCGCCGACGCCCATGGTGCCGCCGGAGACGCCGTGGGCCCCCTGGGCGCCGCGTTGTCCGGGGACGCCTGGGGCGCCGGGGCCGGCGTCTTGTCCGTTGCAGCACTCGGCGCCGAGGAAGCCGCAGCCCGTTCGTCGGCGTCCGTTGGCCGATCCGCCACCGCCGGCGCCACCGTCGGCGCCCCCCGCCGCTTCACCGCCGGCCGCGCCTGCGGCGCCGTGCCCGCTCCCCGTGCCGGCGTTGCCGCCGCGTCCGCCGGACCCGCTGTCCCCCTGGGCGCAGGCTACGACGGGCGCGGCTCCGCCGCCGTTCGCGTTGCAGCCGCCGCTGCCGAGGAAGCCTTCGTCGCAGCCGCTGTCGCCGGCCCCGCCGGCCGCCCCGGCGGCGCCACCCCCGCCCGGCCCGCCGGACCCACCCGGGCCCCCATCGCCAGCACGGATCTTCGAGTCCGTCACCGTCAGGTTGGCGTCGCCGCCGCGCACCCACAGCGCGTAGCTGCTGGCCCCCGTCAGGTTGCGGGTGGTGGACTCGATGACGACCAGATCCAGGGTCGCCGGACCCGCCAGGCCATCGGCCACGACGCCCCGCCGCTCGCCGCGGATGATCGTGTCGAAGACGCGGGCGCGTCGCCACCCCTCGCTCGCGCGATAGCCGCCGTGGATGTGGACCCCGGCGCGCAGCGTCAGCGTGGCCTCGAAGGGGCCGTCCCCGGCGATGATGTAGCGGGGCGGCTCGGCGTCCAGCGCCAGGTCCATCGCCCGCGCGAGGGTGCCGACCGGGGCGTCCGGGGTGCCCCCGTTCAGGTCGTTGCCCAGCGGATCGACGAAGATCGCGCGACCGATCTCGCCGTCGACGCCGTCGCAGTTCGCGTCCACGAAGGCGGGGTCCGGGTCGTCGTCCTCACCGAGGAAGTCGCACTGGTACTCGCAGCCGTTGGCGGGGTCACGGTCGATGTCGTAGAAGCCCGGGAGGCAGTCACCCATCGAGCAGACGCGGGCGTCGCAGAGGCCGATGGCGTTGGCGTACTCGCAGGCATGGCCGCAGGCCCCGCAGTGGGCGGGATCGGCGTCGAGGTCGGTGTCCTCGTCGATCTCGCCATCGCAGTCGTTGTCCTCCTCGTCGCAGCGCTCGAGGCCCTCGTTAGTGAGGTTGCAGGCGTACTCGCAGCCGTCGTCGTTGAGGCCGTTTTCGTCCCAGAAGCCGTTGTTGCACCCCGCGATGCGGCACACGCCCTGGTCGCAGCGAGGCACCGCCTCGGCGAGGACGCAGTCGAAGCCGCAGCGCCCGCAATGGAGCGGATCGCGCGCCAGGTCGAAGTCCTCGTCCGTCAGGTCGTCGCAGTCGTTGTCGAACCCGTCGCAGCTCTCGTCCTGGGCCGGGACCTCGCCCTCGCAGGCGCCGAGGACGCCGTCCACGCAGGCCCGCATCCCGCTGCGGCACAGGCCGATGTCGACCCCGCAGGTCGCCGCCGTCTCCTCGTCGAAGAGCCCATCGCAGTCGTTGTCGATGCCGTCGCATTGCTCGACGCCGTCGTGGGTGATGTTGCAGGCGTACTCGCAGCCGTTCCCGTCGTTGCGGTCTGCGTTGTGCCAGCCGGCATCACAGGGGCCGAGCTCGCAGCGGCCATCGAAACAGAGCCCCTCGGCGTGGTCGAGCTCGCACGCTGCGTTGCAGGCCCCGCAGTGCGCGGCGTCGCCGGCCAGATCGAAGTCCTCGTCGGTGCGCCCGTCGCAGTCGTTGTCGATCCCGTCGCAGGTGCGCTCGAAGCCGTCCTCGTAGGTGTCGGGGTAGCCGCAGCGCCACCCTTGGGCGGTGCAACGAAGCTGCGTCCCGGCGCAGACGCCTCGGTCGAAGCACTCCTGGTCCGCCGGGGGAGGCTCGAGGTGCTCAGGCTCGTCGGGCTCCGCGTTGCAGTTGTTGTCGCGCCCATCGCACCGCTCGGGGGCGCCTTCGTACGTGTGCGGGTCGTCGTCGTCGCAGTCGATCCCAGCGCAGTCCTCGCCGTCGCCGAAGCCATCCCCGTCGACATCCCGGCAAGGCGCGCAACCCTCCTCGTGGTCGGGCACGCATTGCCGCGCCGCGACCGGCTCGCCGTCTGCCCCCTGCACCTCGACGTCGGCGCAGGCGAAGCCGTCGGGGCAGCCGCCGTCGTCGCTACAGTCCTCTCCGCAGTACGTCCGCCGCCCGATCTGCAGGCAGAGGTCCGCGTTGTCGTCGCAGTCGCGGTGCTGCTCGCACGGCTTGCACACGTCCGGCAGGTCGGCCACGCAGATGAAGGTGGTGTCGGCCCCGGCGTTGGAGATGGGCTTGCATTCCCAGCCCGCCGGACACTCGTTCGCGCAGCGCTCGGTGCAGACGGTCCCGCCCTCCGGGGCGTCGACGCAGTAGCCGGATCGACAAACGTCACCGTCGTCGCACGGGTCGCCGAAGTCGCCGAGCGTGGCCATATCGGTGTGTCGGCCAGCGTCGAGCGGCGGTGGCAGGCTCTGGTCGAGGCTGCCCATGTCGGCGACGGCCACGTCTCCGCCACCGGCGGCGGAGGGGTCGGTGTCGCACGCGGGCAGGGCCAGGGAGGCGAGGAGTAGGCTGTAGCGCATTGCGCATTGTGGCGCCCTCGGGGCGATTCACACAAACGGCGCGCATTCACACCGAGCGGTGAAGGTGGTACTCGGTGGCCATGCCACGGGTGCTTCTGGTCGACGACGAGCGCGCCATCACCGAGACCCTCGCCTACGCCCTGGGTCGCGCGGGCTTCGACACCGACGCGGCCGCCACGCTCTCGGACGCCGACGCTCGCCTCGAGACCTGCCACCATGACCTCGTGGTCCTGGACCTGATGCTCCCCGACGGCAACGGGATCGACTGGTTGCGCACGCTGCGCCAGCGCAGCCAGGTGCCGGTGATCATCCTGTCGAGCCACGACGACCCGGTCGAGCACGTGGTCGCCCTCGAGATGGGCGCCGACGACTACATCGACAAGCCCTTCTCGCCCCGGGAGGTCGTGGCGCGCATCCGCGCCGTGCTGCGGCGCGTGGCACCTGCGCCCGCGGCGGTGTCGGGAGCGCCGCTCTTGCGCGTCGACCCCGATCGTCGGGAGGCGTGGGCCAGAGGGACGCTGCTCAACCTCTCGCGCACCGAGTTCGACCTTCTCACTGTCTTCGTCGGCGCGCCGGGCCGGGTCTATCCACGCGGGCAGCTCCTGGACCGCGTCTGGGGCCCCGATGTCGCGGTGGCCGAGCGGACCGTCGACGTCCACGTGAAGGCGCTGCGCAAGAAGTTGGTCGGGGTCGGCGTGCCCGCGGAGATGATCGAGACCGTGCGCGGCGTGGGGTACCGGCTGACGGACCGGTAGCGATGGACCTCATCGGCACACGCGAGGCGGTGCTCATCCTCAGCGCCGTCCTGATGGTGCTGGGCTCGGCCTTCGTGCTCGCGCGCGTCCTCCGCTCACGGCGCCACGGCTTCTCCGTTCGACTCCAGCTCTTCCTCGCCATCGCCGGCGTCTCCCTCGTCACGACGGGGGTTATCGGGGTCTGGGTCGTCGAGCGCCTCCAGAGTCAGATGGCCGCCCTCGTCATCGACTACGGCCCGTCCGTCGAAGCCCTGGTCACCATCCTGCGCACCTTCGCGCCGCGCACCGCGCTCTTGGTCGCGTTGGTGCTGGCGGCGGTGGCCTTCGCGGCGGTGATCCTGGGCCGCGCCCTGGCCACCCCTCTCGAGGACCTGACCCGCTACGCCGAGCGGGTGGCGCGGGGGGATCGCGCGCCGGTGCTGCCGCCGCCCGTGGGGCGCGAGGTCCGGCGCCTCACGGACGCCTTCGAGTACATGCGCCGCTCCCTCGAGGACCGGCACCACATCGAGCAGTTCGTCGCCGACCTCTCCCACGAGCTCAAGAACCCGGTCTCGGCCATCCGAGCCGCCACCGAGGTGCTCCTCGACGGCGCCATCGACGATCCCGCCGCCGCCCCCCGCTTCGTGGCCCGCATCGACGAGGCGAGCAAGCGGCTGGAGGTCCTGCTCCAGGATCTCCTGGGGCTGGCGCGCCTCGAAGCCCACGGGCTCCAAGAAGGGGGCGACGTCCTCGCGCTCGACGAGGTGGCCCGTGCGGCGGTCGCCGCCCACGCCGACCGCCTCGAAGCGGGCGCCATCGAGGTGGCCCTGACCGCGGAGTCGGTCAAGGTGGTCGGGGATCGGAGGTGGGTCCGCCGCGCCATCGACAATCTGTTGTCGAACGCCATCCGCCATAGCCCCGAGGAGGCGACCATCGAGGTGCGCGTCACGAGCGACGAGGACGAGGCCGTGCTCAGCGTGCGCGACCACGGGCCCGGGGTCGATCCGCGCTACCGCGATCGGCTCTTCGACCGCTTCTTCACCGACCGGGCCCACGCCGACGGCACCGGCCTGGGCCTGTCGATCGTCCGCAGCGTCGCCGAGCATCACGGCGGCACGGCGCGCCTCGTAGACGTCGAGGGCGCGGGCGCATGCTTCGAGATGCGCCTGCGTCTCGGCTGACCATCAACCCCGCGCGACCTCGCCGACCGCCTCTCGCAGCGCTCGGGTGACGCCGCCG
>CAYOBQ010000210.1:1802-15637 GCA_964402225.1 uncultured Nannocystaceae bacterium | reverse complement strand
TGAGTGCTGAAAGCCCTCCACACTCCCTCCGTCAGAATCGGGATATGCACCCAAAAAAGACGACCGAGCTCGAACCGGTAGCTCCCTGCGACACGGCGCGATGGGCGCCGCGACGACCGGAGGACCGACCATGCGACGATTCCCCATAGCGCTAGCGCTGGCCATGTTGGCGTGCGACTCGCCCGCGGAAGCGCCGGCGCCCCCCGAGACCGGTTCACTCAGCGCGAGCCTCGTGGCGGCGGAGCCTGCCGGCGTGACCAGCGTTCGTCTGGAGGTCTTCCGTGGACGGGAGCGAGTCGAGGTCCACGAGGTCGTGCCGGGCCCCCAGCGCGACCCCGAGACGGGTCAAACGCGCCGGGGCGGAGACGTCCTGATGACGTTGCGCCCCGACCGCTACCGCGCCGTCGCCACCCCTCTCCGTGAGGACGGAGCCCCCAGCGAGATCTGCGCCAGGGCCGAGGCCGAGGCCGAGGTGGTCGCCGAGCAGACCACCGAGATCGTGCTCGTGATGCCCTGCGGCGACGAGGGCACCGGCGGGCTCGACGTGGTCCTGCAGCTCGACCACACGCCGGTGATCGAGGATCTGCGGCTGCGGCCCAGCAAGTTCGTCGGCGTCTGCGAGCGAGTGATGGCCCGCGCCTTCGCCGAGGAGCTCGACGGCCAAGGCCTCGCGTGGTCCTGGTCGGCCCGCGCCCCGGCGGACGCGCGCTTCTCCCTCAACGCCAACGAGGGCGCGGCGCACTTCGCGGCGCAAGACGCCGGCACCTACCACCTCCGCGTCGAGGTGGAGGACGACGCGGGGCTCAGCGCCGCCCTCGAGTTCCCGATCCACGTGGCACCTCCCGCGGGCGGCGACGACCAGCCCAACGGCGATCCCGTCAACCTCCCCGGTGGCTGCCTCGAGCTCGACGGCGACGAGGACGATGTCCCGGACCTGGTCGACAACTGCCCCGGCATCGCCAACGGCGAGCAGGCCGACGAGGACGGCGACGGCATCGGCGACGCCTGCGTCAACGGCCCCGACGCCCCGCTACGGCTCGACGTCGCCGTCAACCGTCAGCTCCAGCCCGCGCGCCCGGCGATCGCCGATCCCGACGATCCCAACGGCGGTCCGCGCGAGGTGGCCCGACTCGCCGACGCCCGCGGCAACGCCGCCGACTTCGTGGCCGAGGAGCTCATCGTCGCGTCCGTCGACGGCGCCGCCCTCGACGCCTTCCTGCTTCGCCGGGGCGGACGGGTCGTCGCCACGCTCCCCGCGGTCCAGGGCGCACCGACCATCCACCGGATCCGCGTCGACACCGACCTCGCCGACATCGACTCCTTCCTCCGCAACCTGCGCAAGCTCGATCCGCTGCTGCGCGGTCAGCACGAGATCTCCAGCGCGCGCGGGCTGGCGCTGATGGCCATCGCCGCCGAGGAGGCCGCCGAGCACGCCACGACGCTGTCGATGAACTGGCTGGTCACCGGCGACACGATCCCCGAGCGCAGCACCCTCGAGAGCGCGGCGGGCCCCGGCGGCTGGGACCCAGACGCCTTCAGTTGGGCCTACATGTCCACCGGCAGCACCCAGGACTTCGGCACCGCCGAGGCGTGGCGGATGCTCGAGGTGACGGGCCGGGACCGCAACCGGGTGCGGGCCGCGGTGGTGGACGGCGGCTTCGTCGCCAACGCCGATCTAGCCCCCCCGCGGCTCTTCGGTGGCGCCCTCGGCGTCGCCAACCCGTGGCCGTGCAGCGGCGGCGGCGCCTGCCCCTGGCACGGGACGATGGTGGCCGCGTCGATGGCCGCGATCCCCGACAACGGCCTGGGCGTCGCGGGCTCCGGCGGCACGGTGATCGATCCGCTGCTGGTGCCCACGCCCAACCCGGACTTCTTCGAGTACCTGCGCTTCATCTTCCGCACCCTCCCGGACCTCGCGGGCGCCCGGCCGCGCATCGTGAACATCAGCGCCAGCGCGGACATCCCCGCCATCGGCTTCGTGCTCACGGAGCTGCTCGACGTGGCGGCCCGCGCGGTCCGCCGCGGCGGCATCTTGATGGTGGCGTCGGCGGGCAACGCCGGAAAGGACGTGGACGACGAGGACTGCGCCTGGTTCATCTGCTGGGAGGGCGAGGCGGTCATCCCCTGCGAGCTCGACGACGTGCTCTGCGTCGGCGGCCTCGTCGAAGACTCCACGGTGCGCCACCCGGACTCGAGCTACGGCACCAGGCGCGGCGGCGGCACGGTGGACATCTTCGGGCCCTTCACCACCTGGGTCAACGACGCGCGCGCCGACGGCAGCGGACCCGCGGCGCAACCGGAGAAGGCCAACGGCACCAGCTTCTCGTCACCGTACATCGCGGGGTGCGCGGCGCTGGTCCTGGCGGCGGATCCGAGCCTGAGCCCGGGCGCCGTCGAGCGCGTCCTGATGAACACGGCCCACACCGGCAGCCGCGACCGGCTCGTGCCGCGCTGGGCCGACTGCTTCGAGGCGGTGCGCCAGGCCCTCGGTGGCGACGCCCCCCCCGCGCTGCGCATCGTGAGCCCCGGCGACGGGACCAGGTGGGAGCGCGGCCTGCGCAGCATCCCGCTCGGCGCCGCGGTCGACGACTTCGAGGACGGCGTGCCGCGGGTCGAGTGGCTCATCGCCGGCCGCCGCATCGACGGCGCCAGCACCAGCACCTTCGACGTCCCGGTGGGCCACCACACGGTCACTGCCTGCGCCATCGACAGCGCCGGGTGGCGGATCTGCGAGTCCGTCGAGATCGACGTCGTCCTGCCGGAGATGGAGGTGGAGATCTCCGCCCCGGGCCCCGACGCGACGTTCTTCCGCAGCAACCCGATCGTGGTCGACGGCACCAGCTTCGACCCGGCCTCGCTCCCCGACCGGGTGCTGGGCGAGGGACAGGTCCGGTGGCTCGTCGATGGGCGCGAGGTGGCGCGCGGACACCGGGCGGAGATCCGCGCCGGAAGCCTCGCGCTGGGCGTCCACACGCTGCGCTTCGAGGGCAACCGCGGCGGGGACACCGTCTTCGACGAGATCGAGCTCACCGTCGAGGTGGATCCCGTCGACCTGCCGCCGGTCCCGCGGATCACCAACCCGCGCACCGGCTCGACCTTCTACGCCGACTCCCGCGACGAGCACGGCTGGTTCGTCGTGATCCCCCTCAACGGCACGGTCAACGACCGCGAAGACGGCGGCGACGTCCGCCTCGAGTGGCACCACCGCCAGGAGGCCGTCCCCGTCGACTTCGTCATCGGTGAGGGCCGCGCCATCTGGGCCAAGCTCTACTGGGGGGACGACCCGGGCCTCACGGAGCACCGGATCACGCTCCGCGCCGTCGACAGCGGCGGCAACGAGGAGACGCACACCATCGTGGTGAACGTGAACCTCCTCATGTGAGGTCAGCCGCGGAGCGTCTCGCGAAAGGCGAGGACCGCGTCGTAGGTATCCATGCCCACATACTCACACAGCGATTGAACATCGAGGCCGGGGAGCACCCGGCTGCGCTCGGCCTCGACGTAGGCGCCCCCCTCCAGGAGGTGGATGTGGATGCGTCCCCGCCGCCAGTACCAGACTTCGCCGATCCCAACCGCGCTGTAGACAGCGAGCTTGTCTACTGGGCCATGGGTCCACACGACCTCGATCGCCAGATGTGGCGGATCGACCTCTCGCTCGAACTCACCGAAAAGGAAACACTCATCTGGCTCGGCGGCCCGCTCGTGCTCCTCGGACTTCTGAGTCCACGCACCGACAGCGTGGAACCGGAGCGCCCGCTCGAAGCAGTAAGCCTCGACGAGGGCCCGCAGCACCGACTTGATGCTGTCGTGGTTGAAAGAGGGGCTCGTGAACTCCAACGTTCCGTCCAGAAGGGTCATCCGTGGGGCCGACATGTCACCCCGAACCGCCTCGAACCGCAGGTAGTCGGCCCACGACACGTTGTGGAGCTGAACGAAATGGTCCTCGCGGCTCGTGTCGTCGTGGTCTTGGAGTCGGAGTGCGTCGCTCACGTCGACCACGGTAGCAAACGCCCCCTTGGCGGGCGAGGCGCGGATGCGCTATGCCCCGCGCATGTGGCTCGCGCTCCTCGGCGTCCTCCTGCCGCTCCGAAGGCGGACCGATCCATCGTCCCTCGATGACCGCGCGCTCGTCCGGGCGGCCCTCGAAGGCGACCCCAAGGCCGGGAGCGCCCTCGTCGAACGAGCCGCTCCAGCCATCCGCGCCCGCGTGCTGCGCCACATCGGGCGTCGTCGCCTCGCGGGGCTCGACGCCGATGACCTGACGCACGAGGTGTGGTGCCGCCTGCTGCGCGACGACGCGAAGCGACTCCGGGCCTACGACCCCGCTAAGGGCAAGACCTTCGGCGGCTACCTCTCGATGGTCGCCGGCCAGCTCATCTCGAACGTCGTCGAGCAGCACCACGCCGTGAAGCGGCAGGCCCCCGGCGGGGAGACGGCGCTGGAAGAGGCGACCGCCGTGGGCGAGAAGGCGGCCTCACCCGAGAGGAGCGCCATCGAACGGCAGTCGCTGCGAGCGCTGTTCGCCCACCTCGACGGCGCGCTCCCGCCGAAGGGGCGGGTCGTGCTGCACCTGCTCTACACCGACGGCCTCTCCGTCGAAGAGGCCGCCCGTCGAATGGGGGCAACTCGACAGGTCGTCTACAACTGGCAGCACAAGATAAGAAAGCTCGCGCGCGCGCACGAGGCGGGCGGCGAATGAGCGGCGACGACGAAAAGGGAAGGGCGGCGCCCTCGGTAGGTCCTGGGGAGGCGATGAGCGTGGACGAAGACCCCATCGATGAGCTGATCTCGGCCGGCGCCCCCGACGCCGATCCCGCTGAGCGCGAGCCGCTGGACGTCGGCCTGCTCCAAGCCTGGCGCGCGGGCACGCTCGACGCGGCCCAGGCCGACGCGATCGCCACCCGGCTCGCCGACGATCCCGAGGCCCGCGCGACCCTCGCCGCCCTCGCCGAGCCCGTCCCCGCGGATCTCTCGGCGCGGATGCGCGCCGAGCTCCCAGCCCACCCGCGGCGGCGCGTGGCCCCGTGGACCGGCGCCCTCGCGGCGGCGGCGGCGGTCCTGTTCGGCGTCTGGCTCACGCGCCCAGACCACGGCCCGTTGCCCAGCTACGAGTTGGCGGGCCCCTTCGGAGGGATCGCCGCCACCCGCGGCGCCGAGGCGAAGGGCACCTACTTCCTGCCCCAGAGCCAGATCGAGGTCGTCGTCCGCCCACGACGTACGCTTTCTGGAATGCCGCCGAAGGCGAGGGCGTTCGTGTCGATGCCGGGCGCGGCGCTGCGTTCGCTGCCTGCTGCCTCGCTGTCTCGAGCCGCCTCGGGGGCCTACACGGTCACCGGGGCGGGTCGTGCGCTCCTCGGCGACGCGCCCGGCACTTTCACGATCTCCGTCGCGCTGGCACGGGAGGCCAGTGCTCTCGACGCCCTCGAAGGGCGAGTCATCACAGAAGCGACACGGAGTGTACGGATTCTGTCCGCTACCCTGACCTACCGCTTGACCCCCGCCCCCGAGGAGACCCCATGAGAGCTGCGCTCGCCGCTTGTGCGCTCCTGGCCGCCATCCCCGCCTTCGCCCAGCTCAACCAGGGGGACGTCCCCCCCGGCCGCGGTTGCCGAGACGACCTGCTCTTCATCGACGTCCCCGTGGCCGTCCGCGTGCCGCCGCGCTTTCACCGCGTCGTCGCCGCCGCCGCCGGCAACCTCGAAGACGCGGCGCTCATGGTCGCCAACGAGGCCTCGGACCGCGGCCTCGAGGGCTGGTTCGGACCAGGCATCAAGCCCGACGTCCGCGCCGAGGCCCTGCTCCCCCGACGCCGCCGGGCCGACGGCTACCGGGTCGCCGGCTACGGCGCCGCCCACCGCCGCTTCTGGCGGCTCTCCTTCCACGACGCCGGCGAGCGCCTCGCGATGAATCGAGAGGCCCAGTGCGACGTCGTCGCCAGCACCCGCGAAGCGATCCGGCAGGCCCTCGGCGACGATGGCCAGGACCCCAAGCTCGCCGACACCCTCCACATCGGCCGCGCCTGCGACCTCACGGGCCAGACCGAGGGCGCCCCCAGCGACGACATGCTCAAGTGGCACCTGCGGAGCATGGGCGCTGTCCCCCACGACCCGGGCCCCCCCACCCCCGGCGCCGAGCCGGTCCACGTCGCGCTCCTCGACACCGGCGTCGAGGACGTCGTGGTGGGTCTGCTCGGCGGCACGTGCAGCGACGACGGCGACCCCGAGACCTTTGGTGGCGTCTGCGCCAACGACGCCAACAACGCCAACTGGCACGCCGGCGCCATGGGGCTCCTCATCCGCCAACTCGCCCCCGACGCGATGCTCCACTTCTTCCCCGCCATCGGCCCCGACGCCAACGCCCCGGTGGGTGAGCTCGCCCGCGCCCTCGACCGCGCCCTCCACGACCCCGACGTCCGCGACGAGCCGCTCGTCCTCAACATCAGCGCCGGTTGGCCCCCGGAGTTGGGGCGCCCCTCGGTCCTCGTCGGCCGCACCGCGCTGGGGCCCCACGGCGACCACGACGACAACACGTGCAGCACCGTCGAGGACCCCGTGGGCGAGTCCGTCCGCTGGCTGCTCGACGCCGCCCGCCGCCGCGACAACAGCGAGGCCCCCACCATCGTCCACGCCGCCGCCGGCAACCGCAGCGACGCGCCCTACGAGTACGTCCCCGGCTGGGCGCTGAACCACAACCCGGCCACCGACCCCTGCGGCTTCAACCCCGCCCTCGGCCAGGGAATGGACGTCTTCTACCCCGCCGAGTGGCACCGCCGGCAGACCTGCCGCACCCGCCGCGACGGCTCCCGCACACCCGCGCGGTCCATCGCCGTCGCCTTCGCCGCCTCCGACCACCACGAGCAACCCGCCGTCCACAACGTGCCCTTCAGCGACGCCGCCATCCACGGCCCCGGCCAGCACGTCTACGTCGACGCCCGCGACTGGATCGGCGCCGTCCCCGCCACCGAGGTCGCCCCGGCCTGCGCCCGCGGCGCCGACCACCCCCCCTTCCTCACGCTGCCCAAGGCCATCTCGGGCACCTCCGCCGCGACGGCCCTCGCCAGCGGCCTCGCCGCCCAGGCCTTCGCCATCCGCGCCGGCGCCAACGAGGACCGCGCCGAGCGAGGCCTGCGGGGCCTCCAGCCCCTCAACCGCCGCCGCCTCGCCCGCTTGCTCTACCTCACCGGCGAGCGCATGTGCGACCGCACCCCCACCGGCCTGCAGCACCGCCGCCTCTCCGCCTCCCGACTCGAGCAGGCCCTCCGCCACCGCCGCGCCCGTCGAATCCTGCGCTGCGCCGGCCAACCCGAGCCCTTCGGCCTCTTCCTGCCGGGCCTCCTCGAAGACTGCACCGACGAGCTCGCCAGCGTCGGCCTCCCGGAGGATCCCGGGACCTGCATCTTCCAGGAGGCAGACATCCCCTGGCCCGACGCCCCCGCCCCCTGCGCGACCTACGACATCGCCTGCGGCCCCGGCACGACGGACTGCCCGGTCCCCCTTGCAGACGACTGCGGCTTCCCGCTGTGCGCCAACGAGATCGACAGCCCAGACCGCTACTCCATCGGCTCCCTGGGCCCGCAGCCAGGCCAGCCGTGGTGCCCGGACTGCAGCATCCAACGATCGGGAGACCTCGCCATCCTGACGGCGGATCTCGCCTCGTCCATCCCCGCGGGCGCCGTCGTGACGAAGGTCTACGTCCAGATTCGCAAGCCCGGTGGCGGTAAGACCTACGCCTCGGTCTCCGCCTATGTACCGGACTCCGCCTGGTTCGCCGGGAACCTGTTCAAAGCTACGATCACCCTCCCGCCCTCGGTTCACAGCCCCGCCTTCAGCGCCAGCGATTGGGCCTCGTCGAAGGCTACGCTCGTCATCAACGCCAAGACCGGCGGCCTCTACGCCCGAAACAGCTCCACCCTGCGCATCGTTCCATAGGCCCGCCGCGGTTGGCGTACTCTGGTGCGCGTGCGCGCCCTCCTCCTCCTCCTCGGCCTCCTCGGCTGCGAACGCGCCGTCGAGCCACCGACCGACTACCGCGTCGAGCTCGCCGGCTACCGCGCGATCGAACGAGAAGGCGACCAGCTCGTCTACGTATTCGACAGCGAGCGGCTCCCGACGGTGCGCACCATCGGCCCCGCCCCCGCCCTCGTCGTCGCGACGGGCGACCGGGAGACCCCGCTCCCCGGCGCCACCGACTCCGACGAGATCCACGCGCTGACGGAGGTCCCCGACGCGACGCGCATCGTGATCCGACGAGGGCGTCGCGTCGTCGCCCGCTGGAGGATCCGCTGGACCCTCGTCCCCGGGGTCGCGCCTCCGGTCCGACGAGCCCGCGAGCTCCAACGAGCCGGCGATCTTGCCGCGGCCTCCATCGCCTGGCGCGACGCCGCCCGTCAGGCCCGCGCGCCGACGGAAACCGCCCGCCGACTTCGAGCGGCTGCCTTCGTCGATCTCTCCCGTTCCCGCTTCGACGCGTTCCGCGCGGCCCTCGGTGAGGCGCGCCGACTGTCCAACGGCGTCGGCGACACCCGAGGTCTGGGGCTCGCCTCCTACTACCAGGCCCTCGCAGACATGGAGCTCGGGCGCTACCGCTCAGCCGCCCGACACATGACCACCGCCATCGACTCCGCCCGGAGCCTCGGGCACTCGACCGAAGCGGCGGGCTTCGAGTCATCCAAGGCGCTGCTCCTCCGTGCCCTCGGCCGGCATCGCGAAGCCCTCGCCACCTTGGAGAGCGGCGCCGACACCATCAAGAACAGCGGAGACGCGTCCCTCGTCTCCTCGTGGCTTTCGAACCGCGCCTGGGTCCGACTCGGCGCGGTCGAGAGTGGCGCCGTCCAGGGTGACTACAGCGTCGTACGTGCAGCGTTCGAGGAAGCGATGGAGCCAGCGCTGCGCGCCGGCGGCGACACCTACGCAGGCACCATCCACGTCAACCTCGCCTGGACCTGGCACCTCGCCGGTGACCACGCCCAGGCAAGACTGGCTCTACAAAGGGCGCGCGCCACCCGCCTGAATCGCTACGGATCGGCCTTCGCGGAGCTCGTCACAGCCGAGCTCGAGCTCACCGCGGATCGGCATTCCGCAGCTTCGGCCGCCTACCTTCGCGCCGCCGAGACCGACGATGACGATCTCGTGTGGCGCGCGCTCTACGGTCTCGGCCGCCTCCACCACGCCACCGGTGACGAGACCAACGCGCTGCGTGTCTGGACCCGGGCGCTGGCTGTCCTCGAGCGGCTCTCGCGGCGTGCCGGGGCCCACGACGCCCGCGCCACCTTCCTCGCGGACCGCCGCCGCCTCGTCGACGACGTGCTGCGCCTCCACCTCGCCCGCGGCGAGCTCGCGGCGGCCCTGAGTGTCGCCGACCGCGCCCGCGCCCGCATCCTCCGCGCGATGACCGTCCGCGCCCGCCTCGAGACGCTCCCCCCCACGGCCCTGTCGACCTGGTCGTCGCGCCTCGCCACCTACCACGCCGCCCGCCAGGCCTTCGAGGCCGACGCCAAGAGGGGGCGCACCCTGCCCACCGACGAGCGCGCGGCCTGGGAAGCCCGTCGCGCCAAGAGACGCCGGGCGCTCGCGGCGCTCTTCGACCGGGCCACCGAGGTGCTCGATCTGGACGCGGCGCCCAAGGAGGACGCGGGGCTCCCGGAGCTCGCCCCCGATGAAGCGCTGCTCGCCTTCGTTCGCATCGGCGATGGCTGGCACGGGTTCCAGCTCGCCTCCGGACAGGTCACCCACCAGCCCCCGCGCCCCGATCCCGTCACCCCCTGGCTCGAGGGGTTGCGCGCCCGGAAGCACGTCTACGTCGTCGACGGCGGACTCGAGGCCGCCCGCGACCTCCCACGCCGCCCCGACGGCGACGGGGTGTGGGGCCAACGACTGGGGATGAGCTCCCTGCCGTACGCCGGTCTGCTGCTGGCGCCCACCAACGCGCCGGGGAAGGCGACGCTGGTCCTGGCCGATCCGACCAGCGACCTGCCCCACGCCCGCGAGGAGGGCGCGGCGGTCGCCCAGGCACTCTCCACGCGCGCCCGCGTCGGCCCCAGCGCGACCCGAGAGGCCCTCGTCGGCGCGGACGCCCGCTGGCTCCACTTCGCGGGCCACGGCGTGCTGCACACCGAAGACCCTTGGGCCGCGCACCTGAAGCTCGCGGGCGGCGCCCGACTCACCCTGACGGACGTCCTCGCGACGCGCCCCAAGCTCGGCGTCGTCGTGCTCAGCGGCTGCGAGACCGGCGCGGTGCGCAGGCTGGCTGCCAACGAGGTCGTCGGGCTGCCCGAGGCCTTCCTCGCGGCGGGGGCGCACGCGGTCGTCGCCAGCGACGAGGTCCTCGGCGACGCGGCGGCCCTGCGGTTCGTGCGCGCGTTCTACGCGGAGCGCGGCGGCCCGTCCGAGCGGCTGCGGGCGACCATCGCCAAGCTGCGAGCGGAGGGCGACGACGCCTGGCGCCCGTGGCGGGTCATCGGTCGCAGGTAAACGCTGGGGTCTACTCGCAGCCGGGCATGAAGACGCGGCCCGCCTGCAAGTCCACGTCGATGCCGAAACGCCCGACGAGATCCACCCCGAGGAGCCCATCGCGCGTCGCAGCGCAGGTCTGGCAGATCACCAGCTCCCCCCCGAGAGTTCGACCCCACCCAACTCGAAGGCGTCGATGTACCCGACGGCCAGCGTCGTGCTGCCGTTCGAGGTGTTGACCCGAATCGTCTTCGACCCCACCGCCGCGCCGACGCGCGCGTCTTCGCCAGGCGAGCCTTCTGCCTGGCCTCCGCCTCCTCCATCCGCCCCCGGTGCGCCTCCTCCGCGAGCTCCGGCCGCCGTCGCGCTTCAGCCTCGGCGGAGGCCTCCGCCCGGTCGCGCAGGCGACCGCGGATCTGTCCCAGCGTGAACGTCACCGCCTCGTCCTCGCTCCCGACAACGCTCACTCGCCCGACGCTTCGGATGCAGACAGCAACGGTGCAGCGACCCGGTCACGGTGCCCTCCCCCCGCGAACGTCCACCCTCCCCGAGCGCTCCCCTCCCCGCGACGGCCGCCATGGTACGGTGCGCCGCGCCGAGGAGGGACCCATGGCGAAAGAACGAGTCGTACTGGTCGATGGCACCGCGCTGGTCTACCGCGCGTACTTCGCGATTCCAGACAAGTTCCGCTCCGATGAGGGCCTGCAGACCAACGCGGTCTACGGGTTCGCGCTGATGTTCAACAAGATCTTCGCCGGTCGGACGCCCACCTACGGCGCCGTCGTCTTCGACGCCCCGGGGAAGACCTTCCGCGACGCGATGTACCCCGAGTACAAGGCCACGCGCACAAAGACCCCCGCCGAGCTCACCGCGCAGTTCCCCTGGATCGACACCCTCGTCGGGGCTCACCGCTTCCCGAAGCTGCAAGTCCCGGGCTACGAGGCCGACGACGTGATCGGCACCCTCACGCGCCTCGCCACCGAGGCCGGCCAGGAGGTCCGCATCGTCTCCGGCGACAAGGACTTCGCCCAGCTCATCGGCCCCGACGTCCGCATGGTCGACACCATGCGCGACGTGACCTACGACGAGGAGTTGGCGCGCAAGAAGTGGGGCATCCCCCCCTCGCAGATGATCGACTACCTGGCGCTGCTCGGGGACAAGGTCGACAACATCCCCGGCGTCCCGGGCATCGGCGCGAAGGGCGCCGCCACGCTGCTGGCCCGCTTCGGTGACCTCACGACGCTCCTGGACTCGACACACGAGCTCAAGGGCCGCCAACAGAAGAACCTGCGCGAGTTTCGAGAACAGGCGGTCCTCTCCCGCGACCTCGCCACCATCGATCGCCACGTCCCCCTCGGGCTCGGCCTCGAAGACCTCCGCGTCCCGGCCCCAGACACCGCCGAGGTCAACGCCCTCTACCGCAAGCTCGGCTTCTACTCCCTGCTCGACGACGCGCCCGAGATCAGCGCGGGGGACCACGCGGCCGTCACCGACGCCTCCGAGCTGGCGACCATCCTCGACGGACTCGGCGACGAGCCCACCGCCGTGGTCGCGCTCCGCGAGCAGACCTCCACCATGACCGGAGAGCTGGTCGGCCTCGCCATCGCCAGCCCCGACGGCTGGGCGCGCTACGTCCCCCTCGAGGGCGGCGACGCGCTGGCCCAATGGAAGCGCTGGTTGGAGGACCCCGATCGCCCCAAGCTCGCCCACGACCATCGCGATCTTCTCACGCTGCTGGGCCGGTACGACGTCGAGCTGCGTGGCGTCGAGTTCGACACCGCGCTGGCCTCCTTTCTCATCGATCCCACGGGACGCATCGAGCCACCCCACACCTTGGGCAAGGTCAGCCGACGCTATCTGAGCCGGCCCCTCGTCGATCTCGACAGCCTCGTGGGGAGCGGCAAGTCGCGAACCACGATCGCGGCCTGTGCCGTCGAGGACACCGCCGCCTACGCCTGCCAGCTCGCGTCGGCCGTCGCCGAGCTATGGCCGGTCCTGGCCCCCGCCCTCGAGCGTGAGGGACAGACCCAGGTCATGCTCGACTACAGCCTGCCGATGGCCCACGTCCTCGCCGACATGCAGCGCGTCGGCATCCGCGTCGACGCCGACGACCTCGCGGTCATGCAATCGGAGTTCGCCGTCCGCAAGGCCGACATCGAGGCCCGCGTCCACGACCTCGCCGGCCACCCCTTCAATATCGGCTCCACCAAGCAGCTCGGCGCGGTCCTCTTCGACGAGCTCGGGCTCCCCGTGAAGAAGAAGACCAAGACCGGCTACTCCACCGCCCAAGCTGCCCTCGAGCCCATCCGCGACGCCCACGAGATCGTCGGTCTCGTCCTTCGCTGGCGCGCCCTCGCCAAGCTCATCAACACCTACACCGAGGTCCTGCGTCAGAGCGTCAACCCGGACACCGGCCGCGTCCACTGCACCTTCCAACAGACCGCCGGCGCCACCGGTCGCCTCATCACCACCGATCCCGACCTCCAGCGCACCCCCATCCGCACGCAGGACGGCAAGCGCATCCGCCGCGCCTTCATCCCCCGCGAGGGCTGGACCCTCATCTCCGCCGATTGGAGCCAGATCGAGCTGCGCATGCTCGCCCACATCTGCTCCGAGCCCCAGCTCATCGAAGCCTTCGCCAACGACATAGACGTCCACACGCAGACCGCCGCGGCGCTGTTCGAGTGCGCCCCCGAAGACATCACGCGCGACCAGCGAGACACCGGCAAGACCGTCAACTTCGCCACCATCTACGGTCAGGGTGCCACCGCCCTCGGCCAGTCCCTCTCCATCCCGCGCAGCCGCGCCAAGGCCTACATCCAGCGCTACTTCGAGCGCTACAGCCGGGTGAAGGCGTGGGTCGAGACGACCGTCGCCCAGGCCCACGCCGACGGCTACGTCACCACGCTCCTCGGCCGGCGCCGCTACATCCCCGAGCTGACCACCGGCAACCCCCAAACGAAGGCCTACGGCGAACGCATCGCAGCGAACACACCGATCCAGGGATCAGCCGCCGATCTCTGCAAGCTCGCGATGCTCCAGATCGACGCCGAGCTCCGACGGCGAGGGATGCGCACCACGATGCTGCTGCAGATCCACGACGAGCTGCTCTTCGAGGCCCCGCCCGACGAGCTCGAGGCCGCCTGCGATCTCATCCGCGACCGGATGGAGAGTTGCCACCCGCTCTCGGTGCCGCTGAAGGTCGATCTCGGCACCGGCCAGAGCTGGGCCGCTGCCCACTGACGAGGCCCTCAGCCAAACTCGTGTCGCCTCCACCGACGCCTCGGAGACGCGAATGAACTCATCGATTGCGGGCCGCCTCTTCGTTCGTCATGCTTCGTTTCCCCGCAACGATCGCGGGGGGACGAGCATAGGAGGGACCCATGC